>JAGOME010000076.1 GCA_017993715.1 Phycicoccus sp.
ATGCCGTCGACCTCGACGAGGACGCCGCGCTCACGGAAGGTGTCCGACAGCGGCTTGGTCTCGCGGTGGTAGATCGCCATCCGCTCGCGGATGACGTCCTCGGTGTCGTCGGCCCGGCCCTCGACCGCGGCGCGCTTGAGAAGCCGCTGCACCACGGCATCCTCGTCGACGGTCAGCTCGAGCACGTGCTCGAGCGTCTGGCCCTTGGACGCCAGCAGCTCATCGAGCGCGGCCACCTGCGGCAGCGTGCGCGGGTAACCGTCGAGAAGGAAGCCTGCCTGGCAGTCGTCCTGCGCCAGGCGGTCGGCGACGATCGCGTTGGTCACCTCGTCACTGACGAAGCCCCCCGACGCCAGGATCGACTTGACCTGGAGCCCGAGCTCGGTCTCGTTCTTGATGTTGGCCCGGAAGATGTCACCGGTGGAGATCGCCGGAATGCCGAAGTGCTCGGCGATCCGGGCCGCCTGGGTGCCCTTGCCGGCACCGGGAGGGCCGAGGATGAGAAGACGCATCAGCGGAGGAACCCTTCATAGTGGCGCTGCTGGAGCTGGGCCTCGATCTGCTTCACCGTCTCCAGACCGACACCCACGATGATGAGGATGGAGGTACCACCGAAGGGGAAGTTCTGGTTGGCATCGACGAGGACGAGCGCGATCAGCGGGATGAGCGAGATGAGCGCGAGGTAGATCGCGCCCGGCACCGTGATCCGGGTAAGGACGTAACTGAGGTACTCGGCCGTGGGTCGCCCGGCGCGAATACCTGGGATGAAGCCGCCGTACTTCTTCATGTTGTCGGCGACTTCGGTCGGGTTGAACGTGATCGACACGTAGAAGAACGTGAAGAAGAGGATGAGGCCGATGTAGAGCGCCATGTACATGGGCTTGTCACCGGTCACCAGGTTGGCGTTGATCCAGTCGACCCAGCCGGGGTTGTTGCCGTCGGCGCGCTGGTTGAACTGCGCGAGCAGCATGGGCAGGGACATCAGCGAGCTGGCGAAGATGACGGGGATGACACCGGCCATGTTCACCTTGAGCGGGATGTAGGTCGAGGTACCGCCGTAGACGCGCCGCCCCACCATCCGCTTGGCGTACTGCACGGGGATGCGGCGCTGACTCTGCTCGACGAACACGACGAGTGAGATGACGACGAAGCCCATGAGGATGATGCCGATGAAGACGTCCCAGCCGGAGCGCTGCTGGATGGCCCACAGCGAGGCCGGGAAGCCGGCGGCGATGGACGTGAAGATCAGCAGGGACATGCCGTTGCCGATGCCCTTGTCGGTGATCAGCTCACCCATCCACATGACGACGCCGGTACCGGCCGTCATGGTCAGCACCATGATGAGGATGGTCACGACCGAGTCGTTGCTGAGGATGTTCGTGCACGCCGGGTTGTTGAACAGCGATGCCGGGTTCTGCGCGAAGGTGATGAGCGTCGAGGACTGGAGCACGGCCAACGCGATGGTCAGGTACCGCGTGTACTGCGTCATCTTCGTCTGGCCCGCCTGGCCCTCCTTCTTCAGGGCCTCGAACCGCGGGATCACCACCGTCAAGAGCTGCACGATGATGCTGGCCGTGATGTACGGCATGATCCCGAGCGCGAAGATCGACAACTGCAGCAGCGCGCCGCCGCTGAACAGGTTGACCAGGCCGAGCAGCCCGTTGCTGTTGTCCGCACCGCTGATGCACTGCTGCACGAGCGGATAGCTGACACCCGGGGTCGGAACGTGCGCACCGAGGCGGTACAGCGCGATGATCGACAGGGTGAACAGAATCTTCCTGCGCAGGTCCGGCGTCTTGAACGCGCGGCCGAAAGCGGTGAGCACAGGTCCTCCAGAGGTGCAGCCTGGTGTGGTGGCCGCGTCGTCAACAATCCGTCACAAGATACCCGCCGCACAGGGCTGGGCGCGTATCGGGGGCTAAACGCCGGATGCCGTAGAGCAGGTTCCCGAGGTGTCCCGGGACCCGGCCCTACGGCATCCGGTCAATGCAGTGGGTCAGGCGGTCGTCGCCGAGCCGCCCGCCGCCTCGATCTTCTGCTTGGCGCTCGCGGAGAACGCGTTGGCCGTGACGTTCACGGCCGCCGTGATCTCACCGCTGCCGAGAACCTTCACGAGCTGTCCGCTGCGGACAGCACCCTTGGACACGAGGTCCTCGATGCTCACGTCGCCACCCTCGGGGAACAGCGAGCTGAGCTTGTCGAGGTTCACGACCTGGTACTCGGTGCGGAACGGGTTCTTGAAGCCGCGAAGCTTCGGGAACCGCATGTGCAGCGGCGTGGTGCCACCCTGGAAGCCCTCCGGCACCTGGTACCGGGCCTTGGTGCCCTTGGTACCGCGACCGGCGGTCTTGCCACGACGGCCACCTTCACCGCGACCGACGCGGATCTTGGCGGACTTGGCGCCCGGCGCGGGACGAAGGTGGTGCACCTTCAGCGCTGCGGCACCCTCGGCGGCCTGTGCGGCCTTGGTGGTGTCTGCCATGTTCACTCAACCTCCTCGACAGCGACCAGGTGGGTCACTGTCTTGACCATCCCGCGGATCTCGGGACGGTCCTCCTTGACGACGACGTCGCCGATGCGCTTCAGACCGAGGCTGCGCAGCGTGTCACGCTGGTTCTGCTTGCCACCGATCTCGGAACGGGTCTGGGTCACCTTGAGACGGGCCATCACGCACCAGCCTTTGCCTCGGCGATGCCGGCGGCCTGAGCACGCAGCATCGCCGCGGGGGCGACTCGGTCCACCGGGAGGCCACGGCGTGCCGCGACCTGCTCCGGACGCTCGAGACCCTTCAGGGCCGCGACCGCCGCGTGGACGATGTTGATCGCGTTGTCCGAGCCGAGGCTCTTGGACAGCACGTCGTGGATGCCGGCGCACTCGAGGACCGCACGCACCGGACCACCGGCGATGACACCGGTACCGGGGCTGGCGGGACGGAGCATGACGACACCGGCAGCCGCCTCACCCTGGACGGGGTGCGGGATGGTGCCCTGGATGCGCGGGACCTTGAAGAACTCCTTCTTGGCCTCCTCGACACCCTTGGCGATCGCGGCGGGAACTTCCTTGGCCTTGCCGTAGCCGACACCGACGGTGCCGTCACCGTCACCGACGACGACGAGCGCGGTGAAGCTGAAGCGACGGCCACCCTTGACGACCTTGGCGACGCGGTTGATCGTCACGACGCGCTCGATGTACTGGCTCTTCTCGGGCTCGCGGGCGTCACGACCGCCGCGACCGCCCTCACGGCCACCGCGACCTTCGCGGCCGCCGCGCTCGGCGGTTGCGGGTCCGCCGGTGCCTCGACGCTGGGGTCCTGGCATCAGATGTTCCTCATCTCAACAACGGGGGTGTTCTGGGTGGCGATCACAGGGACAGACCGCCTTCGCGAGCGCCATCAGCGATGGCGGCGACGCGACCGTGGTACTTGTTGCCGCCACGGTCGAAGACGACGGCCTCGACGCCGGCAGCCTTGGCGCGCTCGGCGACGAGCTCGCCGACCTTCTTGGCCTTGGCGGTCTTGTCACCATCGAAGGACCGCAGGTCCGCCTCCATGGTGGAGGCCGACGCCAAGGTCTTGCCGACGGTGTCGTCGACGACCTGGACGAAGACGTGGCGCGACGAGCGGGACACGACGAGGCGGGGACGCCCGGTGGTGCCGGTGACGACCTTGCGGACGCGGAAGTGGCGACGGGCGCGTGAGGCGCTCTTGCCCTTGGCGCGCTTGACGATCAGTGCCATGGCTTACTTACCAGCCTTTCCGACCTTGCGGCGGATCTGCTCGCCCGCGTAGCGGACGCCCTTGCCCTTGTACGGGTCGGGCTTGCGGAGCTTGCGGATGTTCGCGGCGACCTCGCCGACGAGCTGCTTGTCGATGCCCTGGACCGAGAACCGGGTCTGGTTCTCGACCACGAAGGTGATGCCGGCGGGCGGCTCGACGGTGATCGAGTGCGAGTAGCCGAGGGCGAACTCGAGGTTGGAGCCCTTGGCCAGCACGCGGTAACCGGTGCCGTGGATCTCCAACTTCTTCTCGTAGCCGTCGGTGACGCCGAGCACCATGTTGTTGATGAGCGAGCGGGTCAGGCCGTGCAGCGAGCGCGACGTGCGCGCGTCGTCGGGGCGCTTGACCTCGAGAACACCGTCATTGGTCTCGACGGTGATCGGCTCGGCAACGACGTGGCTGAGCTCGCCCTTGGGGCCCTTGACCTTGACGGTCTGGCCATCGATGGCGATGTCGACACCCGAGGGGACGGTGACGGGGAGACGTCCGATGCGTGACATGTCAGTAACCCCTTACCAGATGTAGGCGAGGACTTCCCCACCCACACCCTTGTTGGCGGCCTGACGGTCAGTCAGCAGGCCGGACGACGTCGAGATGATCGCGACACCCAGGCCACCGAGAACCTTCGGCAGGTTGGTGGACTTGGCGTACACGCGCAGGCCCGGCTTGGAGACGCGGCGCACACCGGCGATGGAACGCTCGCGGTTGGGGCCGTACTTGAGGTTGATGGTGAGCGTCTGGCCCACCTCGGCGTCCTCGACGGTCCAACCGGCGATGTAACCCTCGGCCTCGAGGATCTCCGCGATGTGGCTCTTGAGCTTCGAGAACGGCATGGAGACTGCGTCCTTGTGCGCCGAGTTGGCGTTACGGACGCGGGTCAACATGTCCGCGATCGGGTCGGTCATGGTCATTGGGGCTTCCGCCCTCCCTCATCACGGTTTCCTCCCGGCCGGGTGGCCGGGCGGACCTGCGATGTAGATGGTGTGGTTCATGGATGCCGCGTGGTGCGGCGGGTGGGATGCCGGGTCGGTGACCGGCCGGCATCCCGTGGGTTCACCAGGAAGACTTGGTGACGCCGGGGAGCTCGCCGCGGTGGGCCATCTCCCGCAGGCAGATCCGGCACAGGCCGAACTTGCGGTAGACCGAGTGCGGACGGCCGCAGCGCTGGCAGCGGGTGTAGCCGCGAACCGCGAACTTCGGCTTCTTGTTCGCCTTGTTGACGAGGGCAGTCTTGGCCATTGCTCAGTTCTCCTTGAACGGGAAGCCGAGCGCCTTGAGCAGCGCGCGTCCCTCGTCGTCGTTCGTCGCCGTGGTGACGACCGTGATGTCCATGCCGCGGACGCGGTCGATCTTGTCCTGGTCGATCTCGTGGAACATCGACTGCTCGGTCAGACCGAAGGTGTAGTTGCCACGGCCGTCGAACTGCTTGGGCGACAGGCCACGGAAGTCGCGGATGCGCGGCAGGGCCGTGCTCACGAGGCGGTCGAGGAACTCCCACATGCGGTCGCCACGCAGCGTGGTGTGCGTGCCGATCGGCATGCCCTCACGCAGCTTGAACTGGGCGATGGACTTGCGAGCCTTGGTCACGACCGGCTTCTGACCGGTGATGGCCGTGAGGTCGCGAACCGCGCCCTCGATGAGCTTGCTGTCCTTGGCGGCGTCGCCGACACCCATGTTGACGACGACCTTGACGACACCCGGGATCTGCATGACGTTCGAGTAGTCGAACTGCTCACGCAGGGCGGGCTTGATCTCGTCCTGGTAGCGCGTCTTCAGGCGCGGCTTGGTTGCAGTGTCTGCCATGTCTCTCACAGGTCCTTGCCCGAGCGCACGCCGACGCGCACACGGCTCGCCTTCTGGCGGCCGTCACGCTCGACGGTCTCGACGCGGGTCTTGATCCGGGTCGGCTTCTTGTCGGACGGGTCCACGACCGCCACGTTGCTCACGTGGATGGGCGCTTCCTGGACGACGAGCCCACCGGTGCGGCTGCCCCGGGAGGACTGGCCGGCCTTGGTGTGCCGGGTGACCCGGTTGACACCCTCGACCGTCACGCGGCTGGTCTCACGGTTGACCGCGATGACCTTGCCCGTGGCGCCCTTGTCCTTGCCGGTGAGCACCTGGACGGTGTCACCCTTCTTGATCTTCATCGACGCCATGGCTCAGAGCACCTCCGGAGCGAGGCTGATGATCTTCATGAACTTCTTCTCGCGCAGCTCACGGCCCACGGGGCCGAAGATGCGGGTGCCCCGGGGGTCACCGTCGTTCTTGAGGATCACTGCCGCGTTCTCATCGAACTTGATGTAGGAGCCGTCAGCACGACGACGCTCCTTCTTCGTGCGGACGATGACCGCCTTGACGACGTCGCCCTTCTTGACGTTGCCGCCCGGGATCGCGTCCTTGACGGTGGCGACGATCGTGTCGCCGATTCCCGCATACCGGCGACCGGAGCCACCGAGAACACGGATGCACAGGATCTCCTTGGCACCGGTGTTGTCGGCGACGCGCAGTCGCGACTCCTGCTGAATCACTTGGCCTTCTCCAAAATCTCCACCACGCGCCAGCGCTTGGTCGCGCTGAGCGGGCGGGTCTCCATGATGAGGACGCGGTCACCGACGCCGGCGGCGTTGGCCTCGTCGTGCGCCTTGACCTTGCTCGAGCGCCGCATGACCTTGCCGTAGAGCGCGTGCTTGACGCGGTCCTCGACCTCGACCACGACGGTCTTGTCCATCTTGTCGCTCACGACGTAGCCCTGGCGGGTCTTGCGGTCGTTGCGGTCCGCACCCTGGGTGTCGGTCACGTTCTCATCCTTCGTCGTCTCGCTCACTTGGCGTCACCCTTCACGCCGATGCCGAGCTCGCGCTCACGCATCTCGGTGTAGATCCGGGCGATGTCCTTGCGGACGGCGCGCAGCCGACCGTGGTTGTCCAGCTGGCCCGTGGCCGACTGGAAGCGGAGGTTGAACAGCTCCTCCTTGGCCTTGCGCAGCTCGTCGACGAGTCGCTCGTCCTCGAGACCCCGCAGCTCCTTGGAGGTCAGGTCCTGGGAACCGACTGCCATCAGAAGTCACCACCCTCACGCCGGACGAAGCGACACTTCATCGGCAACTTGTGCATCGCGAGACGCATGGCCTCGCGGGCGATCTCCTCGGAAACACCGGAGACCTCGAACATGACACGGCCCGGCTTGACGTTGGCGATCCACCACTCCGGCGAACCCTTTCCGGAACCCATGCGGGTCTCGGCAGGCTTCTTCGTGAGCGGACGGTCCGGGTAGATGTTGATCCAGACCTTTCCGCCACGCTTCATGTAGCGGGTCATCGCGATACGCGCGGACTCGATCTGACGGTTGGTGACGTAGGCGGGCTCGAGAGCCTGGATGCCGTAGTCACCGAATGCGATGGTCGTACCACCCTTGGCAGCGCCCGAGCGACCCGGGTGGTGCTGCTTGCGGTGCTTGACTCGACGGGGAATCAACATGGTCAGGACTCCTCGGTGCTCGCGGCGACCGGAGCCTGCTCAGCGGGAGCCTCGGCCACGGGGGCGGGGGCGTCGCTGCGGCGGGCACGGGCCGGACGGTCTGCGCCGTCACGACGGGGGCCGCGGTTCTGGCGGGGTGCGGTGGCCTGCTGGGCGGCGAGCTCACGAGCCGTCATGTCGCCCTTGTAGATCCACACCTTGACGCCGATGCGGCCGAAGGTGGTCTTGGCCTCGTAGAAGCCGTAGTCGATCTGCGCGCGCAGGGTGTGCAGCGGCACACGGCCTTCGCGGTAGAACTCGGTGCGGCTCATCTCGGCGCCGCCGAGACGACCGGACACCTGGACACGGATGCCCTTGGCACCGGCGCGGGTGGCGGACTGCATGCCCTTGCGCATGGCGCGACGGAACGACACGCGAGCGCTGAGCTGCTCGGCGATGCCCTGCGCGACGAGCTGGGCCTCGACCTCGGGGTTCTTGACCTCGAGGATGTTGAGCTGCACCTGCTTGCCGGTGAGCTTCTCGAGCTCGCCGCGGATGCGGTCGGCCTCGGCGCCACGGCGACCGATGACGATGCCCGGACGGGCGGTGTGGATGTCGACGCGAACCCGGTCACGGGTGCGCTCGATGTCGACGCGGGCGATGCCGGCGCGGTCCATGCCCTCAGACATGAGCTTGCGGATCGCCACGTCCTCCTTGACGTAGTCGCGGTAGCGCTGACCCTCCTTGGTGGAGTCGGCGAACCAGCGGCTGCGGTGCTCGGTGGTGATGCCCAGACGGAAGCCGTGCGGGTTGACCTTCTGTCCCATCAGCGATTGCCTCCGTTCGTGGCCTTGGCGGGCTTGGGAGCGACGACCACGGTGATGTGGCTCGTGCGCTTGTTGATGCGACCGGCGCGGCCCTGGGCCCGCGGACGGAAACGCTTCATGGTGGGCCCCTCGTCGATGAACGCGGAGGCGATGATGAGGTCACGCTCGTCGAAGCGCACGGCGGCGGCGTCAGCCTTGAACCGGGCGTTGGCGATCGCGGACTCGAGGACCTTCAGGATCGGCTCGGCCGCACCTTGGGGCGCGAACTTCAGGACCGACACGGCATCCGTGGCCTGCTTGCCGCGGATGAGGTCGATGACCCGACGGGCCTTCTGCGGGGTCACCCGGACGTGGCGCGCGACAGCGCGAGCCTCGGTGACAGTGGTTTCGGTGGCCATCAGCGACGACGCCCCTTCTTGTCGTCCTTGACGTGACCCTTGAAGGTGCGCGTCGGTGCGAACTCGCCGAGCTTGTGGCCGACCATCGACTCGGTGACGAACACCGGGACGTGCTTGCGGCCGTCGTGGACGGCGAGGGTGTGGCCGAGCATGTCGGGCGAGATGACCGACCGGCGCGACCAGGTCTTGATGACGTTCTTGGTGCCCGCTTCGTTCTGGACATCCACCTTCTTCTGAAGGTGGTCATCGATGAAGGGGCCCTTTTTCAGGCTACGAGGCATTCCAGGCTCCTATCAGCGCTTCTTGCCAGTACGGCGGCGACGAACGATGAGCTTGTCGCTGGGCTTGCCGGGGCGGCGGGTGCGACCCTCGGGCTTGCCCCAGGGGGACACGGGGTGACGACCACCGGACGTGCGGCCCTCGCCACCACCGTGCGGGTGGTCGACGGGGTTCATCACGACACCGCGGACGGTCGGGCGCTTGCCCTTCCAGCGCATGCGGCCGGCCTTGCCCCAGTTGATGTTCGACTGCTCGGCGTTGCCGACCTCGCCGACGGTGGCGCGGCAGCGCACGTCGACGTTGCGGATCTCCCCGGACGGCATGCGCAGCTGCGCGTAGGGGCCGTCCTTGGCGACGAGCTGCACGCGCACACCGGCCGAACGGGCGATCTTCGCGCCGCCACCGGGCTTCAGCTCGACGGCGTGGATGACCGTACCGGTCGGGATGTTGCGCAGCGGCAGGTTGTTGCCGGGCTTGATGTCGGCGCTCGGCCCGTGCTCGATCTGCATGCCCTGCTCGAGGCCCTTGGGGGCCAGGATGTAGCGCTTCTCGCCATCGGCGAAGTGCAGGAGCGCGATCCGCGCGGTGCGGTTCGGGTCGTACTCGATGTGAGCGACCTTCGCCGGGATGCCGTCCTTGTCGTGGCGACGGAAGTCGATGACGCGGTAGGCACGCTTGTGGCCACCACCGATGTGACGGGTGGTGATGCGGCCGTTGTTGTTGCGGCCACCGGTCTTGGTGAGCGGACGGACGAGGGACTTCTCGGGGGTGGAGCGGGTGACCTCGACGAAGTCGGCCACGCTCGACCCGCGACGCCCCGGCGTCGTCGGCTTGTACTTACGGATACCCATGGTTTGTCCTCAGCTTCCTCAGGCGCCGGCGCTGCCGAAGATGTCGATCGAGCCCTCGCGGAGGGTGACGATCGCGCGCTTGGTGTCCTTGCGCTTGCCGATGCCGAACCGCGTACGACGGGCCTTGCCCACGCGGTTCATGGTGTGGACCGAGTCGACCTTCACGTTGAAGATCTGCTCGACGGCGATCTTGATCTCGGTCTTGTTCGACCGCGGGTCGACGATGAAGGTGTACTTGCCCTGGTCGAGCAGCCCGTAGGACTTCTCGGACACCACCGGCGCGATCAGGATGTCGCGGGGGTTCTTGCCCTGGCTCACTTGTCGTCCTCCACATCAGCCTTGTCGGCCTTCTTGGCCTTCGCGGGCTTGTCGGCCTTGTCGGCCTTCTTGGCCTTGGCCGGCTTGTCGTCCTGGACCGCCTCGGCCTTGTCGGCCTTCTTGGTCTTGGCCGGCTTGTCGTCCTGGACCTCGACGGCCTCGGCCGGCGTGGTGTCCTGGATCGCGGACGCCGTGGTGCCCTGGAAGCGGTCGACGAGAGCGTCGAACGCCGCCTTGGTGAACACGACGTCATCGGCGCACAGCACGTCGTAGGTGTTGAGCTGGTCGACGGCGAGCACGTGCAGGTCGGCGATGTTGCGCACCGACTTCAGCGACACGATGTCGCTGCGGTCGAGCACGACGAGCACGTTCTTGCGCAGCGTCAGGCCGGCGAGCAGCTGGACGGCAGCCTTGGCCGAGGGGACGTCTCCGTTGGAGATCGACTCGACGACGTGGATGCGGTCGTGGCGCGCCCGGTCCGACAGGGCCCCGCGCAGGGCGGCGGCCTTCATCTTCTTGGGGGTGCGCTGCGAGTAGTCACGCGGCTGCGGGCCGTGGACGATGCCACCACCGGCGAACTGCGGTGCGCGGGTCGAGCCCTGACGGGCGCGGCCGGTGCCCTTCTGCTTGTAGGGCTTGCGGCCACCACCGCGCACGTCCGCCCGGGTCTTCGTCGAGTGCGTGCCCTGACGAGCTGTCGCGAGCTGGCCGACGACGACCTGGTGGATGAGCGGGACGTTGGTCTGCAC
>JAGOME010000030.1 GCA_017993715.1 Phycicoccus sp.
CCACATCGACTCGGGCGCTGGGCTGCCGATGGTCATCGGTGTCACCGTTTAGCTGCCTCTGGGTCCGGCACCGGCTCGTCGTCATCCCGCGAGGCGACACACCCTGTCACCGTCTGCTGTGACTGGTTGAAGACAACCTCCACCTGGAGTCCCTCAACCTGCTGGATACCCATCACGACAGCCACCCCAAGGGCGAGCCCGGCCATGAACTTCATCATGGAATTTCCTCAGTTGTTTCCCAACGGCCAGCCTGAGCGAAACCGCTCACCCGGGAGATCGGCCCCCGGACCGTCGGCAGAAGACACCTGACCGAGTTCCCCCGGCTCGTGCCTTCTCGCTACCCCTGTGTGCCGGACGAAGGAGCGATCCGCAGGCGGGAAGCCGGAACGGGTCCTCGCACAACACAGGGACACGAATCGACTCCAGTGAGGCCAACGGTCACCAACAACCGTCAGCGGCGTTCCTGCAGGTCAGATGACCCTTGCCATCACTATCCGCAGGGTTCCATTCATGCGGGTTTGGGTTCGAGATGTACTTCGACCTGTGGTCGATCCCCGTCACGGGTCCGGTGGGGCCCTGAGACAACGGCGCCCTGGCCGTCTGCGGCCCTCGCGCGAGGGTCCTCGTGGCAGCGGCCGCTCAGGTATCCGGGTCCCCAGCGCGGACGGCATTCCCCGCCGTTTGTGGACCGGGATGGCAGGGGACCCCCGAAATGGCCGGGTCCTCTGACGGTTCCGTGCGCATTCCCAGCCAGCCGAATGCCGTCCCGCCGCGTTCTCCCCCGGCTCTCGCGTCGCCTCGCGGCCTAGCCGGTCACCACGGGGAACAGCGGGTGGTCCATGGGTGCCCCCTGCGGGATCACGCCCAGGACATCGTCGAACGGCGGCGACGTCACCCAGTCCCGCGGAGCATGGGTCGCATCGCCAGCGAGATAACGCAGCGAGAGCACTCGCCGGCGGCCGGGGAACGGGAATCCGGGCGCGCCATGGATGGTCAGGAAGTCGAAGAAGATCGCGTCGCCGGGCTCCAGTGTCGCGGATCGGATATCGAATGCCGTGGGCTCTGCATCGATGTCGGGCAGCTCGTCCAGCGTCCCCTCGGGGAACCACTTCGCCTTGCCCTCCAGGAAGGTACGCGGCATCTTCCACGGCCCCTCGTGGCTGCCGGCGACCAACTCCAGGCACCCCGCGACCGGCACCGGGTCGACCGGGATCCAGGCGCTCGTGCCGTGCCCATCGACGTTGTAGTACGGCTGATCCTGATGCCACGGCGTGCGCTGGCGGGTTCCGCTCTCCTTGACCAGAACGTGGTCGTGATAGAAGCGCACCGGCCCCTCCTGTGACCACGGCGCCAGCAGCTGGGCGGCATAGGCGGGCACGGCCGAGGACAGCGCCAGGGTGGCCAGCTCCGGGATGTCTTGCCAGCGCCGGAAGTCCTCGACGAATCGCCCCGGGTCGTCCACGCCACTGGCCACCTGCACCAGCAGCCCATCGCCGTCAAGCACGACGTCGATCGCCGTCCGCGCCAGCTCGACCTCGGCAGGCGTGAGGACGTTGCGCACGATGAGCACGCCATCGCGGTGATAGGCAGCGAGGTCTTCTTGTGCAAGGACAGTGACCATGGTCGGCAGCGTATGAGCCCGCATCGGTGTCGGCAACGAGGCCCCCCGATTCTTCGTCGCGAAGGGATGAGCAGACGGCATTCGGCGACAACAATGGGCCCATGAGCGACACCGAGAGCCTGCGCAGCCTCATCGCGGCACACCACCTGGGGACCTTGGCGACCATCCGGGGCGATGGCAGACCGCAGCTGTCGATGGTCAGCCACGACTACGACCTGAGCCGGGGCGTCATTCGGGTGTCGATCACCGACGGGCGGGCCAAGACGGCCAATCTGCGGCGCGATCCCCGAGCCACGTATCTCGTGGCCAATACGGCGGGCTGGGGATACGCCGCCGCCGAATGCCGCGCCGAGTTGCTGCCGGTCGCCACGGCGCCCGATGACGCGAGTGTCGATGAGCTCGTCGAGATCTATCGAGCGATCTCCGGCGACCACCCGGACTGGGCGGAATACCGGGCCGCGATGGTCACTGATCGACGCGTCCCCCTCCTGCTCCACGTCGAGCGGGTGTACGGCGCCCACTGACCATGCCGGACCGGCCCACCGTCGAAGAGCGCCTGGACGTCATCGTCATCGGCGCAGGAATGTCCGGGATCGCCGCCGGACATCAGCTCGTCACCGAGCATCCTGCGTCGACCTTCGTGATCCTCGAGGCGCGTGACGCGATCGGGGGTACCTGGGACCTGTTCCGGTACCCGGGGATCAGGTCCGACTCGGATCTGCACACCTTCGGCTACGACTTCAAGCCGTGGCGGTCCCCCGACACGATCGCGGAGGCCTCCCAGATCCTGACGTACCTGGGCGAGACCGTCGACGACGACCACCTCGCTGCGCATATTCGCCTGCGGCACAGAGTGATCGGCGCCAACTGGGACTCTGACCAGGCTCGATGGCTGGTCGAGGTCGAACGGCCAGACTCGGCCGACCAGAGACAGACCACCCGGATCGTGCTCGCGGCGCGCTGGCTCTTCTGCGGCGCCGGGTACTACCGCTACGACGAGGGCTACACCCCGGCATTCCCTGGCCGGGATAGGTTCGCCGGGCCGATCGTGCACCCCCAACACTGGCCGCACGACCTCGACCTCGCCGATCAACACGTGGTCGTCATCGGCAGCGGGGCCACCGCTGTCACCTTGGTGCCCGCACTGGCCGACCTGGCCGGGCACGTGACGATGCTCCAGCGCACCCCCACGTACGTCATCTCCATCCCCCGCCGCGATGCGCTCGCCCACACTCTGCGCCGCGTCCTTGGAGACGACCGCGGCCATCGCTGGGCGCGGCGCAAGAACCTGACCACGCAGCGGATATTCATCGAGGCCTGCCGACGCAGTCCGAATGCCGCGCGCCGCTGGATCCGCCACATGACCATCAAGAGCCTGCCGCCGGGATACCCGGTCGACGAGCATTTCAACCCGCCCTATCGCCCGTGGGACCAGCGCCTCTGCATGGCCCCCGATGGCGACCTGTTTCGCGTCATCAGCGACGGCCGGGCCGACATTGTCACCGACCGCATCAGCACGTTCACCGAGGCCGGGCTGCTGCTCGAGTCCGGCACCCACCTCGATGCGGACGTGATCGTCACGGCGACCGGTCTGCACGTTCAGCTCCTCGGTGGGATCGCCCTGGCCGTCGACGGTCGCCCCGTGGACCTGGCCGACCAGGTCGCCTACCGCGGTGCCATGCTGACGGGAGTGCCGAATTTCGTTGTCGCCCTGGGGTATACGACGCAACCCTGGACCCTCAAACTGGGGCCGCTGCTCGCCTACACGACTGCGCTGATACGCGAGCTCGACGCGAGGAACGCCGACGCCGTCTGGCCGCTGGCTCCAGCCGGGATGCCGACCCGGCCCCTGCTTAGCTTCGGGGCCGGCTACATCCAGCGAGCCCTGGACCGGATGCCCCGACAAGGTCTGACCGATCCCTGGATCGCCCCCTCCACGTCGTGGGAAGACCGCCAGTTGCGTAAGCCCGCCATCGATGGACACCTCCAGTTTGCGTCTCGGGCCGGGGCGCTGAGGGACGCGCTGCTTCGATGACACACACCCCGCCATCCTGGAGTGCAGATTTGCGGGGCACGACCCCGGATCCGCGGGACCGGCTGTTGTGGACCTTGGCCTGGTACACCTACGGGGCGCACCTGCCGTATGGCACGACTCCGTGGGACCCGGCGACCCAGCCCGACCTCCCAACCGGCTGGCACCGGATCGACGACGACGAGTTGGCGTCCGCGGGATACTCGACCGCCACGTTTCGCAACCACGAGTCCGGACTGCGTGGCGAGGTGTTCGCCCGGGGCCCGGGGCCGATGGTCCTCGCCTTCTGCGGCACCAACGATCGCCGGGACTGGGTGTCGAACGCTGACCAGGCGCTGGGCCGTAGCGCGGCCCAGTACACCCAGGCGATCGACCTGGCCGTCCAGGGACATCGCAGCGTCGGCGAGGACCTCGTCTTCACCGGTCATTCCCTCGGCGGCGGGCTGGCCGCGGCCGCAGCCCTGGCCACGGGGCTGACGGCCGTCACCTTCGACGCGGCGGGGTTGCATGAGCGCACCATTGCGCAGGCGGCGGACGCCCGGCACGTCACGACGCGCAACGCCCTTGCCGACGCCGATGACGGCCAGATCCGGGCGTATCACACGACCACGGATCTCTTGACGACCCTGCAGGCCAATCCGGAGGTGCCCATGCCGGCGGCATTGGGCACCCAAATCGCGCTTCCCGTCCCGGCCTCCCCGGCGCGCCGAGGCTGGCGGGCGGCCGGGCTAGGACTGGGCGCTGGCCTCGGCGCGGCCCTCGGCGGGCTGGCCACCGGCCTCAGTCCGGCCGGCGCCCGCGCAGGGGCGGCTGCGGGCGCCCTCGTCGGCCAGGGTGTCGGTGCCGGCATCCATGGTCACCTCTATCGGGCGATCGACGGCGGGCTCGCTGCGCTCTTCGAGGCCTCAGCGCACAGCGGAGAGACGGGCGAGTAGCGCGCCGGCTCGCCCTAGATCAGCAGCTGGTGGACTCGGGGAGCCGGCGGCAGCTCCCGGCGCACGATGTCGTGCGCTTCAGCGGCATCGACGCCCACCAGGCGTAAGGCGGCGGCCGCGAGGTCGTCGATGGTCTCGTCCGTGACGCGGTTGGGATGGTCCTTGAGCAGGTGGAGCAAGCCCAGCAACATGCCGCCGACCGACAAGAGGACCACATCGGGATCAAGGTCGGCGAAGCGGCCCTGAGCCATGCCGACTTCGAGATCGGTGAAGGCGATCTCGCGCAGACCCCGTTCGATGAACAGCACCTCAGGACCGCGCGTCAGCAAGGGGCGCAACAGATCTCGATCATGGGCCGCGACTCGTCCGGTCAGCCGAAACGCCCGCGCAAAGATCTCGGCCGGATCGGTCAGGTCGGCGGTCGCCGTGCGCAGCCATGCAGCATACGCATCGAGGAGCTCCAGGACCGCCTCTTGGAACAGGCCCTCTCGCCCCCCAGGAAAGTGTTGGAGGAACTGGGCAACCCCCACGCCGGCCTGCCGAGTGATCTGGCGAACCGTCGCGTTGTCGCCATACTCGACCAGCAACTCCCGCCCCGCGCGCAGCAGCGCTGCGCGCGCCCGACTCCGCAGGAGCACAGAGCCCTCACCGCGTTGTGAGGTCGCCATATCGTGCCGCTCCCGTGCTGGTTGATCCCGCGCGGGCAACATTAACCGGCTCCACGAGATCTTGTGAATCGCCTGTGCGCCGCCAACCCTGTGGTGTGGCCGCTGTGCAACTGCGGCATGGCCGGGCCGCATGCGCCAGGATGGAACCATGCGTACCTCGGATCGCGACGCCTTGGTCGCCCAGCTCATTGCCGCCGGCCGCACCTGCGTCGAGCGGGGCCTCGTGCTCGCCAGCGGTGGCAACCTGTCGGTCCGCCTCGAGGGGCGTGGGTCCTTTGTTATCACTGAGTCCGGGACCTGGCTGGATCGCCTGACCCCTGATGACTTTGCCGAGATCTCGCTCCGCGGCGGGCAACGGATCGGTGGCCGCCCGTCGGTGGAGTGGAAACTGCATGCCCTGACGTACTCCGCCCGACCCGACGTCCACGCCATCATCCACCTGCACCCCCAGACCGCCCTGCTCGTCGACATGCTGGGTGAGCCGATCCGCCTGACCACGCTGGATCATCAGTACTACCTGCGCAGCGTAGGCCGCACGGACTTCCTGCCATCCGGCAGTGACGAGTTGGCGCAAGCGGCGGCCGAGCAGGCCGTCACGCACGACGCGATCGTCATGGCTCATCACGGGAGCACGGCCCTCGGTGAGACGGTTGAGATGGCCCTGCGACGCGCCCTCAACCTCGAGGAGGCTGCCTTGATGACCTATCGGTTACTCCTCGCGGGCAACACCACAGCCGTCTTCCCCCCCGAGTACGTGGATCGCATCATCACCGTCTGAGTCACGAGGTCAGCGGGTCAGGGCCAGGCTGCCCAGCGCCAGGATCCACGACACGAAGCTGCCGACGAGGAAGTACTCGGTGACCTCGTCGATGCCGACGCCGGACACCCCGCTCGTGCCGTCACGGCTCGCGCTCTGGAGCTCGGGGAAGCGCAGCAGCCCCTTGGCCGCAATGACGATGCTGGCAGCGGTGAGTTGTCCCGAGAGGCCGAGGCCGAGGATGACCAGCCGCTCCATCGGACCAAGCAGCCGTCCCCCACGCAAGCGATCGGCCGGTTGCGGCCCCGCCGTGCCGGGACGCAAGGCACCCACTGCGATCAGGACCAGGCGCACCACGACGTTGCCCGTCGCAAGATTGGCGACGAGGAGGCCGAGGACGAGCAGGACCCGACCTGGGGACTGGCCGGCCATGAGGGGCGGCTGCGCCCAGGTCAGCCAGGTGCCGAGCGGTCCACCGACAGAGGACGCGAATCCCCCGAACGCGATCAGCCCGACGACACCGCCACCGAGCGACAGGAGCGCGGCAGCAGGGGCGCGAGGTCCGGCCGGGGCCAGGCTACGGTCGGCAAACCACCACCAGCCGGCGAGCGGTACCAGCGAGATCACCAAGGCGATGGCGTCACCGACGCCGTAAAGACCGCCGAGGAGGGCGATACCCAGCAGCGTCACCGCACCTAGCACGGGGACCTCCCGCCGCGCCGGACGCGGCATGATCACCCGGGCAAGGTCCATCACACCCACCGCGACCAACCACGCACCAAGCCAACTCATGACAGTCGCGCCAACAGTCGGGCCGACTCCGTAATGACGGCGATCCCGTCGGCGCGGATCCGCTGCGACACGGCGGAGGGGCTGATGCCCTCATCGTGGGCCACCTCGGCCTGTGTGGTGCCGTTCATCAGTCCTCGCAAGATGGTCAGGGATCGGGATGAGAG
The DNA here is from genome assembly GCA_017993715.1 of Phycicoccus sp. Lineage (GTDB taxonomy): Bacteria > Actinomycetota > Actinomycetes > Actinomycetales > Dermatophilaceae > JAGOME01. The sequence continues at coordinate 6,970 of JAGOME010000030.1, forward strand.
CAATCCCACCAGATGGTCCTGACACTCCAGAGCGGCGTTGACGGCATCGACCCGATCATCGGCCACGGCGCTGCGATAGGCCGTGCGTCGACCGCGGTGGCCGGCGGTCGCGGCATCGCTTTCGGCGGCCTCGACGGCCGCGCGCGCCGCCCACCAACCAGGCCCGTCACCGATGCCCCGTTGCGGGTCGAGGATGACAGTCTCGCCGGCGCCGATGCCGATCCGAACATCAATGTCGGGGAGCAGGGACACCCGGATCCGGAATGCCGCCGCAAGCGCTGGGCCGAGCGCGGCATACCGAGCCTGGAACTCGTCACCCACGGTCACGACAGGTGGCTCAATCGCCGAGCCGTCGGCCCCGACCTCAGCCAGCACCGCGACGAGGCGCGCGTGCAGTGCCGCCCGATCGCGACTGGAACGAGAGTCCACGACGTCACCGATCAGCACGGTTGCCATTCCCGACTCCGCCACAAATGAAGATTATCACTTCATAGTTGATGTATGAAGTGATTGACTTCATTTCTGAGAGGCGGACAGAGTCCCTCCCTTGGCGGGCTCGACGACCCCGCGCTCGGTCACGACTGCCGAGACGTAACGCGCTGGGGTGACGTCGAAGGCAGGGTTGAAACCGACGGTCTGGAGCGGCGCAACCCGCACACTCGCGTAACAGGTCACCTCATCGCCAGAGCGTTCCTCGATCTCGATCCCGGTGCCGTCGGCCAGGCTCAGATCGACCGTGGACCACGGGGCACCCACGACGAATGGGATGCCCGCCGCGTGGCACGCCAGCGCGACGCCGAGGGTCCCGATCTTGTTGGCCGTATCCCCGTTGGCCGCGATCCGGTCCGCCCCCACGATGGCGCAATCCACCAGGCCTCGCATAACCGTCGAGGCAGCTGCGCCATCGACCTGCAGCAGATGCGGAATGCCGTCCTGGGCGAGCTCGTAGGCGGTCAGCCTGGCCCCTTGGAGCAGGGGCCGGGTCTCGTCGGCGATGACCAGCTCGAGTCGGCCGCGCGCATGCAGTTCGCGCATGATGCCCAGCCCGGTCCCCCAGGCGGAGGTCGCCAAGGACCCGGTATTGCAGTGGGTGAGGACCCGCAGCGCCGGCCGGTCGATCTGGGCGAGCAGCCAGTCAGCGCCGGCGCGGGACAGGGCACGGTTGGCCGCCTCGTCGTCGGCCGCAACGGCGCGCGCCGCCGCCAACACGACAGCTCGACCTTGGGGGACCAGCGGCCGGACCTGATCCACTCCCCACGCCAGATTGACGGCCGTCGGGCGCGCGGTTCGCACCCGGTCGATCGCCGCATCGACCTCCACGGCATTCCATCCCTCGCGGCGCCCCTCGTCCATCGCCAACACCACTGCGAGGGCTCCCGTCACCCCGAGAGCCGGCGCACCCCGCACGGCCAGGTCCGCAATGGCGGCCACCAGGTCCGCCGTGGTCTCGACCACCCGATCTTGAGTCACTGTGGGCAGGAGGGTCTGATCCAGGAGTCTGATGGCACCCAGCCCACTTGAGCCAGCCGCGTCATCCCAGGTAATCGCCACCACCGTCATGGGCAGGACGCTAGCGGGTCCTCCCCTTGCTCTCCTCATGGGTGCACCATGGGAGGCATGGATCCACCCTGGATCCTGCGCGGGCGGCCCCCGCTATGCGGAGGACCGCCGGTGTATCGGCCGGAAAGGGTGTACTCAGATGTCTCCACTGTCCGATCCCGCGATCGTCGTCGGCGTCGACGGATCCTCACCTGGGGCCACGGCCGTGACGTGGGCCGCGCGGCGCGCGGCGTTGACCCGGACCCGAATCCACCTCGTCCACGCCTTCGCTGCCGACCTGCCCATGCTCGGCTTCGGTGAGGTCGACGACCGCGACGTCATCACCACCTACGCGAACAATCTCCTGCGAGACGCGACCGCTCGGGTCCACTCCCTCGCACCCGAGGTGCATGTCACCACGAGCCTGGCCCGCGGCTTCGCCGCGCCGGCTCTGATCGCCTCCTCCCACGATGCGGTCGCCGTGGTGATCGGAGCGACCGGACACGGCCTTCTGAGCAGGATGAGCATCGGAGCCGTCGCCATGCAGGTGGCGACCCACGCGGCCAGCCCCGTCGTGCTCGTCGGTGACAATCAGGGGGCACACAGCGCCGGGGGGCGGGTCGTGGTCGGCGTCGACACCTCCGAGAACTCGCTGCGTGCTCTCGATCGCGCTGTGCGAGAAGCCGTGCTGACTGCTGTGCCCCTCGAGGTTGTCCATGTGTGGCAGGCGAGCAGCCCCGCCGATCCCACCCTGCTCGGCGGGTCGAGTTGGCCCCGCTACGAACAGCAGATCAACGAGGCGGTCGCCCGGACGCTAGCTACAGCCGGCCCCCACGCAGAACTCCCGGTCAGCGTGCAGGTCGCCCGGGGGAATCCCGCCACGGTCCTCGCGGAGCGCAGCGAGGGGGCAAGCCTGGTCGTTGTCGGTGCCCGCGGGGCAGGAGGTTTCTCTGGCCTGCACGTGGGGTCAGTCGCCCTGGCCCTCCTGGGCCACAGTCGCGCTCCCCTGGCCCTGATTCGCTGACGGGTCAGCCCAGATCGAGTCGATCCAGGACAAAGGCCCATTCCCAGGCGATCTGCTCCCACGCGGCATACCGTCCGCTTCGGCCCCCATGTCCCGCGGCCATTTCGGTGCGCAACAGGATGGGGCGCCGCACAGGGTCGGCAGTGACGGTCGCCCGTAAACGAGCCACCCACTTGGCCGGCTCGGTCACCGAGACTCGGGTGTCGTGCAGGCTCGTCGTGGCCAGGATCGCGGGATACTCCCGCGCGACGATGTTCTCGTACGGCGAGTAGGACTTCATGACCGCGTAGACCTCGGGATCGGCCAGCGGATTGCCCCACTCCTCCCACTCGCCGATCGTCAGCGGCATCTCCGGCATGAGGATCGTGGTGAGGGCATCGACGAAAGGCACCGATGCGTGGACCACGGCAAACTTGTCGGGTGCGAGATTGGTGACAGCACCGACGAGCAGACCACCGGCCGAGCCGCCCTCGAGCGCCACTCGCTGGGGGGCAACCCACCCGGATTCCACCAGCGCGTCACGGGCAGCAACGGTGTCGGAGAACGAGTTTGGCTTGGCGAGGAGTTTGCCCTCGTCATACCAGTGGCGACCCATCTCACCTCCGCCACGCACGTGCGCGACCGCGTAGACCACGCCCCGGTCGAGCAGAGAGAGGCGAGCCACGGAGAAATAGGGATCGCTGCTGATCTCGTAGGCCCCGTAGGCGGTGAGGAGGCCGGGAGCGCTGCCGTCCGCGGTGACGTCTGCTTTGACGACCACGGAAACCGGGACCTCAGTCCCATCCTGCGCCGTGGCCCAGAGACGATGCTGCTGATAGTCGGCCGAGTCGAAGTCGCCCAGCACTGGTTGCTGCTTCAAAACCGTGCGGGCGTCGGTCTGCAAGTCGACATCCAGCACCGTGCGCGGAGTCACGAAGGACTCCACCACAATCTGGATACTGGTCTGCCCGGGCTCGGGATTGTCGCCCAAGCCGATCGAGTACAAGGTCTCCGCGACCTCGAGGTCCCGAGGGGCACCGAACCGGGCCGGCCCGACGCCGCTCCCGATCGGGAGCACCCTGAGAGCGGTCATCCCGTTGCTGCGCAACGACAACACGGCCGCTGTATCGAAGACATCGACCCCGAGGAAGCGCTCGCCGGATGCGGCGGCGAGGAGGGGGACCCAGTCCGCGTCGCTGTCCGACGTCAGGGGCGCCCAGGCCAGGTCGGCGTCGCGTTGGTCGCGGTTGTGGACGATGAAGAGCCCATCTCGCGACACCTCAACGTCGTACTCAACGCCCTCGCGGCGGGCGCTGACGCAATGGAAGTCCGCCAGCGGGGTGTCGGCGGGCAGGAGCCAGACCTCGGAGGTCGTCTTGCTCCCCAGCGCCATCATGATCCAGCGCTGGTCCCGACTGCCGCCCAGGCCCATCCAGAAGCGTTCGTCGGGCTCGGCATGGAGCAGGACATCCTCGTCCACCGGTGAGCCGATGCGGTGACGCCACAGCTCGTGCGGCCGCCACGCATCGTCCAGTCGCGTGTAGTACAGATAGTCGGCTGCGGCATCGAACTCGACCCCGTAACCGATGTCGCGCACCGTGTCGTCGAGCACCTCGCCGGTGGCCAGGTCGACGACGGTCACGTCGAAGCGCTCGTCGCCCGTGCGGTCCACCGCATAGGCCAGGGTGCCGTGGTCCTCGCTCACGGTCAGGGCACCGAGCGAGAAGAACTCGCTGTCCCCTGCCAGTTGGTTGCCGTCGACCAGGATTTGTTCCCCTGACACCTCACCGGTGAGGTCGGGGCGCACCGACCGATCGGCGACCGGAGCCCGCGCATGGAGTGGATACTGCTGTCCCTCGACCGTGCGCGCGTAGTACCACCACGGGCCATCGGCAACCGGCACCGAGACGTCGGTCTCCAACACCCGCGACTTGATCTCGTGGAAGATTCTGTCCCGCAGCGGTTGCAGGTGCGCCGTCATCGCGTCGGCGTAGTCGTTTTCGGCGTCGAGGTAGGCCCGAGCGGCCGGATCATCGGTGTCCCGCAACCATTCGTATGGGTCCTTGACCGCATCGCCGTGGTGTTGGCGCAGATGGTTGCGCACAGGTGCAACGGGTGGGGCGACTGCCCCGGAGAACGTCGTCATGCTCAGCCTCCCGAGAGGCAGCGGGGCCCGAGCAGCACTTTGAGGTCGCCGAACAGGGCATCGGTGGCGTTGACGCGCAGGGCCGCGTCAACCTTGAGATCGACCACTCGTCCGGTCTTGATCAGGCGCAGGTGGACGTCGGTGGAGCCAGGGTGGCTGGCCAGGACCGCCTTGAGCTCCTCGATCCGTCCGGGAGTGGCCTTGAGCGTGTCCATGGTGACCACGACTGGCCCGCGGGGGCCGTCTGTGATGTCGGGCAGGGTCATGTCCTGGGCCATCAGGCTCACCGATTCGTCACGGCGGACCTTGCCGCGGATGACCGCAACCAGATCCTGGGCAAGCATGGTCGACACCGTCTCGTAGAACCCGGGGAACATGAGCACCTCGACCGCGCCGCCGAGGTCCTCGACCGTGGCGATCGCCCACAGGTCGCCCTTCTTGGTCCGTTTGATCTGCAGGCCCGTGATGAGCCCGGCGATGGTGACCACACTCCCGTCGGGCTGACCCTCATCCCCTGTGAGCGAAGCGATGTCGGCGTCGGCGTGCTTGGTCAAGACGTGCTCGAGCCCGAAGAGCGGATGGTCGGACACATACAAACCGAGCATCTCGCGCTCGAAGGACAACAGGGTCGCCTTGTCCCATTCGTGGCCCTGGACTGCAGTCAGTCCGAGCAGGTCGCCACCATCACCGCCGGGCTCGTCCTCGAAGGCACCGAAGAGGCTCTCCTGCCCGATCGCCTCCTGCTTCTTGATGGCCACGAACGCATCGACGTACTCCTCGTGGACCCGGATCAGGCCCAACCGGCTCTCTCCCAGACCGTCAAACGCGCCAGCCTTGATCAAGGACTCGATGGTCCGCTTGTTGGCGACGACGGCAGCACATTTGGACAGGAAGTCCCGGAATGACGTGAACGGTCCCTTGTCCGCGCGCGCCTTGATGATCTCGTCGACGACGTTGTGGCCGACATTGCGGATCGCGTTGAGCCCGAACCGGATGTCAGTCCCCACAGCGGCGAACTGGCCGACCGACTCATTGACGTCCGGTGGGAGCACCTGGATCCCCATGCGGCGGCATTCGCCGAGGTAGAGCGCCGACTTGTCCTTGTCGTCACCGACAGAGGTGAGCAGGGCCGCCATGTACTCGGCCGGGTAGTTGGCCTTGAGATACCCCGTCCAGTACGACACCAGGCCGTAGGCCGCCGTGTGCGCCTTGTTGAAGGCGTAGTCGGAGAAGGGGACGAGCACGTCCCACAGGGCCTTGACCGACGCCTCGTTGAAGCCCTTGGCCTTCATCCCGCTGGAGAACGGGACGTACTCGGCGTCGAGGACTTCCTTCTTCTTCTTGCCCATGGCGCGGCGCAACAGGTCGGCGTTGCCCAGGGTGTAGCCGGCCAGCTGCTGGGCCAGCTCCATGACCTGCTCCTGATAGATGACCAGGCCGTACGTGGTGCCGAGGATCGGCTCCAGCGCCGTGATCATCTCCGGCTGCAGTTTGCCTTTGAGCTGGGGGTCGAGGGGGATCAGCTCCTGCTTACCGTTCTTACGCAACGCGAAGTTGGTGTGCGCGTTGACACCCATCGGACCAGGACGGTACAGCGCCAGAGCCGCCGAAATGTCTTCGAAGTTGTCCGGCTGCATGAGCCGCAGCAGGGTGCGCATGCCGCCACCGTCGAGCTGGAACACCCCGAGAGTGTCGCCGCGGCCGAGCAGCTCGTAGGTCGGCTTGTCGTCGAGCGTGCGGGACAGCTCGTCGAGGTCAATGTCCTCGCCGCGGTTGGCTTTGACGTTGGCAATGGCGTCATCGAGGATCGTCAGATTGCGCAGGCCGAGGAAGTCCATCTTGACCAGCCCGAGCGACTCGGCCATCGGGTAGTCAAACTGGGTGATGACCTGCCCGTCCTGCAGACGCCGCATGATGGGGATGACGTCGATCAGCGGCTCGCTGCTCATGATGACGCCGGCCGCGTGCACCCCCCACTGCCGGATCAGCCCCTCCAAGCCCTTGGCCGTCTCGACGATCTCTTTGAGGTGGGGGTCGGAGTCGACTAGCGCCCGGAACTCGGCGCCCTCCGCGTAACGCTTGTGCTCGGGGTTGTAGATCTCGGCGAGCGGAACACCCTTGCCCATCACGTCCGGGGGCATCGCCTTGGTCAGCTGCTCGCCGACGCTGAACGGATGGCCCATGACACGGGCCGCGTCCTTGACCGCCTGCTTGGCCTTGATCCGCCCGTAGGTGACGATTTGGGCGACCCGCTCGTCGCCGTACTTCTCGGTGACGTACTTGATGACCTCGCCGCGTCGACGCTCGTCAAAGTCGACGTCGAAGTCGGGCATCGACATGCGCTCAGGGTTGAGGAAGCGCTCGAAGATCAGGCCATGCGGGATCGGGTCGAGGTCGGTGATCCCCATGGCGTAGGCACACATGGAGCCGGCCCCGGAGCCACGGCCAGGACCGACCCGAATGCCGTTGCGCTTGGCCCAATTGATGAAGTCCGCGACCACGAGGAAGTAGCCGGCGTAGCCCTTGGAGACGATGACGTCCATCTCGAACTCGGCCTGCGTGACGGCATACTCGGGAACTCCACCGGGGAATCGCGCACGCAACCCGGTGCGAACCTCCTGGATGAACCAGCTGGTCTCGTCATGCCCCTGCGGCACGGGGAAGCGCGGCATGAACCGGCCCTCGCCCTCGGTGAACGACACCTCGCACATGTCGGCGACCCGCAGGGTGTTGTCGCAGGCCTGGGGTAGCTCTCGCCACGTGTGCCGCATTTCGGCTGGGCTCTGCAAATAGAAGCTGTCGGCATCGAACTTGAACCGACCCGGGTCCATCAGCGTTGACCCGGATTGCACGCAGAGCAGGGCTCCGTGCGCGCGGGCGTCCTCGGGGCTGGTGTAGTGCAGGTCATTGGTGGCCAGGAGCGGCAGGTCCAGCTCCTTGGCCAAGCGCAACAGGTCACGCTGGACGCGACGCTCGATCTCCAGGCCGTGGTCCATGACCTCGCAGAAGTAGTTTTCCTTGCCGAAGATGTCCCGGAACTCTGATGCCGCCGCGAGAGCCTGGTCGTACTGGCCCAGGCGGAGCCGGGTCTGGACCTCGCCCGAGGGGCAGCCTGTCGTGGCGATCAGGTCGCTGCCGTACTGACCAAGCAACTCCCGGTCGATCCGCGGCCACTTCGCGTAGACCTGGTCCAGGCTGGCCATGGAGTTCATCCGGAACAGGTTGCGCATGCCGTTGTTGTTACGGGCCAGCAGCGTCATGTGGGTATAGGCGCCAGACCCGGACACGTCATCGCCGCTCGGGCTGCGCTCGTCACCCCACTTGACCCGAGTCTTGTCGGTGCGGTGCGTGCCCGGTGTGACATAGGCCTCGACGCCGATGATCGGCTTGACCCCCGTGCCCTGGGACTTCTTCCAGAACTCGTAGGCCCCGAAGAGATACCCGTGGTCGGTCATGGCGATAGCCGGCATCCCCATGGCCGCGGCCCGCGCGTAGAGGTCACCGATGCGGGCGGCCCCGTCGAGCATGGAGTACTCGGTGTGGACGTGCAGGTGGACGAAGCTGTCCTCGCGGGGCAGGGACGGGGCGGGCTGATCGGACATCGCCGCCCATCCTAAGTCGGCCCACCGACAGCCCTGGACGACCCCCGACCGTGTCGGCTCACGGCATTCTGGCAGGGCTGTCGCACCCGCCCCAGGCGCCTCAGATCCCCCGAGACACCGACCGGGAATGCCGTCAGAGGAGATCCAGGGCCCGCTGCAGGTCCGCCGGGTACGGGCTCTCGAACGTCACCCACTCCCCCGTGCCCGGATGCTCGAATCCCAGGCCGACAGCGTGTAGCCACTGCCGGTCCAGCTCGAGGCGCCGGGCCAGGGCGGGGTCCGCACCGTACACGGGGTCACCGACGCAGGGATGACGGATAGCGGCCATATGCACGCGGATCTGATGGGTCCGACCGGTCTCCAGCCGGATGTCAAGCAAGGTGGCGCGCGGATAGGCAGCCAACAACTCGTAGTGCGTCACCGCGTGTTTGCCCGACTCCATCACGGCGAACTTGAACTCGGCCCCTGGCCGTCGACCGATCGGCGCGTCAATGGTCCCGGCGAGTGGGTCCGGCATGCCTTGAACCAAAGCGTGGTAGGTCTTGGTGACGCGGCGCTCCTTGAATGCGCGTTTGAGCACGCTGTAGGCCCGCTCGGACTTACAGACGACCATCAGGCCGGAGGTGCCCACGTCGAGCCGGCTGACGATCCCCTGCCGCTCACTGGCGCCGCTCGTGGAAATCCGGTAACCGGCCGCCGCAAGGCCGCCGACGACCGTCGGCCCGGTCCACCCGACGCTGGGATGCGCGGCCACCCCGACCGGCTTGTCCACCACGACGATGTCGTGGTCGTCGTAGACGATCCGCATCCCCGGCACCGGCTCAGCCACGACTTCCAGCCCCGGTGGAGGCTGGACGGCCGGCAGGACGACCTCGAGCAGGTCGCCGGCGCTGACCCGGTGTGATTTGCCCACGGACGCGCCGTTGATGACGACGTCGCCCTGGCTCGCCAGCTCAGCAGCCCGGGTGCGGGAGAGGCCGAGGACGCGCGCGAGTGCGGCGTCCACCCGCTCCCCTTCCAGGCCCTCGGGGACATACAGGGTGCGTGCCTCAGTCATGAGTGGTCTCGCGATCCTCGACGCCCTCGTCGTGGGCGTCGTGTGGGTGGCTGGGTGCCGTCTCGGGGAGCCGTCCCCGCAGGAACAGCCAGGCCATGATGGGGGCCGCCACGACGATCGCGATGTCCGCAACATTGCCGATGAATAGGCCGAAGTAGTCGATGAAGTCGACGACATGCCCGCGCAGGAAGCCCGGCTCGCGAAAGAACCGATCGACGAGGTTGCCCAAGGACCCCCCGATGAGCAGGCCCAGGGCCACGGCCCACGGCAGGTTGCGCACCCTCAGGGCGGCCTTGACCGCGACACCGGTGATGACCACGGCAATCAGCGTCATCACCCAGGTGACCCCGTCGCCGATGGAGAATGCCGCCCCGCTGTTCCGGATGAGGTTGAGCTGGATCCAGTCCCCGATGAGAGGTTGCGGATCGCCGGGCGTCAGCGTGCGTAGCGCCCAGACCTTGCTGGTGAGATCGGCGGCAAAGCTCACCCCCGCGATCCCAACGACCGTCCCCAACAGCCGCGACCGGCCCTCGGACGGTTCCGGGGCCGGCGCGTCGATCTCTGCGTCGCTGGTCAGCGGCGCTCCTGCAGCGTCTTGCATGTCAGGCATAGCGTCGCACGAGGAGCGGCCTGAAGGCGAAGCTTGCCGATCGGCTTCCCACAGTTCTCGCACACGCCGTAGGTGCCGGTGTCCAGGCGTTCGAGAGCGTGCTCGTTCTGGGCGAGCATCTCGCGGGCATTGTCGGCCAGGGCCAATTCTTGCTCGCGCTCGTAGGTCTTGGCGCCCGCGTCGGCTTGGTCGTCGCCCGCGCCGTCTCCCGAGTCGCGCATGAGATCGGCGATCTCGTGCTCGGCCTGGTGGATCTCCTGGGTGAGCTGCTGGATGTCGGCTTCGATGTGAGCCCGCACCTCGGCCAGTTCCTGCGGAGTCCAGGGGTCTTCGTTCGCGGCCACGACGAGGGCGGACGCTCCCGATGATGCGCGGGCCCGCGCTGGGGACTTCCTCGCGGAGGCGGTCTTGGCGGCGGCCGCTGTTGTCGCTGGCGTGGTCTTCGTCGCGGCCGGGACAGTCTTCTTCGCGGCTGTCGCCTTGGCGGCTGTCGCCTTGGCGGCTGTCGCCTTGGCGACTGTCGCCTTCTTCGCCGGCCCGGTTGCCTTAGCGGCGGACACCGCCTTCGTTGCAGCCGGCGCCGCCTTGGTGGCGGCTGCGGTCCTCTTGGCCGCCGCCGCCTTTCTGGTGGCGGTCCCTGCGCCGTTGGTGGCCGCTGCGGTCTTCTTGGCCGCAACCGCCTTCTTGGCAGGTGCGGTCTTCTTGGCCGCCGCGGCCTTTGAGGCGGGCGCGGCCTTCCTGGCCGCCGCGGCCTTTGACGCGGGCGCGGCCTTCTTTGCCGCGGCCGCCTTTTTGGTGGCAGTCCCTGCGCCATTGGTGGCCGGTGTCTTGGCAGCAGGGCGCGCGCCTGCCGACGCGACGGACTCCACGGCCTTGAGAACGCCTGAAACCACCGAACGTGCCGCCGAGATTCCCCGCTTGGCAACCATGCCACACCTCATTCGCCGTTGTGTCGGCCCCATCCCAAGCGACCGATGACGCGCTGAGGATACGGGGTGAACCTGCCGTCCTCAAAGAGAAAACGCCCAGTCGTGAAGGCATCTCTGGCACCGGACACACGAGGGCGGGTGGTGGACCACGACGTGGTCCACCACCCGCCCTCGTGACAGGTTGCCTTGCTGGTGCTTGGCTCAGCCCTGCTGCTCGGCGCCCTGCGGCTCAACGGCCGTGTGGTCCAGCTGCTCGAGCTGCTGGCCGATGAAGCCACGCAGCCGGTTGCGATAGTCCTTCTCGTAGGACCGCAACTCGCCGATCCGACGCTCCAGATCGGCCTTACCATCGGCCAATTCGGTCAGGATCGTCTGCTTGCGCTGCTGAGCCTCGTGCACCATTCCCGTCGACCGCTCCCGGGCCTCCGTGATGAGCTCGTCGTGGCGGGCCTGGCCGGTGGACACCAACTCGTCATGCTGGGCCTGGCCGGTCGAGATCAACTCGTCGTGGCGGGCCTGGCCGGTGGACACCAACTCGTCATGCTGGGCCTGGCCGGTCGACAGCAACTCGTCATACTTGGCCTGGCCAGTCTGGAGCAGCGTGTCGTGGCGAGTCTGTGCACTCCCGATCAACTCGTTGCGCTTGGCCTCACCCGCCGCGACGTGCTCGTCATGCAGTCGCTGGGCCAACGCCAGCACGCCCGCCGCACTCTGAGCGCCGGTGGCGCCAACGGCGGCGATGGTGCCGGTGTCGACGACCGAGGCGGACATGACCGACTGCGGGACAGCTGCCGCCTGGGCGGCCTCCTGAGCCTGCTGGGCCGCCGCCGCATGCTCGGCCGCTGAGGCCTGTGCCTGCTGCGCCGCGGCTTCGGCCTGGGCCGTGGCGGTCTGGGCCTGCTGCAGTCGTGCTTGAGCCTGCTGGGCGGCGTCTTCGACCTCACGAGAGCGCGACTCGGCCTGTTGGGCGGCCTGCTCAGCCTCCTGGGCGCGTGCCTGCGCAGTCGCGATCCGCTCCTGGGCCTCCTGCTCGGCCTCGTCTGCCCGTGCCCGCAGCAGATCAATCTGCTGCTGGTGACGCGCGGTCGCCTCGTCCACGGCTCCCTGCCGGTTGTCGGCGGCCACCGCGGCGGCAGCCCGATCCGATTCGACGGTTGCGCGGTGCCGGTCGTGCTCGTCCTTGAGCGCTCCGAAGCGCGACTCCGAGTCGCTCAACTGGTTCTCGAGATCGCGAATCCTCGCCTCGAGGTCATGGTTGCGCGCTTCCAGGGCCTCATTGCGACCCCGTAGCGCGGTTGCCTGGCCATCGTCGGCCGGTCCGGCGGCCACGGCTGCCGGCGCCAAGGAGCGTCCCTCGCGGCAGTCGCTGACCTGCGTGCGCAGGTCATCCGACTCCTTGGACATCCGTCGCAGCTCGGCCACGATGTCGTCGAGGAAGTCGTCGACTTCCCGCTCGTCGTAGCCGCGACGGAACTGAGTCGTCGTGAACGTTTTGTTCAGGACGTCCTCGGGGCTGAGCGCCATGATCATCTCCTGGTGCGTGTGTGCAGGACCCTCCCCCCCTCGTCGTCACGTATGCGACGTGTGGGAGTGCAGAGACCAGACTAGAGGATGGCAAGCAGAACGTAGACACCGACGAGAACGACGAGGAATCCGAGGTCGAGAGCCACCGCGCCGATGCGCAGAGGTGGGAGGACCCGGCGGACCGCCTTGATCGGTGGATCGGTCAGCGTGTAGACGGTCTCGGCGATGACGAGCATCGGGCCGCGCGGACGCCAACTACGGGCAAACACCTGCACCCAGTCCAGGACGAGGCGCGTCAGCAGGACGATGAGGTAAAGCCAGACGATGAGGTACAAAATGGTGCGAATGCCGTTGAGCACGCGGGTCAACCGATCCGTGAGGCGAGGCTAAGGCCTGGCGCGCCTCAGCTCTGGTTGAACAACGAACGAGCGGGCGCCGCAGGCTGTTCCTCGCCGGTGACCTCCACGGTCTCGGGCGACAGCAGGAAGACCTTTGCCGTGACCCGCTCGATGGAGCCATGCAGGCCGAAGACGAGGCCGGCGGCGAAGTCAACCAGTCGCTTGGCGTCCGCGTCGTCCATGTCTGTGAGGTTCATGATCACAGGGACGTTGTCACGGAAGCTCTCACCGATGGTCTTGGCCTCGTTGTAGGTCCGCGGGTGGATGGTGGTGATCCGCGAAATTCCTGCCGACGGCGCGGACCGCACGACCTCGGCCACCTGGCGGCGCGGGGCCAACTCGGTCACCTCAGCGTGGTGGTAGTCCTCGTAGTCCTCGTAGCCCGCGTCAATGTCGTCGTCCTCGTAGCGCCTCTGGTCCTCGGCGAGTCCGAGATAGACCATCGTCTTGCGCAGCGCGCTCATGGAGTGCTCCTTGTTCGCTTCCGGTGGAAGTCATCGTCTGCCGTTACCGTCGAGTTTGAAGTTACCGGTGTGACGGACGGGATCCGAGGATTGCCGTTCCGACACGCAGGTGTGTCGCGCCGGCCGCCACGGCCTGCTCGAGATCACCGCTCATGCCAGCGGAGATCCACGTGGCTCCGGCATGGTCGCGACGGACCCGCTCGGCGACCAGCGCCAACCGCGCGAATGCCGCCCGCGGGTCACCACCGAGTGGGGCCACCGCCATCACTCCCCGCAACTGGAGCCCATCGCAGGCTGCGACAGCCTCGGCCAAGGCCGGCACCTCGGCGGGGGCTGCGCCCCCTCGTGCACCGCCTGGCAAGACCGGGTCGGGTCGCTCATGGTGGGCGTCGTCGAGTCCCACCTGAATCAGGACCTGAAGGCGACGGCCGGCGCCCTGGGCGGCCCGGTCCAGCGCGTGAATCAACCTGGGACGGTCCACGCTCTGCACGACATCGGCCCACTGCGCCACGGCACGTGCCTTGTTGGTCTGGACCTGGCCGACGAAGTGCCGAGCCAGCCGGGTCCGTGGAATCTCGTCGAACTTGGCCGCCGCCTCCTGGATCTTGTTCTCGGCGATCTCGGTGACCCCGAGCCGGGCCAAGGTCAGGACGTCCGCCGTGGGAAAGAACTTCGTGACGACGACCAGGTGGACCTCGTCGGTGCGACCGCTGGCTATCCGGGCCGTGTCGATCCGCGCGCGAACCAGGTCCAGCCGACGTCTCAACTCCTCGGCCCTCGGCTCGGTCAGGGTCTCGGCGAGGGAGTTGATGTCTGCGGGCTCGGACATCACGATGCCCGCCGGGTGATGATGCCACCGAATCGCCCGGTGGCCCCGGATCGCCGGTGGCTGAACAGGCGCCCGTCCTCGCGGGAGCAGCCGGGAACCCAGGCATGCAGGGGCACGTCGAGGGCGGCGAGTTGGCTGACCACGCCTGCGGCGACATCGAGGGCCGGCGTCCCGGACCAGGAGACCGCTCGCGAGGCAGGGACGGAGTCCGCGACCTCGTCACACATTGCCGCCGGCACCTCGTAGCAGCGGGCGCACACCGAGGGGCCGACAGCGGCCACGAGATCGCCCGCGCCAAGGTCACCCAACGCCGTCACGGCCGCCGCGACCACCCCGGCCACGAGACCAGGCCGGCCGCAATGCACGGCACCGTAGGCGGTTCCCGCACGGTCCCAGAGCAGGACGGGTGTGCAGTCCGCCACCAATGCCGCCAGCGCCAAGCCGGGGATCGTGGTGACAAGAGCATCGGCACGCGGCGCGAGCTCGGGCGCCCGATCCACGATCGCGACGTCAGCCCCATGCACCTGCTCCATCAGGACCAGTCGATCTGCGGGTACGTCGAGGTGGGTGGACACCTGACCGCGGTTGTGCGTGACCGCCAGGGGGTCATCCCCGACATGACTACCGAGGTTGAGGCTGCCGAATGAGCCCCGGCTGACCCCGCCGTGGCGATCGGTGAACGCCAGCACGACATCGCCGACGGTGTCTTGCCAATAGAACATGGGGACCACGCTAGATCGTCGTGACTCTGAGGAACCGGCTGCGCGCCACCCACGCCCTCGGCACGGGTGGCGCGCGGTCAGGTGGGCGGGCTCTACTTCAGGAAGTCGGGAACGTCGAGGTCGTCGCCCTCTTCGAATGTGACGGTCCTCGGCACCGGCCGCACTGGCTCGACGCGCACGGGCTCAGCGGGCACTGCCGCGGGGGCAGCAGCCACCGGGGCGATCGACTCGGGGGCTGGGCTCACGGCCGCAGGTGCGGGGGCGGCGGGTGCTGTAGGGGCGCCGGCCGCGGGCCGAGCCCCGTGGATCGAACCCAGGGCACGTTCGTTGACCTTCTGCATCGGCGCACCCCCGTCAAACCCGGCAGCGATGACGGTGACGCGAACCTCGTCTCCGAGAGCGTCATCGATGACGGCGCCAAAGATGATGTTGGCCTCGGGGTGGGCGGCCTCCTGGACCAGACGCGCCGCCTCGTTGATCTCGAAGAGACCAAGGTCGGAACCACCCTGGATGGACAGCAGGACGCCATGGGCGCCATCTATGCTCGCCTCGAGCAACGGGCTGGAGATCGCCAACTCGGCGGCCTGGATCGCTCGATCGTCACCGCGCGCGGAGCCGATCCCCATCAGCGCGGACCCCGCGCCCTGCATGACCGACTTCACGTCGGCGAAGTCCAGGTTGATCAGGCCGGGCGTGGTGATCAGGTCAGTGATCCCCTGGACACCCGACAGGAGAACCTGGTCCGCCGACTTGAAGGCATCAATGATCGAGACGCCCCGGTCACTGATCGACAGCAGGCGGTCGTTGGGGATAACGATGAGGGTGTCGACCTCTTCGCGCAGCGCACCGATCCCCGTCTCGGCCTGGTTGGCCCGGCGGCGGCCCTCGAAGACGAATGGGCGCGTGACCACGCCGATGGTCAAGGCACCCAGTCCCTTGGCGATCCGGGCGACGACCGGGGCGCCCCCCGTCCCGGTGCCACCGCCCTCCCCAGCGGTGACGAAGACCATGTCCGCTCCGCGCAGGACCTCCTCGATCTCCTCGGCGTGGTCCTCGGCCGCCTTCTTGCCCACATCCGGGTCGGCACCGGCACCCAGACCTCGGGTCAACTCGCGCCCGACGTCGAGCTTGACGTCGGCGTCCGACATCAGCAGCGCCTGGGCGTCGGTGTTGATGGCGATGAACTCAACGCCCTTGAGCCCGACCTCGATCATCCGGTTGATGGCGTTGACACCGCCTCCGCCGATGCCGACGACCTTGATGACGGCCAGGTAGTTCTGGGGTGTAGCCACGGTGGTGGGCCTTCCTTGTCTTGCCTATCGGATCCGAAGCCCGATCCTGCGACCGGTCATGCCACACAACTCTCAATGTGCACTTGAGGATGAGTGTCCGGATGCGGTTCGGGTGCACTCGACGCTAAGCATGGGATGCACGCGGAGCAAACACACGCGGGGCGTGTCGGCCTGGCAAATGTGTCGAACCCCGACGGAATGCCGTGTTGTGTCACATGCGTCACTCTGATCACACTCGACACCTCCCGCACTGCAGCCGCGAGGCCGGCGCACCCACCGCGTTGCAGATAGCCCGTCGGGCTTGACAGGCCCACCCCGTGCGAGGTCTGGGGCTCGGGAAACGGGCCACCTGCCCGACTCTGCGAGCTCTCCCGGTCCGGGGCGCCGGAAAAGGGGCCAACTGACCCAGTCTCCCCGCACCGGCGCCTCTGCCATCCTTCCCTTCGGGGGCCACCCCCAGGGGGCGCGCGTTGGGTGACCCCTGGGATGCGCTGTTCGCTGCAGCTGCGAGGCCGCGCTCCCCTGGTGGCTGACAGCCCGTCGAGGCCGGCCAAGCCCGTCCCCCTGCCAGGTGATGGTGAATCGCGTGGCCCGCGGATACTGGCGCCGCTCAGGCAGGCGAGCGGCCGCTCAGGTTGTCGTCGGTGAATCCGGGACACTCACGTCGATCGACGCCGGTGCCGTCGGCAGCAGCGCGCGCAGCAGGGCGACCTTGCGCTCCGGCTGTTCCTTGCCGCCCCACACCACGGTGATCTCCCCGAGGACGAAGGTGACCCGATGCGCCGAGGTCACCTCGATGGTGCTCACGTCCTTGGCGAGGTCACTCGGCAGCGTGGTGACCAGGGAAAGCGCCGCCAGCACGCTAGCGCGATCCGGCCCACCCTCCTGGGTGACGGTCACGACGGGGACTTCGTCCGGCGCCTGCTCGACGGTCTGGAAGAGCACGCCCGATGAGTCCGCGAGCTGCAGCGTGCCATCGGTCGACCGCACCGCAACCCGCGCCGTCCGGGGCGCCACCGTGACCGTCACCGTGCTGGGCCAGGACCGAGAGACCTGGGCCTCGGCGATGGTGATCCGACCGCGCACCCGCTCGGTGATGGAGTCTGTGTCGACCCGGACCAGCGGGACGCCGAGCGGGACATCGGCAAGCGCCGCCACGGCATTCGCCTCATCCCCCGTCACACCCTCAACCTCAACATGACGTACAGCAAACACGGAGCTGAACCCGATGAGCCAGACCAGCCCGGTGGCCACCGCCGCGCTGAGCAGGACGATGCCGATGCGCCGCCAGCGGCGGCGCGCGCGGCCACGAGCGCGTTCAGCCAATCGAGGCTCGGTCGGGACAACGCGGGCAAGCCGGGCACGCCCGGTCGACGGGGGCGCGCTGCTCATGGCGACACGCCAAGGCGCGCCAGCACCCCGGGGCCGAGTTCGGTCACGTCGCCGGCACCGACGAGGAGGAGGAGGTCGCCGGGCACCACGCCGGATGTCGCCCAGTCCACGAGCGCCTGGCGGTCTCCCCCGATGCGCGTGTCCTGGACGCCGAGCGCGCGCAGGCGGTCGCCGATGAGGTCGGACGTCACGCCGGGCATGGGGTCCTCACGCGCGCCGTAGATGTCCAGCACACCGACCCGATCCGCCTGCGCGAGACCGGTGGCGAAGCCCTCAGCGAAGTCGCGGGTGCGGGAGTACAGGTGTGGCTGAAACAGTACGGTCACCCTCGCACCGCGGCCGTGGGCGATGGCGGCCGCCGCCCCCACGACGGCCTGCACCTTGCCGGCGTTGTGGGCGTAGTCGTCCACAACCGTCACACCGGCGGCCCGCCCGATGACCTCGAAGCGTCGGCGCGCTCCGGAGAAGTGCGCCAGTCCGCGCAGGACGGCGTCCGGGTCGGCGCCGTAACCGTGGACGGCCGCGGTGTAGGCCGCGGCAGCGTTGAGGACGTTGTGCGCGCCCGGAGCGGGAACACGCAGGTCGCGGATCGTGCCGTCGATGTCGCGCAGGGTGGCCGTCGTGCCCAAATCTGCGGGGGTCCACTGCAGGACGCGCACATCGGCGCCCGGGCTCATGCCGTAGGTCAGGGTGCGTGGGGTCGCCGCCTGGGCGAGGACGGCTGACCCTTCGTCGTCGGCGCACGCCACCAAAAGCCCGGTGGGTGAGAGCGTCTCGACGAACTCGGCGTAGGCCTCTTGGACCCGCGCGAAAGTCCCGTAGTAGTCCAGATGGTCGGGCTGCACGTTGGTGACGATCGCGACCTGAGGGTGGTAGACCACGAAGGACCCGTCCGACTCGTCCGCTTCGACGACGAACGCCTCCCCCTGCCCCCAGCGCGCGTTGGTGCCCAGCGAGGCAATCTCACCCCCGGCGGCAAAGGACGGATCCAGGCCGGCGGCATCCAGCGCCGTCACCAGCATCGACGTCGTGGTCGTCTTGCCGTTGGCCCCCGCGACCGCCGCCACCTGCCGATCCGCCGTCAGGGCCGCGAGGGCTTGGGAGCGGTGGAGCACCCGCAGGCCGCGCGCGCGGGCCTGCACCAGCTCGACGTTGTCGTCGCGGATCGCCGAGGAGATCACGACCGTCTCGGCGCCGTCGACGTGAGCGGGCTCGTGGCCCACGCAGGTGTGGGCACCGGCGTCGCGCAGCGACTGCAGCGTGCGGGAGTCCTTGGCGTCGGACCCGGACACGACAATGCCGCGGGCCATGAGCACGCGAGCCACGGCGGACATCCCGGCCCCTCCGATCGCGATCAGATGGGTGGCCCCGAGGTCCGCGAGGGGGACGCGGGGCGCTCGGAAGTCAAAGCGATCGGGCGCAGTCATCGGGTCAGTGACTCCCGGTCGCCCCGGCAGCACAGATCAGATCGACCACGAGCTCGTCCCCACCGCGCTGGCCCACGGACGCGGCAGCCTGAGCCATCTTGTCTATCTTGATCGGGTTCAGCGCCAAGGGAATCAGGTGCTCTTTGACCCAGGACTGGTCCACGGCGGAATCCTCGACCAGGAGTCCACCACCGGCCGCCACGACATGGCGCGCATTGAGTCGCTGCTCGCCGTTGCCAATCGGCAGCGGCACATACACGGCGGGCAGGCCGACGGCCGTGAGCTCACACACCGTATTGGCACCCGACCTCGCGACGACGAGGTCAGCAGCGGCATACGCACATTCCATGGCGTCGACGTACGGAACCACAACGTAGGGGGCCGCGCCGGCCGGGAGGTCGGGGACGTCGAACTCCTTGTGGGCGCCGGCGACGTGCAGGACTTGGACCCCGGAGGCCGCGAGTTCGCCGATGGTTGCTTGGAAGGCCTCGTTGAGTCGCTGCGCTCCCAGCGATCCGCCGGTGACGAGCACCGTCGGTCGATCAACGTCAAGTCCGAAGGCGGACCGAGCTCCGGAGCGCTCGGCTGCCCGGTCCAGCGTGGCGATCTCGCGGCGCAGCGGCATTCCGGTGACGACGGAATGTGGGAGGGGGGTATCGGGGAACGTGACAGCGACGCGGCCTCCGAGTCGGGCACCGAGTCGGTTGGCCACCCCTGGGCGAGCATTCTGCTCGTGGACGACGATCGGAATGCCGCGTCGTCGCGCCGCGAGGTACGCGGGGCTGGAGACGTAGCCGCCGAAGCCGACCACGACCTGCGCATCGGAGCGAGCGATGGCCTCATCGGCCGCGCGGATGGCCGCGTTGAGGCGGCCCGGGAGGCGGAACAGGTCCGCCGAGGGCTTGCGCGGCAAGGGGACCCGCGGAATGGGGGCCAACTCGTAGCCCCGGGCGGGGATCAAGCGCGCCTCGAGCCCCTCACGGGTCCCCAACGCGGTGATCTGCACGTCTCCATCGCGGCGTCGCAGACAGTCGGCCACAGCCAACAATGGGGACACATGACCGGCGGTGCCCCCACCGGCGAGCAGCACCGAACGCGGGACCCCGCTCATGTGACGCTCCCCCGCCGACGCAGCCCGGGCAGGACAGCGGCCGAGCGACGCAGCCGCAAACCACCACCCTGGAGGGCCTGGGCACAGCCGGGCTCGGCACGGGCGAAGGAGAGCAGGATGCCGATCGCCAACATGGTCGTGATCAGAGACGAACCGCCCGATGACACCAGGGGCAGCCCGACGCCGATGACCGGCAGCATGCCGATCACCGATCCGACGTTGACCATGGCCTGGCTGAGCACCCACGCCATGATGCCCGCCGCGGCGATCCTCACGAAGTCGGTCTCGGCACGGGTGACAATGCGCAGACACACGTACGCCAGGAGCGCGAACAGGACGAGGATCACCAGCGTGCCCGGCAACCCGAGCTCCTCACCGATGATCGCGAAGATGAAGTCATTGTGGGGCTCGGACAGCAGCTGCCATTTCTCTCGAGACGCCCCCAGCCCTTGACCAAACCAGCCGCCGTCGGCCAAGGCGTACCGCCCGTGCAGGGGCTGGCGAGCCGCGCCGAACGGGTCGGTGTCCCGGCCAAGCCAGACGTCGAGCCGCTGGAGTCGGTGCGGCGCCGACACGACAAAACCGGCAGCCAACGCGCTCACGACGAGGCCCACTGCGGTGAACCAGCGCAGGGGCACGCCCGCGACGAAGAGCACGCCGACGACGATCGCCGTCATCACCACCACGGTCCCAAGGTCACTTCCGGCGAGGACGAGCCCACACGAGAGTGCCGCGATCGGGAAGAGGTAGGGCACGACCACGCGAGCCACCTCGGCCAACCGGTGACGCTGCTTCTCCAGGAAAAGGGCGCCCGTCAGCACCAAGCCCAGCTTGACCAGCTCGGAGGGTTGGATGGTGATGGACCCGACCTTGATCCAGTTCTGGTTGCCCAGGGCGCTGGCCCCCAAGGGCGAGAACACGAGCAGCTGCAACCCGATCGAGATGACCCATATCGGTACCGCGAGCATGCGCCAGTGCCGGACCTTGAGCCGCATGGCCACCAGCAGCGCAACCAGCCCGATCCCCGCGAAGAGCACCTGCTTGGCGAAGATGCGGAAGGGGCTGCGCGCGGCGGTCTCGGTGAGCGACTCGACGGCGGAGGCCGACAGCACCATGACCAGCCCAAAGAGGACCAGCGCCGTGGTGACGGCCACGAGGAGGTGGTAGGTGGCCGTGGGGGTCTCCAAGCGAGCGCGCAGCGCGGACCACCCCTGCGATCCACGACGACGCGGCAGGCGCGACGTGGTGCTGGTCATGCGTCGCCCCGGGTGGCAGCCAGCCGGTGCACAGCCGCCGCGAAGGCGTCGCCGCGCGCGCTGTAGTTGGTGAACATGTCCATCGACGCCGCTGCGGGGGCGAGGAGGACGACGTCGCCCGGGCGCGCGAGGCTGGCGGCCGCAGCGACGATCCGGTCCATGGCACCAGTGTCTGTGTCCGCAATGTCGATGACCGGGAGATCGGGGGCGTGTCGGTCCAACGCCTGCGCGATGAGCTCCCGGTCCTGGCCGAGCAGCACGACCCCACGCAGGCGGTCGGTCACCGCGGCCACGAGCTCGTCGACCTCGGCGCCT
Organism: Phycicoccus sp.; assembly: GCA_017993715.1. Taxonomy (GTDB): domain Bacteria; phylum Actinomycetota; class Actinomycetes; order Actinomycetales; family Dermatophilaceae; genus JAGOME01. The sequence goes on from JAGOME010000030.1 coordinate 28,586, forward strand.
TTGAGGAGCCCACCGGCCACCCACACGACGTGGGGGTAGGCCGCCAGGCTCGCCGCGGCCGCATGCGGGTTGGTCGCCTTGGAATCGTTGATGTAGTGCACGCCGTCAAGGGTGGCGACGGTGGCGATGCGGTGGGGCTCAGGGGTGAACTGCCGCAAGCCTTCGCGGACGGCCGACGCCGGAATGCCGTGAGCTCGCGCCAACGCGGCAGCCGCGAGCGCGTTGGCGACGACGTGGGGAGCCGCCGTGGGAGCCTCGCCCCGCACGTCGTCAAGCGTGCCGAGCTCGGCGGCAGTGGTGGCCCGCGCCTCGACGAAAGCGCGGTCGGCGAGCACGTCATCGACGACGCCGAGCATGGAGACAGCCGGGGTTGCGAGGGTGAACCCGATCGCCCGGCATCCCTCCTGGACGTCGGCGTCGCGGACGAGTTGCTCGGTCTGGGGGTCCTGCACGTTGTAGACGCATGCCACCTGCGTGTTGGCATACACCTTGCCCTTGGCCGCGAGGTAGGCGTCGTAGGAGCCATGCCAGTCGACATGGTCGGGGGCAACGTTGAGACAGACCGATGCCTGGGGCGCCAGCGACGAGGACCAGTGCAACTGGAAGCTGGACAACTCCACGGCGATCACGTCGTAGGGCTCGGGGTCCAGGACGGCCTCGAGGATCGGCGTGCCGACATTGCCTGCGCTGATGGCGCGCAGCCCGGCGGCGCGCAGCATCGAGGTCAGCATCTGGACCGTGGTCGTCTTGCCGTTGGTGCCGGTGATCGTCAGCCAGGGTGCAGCGCCATGCCGAGGACGCAGCCGCCAGGCGAGTTCGACTTCACCCCAGATGGGAATGCCGTGGGCCGCCGCGTCGGCGAGCAGCGGCTGGTGCGGGGGCCACCCTGGTGAGGTGACCACGAGGTCGATGGTGTCCGTCGGGAGCGCATCGACGTGGCCGGCGCCGGTGCGCAGCTCGGCGCCCAAGATGTCCAGGATGCGCGCGCGCTCGCTCATCGCCGAGCCGTCTGAGGGCTCCTGGCCGTCGACGACGATGACGCGACACCCGCGTTCGAGGAGCGCGTCGGCCGCGGCGAAACCGCTCACACCGAGCCCGGCCACGAGGACGCGCAGTCCCGCCCACTGTCCGTCGGCGTGACTGAGGTCGCGTTGGCTCAGGTCGTGTCGAGGTGACCCGTCGGTCATCCGCCACCCACCACCCATTCGGCGTAGAAGACGCCCAGACCGAGAGCGGCGCACAAACCCGCAATGATCCAGAAGCGGATGACGATCGTGACTTCCTGCCAGCCCAGCAGCTCGAAGTGGTGTTGGAGTGGCGCCATCCGGAAGACCCGTTTACCGGTGAGCTTGAACGACCCGACCTGGATGACGACCGACAGGGTGATCGCGACGAACAGGCCGCCGAGGATGACCATGAGCAGGTCGGTCCGGGTGGTGATGGACAGGCCGGCCATGGCCCCACCGAGGGCCAAGGAACCGGTGTCTCCCATGAAGATCTTGGCCGGTGCGGCATTCCACCAGAGGAAGCCGAAGCAGGCTCCCATGAGACTGGCGGCGACGATGGCCAGGTCGTGAGGGTCTCGTACCTCGTAACAATTGGGCCCGGGGTTGGTCTGGCAGTTCTGGTTGAACTGCCAGATGCCGATGAGGATGTAGGCGGCGAAGACCATGGTTGAAGCACCCGTCGCCAGACCATCGAGCCCGTCGGTGAGATTCACCCCGTTGCTCCAGCCGGAGATCATCAGGTTGGCCCAAAGGATGAACAGCAGGATGCCGAGAATGGGGCCGACGAACGCGAGGTCGAGGTTGGTGTCGCGCACGAACGAGATCCGGGTCGAAGCCGGCGTCCGGTAGGCGTCGTTGGGGAACTGCAGGGCGAGGATCGCGAACAAGACCCCGACGAGGGCCTGTCCAGCGAGCTTTTCGCGCGACCGCAGTCCGAGACTGCGCTGCTTGCTGATCTTGATGAAGTCGTCGAGGAACCCGACCAGGCCCAATCCGGTCATGAGGAAGAGAACGAGCAGCCCGCTGATCGTCGGCTTGGACCACAGCACCAGGTGGGCGCTGGCATAGGCAAGCAAGCTGGCGGACACGATGACAGCACCGCCCATCGTGGGGGTCCCACGCTTGGTGTGGTGCGATGTCGGGCCATCGTCACGAATGAACTGGCCGTACCCGCGTTTGACGAGCAGTCGGATGAACATCGGCGTCCCGAACAGGGCGATGATGAGCGATACGACCGCCGCGACCAGTACGGCAATCACGAGTGGTCCTCCTTGGTCCCCGCGATGCGATCTCCGAGCCACCGTAGCCCGGCGTCCCGGCTGGACTTGAACAACACGACGTCACCCGCACCGAGCTCCTGCCTCAGGACTCGTTCGGCAGCCTCGGCATCGGCCAATCGACGCACGGTCGTCGTCCCGCCCCGGCGCTGGCTCTCCTCCTCGGCGGCTGCCGCGAGATGGTCCGCGTGGCGGCCCACGACGAGCAACTCGTCGATCCCCTCAGTCACGACTCGGCGACCGACCTCGGCATGCCCAGCGTCCGACTCCGCACCAAGTTCGAGCATCGTGCCGAGGACCGCGATGCGCCGGTCCGCCGCCATGCCGGCGAGGGCCGCCAACGCCGCGGACATCGAATCGGGGTTGGCGTTGTACGCGTCGTTGATCACCATCACCCCGTCGTCGCGTGTCGTGACCTCCATCCGCCAGCGGCTGATGGGGACGGCGGCCTCGATTGCCGCGACGATGTCGGCCAACGCCAGGCCACATTCGAGGGCGACCGCCACGACGGCCAGCGCGTTACCGACATGGTGTCGCCCGGCCAGCCCGAGCTGGACCGCGGCCGAGCCGACCGGCGTGACCAGGGTGAATGCCGCCCGCGCTCCCGGATCGAGGCGGACGTCCTCTGCCCGGATGTGGGCCCGAACGTCTTCGCCGACGAGGACGACGCGCGCCCGAGTCACGGTGGCCATCGCGGCAACCGCGGGATCATCGGCATTGAGGACAGCGACACCATCGCTCGGAAGCGACTGCGGGAGTTCGGACTTGGCCGTCGCGATGGCCTCGCGACCACCGAACTCGCCGACGTGAGCGGTACCGACGTTGAGGACCACGCCGATGCGTGGCGGCGCCATCGCGGCGAGGTAGGCGATGTGTCCGATCCCGCGTGCCCCCATCTCCACGACGAGGAACTGTGTTTCAGGGCGCACGCGACACACGGTGAGGGGAACTCCGACCTCGGAGTTGTAGGAGCCCTCGGGGGCGATCGTGGGCCCGGCGATCGCGAGCACCTGGCCGAGCAGATCCTTGGTGCTGGTCTTACCGGATGACCCGGTGACGCCGATGACGGTCAGCCCCGGGGATGCCTCGATGACCTCGCGGGCGATCGCCGCGAACGCCTCCTGAACATCGGGCACGGCGACCTGCGCGATCGGTAGATCGACCGGGTGCGAGACCAGTGCGGCGACGGCGCCGTGCGCCACTGCTGACGCGATGAAGTCGTGGCCGTCGGCGTGCTCCCCCACCCGCGCCACGTAGAGCGAGCCCGGCTGCGCGGCACGAGAGTCGGTGACGACGTCGCCGTGGATGACGACCCGGTCCGGGTCCGCGCTGTGCCGCACCTCACCGCCAACGACCTCGGCGATCTGCCTGAGCGAGAGGGGAATCACCGGCCACCACCGGACTCGACCCGGTCACGGACCTGGACCAACGCACGCTCGCATTCGACGCGATCGTCGAACGGCAGGATGTCGCCAGCGATCTCCTGGCCGCGTTCGTGACCCTTGCCCACGACGACGACGACCGCCTGAGCGCCTGTGCCGGTCGACACGAGGTCCGGCTGCAGACCGGCGGCAACGGCCACCGCCTCGGCGATGGCGGCGCGCCGGTCTCCCACCTCAAGCACGACGACGGCATTCCTCTCGTTGTGGACGTCACGGGCTCCCTGCAGGACCGTGGCGCGGATGGCAGCTGGGTCCTCCGACCGCGGGTTGTCATCGGTCACGACGACCACGTCGGCGAACTCCGCGGCGGCCGCACCCATGGCCCATCGCTTGTCGCGATCTCGGTCTCCCCCAGCGCCCGTGACACAGACCAGCTGCCCGGTGGTCTGGGGACGCAAGGCGGCCAGGGCTGCCCTGATCGCCTCAGGGGTATGGGCATAGTCGACGACGATCAGCGGCAGAGCGTGGGAATCGTCATCGAGGCGCACGCGCTCCATCCGACCCGGAACGTGCGGGTCTCCGAGGATGGCCACGCCGGCACGCTGCGGCTCGACGCCCAGCTCGATCAACGCAGCTGCGGCCATGGCGGTGTTGACGATGTTGAAATCACCAGGCAGCGCCGAGCGCAGGTCCAGCGAGATCTCCCCGGGCCCGGTCAACCGGAAACTCGCGGGGTCGTCGCCGCGCCGTCGCACGGACCAGTCCGCATCGAGATCGGTCGTCGTCAGGGTGCGGGTCGCAATGCCGCTGATGTCGGCCAGACGTCGGCCCCAGGTGTCGTCGACACAGACCAGGCCCCGGCGGGCCCGAGCGGCCGTGAACAAGGTGGCCTTCGTGCGGAAGTACGACTCCATGTCGCCGTGGAAGTCGAGATGGTCCTGGGAGAGGTTGGTGAACAGGGCCAGGTCGAAAATCACCTCGTCGACCCGATGCTGCGCCAAGGCGTGGGACGAGACCTCCATGACGCAGGTGTCGACGCCTTGCTGCGCCATCACGGCGAGCAAAGCGTGCAACTCGGTCATCTCGGGGGTTGTCCTCGCCGAGCTCAGGCGCTCAGACCCGATCCTGGTCTCGACGGTCCCGATCAGTCCGGTCGTGTGCCCCAGGGCGACCAGGGCGGAGTTGACGAGATAGGCGGTGGTCGTCTTGCCGTTGGTCCCGGTGATGCCGACCAACGTGAGGCCGAGGTCACCGGTGGCGTACACGCGGCGCGCAACCGCCCCCAGCCAGGCCCGCGGCTGCTCAACGACGAGGAGAGGCAGGTCCGTGGGTCCGAGGAGTTCGACCCCGGCCGCGTCCGTGAGGATGGCGACGGCGCCGCTGGCAGCGGCCTGCGCCGCGAAACGGGCGCCGTGCGTCGTCGCCCCGGGGAGCGCGGCATACAGATCGCCAGGTAGAACACCGCGCGAGTCCAAGGTGACACCGCTGACCGACGTCGATCCCGATCCGACAACGTCAGAGCCGTCGATGAGCAGGGCAAGGTCGCCCAGGCTCACCGACCCGACAGGGGAGGGTCGAGGAACGGCCACAGGCGGACCCTACCCGCCACTGGCGCGTCCGTCGCGCAACGTCGTGGGGTCAGCGGCCGCCTGCTCGGGCGTCACTTCGACCGTTAAGGTGGGGGGCGTCGTGCCCGTCGGGGGGACCTTCAACTCCTGCAGGGCGTAAGTCATCACGTCCCGGAACACTGGTGCGGCGACCAGCCCGCCGAAGTAGCCCTTGATCGGCCGCTGGAGAATCACGGCCGTCACGATCTGGGGGTCGTCCGCAGGCGCGTAGCCGATGAAACTCGCCGTCTTGCCGCTGTAGCCCCCCACCGCGGCGTCATACCGGTCCGCGGTGCCTGTTTTGCCGGCAACGCGATAGCCAGCGATCTGCGCCTCGGCTGCCGTGCCATGTTCGCCGACGACGCCCTCGAGCATCTCGCTGAGTTGCTGTGCCACGCCGGAGTCGACCACCTGGGTGGACTGCGCGGGCTCGGCAGCAACGAACGTGCCGTCTGGATCCGTGGACCCGGCGACCAGACTCGGAGCCACGCGGACCCCACCGTTGGCGATCGTCTGGAAGACCGATGCTGCCTGGATCGCCGTCACCGACAGTCCCTGTCCGAAGGCGATGGTCGCCCGCTGTGTACCACTCCAGTCCTCAGATTTGGCGAGCAAGCCCGCGGACTCCCCCGGGAAGCCGATCCCGGAAGTCGACCCGAGGCCGAACTTGCGGTAGTAGTTCTCCAGCGTCTTGGCCGGCATGGTTTCACTGATGAGCACCGTGCCGATGTTGCTCGACTGCGCCAGGACCCCGGCTACTGTCCGGTACTCGGTGGGGTGGGCCTCGGCGTCGTTGAAGACCTGGTCATAGCGAGGCAGGGTCGGCGGAATGATGACCGGGGTGTCCGGAGTCACCGTCTGCTCCTGCAGCGCCGCCGCCATGACCATGAGCTTGGCCGTCGATCCGGGCTCGAAGACTTCGCTGAAGGCGTTGTTCGTCAGGACACCTTGAGCAGCGCCGATGTCGTTGGGGTCGTACGTCGGATAGGACGCGACAGCAAGCAACGCCCCTGACTTGGCGTTCATGACGACAACGGTCCCCGACAACGCGTCAGTTTCGGCCATCTTCTGAGCCAGCGCGTTCTGCGCGTACCACTGCAGGTTGGAGTTGATGGTCAAGGTGACATCGCCGCCGTTCACGGCAGGCGTCACCTCGACACCCGCGGCAGGAATGATCTCGCCGGCGCCACCGACCTCGTACTGCTCTTGGCCGACCTGCCCCCGCAACGTGCTGTCGGACAACAGCTCGACGCCGCCTCCAGGCTCACCGTTGCGGGTCACGAAGCCCACCAGCGAGGCCGCCGTCGAGCCCTGAGGGTAGGTACGCAACGGCACCGAGACCGCTGAGCCGCCATCGTCGGAGCCGTCCTCGGACACCCGCTGGTCCTTGTAGATACCCGGGATCTCCAGGTCGGCGATCTGACGCCAGATCAGGGGGGTCGCCTGCCGTTCCAGGACGACATAACGCTGGTCGCCCGTCAACAGAGTGACCAGTTCACTGGCCGGGAGATCGAGCAGGGGCGACAACGCTGCCGCGGCCTTGGCCACAGCGGCGGTGGAGTGCTCGGCGGTGCAGGCACGATCTCGGGTCCCGAAGGTACAGACCGCCTGCTGGTCGGCGACCACGGTGATCCTGGCCTGGCTGGAAGCCAGCACGACACCGTCCGTTGACCGGATGGTGCCGCGCAATGCGGGGACGGCAACCACGGCGGTGCGGTTGGCCTTGGCCTCGGCAGCGACTGCTGCCGCGTCGAGGCCCTGGATCCGGACGAGCTGAGCCGCGAAGAGGCTGAAGACGAACGCGACAATGACCAGCAGGACCCGTGTCCTGCGCTCTGGCCGGCCGACACCGGCCCCGGAGCCCGACCGGGCACGCGGGGGGCCGCCGCTACCCTTTCGACTCCGCCAGGCCGGCGAGGTATTGCGAGGTACGCGGGGTGCGGGTGCCTTGGAGGGAGCGGCAACACCAGAACGCGTCCGGGGGGAGGCTGCGCGAGGATCCGCCGACCGCACAGCGGGCCGGGCGGGCCGCGGGGTCGCCGGACGAGAAGCCGGGCGCCCGGATGGGCGAGCGCCCGCAGACTCTGCTCGTTGCTGAGCACCGGTCGCCGGCCGGGCAGGCCGGACCGGACGCGACACCGACGGCCCCGGCCGACGTGCGGCAGGGGGCGGGGGGCGGCGGGCAGTCACGGGTTCTTGTCCTTGGACTCGGTGAGGCGGCTGATCAGGGGGTCGCCGACGGCTCGGGTGTGGGCGTGGCGGCGTCGGCCGCGGTCCCCGCAGTCGCCCCTGCGGGGAGGTCCTCCGTGGTGGTGGAGGTGGTCGTGATCCCCGTGGCGCTGTCAGCGCTGGTCACCGTCGTCACCACCTTGCCCTCCCGGATCTCCACCACCGTCGTGCGGGTCAGCGTGCCTTCCTCAACCACTGTCGTGCCAGGTGTGGGCATCGGTGGCGCTGCCGCCGACTCCTGCGGAGCCGGAGCAGAAGCCGCGGTGCTCCGCGCTGCCTCCACAGGTGCCTGCGCAACCACGCTAAACGTGCTCCCTTCGGGAGCCGCCTGCGCCACGCCGAGGACCGCGCCGTCGCTGAGCCGCAAGAATGCCGCACTGCCCGAAGGCACCATGCCCAGATCCAGGGCGCGCTGGGCCAAGGCTGCGGGGGCCGTGTCCCGGTCCAAGGCATGTTGCGCCTCGGCCGCGGTGTCGGTCAGTTGACTGGACTCCTTCTGCAGCTCCCCCAATGCGAAGGCGCCCTTGGCCATCGAGATATTGAGGAGCAGGACCCCCAAGAGGGCACCGACGAGCAGCAGCAGGCAGATCAGAAGCAAGCCACCATGCCCGGCGCGAGGGGCGGTCACCACGCGCAGGTCGCGCGCAGTCGTCCGCGGGCGGCTGCTCGGCGCTGTCCGAGCGATCGGCCGGGCGGTGGCCAGCTGGCTCATCGGGACCCTCCTGTGGACGGGGTAAGGCGTTCGGCCGCACGTAGGCGCACAGACGCAGAGCGCGGGTTGCGGGCCTGTTCGGCGTCATCGGCCATTTCGGCACCGCGCGTGAGCAGGCGCAGGTAGGCCGCATGCTCGGGCAACTCGACCGGTAGGCCGACCGGCGTGCGGCTGGTCGCACCCCGAGCAAAGGCCTGCTTGGTGATGCGGTCCTCCAGGGAGTGATAGGACAGCACGGCGATACGGCCCCCCACACTCAGGGCACTGATCGCTCGCGCCACCGCTCGTTCCCAGACGCTGAGTTCATCGTTGACCGCGATCCGCAGTGCCTGGAAGGTGCGCTTTGCTGGGTGGCCGCCGGTGCGCCGGGAGGCTGCGGGGACGGCGGCGGTGACGACGTCGACCAGTTCCGCGGTCGACGAGAACGGCTCACGCGTGCGTCGCCGCACAATCGCGGCAGCAACCCGTCCCGCGAAGCGCTCCTCGCCGTAGGTCCGCAGGATGTGGACCAGTTCCTCCTGGGACTCGGTGTTAAGCAGGTCTGCGGCGGTCCGTCCGAAGCTCTGGTCCATCCGCATGTCCAAGGGCGCATCATGAGCGTAGGCAAACCCACGATCGGCCTCGTCCAGCTGCAGCGAGGAGACACCAAGGTCGAACAGGACACCCTGAACCTCGGACAGACCCCGATCCGCGAGCACCTCGTCGAGGTCGTCGTAGACGGCGTGGACCGGCATGAATCGGTCGCCGAAGCGGGCCAGCCGCTCCGCGGCAAGGGCAAGCGCCTCCCGATCTCGGTCGATACCGATGACGCGGGCACTCGACACGGCGTCGAGCAGCGCCTCGGCGTGGCCCCCCATCCCGAGCGTGCCGTCGATCGCAACGCTGCCCGGTGCCTGCAGCGCCGGTGCCAGCAACTCGACACATCGGTCTCGCAGGACGGGGATGTGCCGTGCGGCCGCATCTCCTCGGGTGGTCACGGGGCTCTCCTGGTTCGGCGTGCGGGGTCCGGGTCGGCTGTCGACACCTGGTCCCCATCCGGTCGGCCCGGCCCGGGGGAAGTCGGGTCGGGATCGAACGGGTGGAGGCCACGCGTCGCAGTCGGGGTGGGCGGCATTCGGGTCGGTCGGGGAGGCGGCGCACGGGCAGCCCTGGGCGAGGTCCGTCAGAAGAGTCCGGGGATGACCTCCTCGGAGGTATCGGCGTAGGCCTGCTCGGTGGCGTCGAGGTAGGCCGCCCACGCGGCGGAATCCCAGATCTCTAGGCGACTGCCGGCGCCGATCACCGTGCAATCGCGGTCCAGGCCTGCGTACTCGCGCAGCGTCGCGGGGATGGACAGCCGGCCCTGCCGGTCAGGGATTTCGTCGGAAGCGCCAGACAACAACAAGCGCAGATAGTCGCGAGCTGCCTTGCTGCTGGTCGGGGCGACCCGAGCGGTGTCGGTGATCCGCTGGAACTCGGACATGGGGAAGACGTAGAGGCAGCGCTCCTGCCCACGCGTGATGACCAGACCGCCCGCGAGCTTGTCGCGGTATTTCGCCGGCAGGATCAGTCGGCCCTTGTCATCGAGACGAGGCGAGTGCGTGCCGAGGAACACCACGCACCTCCAAACCACTCCACCCCGAGCACCCCGGTGGCACCCGTTCCCTCCACTTTACTCCACTTCAAACCTCAGAAGCCTCAAATTGCCACATTGTTCTCAGAGCAGAGACCTGTTTCTGCACGTCAAAGTTGGTGGTGGAAAGTGGAGGATTGGGACTCCCGTAGCTCATCAGGCTGTCCGCGCGGGTGCGTCATCTGCTCCCGCGACTGGACCGGGAACCGGACGACAGCCCGAGCGGTTAGTCGACGTGAGGCAAGATGAGATGCAGATCAGGGGCCGCAGGGATCCCCGCAATGTGGAGGTGACAGTGGACAGCCACCGCACCGGCGAGGTCCCGCCGGGACAGGCCGCAGATCGGTTCCAGCAACCTGTCGCGCTCGAGCGCGTCCTGCACGTGGGAGGGCGCCTCCAGGACGCCATCAACACCGTGATCGAGGGCAAGCCTGAGGTCGTTCGCACGGCCGTCACCGTCCTGCTAGCGCAGGGTCATCTCCTCCTCGAAGACGTTCCCGGCGTCGGCAAGACCATGTTGGCCAAGACCCTGGCCAGGGCGGTCGACGCCACCGTGCGACGGATTCAGTTCACGCCGGACCTGCTGCCCAGCGACATCACCGGCGTGAGCATCTTCAACCAGGACGTGCGGGACTTTGAGTTCCGTCCCGGGGCCGTGTTCGCCAACATCGTCGTGGGCGACGAGATCAACCGGGCCTCCCCCAAGACCCAGTCGGCCCTGCTGGAGTCAATGGAGGAGGGCCAGGTCACGGTTGACGGCACCACCTATGCGCTCCCGGCGCCGTTCATGGTCATCGCGACCCAGAACCCCCTCGAGATGGAGGGCACCTACCCCCTCCCTGAGGCCCAGCGCGATCGCTTCATGGCCAGGGTGTCCATGGGGTACCCAGCGCCCCACAGTGAGGTCGCGATGCTAGACCAGCATGGGGGCCATTCCCCCCTTGACCAGTTGCACCCCGTCGCCGACGCGGCAACCGTCGCCGGGCTGGTGGCGGCGGTGCGCACCGTCCACGCCTCGGTCGCGGTGCGCCAGTACATCGTCGACCTCGCCACGGCGACCCGCAGCTCAAGCGCCTTGCGCATCGGAGTCTCCCCCAGGGCAACCTTGCACCTCCTGCGCGCTGCTCGGGCGGCGGCGGCACTCGCGGGTCGCGACTACGTCCTGCCCGACGACGTTCAGCGCCTGGCTGTTCCCGTTCTCGCACATCGCCTCATCGTCACCGGCGAGAGTCATCTCGCCGGGCGCAGCGCGGCCGGCGTGGTGGACGATCTCCTGCACCGCGTCCGTGTCCCCGCGCCGCCACGCTGACCTGTCGCGCTCGTGCGAACACTGCGCCAGTCCCTGACCACCCGCGGGGGTGCCTTCTTGACGTGCGGGCTGTTGCTCGTGGTCGGGGGAATGACGCTCGGGCTGAGCGACCTCATTCGCATCGGCGCACTCCTCGTGGCCTTGGTCGGCCTCGCGGCATTCCTGGGCCGCCGCCGTATGGACCTGGAGGTCAACCGCACCATCGCACCCCCGTTGGTGACGGTGGACGAGGGAGCTTTGGTGACCGTGCGGATCACCAACCGGGACGGCTGGCGTTCTCCCCTGTGCCAGGCCACCGAGCTTCTCCCCCCTTCTTTGGGCGACCGCCCCCGGATGATCGTCGGCGCGATGAGCCCCGGCGCCTCCCGCGACTTCCAGTACACCGTGCGGCCCCACCAGCGCGGCGTCCATCCCGTGGGTCCGCTCCAGGTCGAGGTGAGCGACCCATTCGGCCTCACCTCGAGACCAGCCGTCGTCACCGGCCGAGGGACGCTGGTGGTCCTCCCCCGGGTCCATCCCTTGACCATCAGCCGGCGATTGCTCGGGGGCGCAGGGTCCGAGGGGTCCATCCCTCAGGGGGTCGCTCTGCATGGTGAGGACGACCAGACCGTGCGCGCCTACCGCGATGGCGACGACCTGCGTCGCATCCACTGGCCGGCGACCGCACGGACAGGAGACCTTATGGTCCGGCAGGAGGATCGGCCCACCCGACGCCACGCCGTTATCGTCCTCGACTCGCGCTCCGTCGCCCACGCCGGGACCGGACGTTCCTCGACGCTTGAGGGAGCCGTCAGCCTGACAGCATCCATGGCTGCGCACCTGTCCCAGCATGCCCACCGCATCCGACTGGTCACATCCGATTCGTCAGCCGACTCGGGGGCCCGCACCGACGAGGACCTCGACGCTGCCCTGGTCCGCCTGGCCGAGGTGCAGCTGGACCGCACCGATTCGTTCCTGCCGATTCTGCACGCGGCCCAGGACCGGACGACCAGTGGAGGTCTGGTCATTGCCGTCGTCGGCGGCCTGGACGACGACACCGTCCGAAGCCTCTCGGCGTTGCGCCCCCACGGGGCCAGAGGCCTGGCGTTCGTTGTCCAATCCGGGAGATCACCCGCACACGCCCAGTCGCTGGCGCGCGGAACCCTCGCCGCCCTGCGCGCCTCAGGGTGGGACGCAGTGGTGATCGATGAGGGCACAGCACCATCCCAGGCCTGGTCGACGGCCATCGGAGCGGAGGGGGCGATGGCCCGATGACCCGGACCCGATGGCTTCAAGGGGTGCTGGCCGGACTGTGCACGTTCGCGGCGACTCTCCCCCTGGTCACCCTGTTCACACCGAGCGCCTGGATCCGCCCGTCGGCGGTAGTTGTCGCTGTCGTTGTCCTCGTCGGGATCGCCACACGACGTTTCACCACATCGCGAACGGCTCCCATCCTCGCCCAAGCCCTCGCGCTGGCCACCACGATCAATGTGTTCCTGCTTCGCGAGACGACGGCCTATGGCCTGCCCACCTGGGCCACCGTCCGCGAGACTAGCGTTTTGCTCAGTCAGGCCCTGCGGACGGTCCGCGACTACAGCGCCCCCGCACCCGCGACACCAGGGGCGGTGTTTGCCATCACCCTGCTCATTGGGGTGACGGCCATCGTGGTCGACGCGATCGCGGTGACCAGACGCGCCCCGGCTGCAGCAGGCGTGCCCCTCCTCGCGGCCTACCTCGCGTCAGCGACCAATAGCGGCACAGGCCTGGCGTTGATCTGGTTCCTCGTTCCCGCGGTCCTGTGGCTGGCCCTCGTCGGAGAGGACGGCCTGCGGCGGCTGCGGCAGTGGGGCGGGATCGCCTGGAGCGCGCAGGGCTCCGGGGATCCCGTTGGTCGCTTCGCCCACCGCGGACGGATCATGGGAGGCGGCGCACTCGTCCTCGCAGCCCTGGCCCCGATCGTCATCCCCCAGCTGCCCCCCACCTTCATTGCCGACGGCCTGGGTCGGGCCGACGTCGGGCGCGGATCGGGAGTCACCCTGGAGTCGACGCTGGACGTCGCCCGCAGCCTGAGCAGCCGCTCGGACGGGCCGGTTCTGCAGTACACCACAACGGCGCCCATCCCTGCCCCGCTGCGGGTGGACGTTCTGACGACATATGCCGATGGGCAGTGGGCCCCCGGCGCCCGGGCGTTTCAGGAAACGGGCGGGCTGCTGCCCGCGCCGGGTGCCGCCTTGGCCGGGTCCGATGCGTACCGCATCACTGTCGAGGACAACGGCGTTCGGTCCCCTCAGCTAGCGCTCCCGGCCAACATGGTGCTCCTCACCCTCGGGGCCGACCAGTGGCAGGTGGACGAGAACGGCATTCTGCGGACCGCCGACCAGTTCGATACCTACTCCGCCGACTACCTCGACCCGACCTTGACCGACAATGCCTTCGAGACGATCCCCAACGTCGGACCCGGCAGTGGCTTCTTCGACGTCCCCGAGGAGGCGGCCCTGGCAGTGCAGGATCTGACTGCGCAGATCGTGCCCGAAGGCTCCACGGGAATCGAGGCGGCCCGAGCGATCCAGAGTGAGCTGCGGGGCCCAGGATGGACCTACTCCCTCGAACTCGCACCCAATGACGGGACCCAGGACCCGATCACGCACTTTCTGCAGACGCGACAGGGCTACTGCGTGCAGTACGCGACGGCCATGGTGATGTTGGCCCGAGCGTCCGGCATTCCGGCCCGCGTTGCCGTGGGCTACCTTCCCGGAGAACGCAATCTCGATACCTGGACCGTGCGAGCCACGGACGCGCATGCCTGGCCCGAGTTGTGGTTCCCCCAGGTGGGCTGGATGCGCTTCGAGCCGACCCCGTCTGTCAGGTCCGGTGTGGCCCCCGACTGGACCCTGGAGCAGTCGTCGTCGCAGCCGACTCCCGGGGCCACCGCGAGCGCGCCCGCGCCGTCCGCGGCCGCGCCCTCCGAGGGGCCGGACCTGCCGACCGATGTGGCTGATAATCCGGCCGGCGACACCGCTGTCTCGGCCTGGCTCACCTGGCTGCGCACCTATCGGTGGTGGGTCGTCGCCGCGCTCCTGGCGCTGGCTAGCGTCCTGGTCGTCCCGGGCGGCAGCCGGATCCGGCTGGCCCGGGCCCGAGCACGAGCGCTCGATGACGCGCAGCGCACCGAAGTCGAGTGGCAGGAGCTCATGTCGCGACTGGACGATCTCGGGCTGGGCGCGCCCGACGGCGCGACCCCCCGAGCGGCGGCGGCCGACGTCGTTGAGCGCTCGAGCCTCACCGGGGCGGAGGCCGAGGCCGTCACTCGGGTCGTCCTGACCTTGGAGCGGGCCCGATATGCCCGACCGGCAGAGCCCCTGATGAGCGTGCGCGCCGAAACCAACGAGATAGCGCGGGCGGCCGCCCGCACCCGCTCCCGTGGTCGTCGGCTGCGCGCTGCCCTCTGGCCGAGGGCCGGGCGCCGCTTCCTCACCGAATGCCGCGACGCAACCGGGCGCGCCCTCCGTCGTGGGGCGGGTGGCAGCGGTTCGCGCGACGGCGAATGACGAGATCGCCTGGCTCACACTCGATGTGTGGCCAGGCGATCTCGTCAACTGTCGATGGCGGCGGGATCAGTCCAGGTAGTCCCGCAGCGCCTGGCTGCGACTCGGGTGCCGCAGCTTGCTCATCGTCTTGGACTCGATCTGCCGGATCCGCTCGCGGGTCACGCCATAGACCTTGCCGATCTCATCGAGCGTCTTGGGCTGGCCATCGGTGAGCCCGAACCGCATGGACACCACGCCAGCCTCCCGCTCCGAGAGCGTGTCGAGGACCGAGTGCAATTGCTCCTGCAAGAGGGTGAAGCTGACGGCATCGGCGGGCACGACAGCCTCGGAGTCCTCGATCAGGTCTCCGAACTCACTGTCGCCGTCCTCACCGAGGGGGGTGTGCAGCGAGATGGGCTCGCGACCGTACTTCTGGACCTCGACCACCTTCTCGGGGGTCATGTCGAGCTCCTTGGCCAGCTCCTCCGGGGTGGGCTCGCGACCCAGGTCCTGGAGCATCTGGCGCTGCACCCGAGCAAGCTTGTTGATGACCTCGACCATGTGGACCGGGATGCGAATCGTGCGTGCCTGGTCGGCCATGGCCCGAGTGATGGCCTGGCGGATCCACCACGTCGCGTAGGTCGAGAACTTGTATCCCTTGGTGTAGTCGAACTTCTCGACGGCCCGGATGAGGCCGAGGTTGCCCTCCTGGATCAGGTCGAGGAAGAGCATCCCGCGACCGGTGTAGCGCTTGGCCAGGGAGACGACGAGCCGCAGGTTGGCCTCGAGCAAGTGGTTCTTGGCGTTCTTGCCGTCCTGGGCGATCCACCAGAGCTCACGCTTGAGCTGCATGTCCATCTTGTCGCCGCTGCCGAGCCGCTCCTCGGCGAACAGGCCGGCCTCGATCCGCTTGGCGAGCTCGACCTCCTGCTCAGCGTTGAGCAGCGCGACCTTGCCGATCTGCTTGAGGTAATCCTTGACCGGGTCGGCGGTGGCACCGGCAGTGACCACCTGTTGAGCCGGGGCATCCTCCTCGTCGTCATCGCGGATGACGAAGCCCGCACCATCACCCGACGAGCCGTCGGCAGCAGCCTTGGGAGTCGACTCGTCGGCGTCGTCGCCAGTCTGCTCCCCATCAGTGGTCTCGACGTCGGCCTCGAGGTCGACAGTCTCGTCCTCGTCGACCTCGGACGCGTTGGCTCCGGTCGCGGCAGCTGCCTTGGCGGCAGCGGCCTTGGACGCCGGCCGGGCGGTGGTCCTCTTGGCGGCCGGGGCGGCTGCCTTGGCCGCGGCCTTGGTGGTCGTTGCCCTTGTGGTCGTTGCCTTCGTTGCGGTCTTCACTGAGGCCCCCTTGGCCGTGGACTGCTCGCCCGCCGCTGCGGAGCCACGCGTGGTGGTCCGAGCGGCGGCCTTCTTAGTTGTCCGAGCACCGTTGCGTGCAGTGCTCGTCACGCTGGTGTCCAGTGCGACCTCGATCCCTTGGTCCGCCAACGCGGCCAGGACGACCTTGCCCCTGGCGGGCCGAACACCGGCGTCGATCATGGCGGAACTGACGTCCGCACCACTCACCGCACCATGCGTGCGGCCATGCATCACCAGGCGCTGCAAGGCCTCGTGGGCAAACTCCTTGGGGAGCGGATGGTCTGTTGCTCGGGAGCTCACAGGCGACACTGACAACCTTTCGGTTCTGCGGTCGACCCAGCGCACAGCGCGAAATGGGTCAACGACAGGGTTCTTTGATTGGCCCGGGACGGATCTGGCGGCTGCAGGTGACCACTCGGGCTGACCCCTTCCGCGGGGGCTAGTCACCATTATAATCGCCGACGGGACAGATTTGCCCACACGCTGACGCTGTTGACAACGTCAGCGGGGGGTCTGGTGTTCCGTCGGCAGGCGATTTAGGTCGTGGGTGCCCCTCGATCGGGGCAGCTGGCCGCGCCGCTCAGGCCTTGACGGCCAGCACCGCACAGGGGGCATCGAGCAGGATCCGTTGGGCGTTGGAGCCCAGGATGAGCTTGCCGACGGGTGACCGGCGACGCAGGCCGATGACGATGAGATCCGCGTCGGACTCGTCGGCGACGGCGATCAGGTCCTCTGACGGCTCGTTACCCCGCACCAACTGCCGCACCTCGATGGCGATCCCGCTGTCCCGCACGTCTTGTGCGACGCGCTCCAGCTCGGTCTCGCTGTCGGCGTCGCGCGCGTCGTAGTCGCGTCCGCCCCGGTTGGAGTTGATGACGATCAGGGCCGTGCCCCGCAGTTTCGCCTCGGCGACGGCGCGGTCGAATGCCGCCCGCCCCTCCTTGGTCGGAACGTAACCGACAACGATGGTCACCGCGTCCTCCTTGACGTTCGTGGTGGTGGAACCAGAGTCGACCTTACTCGGCGTCGAGGCTCCCGTGGACCTCGCCGTTGCTCCGCGCGTCGGTATCCCCGCGTCCCTGTTGTCGCTGCTCCCGGACGGGCTCCTCCTGGTCCGTTGCAGGCGCAGAGGGGGCCGCACCCCGAGCATCTTGCTCACTACGGCCCGCAAGGGGCGTACCCACCACCTCACGAATGAGCCGACCGACCTGCTCGGTCTCGACAAGGAACCCGTCGTGCCCGTGAGACGACGTGATCGCAACGGGGAGCGAATCCGGAACTGCGCGAACGATTTCCGATGACAACCGCGGCGGATAGCAGCGGTCCGAGTCGACATGGGCAACCCACATCCGGGCCGACACGCGTCCCAGCGCGGCATTCACTCCACCACGACCACGTCCAACGTCGTGCGATCCCATGGCCTGCGTGAGCGTCACGTAGCTGCCCGCATCAAAACGGGCTGTGAGCTTGTCAGCCGCATGATCGAGATAGCTCTCGACCGCATAGCGGCCGCCTGCACCCGGGTCCTCCCCCGCCTGCGGCCGGCGACCGAACCGATCGGCGAGCTCCCGTTCAGATCGATACGTCAGGTGGGCGATGCGACGGGCGATGCCGAGCCCGGTCAAGGGCGCCGACCCTGACGCGTAGTAATGACCGGACTGGTAGGCCGGATCAGCCTGAATCGCCAGCACCTGGGCCTGGCACCAGGCAATCTGATCGGCAGAGGCATACGCCGACGAGGCCAAGATCAGAGCGCGGGCAACCCGTTCGGGGAACATCACGCACCATTCGAGCGAGCGCATGCCACCCATGGATCCACCGAGGACGGTGTGCCACCGCTGCACGCCCAGCGCATCGGCGACTCTGGCCTCGACCTCGACCTGGTCCCGAATGGTGATCCGTGGGAAGTCCCCGCCCCACGCGCGTCCACGCGGCCCTGGGGATGAGGGCCCGGTGGTGCCTTGGCAGCCACCGA
This sequence comes from Phycicoccus sp., assembly GCA_017993715.1. GTDB lineage: Bacteria > Actinomycetota > Actinomycetes > Actinomycetales > Dermatophilaceae > JAGOME01. Next base: position 46,564 of record JAGOME010000030.1, read on the forward strand.
GGACGTTGGTGGACACGATGAACACGTCGCGGGTGTCCAGCGGTCGGCCCGGTCCGATCAGCCCCTCCCACCAGCCGACTGTGGGGTGCCCTGGGCCCGCGGGACCGACCACGTGGCTGTCGCCCGTGAGGGCATGTTCGACCAGGATCGCGTTGTCACGCTTGGGTGATAGCACTCCCCACGTTTCGAAAGCCACCGTGCACTCCGGCAGCCGATCCCCCAGCTCCAGGTCCACAGAGCCCAAGTCGAGGAACTGCTTGTCACCCTCGGACCCACCGGGTCGCCGAATGGTGGACGAGGGTGGAACTGGTTGTGCCGACATGGCCGGGTCTCCTCGGGCTCGCGCTTGCCGGGACGCTGATGCCCGGCCAGGTCATCACCCGGGGCACCCCACCACGAGGAGGGTTGCCGGCCAGCAAGCCGGGGCTGGACGACTGGCACTCAAGACCTCCGGCCATCGTACGACCCGCCGCCGCCGCTCCGTTGTCGGCCTCAGGCAGAGGCCCGGCCGCTGGCGTCGGACCGGTCGGGTGGGGCCATCCCCACCGCGATGATGCGGCCGATCAAGGTGGCGAGCCGGTGATCGGGCATCAGTCGAAGCGCTCGGCCACAGGCCTCCGCGGCGAGGGCGCCCTGGCCGGTGTGCCAACCGACCACGCCGGTCATCGCGCAGATCTCAGCGGCGACATCCGGCGCCTCATCGGGCATCCAGGTGCTCAGTGCGGCAAAGCGAGAGAGCAGCTCGGGAGGTGCCGCCAGGTCCTCGCGCGACGGCAGCCGCCGGCGCAAGGTGGCCACCATGTCCGGCGGGAAGGACCCCAGGGTCAGCGATCCTGGCAACAGCCAGGCGAGGAGGGCGTCGCGCCACATGGGGTCCAGGGTCAGCAGACCCATCCGAGCCACCGCTTCGGCCGTTGTCGGTGCAGGTCCCCCATCGGAGGCGACAGCCAGCCGCGCCCAGCCCGTGAGCGCCCCGGATCGGATGCGCGCGGGTCGCTCTCCCGCCAGCCTGGCGAGCACCGCCGCCGCGGCCGCTGAACGCAGCGCATCAGGAGCGACCAGGGCGCCCACCCCCGCCCGGTCAGCAAGGGGCGCAACGCCTTCGACGATGAGGGATAGACACGCGCTGACCTGTGCAGGGTCGGGGACGGGGACGCCCGGACCGTCCGCGGCCCCGATCAGCCACCAGCGGCCGTCTCGCACGATCACCTGGTCCCAGACCGCTACCCCGAGCTGATCAGCGCAGGCCTGAGCCTGCGCGAGTGCGACGTGTGACTGGCCCGGGTGAGATTCCATGGCGAGCAGCACGACCGCCTCGATGCCCCGGGCGGAGAGCGGCTCCAGGAGAAGGCCGGCGTGTCCGGGGCCGACGTCACTCAGGTCGGCGCGGGCGTAGCCGACGATCCGACGCCCGCGCAGCCCCGCCACGACGAGGCTGTCGGTCGGTGATGTTGACCGGACTAACGACCGTGGGCGCTGGTAGGACTGGGGACCGTTACTGGGTCTGCTGAGGAGTCCGTTGTGAGTCGTGATCTTGACCGTCTCGTTGTTGGTCGTTGGGGCTCTGTTC
>JAGOME010000031.1 GCA_017993715.1 Phycicoccus sp.
CCGCGCCCAACTCGACTACCTGCGCGGGTAGCGGCGCGCGGGTTGTTCACGTGGGCGGGTGTTATAGCCAGCGCGGGTGTGAAGTTCCCGCGGGGGGCGCGGGTTGTTCACGGGCGCGGGTGTTATTGCCGGCGCGGGGGTGAAGTTCCCGCGGGGGGCGCGGGTTGTTCACGGGCGCGGGTGTTATAGCCAGCGCGGGGGTGAAGTTCCCGCGGGGGGCGCGGGTTGTTCACGGGCGCGGGTGTTATAGCCAGCGCGGGTGTGAAGTTCCCGCGGGTCTGCGGGTAGGTCTGCCCCGACTTAGGTCAATTCCCTTAGTGCCTGGCGAGGCCGCCGGCGAGTTCCGCATCTTGCCTGGTCAGCGCCCTCCCGGAGTGGCGACGAGGGCCGTCACCTACCGAAGGCATGGTGGCGGAGACCTGTCCGCCAGTGGCGAGAGCGCACGGACAGGGCGAAGCTGGTTTGTGCCACGAGGGTAGTCCTTCTCGAATTTGACTGCGAGACAGCGGAAATCGAGCCGTGGGGCACGCCCCTCCTTGGCGAAGGGCGCGAGGCGCGTCAGGAACCACGGCAGTTTCCTGCCTCTCAGCGCGCCACTTAGTGCCTTGGGCGCGGGGGCAGGATCACGTTTGCGCAGGTCAGAACCTTGCCGATCACGAGATAGAGGATCGGTGACCCAAGCCAGGGGGCGCGGGTTGTTCACGGGCGCGGGTGTTATAGCCAGCGCGGGTGTGAAGTTCCCGCGGGTCTGCGGGTAGGTCTGCGGGTGGGGTCAGCGGGCGCGGCGGCGCAGCCGCTCGACGTCGATGAGGAGCACCGCGCGAGCCTCGAGCTTGAGCCAGCCGCGGGTCGCGAAATCCGCCAGTGCCTTGTTGACGGTCTCCCGGGAAGCGCCGACGAGCTGGGCCAGCTCCTCCTGGGTGAGGTCGTGGCTGACCATGACGCCGCCATCAAGTGGCCGGCCGAACCGCTGAGCCAGGTCGAGCAGCGCCTTGGCGACGCGACCCGGGACATCGGTGAAAACCAGGTCGGCCAGGGACTCGTTCGTGCGACGCAGTCGCCGAGCCAAGGCGGCCAGGAGCGTCAACGACACCCCTGGGCGCGCGGTCAGGAACTCGCGAAGCTGCTCGTTGCCCAACGCGAGGACCTGGGTCTCGGCCACGGCTGTGGCCGTCGCCGTGCGCGGGCCGGGGTCGAACAGCGACAACTCGCCGAACATCTCGCCGGGGCCGAGGATCGCCAGGAGATTCTCCCGGCCATCGGCGCTCGTGCGGCCCAGTTTGATCTTGCCTTCGCCGATGACATAGAGCCGATCGCCTTGGTCGCCCTCGTGAAAGAGGATGTCGCCGCGCTCCATGTGGGTGCGCGCCATCTCGCCGATGAGGTGCTCGGCCGCCTCCTGATCGAGCCCGGCGAGCAGCGGGGCGCGGCGTACAACGTCGTGATCCACGTCGGACAGTGTGCCATGGGGTGCCTCGCGGACCGCTGTCGGCGGGGCTAAGTCTGTTCGGCGGCACTCCCGTTGAGACGAACGGTGTCCGAATGCCGCCCGCCACGAGCGATGGGGCACGCCAGGCTGCCGTGGGCGGGCACGCGACCCCGGCGGCGGGCCCGCAGGCCGGGTCTGGACGATGGCTGACAGTCCCCGCCCTTACTCTTGCGGTGTGTCCGCCCGACGCCGCCTCGATGTCGCCACGGAGTCCCCCGTGGCGCTCAAGCGGCGTGCCCGGCGGATGTACCGGGCGCTGCTGGAGCGCTACCCCTACGCCCATGCCGAGCTCGACTTCGACAACCCCTTCCAGCTCCTCGTGGCGACCGTCCTGTCGGCCCAGACCACCGATGTCACCGTTAACAAGGTGACGCCTGCGCTGTTCGCCCGCTACCCCACCCCGGCTGATCTGGCTGGCGCCGATCGCGACACTGTCGAGGCACTCCTGAAGCCCACTGGCTTCTTTCGGGCCAAGACCAACTCGGTGCTGCGGCTCTCGGCTGACCTCGTTGAGCGGTTTCACGGCGAGGTCCCCGGTCGGATGAAGGACCTGGTCACGCTCCCGGGAGTCGGGCGCAAGACTGCCAATGTGGTGTTGGGCAACGCATTCGGAGTGCCGGGCATCACGGTCGACACCCATTTCGGCCGGCTGGTGCGCCGATTCGGCTGGACCGACGAGGAGGATCCGGTCAAGGTCGAGCAGGTCGTCGGGGACCTGATCGAACGCAAGGACTGGACGATGCTCAGCCACGTCGTCATCTTTCACGGGCGCCGGACCTGCCACGCCCGCCGCCCGGCGTGCGGTGCTTGCCCGGTCACGCAGTGGTGCCCGTCATTTGGCATCGGAGAGACCGACCCGGTCAAGGCGCGTCGCCTGCTGACCTATGAGCTGGCCGAGGGCGCGCCCCCGCCGACCCCATCGCCCGGGCCGCTGCCTGATGATGTGTTCTTCCAGGCCCAAGAGGCCCACAACGACCGGGGCCGTCGGTGACGTATGACCCGTTCGACGGGCCCGCCCCGCCTCGGCCGGCGTGGATGGCCCGCGCGGTCGCTGCGGCGCGGACCGCGCCAGGGGAGTGGTTCGAGCGGTTCGCCCCGCCGGCGGAGCACGACCGCCAGTCGGCGGTGCTGATGCTGTTCGGGCCCGGCGACAAGGGCGATCACGTGGTCCTCACCGAGAGGGCTGCGGATATGCGATCACATCCAGGGCAGGTCTCCTTCCCCGGTGGCCGGCTCGAGGGTGCAGACGCTGGTCCGATCGACGCGGCCCTGCGCGAAGCCGCCGAGGAGGTCGGCCTGGAGCCCGAGGGAGTCGACGTCGTCGCCACGTTGCCGTCGCTGTACCTGCGTCCCAGTGAGAATGCCGTCACGCCCGTCCTCGCGTACTGGCCCCGGCCGCATCCGCTCACCGAGGTCGATCCAGCGGAGGTGGCCCGGGTCGACCTGGTGGCCGTCGAGGACCTGCTCGACGCGCGGCACCGATTCATGGCCGTGCATCCCCGGATGCCGGACGTGCGGATGCCGGGCTTCGATGTCGATGGGCTGTTCATCTGGGGGTTCACGGCGATGCTCCTGAGCACCCTGTTCGACCTCGGTGGGCTCACCCGCGACTGGGACATCTCCCGCGAGTTCGTGGTACCGCATCGCTTCTTTCGTCCGGAGGCGAGCTCGTGAGTGGGTTTGGCACGCTGCCGTGGACCGACCTGGTCTGCATTCTCGTCCTGGCCGCCTACGGCATCGGCGGTATGCGTAGTGGGTTCATCGCGACGGGCTTCAGCCTCGCCGGGTTCCTTGCCGGCGGCATTCTCGCCCTGATGGTGGTGCCCCAGGTGCGCGATCTGCTACCGGCCTCGGACGCGCGGCCCTGGCTCCAGCCGCTCATCGTCATTCTCATCAGCCTCTTGATGGCCTTGCTCGGGCAACTGATCGGCGGTGTGATCGGTCGGCGTCTCACGCGTGACCTCGACGCCGGCCCGGTCTACTGGGTCAATGCCGTGGGCGGGCTGGCCGTGGCGATCGCGACGACCGCCGTGGCCCTGTGGCTTGTCGCAGGGGCCGTGCGCGCCACCTCGGCGGGGAGTCTGTCCACGGCGGTGGCGAGCAGTCGCATCTTGACGACCATCGACTCGCACATGCCCGGCGTGGTCTCGCAGGCGGCGGCCGACCTGCGCGGACGGGTCGTGGCTGCCGGGCTGCCGCAGGTGTTCGCTGGCCTCAGCCCGGAGCCGATCGTGCCGGCGGAGGCCCCTGACGGCGCCGCGGTGAGCAGCGCCGCGATCGAGGGGATCCGAGCATCTGTGGTCCGGATCGATGGGTTGGCGCCGCGGTGCGGTAGCACGTTGGAGGGCACCGGCTGGGTCTATTCGTCTGGTCGGATCGTCACCAATGCGCATGTCGTGGCCGGGACCGACGAGGTCTATGTCACGTCGGGAGGTGAGCGGTGGGCCGGTCAGGTCGTCCTCTTCGATGCCGACACGGACGTGGCGGTGATCGCCGTGGATGGTCTGCCGCTGCCGACGGTCCCGCTCGGGGATCCGGTCTCGGCGGGGGACGACGCCGCGGCGCTGGGGTATCCGCTCGCCGGTGACTTCCGGGTCGAGCCTGTCCGGGTCCGGGCGTTGATGGAGGCCCGTGGGCAGGACATCTACGGCAAGGACCCGGTGGTTCGCTCCGTGTATTCACTGCGCGGCGTGGTCCAGCCCGGCAATTCCGGCGGGCCGCTCATTGATGAGGCGGGCCGGGCGGTCGGGCTGATTTTTGCGCGATCCCTCGATGACCCCGAGACGGGCTACGCTCTTGCCCTCGAGGAGATTTCGCCCGATCTCATCGCGGGGCAGCAGGCCACGGGAGCCATCGACACGGGCGCCTGCGTCCGGCTGTAGCGCCGTCGGCCCGGCCGCCGGAAAGAGGGACGGTTGGCCGACTCTCCGGCCGCGGCATTCGTCGGGGTCCGCAAAGGGGGACCACTGGCCGACTTTCCCGAATGCGGCGACGGCATTCAGAGCCCGTCGTGTCCTCGATCCAGGCGCCGACGCCGCCTGTCGCCTGTCGGACGACCGATCAGGGGCGCAGAAGGGCGATCGTCTGCTTGGCCTCGGCGATGGCCCGCTCTGGGGCCGGCCGGGCGGACTTCAGTGCCTTGACGCCGATCGCCGCGAGGATGCCCGTGACGATCAGCAGGACCACGCCGACGATGAGGAACCCGGCCCACACGGGCAGCCAGATGGCAATCACGTAGGCCAACGTCGTCAGGACGAACCCGACGGCAAACAGCGCCACCACCCCGGCGGCGGCGAGCAGGCCTGCGCCCTTGCCCATGATCGCGACGCCCTGCTGCACCTCGGCCTTGGCCAGCGCGATCTCGCTGCGGACCAAGCCCTCGACATCGCGGGTCGCATCGACCACGAGTTGGCCGATTGTGCGCTGCGTCTCGGGGCTCTGCAATGCCATGGGTACACCCTCGTCTCGGGCCGCCCGGTGGGCACCGGGCTGGGTCGTCGGGGTCACCTTACCGAGTCTCGCCCGACGTCGGTGTGGAGTCGCCGGGAGGTTCGTCGGCATCGTCCTCATAGCAGTCGGGGATGCCATCGCCGTCGTCGTCGCGAGATTCCAGCTCGTAGATCTGTTTGTAGGCGCGGTTGCGCACCCGCAGGACGATGCCGGCGAGGAATGCCGCCGTCAGCGACCCCACGAGGACACCCACCTTGACGTGATCGTCTCGTTCGCTGCCGGGCCCGAAGGCCAACTCGCCGATCAGCAGCGACACGGTGAAGCCGATCCCGGTGAGCAGAGCCACGCCCAGGGCATCGGTCCAGGTGAGGTCCTCACCCAGGGCCGCCCCCAAGAGTTTGCTCATCAGGAAGACTGCGCCGAGGACACCGATGACCTTGCCGATGACGAGTCCGGCGATCGTGCCGAGGGCCACGTGATCGGCGAATGCCGCCGCGAGACCGCCGCCGACGACCGTCACCCCCGAGGCGAAGAAGGCGAACAAGGGCACCGCCAACCCAGCCGAGATCGGCCGCAGACGGTGCTCGAGGCGGTGTGCGACATCGGTTTCGCGGTCCAGGGTGCTGATCCGCGGCACCGACTTGCGCGGGCGCACGGGGACCACGAGCCCGAGCAGGACGCCAGCGACGGTGGCGTGCACGCCGGACTTGTAGACCAGGACCCACGTCACGAATGCGAGGGGGATGAGCAGCCACCAGACGACGATGCGGCGCTGGGCGAGGGCGGCGAAGGCCGCCAGGGGGATCAGCGAGGCCAGGAGCGGGATGACCGAGAGATCATCGGTATAGAACACGGCGATGATCGTGATGGCAATCAGGTCATCGACCACGGCCAGCGTGAGCAGGAACGAGCGCAGCGCCGAAGGCAGGTGGGACCCGAGCACCGCGAGGACGGCCAGCGCGAAGGCGATGTCGGTGGCCGTGGGGATGGCCCAGCCGCGCATGGCCTCGCTATCGCCACCGAGGGCGGAGACGGTGATGACAAACACGATCGCGGGGGTCGCGACGCCAGCGAAGGCCGCAACGACCGGAACGGCTGCCTTGCGGGCAGTGTTGAGGTCCCCGACGAGGAACTCTCGCTTGAGCTCGAGCCCGGCGACGAAGAAGAAGATGGCAAGCAGTCCGTCGGCCGCCCAGTGCCCGAGGCTCATGTCGAGCCCGATCCCAGGGATCGCCACGTGCATATCCCGCAACGCGGCATAGCCCTCGCGCCACGGCGAGTTGGCCCACAGCAGCGCGAAGAGCGCTCCGGCGAGCAGGATGGCGCCACCGACTGTCTCGGTGCGCAGTGCCTGGGCGACGAACTGGGTCTCGATCCAGGACGGTCGTGAGAAGAGCCGCGTGCGCTTGGTCGTCATCGGCGTCCTCCGGGGTCTCATCAGCAGGTTGACGCGCCAGTCGTCGTCGGCGGCCTCGCAGTGACGCTACCGCGTTCCGAATGCCGAAGGCGCCGCCGGACCAGATGTCTGACGGCGCCTGCGGCATTCCCGGTGGAGTGGTTAGTCGTCCGATGGCGTGTTCATGCCGGCGGCGATGAGGTTCATCACCGAGGAGTCCGCCAGCGTGGTGGCGTCCCCGATCTCGCGGCCCTCGGCGACGTCCTTGAGCAGGCGGCGCATGATCTTGCCTGAGCGGGTTTTGGGCAGCTCGGGGACGATCATGATCTGGCGGGGCTTGGCGATCGGCCCGATCTCGTGGGCGACATGTCCACGCAGCGCCTCGATCATCGCCTTCTCGTCGGCCTGAGCCTGGTCGACTGCCTCGCCACGCAGGATGACGAAGGCGACGACCGCCTGACCGGTGGTCTCGTCGTTGGCGCCGACGACGGCGGCCTCGGCGACGGCCGGGTGGGAGACCAGGGCCGACTCGATCTCGGCCGTGGACAGACGGTGACCCGAGACGTTCATGACGTCGTCGACGCGGCCGAGCAGCCAGATGTTGCCGTTGGCATCGTACTTGGCGCCGTCGCCGGCGAAGTAGTACTCGGGGCCGAAGCGGGACCAGTAGGTGTCGACGTAACGGTCGGGGTCGCCCCAGATGCCCCGCAGCATCGCCGGCCACGGCTTGGTCAGGACGAGGTAGCCGACCTTTTCGGCCTCGGTGAACGGCTGGCCTTCGTCGTCGAGGATTTCGGCGGAGATGCCGGGGATGGGGCGCTGGGCGGAGCCCGGTTCCAAGGTGGTGACGCCGGGCAGCGGGCTGATCATGATCCCGCCGGTCTCGGTCTGCCACCAGGTGTCGACGATCGGGGCCTTGTCGCCGCCGATGTTCTTGCGGTACCAGAGCCACGCCTCAGGGTTGATCGGCTCGCCGACGCTGCCCAGGACGCGGATCGAGGACAGGTCGAACTTGGCGGGGATCTCGTCGCCCCACTTCATGAACGTCCGGATCGCGGTGGGCGCGGTGTAGAGGATCGTCACGCCGTACTTCTGGATGATCTCCCACCAGCGACCCTGGTGGGGAGTGTCGGGCGTGCCCTCGAAGAGGACCTGCGTGCCGCCGTTGGCCAGCGGCCCGTAGACGATGTAGGAGTGGCCGGTGACCCAGCCCACGTCCGCGGTGCACCAGTAGACATCGGTGTCCGGATGCAGGTCGTGCACAACGGAATTGGTGTATGCCGCCTGGGTCAGATAGCCGCCGGTCGTGTGGTAGATGCCCTTGGGCTTCCCGGTCGTGCCGGAGGTGTAGAGGATGAAGAGCGGGTGCTCGCTGTCGTGCGCCTCCCACTCAATGCTCTCGTCCTGACCCTCGACGACGTCGCTCCACCACACGTCACGGTCGGCGACGAAGGACACCTCGGTACCCGTGCGGGAGACGACCAGGACGTGCTTGACGGTGGACTTTTCCCCGTCAACGGCCAGCGCCTCATCGACCGCAGCCTTGAGGGGTGCGGCCTTGCCGCGGCGCCACTGCCCGTCGGTGGTGACGACGACCTTGGCTTCGGCGTCGTCGATCCGGGTCCGCAGGGCCTCGGCGGAGAAGCCGCCGAAGATGACGGAGTGTGGAGCGCCCAGGCCGGCGCAGGCGAGCATCGTGTAGACGGTCTCGGGGATCATCGGCATGTAGATCGCGACGCGGTCCCCCTTGCCAATACCCAAGCTGCGCAGGCCATTGGCGGCCTTGGCCACCTCCCGCTGCAGGTCGGCATAGGTGATGGTCCGGGTGTCGCCCTGATCGCCTTCGAAGTGAATGGCCACGCGATCACCGCGGCCGGCACGCACATGCCGGTCGACGCAGTTGTCGGCCACATTGAGCTCGCCGCCGACGAACCACTTGGCAAACGGCGCTCCGCTCCAGTCCAGCGTCTGGCTGAAGTCCGTCGACCAGCTGATCCGCTCGCGGGCCTGCGTGGCCCAGAAGCCCTCGTGGTCGGCAGCGGCCTCGTCGTACATCGCGGCCGTCCCGTTGGCCTGTGCGGCGAATGCCGGGTCGGGCTCGAGGGTGCTGCGGTCGAGATGGCTGCTGAGGTTGTCGTCGGACACAAGGACTCCTTCGTCTCACGGGCGTTCCTCACAGCCAACCGCCACGGTCGGTCATCGGCAAGCGCGGACCACGCAGAATGCCGCGAACGCGGCCCCTCGTGCGACGAGCGGACTTCGCGGGTCCGGACCGATAGGGTGCATCTCGCATGGGGTCGGCGTGCGGGACCGATTTTCATGTGGACTGCTCGCGGCCCGGCGGGAGTCCTCGGTCACGGGGCACAGGGATGGACAGTGAACAGGGGTCAGGCCGTCACGCGACGGCGCATGGTGGTGGGATCGGCGTGGGCGATGCCCGCGCTCGTCGTGGCGGCGCCGGCGCCAGCCTCAGCGGCATCGCAGTCGGCGTGCACTGCGGTGGTCACGCTCGTAGACAGCACGGTCCTGGCTGGCGGGTCGTCGGTTGACCTGTACCTGCGAGACAGCAAAAACCAGAACAGCTCGAGCACCGACCCGGCAGCCAATCCCGCTCCTGCCGTGAACTCCAGCCCGGTGCTGAACCTCACCTTCTCGGTGTACACAACGGGAGGCGCGCCTATCGCCGGCCTGGCTCTGATGGTCGCCGGGGATGAGACGAGGGACAGCGAGAACAACTACATGATCGGGTTCTCACCCACCTCCGCGTCTTCCGGGTTTGGTGAGTCGTCGACCAAGAAGACGGCCAGTGTCACGACCTCCGCGACGGGGACAGCGACGGTCAAGGTGAGCACAGCGACGTACAACAACGCTGACTGTGGCTTCCTGCCACGCTTCGGGACCTTCACGGTCTCCATGACGTTGCCCTGCGGCAGTTTCATGCAGGACTTCAGCTATCAGGTCTACGACGGGCTACCGCACCCGACGAACTGCCCCTAAGAGGCCGCGGATCAGCGGGCGGTGCGCGATGCCGGCCGGGGCGAAAGAAACTCCTGGTGGAAGTAGTCATAGATCGCGCTCAGGCTCGGGGTGAACTCGGCGCCCTGGGGCCATACCAATCCGACATCCATGGACGGGATCCCATCGATGACCTCGGCGGTCTGGATCCGTCGGCCCTCGAGTGACCACGGGCGATACACCATGTCCGAAAGGATGGTGACCCCGGACCCATTGGCCACCAGGCTGCGGGCTGCCTCGACCGCGGAGGTGCGCAGAAGGACACGGGGTTGGCGGTCCCCCCAATAGGCCAGGGTCGTGTCGTCGGCCTCATCCACCGTGAGCATCACGTAGGGGTGGTCGGCGATCGTGATGAGGTCGACCTCATGATGGTGCCGCAGCTCGTGGTTTTGGGGCAGCCAGAGCCGACGCGGAGACTGCACGAAGGTCATGCGCCGCAGGTCGGTGCTCTGCACGTTGGAGGTGATGAGCAGACCTAGATCCAACTCGCCGGACAGTAGCTGGCTCTCGATCGCGCCGCGCTCCCGCTCCAGCCAGGTGATCTGCAGTCGGGGGTAGCGGGCCCGCAGGCGGGGCACATGAGTGGGCACGAAGTAGCCCATGACCGTGTAGGTGACGCCGATCGTCAGCGCGCCCTGGACGGCCTCGTCCGGCACGGTCAAGGTCTGGGCTTCCTGGACCATCTGCAGGATCGATCGGGCCTTGGGGAGGAAGGCCAGGCCGGCCTCCGTCAGGACCACTCCGCGGGAGTTCCGCGTGAGCAGCGGCTGGCGCAGGCTCGCCTCTAGGTCGCGCACGGCCGTGGTCACCGCGGACTGGGTCACGTAGAGCTCGCGGGCCGCCGCGCTGATCTGCCCGGCTTCGGCCACGGCGACGAAGTAAGACAGCTGGCGCAGCGACAAGCTCATCTGACCTCCGAGGGCAACCCTGATATAGAAACTTTCTATATCAGGGTATTGCAATATGGCTCTTGGCGATTGCCTTGGGTGCTCCTAGTGTCGGCGCAGCGCGGATCACCGACGATCCGCGGGCGGCATTCCCCACCGCCTCGGGCCCACGAAAGGCAGTCAATGAAGACGTCCATCGACCTGAACTGCGATATGAGCGAAGGCTTCGGCAGTTACGTCGCGGGCGATGGAGTTGATGAGTTCATCATGCCGCTCGTGACCTCGATCAACGTCGCGGCCGGCTTTCACGCGGGCGACCCGACCACCATCGCCCGCACGGTCACCCAGGCCGCCGCCCTCGGCCTTGGCATCGGGGTGCATCCCGGGTATCGGGATCTCGTTGGCTTCGGCCGACGTGACCTTGGCGCCAGCGTCGAGGAGCTCGTCAACGACTGTATCTATCAGCTCGGTGCCGTTCGTGAGTTTGTCTCGCTGGCGGGCCAGTCACTGCAGCACTTCAAGCCGCACGGAGCGCTCTACATGCACGCGGCGCGCGACGCCGAGTTCGCTGAGGCACTCGTGGCTGCCCTCCACCGCCTGGATCCACAGTTGCCGATCCTGGTCATGGCCGGCTCGGTGGTTGAGGCGGTGGCCACCCGCATCGAGCACCCGGTCGTGCGGGAGTTCTATGCCGATCGGCACTACGGCGCCGACGGGACGATCGTCTTCACCCGCAACGTGGGTGTCCTCAATCCTGAGGACATTGCCGCCAAGGTCCTGCAGGCCTGCAGGCAGGGCACTGTGCGGACCGTCGAAGGTCACGACATCGCCATTGAGTTCGAGTCGGTGTGTATCCACAGCGACACCAAGGGGGCACTGGCCCTCGTCGCAGCGACCAGAAAGGCCCTGGACGACGCCGGCATCGCCGTCGCCAGCTTCGCCGCCTGACTCGCGCATTCTCCGCCGCCCGCCACCGGGCACCGGAGTTCACCCGTCCCTGCACCTCCCCGCCACCCGCTCCCGCCTCGCCCCTAGGAGAAACCCCCCATGGCCGGAACCCCGCATGCCGAGGACGACACCGTCGACCTCGCTACTTTGGCGATCCCCGACGCAGGCCGCTCCGGTGCGCGATCCTTGACGATGGCCTGGTGGGGGGTGTGCAGCGCCCTGTTCTACATCTTCCTCGGCGCCACACTCGCCATCGCCTACGGCAGCATCAACACCCTCATTGCCATGGTGCTCTCCGTCATCACCTACGGGGTGATCAACACCGTTCTGTCCCGTTACGCGATTCGGACTGGTCTCTCGGTGGCCCTCTTCTCCCGCGTGCTCTTCGGGCGAGTCGGAGCGCTGCTGGCCACGTTGATCTTCTTCCTCACGGCCATCTACTACGCCGTGTTTGAGGGGTCGGTCATTGCTGTCGCGGCTCATCAGGTCATCAGTGCGCTGTCCTACCCGATCGCTGCGCTTCTCGTGGTGCTGTACAGCGTGCCCCTGGTGTTTGGCAGCGTGCAGCACTTCCTGGACAAGCTCAACGGCCTCCTCTTGCCGTTCTATCTGATCGGCCTCACGCTGGCCGTCGTCATGACCATCGTGAAGTACGGGTACTCAAACGCCTGGCTCACCTACCAACCAACTGGTGGTGCCCCCAGCGACGGCTGGATCTCGGCCTACATCGCCTACATGGGCGTCTACGTGCTGATGATGTTCACGGTCGACTTCGCTCGCTTCGGCCGCCGGGAGGACGTGAATTACCACTCTCGGATCAACTTCGGCATTCCCTTCTACGCCATGACCTTCCTGATCAATGGAGCGGTCGGCATCTTCCTGATCACCTCCAGCAGCCTGTCCACCGTGTCCGAGACCGCTGTCGTGGACCAGCTGATCACCGTGCTCGGCGGGCTCCTCGCGCTCGTGTTCATCTGGGTGACCCAGACGCGAATCAACAGCGCCAACTACTACCTCGCGACCGTGAACATGCAGGCGTTCTTCGAGAAGGTCCTGCCGTTCAAGGCCAAGAAGTGGATGTGGGCCGTCGTCGTCGGCATCGTCGTCCTCGCGCTCATGGTCTCCACCGATGTCTTCGCTTACATCCTCCAGGCACTGAACTACCAGGGCATCTTCGTCACCGCCTGGGTTGGCGTCGCCATCACCCACATCCTGTCGCCAGCGTATGAGCGACTTTTCGGCGAGCAGGTCTACTACCACTCCGATCAGGTCCCCGCGTTCAATCCCGCCGGGATGGCGGCCTGGCTGGTGGCCTCCGTCACCGGTCTGGCTCTGACCCTGAGCGGCAACGGCGCGTACGCCCCTCTTATCACCATCCTGCTCTCCGCCGGGATCTACGGGATCATGCTGCGCTCGGCTCGAGTTGCCTGGTTCGTCACCGCGAACTCGCTCGACCGTCCCCTGTCCGGCGTGGGCTCCGCCCCTTCCAACTGATCACCTCTTCACCCGATGGGAACCCGCTATGTCCAGTCATGAGATCACCGCGCCGATCCCTGGCACGTTCTACAGCCGGGAATCACCCGGGGCGCCGGACTACATCACGGTCGGTCAGCAGGTCGCCGTGGGCGACACGCTGGGTCTGATCGAGGTGATGAAGATGTTCACGCCGCTCCTCGCCACGCATCCCGGCACGGTCGAGGAGATCCTCGTGGACAACGATGACCTCGTCGAGATCGGGCAGGTCCTGATCCGCTTGGGGGTGGCGCCATGACGGCCATCTCCCGGTTGCTGGTGATCGCCCGTGGGGAGATCGCCGTGCGGGTCATCCGGTCGGCGCGCGAGCTTGGTCTGTGGACCATCGCGGCGCACAGTGAGGCCGACGCGGACTCACTGGCGGTGCGCCTCGCCGACGAGGCCATTTGCATCGGCCCGGCCCATGCCAAGCGCAGCTACCTAAACCAGGACGCCATCATGGCGGCGGCGGCGGCAACGGGCGCCGACGCAGTCCACCCTGGCTACGGTTTCCTCTCTGAGGCAGCCGAGTTTGCGCGCCGCGTCACGGACGCTGGCCTGACCTTCGTCGGGCCCGAAGCGGCCACGATCGCGAGGATGGGAGACAAGGTTGCGGCGATTGAGGCGGCTGCAGCAGCGGGAGTGCCGGTCGTGCCGGGCAGCGGCGGTGCTGTTGATCAGGTGGATGCGGCCGCTGAGGTTGCGGCACAGGTCGGCTACCCAGTGCTGCTCAAAGCCTCAGCTGGCGGCGGCGGGCGCGGCATTCGCCTGGCCCATGACGAATCCGAGTTGCGGGCGCAGTTCCCGCAGGCGCAATTGGAAGCCAGCGCGGCATTTGGCGACGGCTCCCTCTATCTCGAACGCTTCGTCGCGCGGGCCCGGCACATTGAGGTGCAGGTCCTCGGCGACGGCTCCGACGTCGTCCACTTCTTCGAGCGCGACTGCTCCCTGCAGCGTCGCCGTCAGAAGGTCTGGGAGGAGGCGCCGGCGGTGGTGCTCGCCGAAGAGGTCCGGGAACGACTGTGCGCCAGTGCCGTTGCCCTCGCAAGGTCAGTCAAGTACCGCGGTGCGGGCACCGTGGAGTACCTCTACGACGAGGCCACACAGGAGTTCTACTTCATCGAGATGAACACTCGCATCCAGGTCGAGCACCCGATTACGGAGGCGATCTGCGGCGTCGATCTGATCCGCGGGATGTTGCTCGTCGCTCAGGGTGCGGCGTTGCCCTATGCCCAGGGCGAGATCACCCGCCACGGGCACGCCATCGAGGTCCGGGTGAATGCCGAAGACCCGCGGACCTTCATGCCCGCGCCGGGAGTCGCGACCTCGGTGTCGTGGCCCTTGGGAACGGGGGTCAGGGTCGATACCGCGCTCTACGGCGGAGCAAGTATCCCGCCCTACTATGACTCGCTGGTCGGCAAGATCATCGTCTGGGCGCAGGACCGTGATCAGGCCTTGGCCCGGCTGCGGGGTGCTCTGCGGGAGACCGAGATCGAGGGCATCGCGACGACGATCCCCTTCTTCGAAGTGCTCTTGAATGAACCCGATGTCCGCAATGGACACGTGCACACCGCCTGGATCGAGCAGTGGCTGGATCGCACGACGCCGGCGGTGTCGGAATGACCCGCTACACCAACGGGGGAGACGAGCACCTGTTCGTCGAACTCTCGCAGGAGATGTCGCTGCAGGCCTTCTTCGCTGGCTCCATGATGACCGCAGCCCTGCGCCGGGCCGAGATTGAGGGGATCATCGAGATCTGCCCGGCCAACGCGTCATTCCTGGTGCGGTTCGACCCCGATCGGGTGTCCGCGGCCGACCTGCAGAGCCAGATCGAGCAGCTCGAAGCAGGTCTTGATGCGTCCTCGGGGGTCATCGGTACGCGGATTGTCGAGATTCCGGTGCTCTACGACGACCCCTGGACGCGCGAAACCCAAGCCCGGTTCCGCGATCGACATCAGGATCCGACGTCCACGGATTTGGGGTATGCCGCGCGGGTCAACGGTTACGGCGACGAGGCGGCGTTCATCGAGGCGCACAGTGCGACACCCTGGTTCGTGTCCATGGTCGGTTTTGTCGCCGGGCTGCCCTTCATGTACCAAATGGTGGAGCGCGATCAGCAACTGCAGGTGCCCAAGTACCTGCGCCCGCGGACCGACACCCCCAAGCTCACGGTCGGCTACGGCGGGTGCTTCACGTGCATCTACTCCGTGAGAGGAGCCGGAGGGTATCAGATGTTCGGCGTCACTCCAGTGCCGATCTATGACCCTGCCGAGCGGGTGAAGCACCTGCGGGACTTCATGATCTTCTTCCGACCGGGGGACATTGTGAAGTTCCGGGCGATTGACCGAGACGAGTATGACCGCATCGTGACCCAGGTCGATCAGGGCCAGTACCAACTCCACACGCGCCCGGTCGAATTCTCGATCGGCGCCTTCGAAGCCGACCCGCGGTCCTACGCCCGCGCGCTCTGTGAGGTGCTCGATGTCCGCTGACTCCGCTCGCGTTGAGGTCGTCGCTGCTGGCCTGCTCAGCGGCGTCCAGGACGCCGGACGTTCCGGCTACTACCACCTCGGCATTCCGCCATCCGGGGCCATGGATCAGCTCTCCTATCGCGCGGCCAACCTTCTCGTCGGCAACGATGAAACTGCCGCGGCCATCGAGTTTGCGCTCATGGGGCCGACATTGCGGTTCGCGGCAGATGGTGCGGTGGCGGTGACGGGTGCCGAGGTCGCGGTGACCCTGGACGGTGTGCCGATCGCCACCAACGCGTGTGTCGAGGTGAGCGCCGGGCAGCAGCTGGCGCTGGGATACGCGCAGGCCGGGGCCCGGGGGTACGTCGCCATCGCCGGCGGTCTCGATGTGCCGGTCGTTCTGGGGAGCCGGTCGACCTACGCGCTTGGTAGCCTGGGCGGCTTCCAGGGTCGCGCGCTCGCCGCAGGCGACGTGCTGCCTCTCGGGCGGAATGTCAGGCGTCCTCGCCGCCCCGCGGTCCTGCCCGAGAACTTGCGTGTTCCGTTGCGCAAGGAATATGAACTGCGCCTGATGCTTGGTCTCTACGCTGATCGGGTCGAGCGTGACTCGCTGGACAGATTCCTCGCCGAGACCTGGCAGGTCGGCTCGGAGGCCGATCGGATTGGCTACCGGCTGAAGAATGGCACCCCGTTGCGTTACGTCCAGCGGGTGCCACCGTTCGGCGCTGGAGAGGACCCGTCCAATATCGTTGATGCCTGCTATCCGATCGGTTCGGTGCAGGTGCCATCGGGGACCGAACCGATCATCTTGCATCGGGACGCGGTGTCTGGTGGCGGCTACATGATGGTGGGAACGGTCATCAGTGCCGATCTTGACGTCATTGGGCAGATGCCGCCGGGCACCAAGGTCCGCTTTGTCGCTGTCGATCTCGATCAGGCCCTCGCCGCCCGACATGAGCGCGCCGCACGTCTGGCAGCGGTGCGGGACCTCCTGGCGGTTTCCGGCTCGCAACCAACCAATCCGCGCTTCACCTCCACAGTTAGGGACCACCGATGAGCACGCTTCCCCTGCAGCGCCCGGTCGCGCCGGCGTTGGCCGACCTCGCAGCTGGCAGCCTGGTTCGCGAAGGACTTCTCGTCGCTGGCGGGGTCGGCCTCCTGGCCCTGTCGGCGCAGATCGCCCTCCCCCTCCCGTTCACGCCTGTCCCGCTGACCGGCCAGACCTTCGCCGTGCTCCTGATCGGTGCCGGATATGGCCTGCGTCGGGCGCTGGGCACGATGTTGGTCTATCTGGCCGTGGGCCTGGCTGGATTCCCAGTCTTTTCGCCTGATCCCGCGACGGGGCATGCCCGCACGGCCCTGCAGATCATGCATGCCCCCTCGGCGGGTTACATCGTCGGGATGTTCCTGGCCATGGGCGTTCTCGGGTGGCTCACAGGGCGGTCCTGGGATCGCCGCTGGCGGACCAGTGTTGCCCAGATGGCCCTGGCCAGCGTGGCCATCTATGCCGTCGGGCTTGCCTGGCTTGCCGTTGCAGCCGACTTGAGTTTCCAACAGACACTGGTCAAAGGGCTGCTCCCCTTTCTCATCGGGGATGTCCTCAAACTCCTCCTCGCCTCCGGTGCGGCCCCGGCCCTCTGGCGACGGGTCGGCTCGCGCGGCGACTCTTGAGTTCGGGCTCGGCATTCAGGGGTGCCCCCGGTGACTGAACAAAGTGCTCAGTTGTCGGGGGCTATCGCTCTCGAAAACCGGGCTTCGGGCCTAAAGATCTAAGCAACTCTTGGCGTCGGCGGCATTCCCGTGTTTCTCTGGAATGGAGGTCGCACGACGGCGTGTGTCCACTGATCGACCCCCATGAGGTGAGTGACGTGTTCGTGGAAGGCCAGCTCTATTCGGCCGTGACTCAGGCCGGCGGTGTCGTCGAGGTGCACTTGGCCGACAACCACCCGGGCCGTGACGACGCGGCCTATGTCGCTCGTCGCGGGGCGATCGCTGCGGCCGCCCTGGGCTGGGATCGCGCTGGTGGGGCCCCGGCCCCGGTGATCGACTACACCCAGCCCGAGCATGAGGTGTGGGCCTACGTCAGCGAACAACTCGGCCCCAAGCACGAGAAATACGCTCACAGTGAGTACCTCGCCGCGAAGCATGCCCTGGGGCTGCCGACCGATCAGGTCCCTCAGCTCGCTGAGGTGACCGAGCGGCTCCAGCCGCTGACCGGCTGGTCATACGCCGCAGCCCCCGGGTTGGTGCCGCTGCGCGAGTTCTATGCCGACCTCGGCCAACGTGTCTTCAACTCCACGCAGTACCTGCGTCATGGCAGCCGGCCGCTGTACACGCCCGAGCCGGACATCATTCATGAGGTCGTGGGACATGCCAATCAGCTCGCGTCGCCGCGTTTCGCCGCCCTTACTGCGGCGGCTGGCGCGGCCGCGCAGCGGCTGGAAACCGACCAGGCCCTCAAGTTCGTCGCCGACGTCTTCTGGTTCACGATGGAGTTCGGCGTGATCCGCGAGCACGGCGAGGTCAAGGCCTACGGCGCCGGCATTCTGTCCAGCTACGGCGAGATGGACGAGTTCGGCCACATGGAGCACCGCCCGTTGGATCTGGCTGCCATGGGGACCTTGGCCTACGACATCACCCAGTACCAACCCATCCTGTTCTGCGCGCAAAGCCTCGATGAGCTCGACGAGGTGGTCGGTGGCTTCTTCGAGAGCGTCGATGACGAGCTCACGCAGCGCTTGCGGGCCGCAGTGCGCTGACTGTGCGGTCCCCGGGTGAGGCCCTGACTCGCGAAACCTGAGAGCTCGCTGGCAGCGAGGCTGTGACGAGCGCCGATGGCGATTTCGCCTCTCAGGTTGCTTCTACGATCACCGCGTGAGCACCTGCCCGCTCACCCCAGCTGTGAGCACCTGCCCGCTCACATACTGCCTGCCACAGTAGAAGCGAGATCCCGTTGTCCCCTGCTGCCCAACATCAGCCTGCCCAGATTCAGCCTGCCGGCCCTGCCCGACGTTCCCTGGTGCACGGTGCGGCTTGGTCCGTTCCGGCCATCGCCATCGCCGCCGCCGCCCCCGCCGTCGCCCTTACCCCCTCCCTGTGCCCGTCCGGCAGGTACACGATGAACTGGTCCTATGGCGCGGGGGTCTTCGCCTCGACGCCTTCGGGTTCGGCCGGCGCCAACGGGTACAGCGCCTGGACGTGGATGCCCACGGTGCTCCAGGGCGTGGGCGCGGCGAACTCCTTCACGGTGACGGCTACGTCGACCTATTCCAATGCCGTCGGCACCTCGCCCTCGTTGACCATGCGGGGCGCCACAGGGGGCTTGAGCGCCACTGGTGTCACCATGGGCCAGAATGCGTCCTCCTCGTCGAACTCGGCCTGCTTCACCTTCACCTTCAGCCAGCCGCTGGTCAACGTGGCCTTCTCGATCGGCGACATCGACATCCCGGCGCACGAGCGTGTGACGATCTCGCCGGCCCCCGACAGTCAGTCATACGACACGGCGACCATCGCCGGCTCCGGGACCTCGGCCGACCCATGGCGGGGCTTGGCGGGCGACTTCGATCTCGCGTCCGATCACCGCGGCTCGGTCGACGTCATGTACGCCTCGCTGAGCAGTTTCTCGGTGTGCATGGTCAACCTCACCCCCAGCTGGGGATCGAACATGACGCTGAGCAGCATGGTCTTCGACTGCCCGACCTGGGTCTAGAGCGGTCGGCCCCGACGGGGCGAAGCCTTGTCGAGGAGCTGATCGATTGGCCGGGTTCTCTGTTGTCTAATGTTGTGACGGGCCTGACAATCCCCGCCAATCGACGGCATTCAGCGCGCTGAATTCCGGTGGCATCCCTAGGGTTTTTAGGTGTCAGCGTCTGCCCGCTCACGCATTCCCTGTCGCAAGCGGAATCGAGAATGCCGTGCTTTCCCCTGCCCAAAATTCGCCCGTCAGACTACCCCGACGTTCCTTACTTCGTGGAGCCGCCTGGTCTGTCCCCACTGTTGTCGTCGCCGCCGCCGCACCAGCGATGGCCATCACTCCGTCGCTCTGCCCGAGCGGCCGATACACCATGGACTGGTCCTATGGCGCGGGGGCCTTCGTCTCCACGCCCTCGCCCGTTGGGGCCAATGGCTTCAGCAGTTGGACCTGGGCGCCGGCCATCCTCCAAGGAGTCGGGCCCTCCAACGCCTTCACTGTGACGGCCTCCTCGAGCTATAGCAATGCCACCGGCACGCCGGTGTCGTTGACCATGCGCGGCCAGACGGGCGGGACGAGCAACAGTGGCGTCACGATGGGCCAGGGCGCCTCGAACACGACCAACTTCGCGTGCTTCACGCTCTCGTTCAGCCAGACCCTGGACAACGTCGTGTTCTCCGTGGGCGACATCGACTTCGCCGGCCACGAGCAGGTGTGGATCTCCCCGATACCGCCGCCGGCGGGGATTGTCACCGGTGCGAATGTCGTCGGGTCCGGGACGGCCGGCACTCCCTGGGAGGGCACGGGTGGTGACCTCAACATCCAGACCGATCACAGTTCGGCCGTCGACCTCACGTATAGCAGCCTGACGACATTCACCCTCTGCATGCACAACATCACCACGGGATGGCAGTCCAACATGACCATCAGCTCGCTGGTCTTCGACTGCCCGACCTGGGTCTGAGCTCCCGCTGGCGGTGTCTCGATCCGGGTACTCGCCGGGCCTACGAGTTACGGTGAGCCCCATGGGTCGGCCCGAGGGCTTCACGTTTGCCACCGGCAACGGCGAGGTGGTCATTTCGCATCGCGGTGTTCGAGCAACGGTGCTGCGGGGCCCCCGGGCGCTGGCGTTCCTGGAGGACGTGGCGACCGGCGATGCGCAAGAGCTGATGGCCCGGCTCACGGGCAACTACCGCCGCGGCAACGAACGCAACGCCGCTCGGCACCCGCGCAACCACGGCCGCTGAGCCTGGCGGTAACCCCGCCCGCCTTGCGATCTTGGGCGTTGGCAGACCACTGACAGGTCCGTGAAAGGCCCTTCCTGGAAAGTCTCTGGTGAAAGGAGACTACCCATGTCTGCCGGTCCAAGAAATCACCAAGAAGAGTCCATATGTCTGTCGATCCGTCCTTTGCGTGACGGCGAAAGTGAGGTCATTGCTCAGGTTTTTGACCAGTTGTCGAGAGAGTCGGCATTCTTGCGATTCCATAGCGGAATGCCGTGCCTGCCGCCTACCTTCTTGCGTCGCCTCTCGGCGGTGATCCCCGGGACCTGCGAGGCGTATGTGGCAGAACTGGATGGTCTTCCCGTGGGCGTGGCGCGATGGCACCGCTACCCCAATGAACCAGGGACGGCGGACCTGGCCGTCGAGGTAGCCGACAGCGTCCACCGGCGCGGGATTGCCACGCTGCTCCTGCGCGCCGTCATCGAGTCGGCCGCGGCTCGAGGGGTCGCGGTGCTCAGCGCGACGGTGCACCCGGAGAACCGAGTGGTGCGTCGGTGGCTGCGTTCGGTCGGAGCCGAGCCGCCGGTGGCGCACCACGGCGACTATCGGCTCTCGACCCAGCGTGCCCTCATGCTGGCGCGCCATCCCGAGCTCTCGGCACTCACAGTGCGGTAGCCGTCTGGGCGTCTCCCGTGCCCCCAAGGGCCCGGTCGGGTCCTGCGCAGGGCCAATCCGTGGTTGCATGAGGAATGCAGTTGCGCGTCCTGGGACCGCTGCGGGGGGAGGCCGGGGGTCGGGTCGTCGGCCCCGCCGGTCAGCGACCGCGCGATGTTCTTGCGGTCTTGGCTATGCGACACCCTCGCCCCGTTCGCGCAGAGGTGTTGCGTGACCTGGTGTGGGATGGCGCGGCCCGCAGCGATGCGGTGGTGCACACCGTGGTCGCGCGGCTCCGGCAGCAGTTGGGCCACGAGTTCATCTCGCGGTCTGCCCAGGGGTACTCCCTGGGGCCTGCGGTCATCCTTGACGCGGTGGAGTTCGCCCAGTCAGTGCGCGCTGGCCAAGCCACAGGGACGCGCTCCAGCTGGCGTGAGCAGGAGGTGTCCTTGCGCGCCGCCCTGGCTTGGTGGTCGGGCCAGGCCTATGCGGGGGTGAGCGACAGCCTGGTCTACCTGGAGCGAACTCGGCTCGATGAGCTCCGCGCGGCGGCCCGGTTCGGGCTGGTCGAGGCCCTGGTCGAACAGGGGACGCGCGCCGGGGCAGAGGAGTCGTGGGAGGAGACCCGCATGCTCCTTGCTGACAATCCCATGGATGAGCGTGTTGCCCTGTTGGCCATGCGCGCAGCGCTGCAGCTCCAGCGCCAAGCCGCAGCGCTGGAGATCTTCGATCGCCTCCGGCGTGCCTTGCGCACAGAGTTGGGGATCAGTCCTGGGCCGCACATCATGGCCGAGCATGACCAGATCCTCCAGCAAGGCGCAGCGGCGGCACCGGTGGCGCCGCCGCCTCCCGCGACACCTCCGGCGGCGCCGCCAGTCCCCCTGACCCGCACCGTGGGTCGCGAGGGCGACCTTCACCGGATCGAGATCGCGCTGGCCAGGGGCGCACGTCTGGTGACCTTGGTGGGCACGGGTGGGGTCGGCAAGAGCCGGGTGCTTGCCGAGGTGGCTGCCAGCGCTGCGACGAACACCGCCTATGTCCCGCTCGGCGCGATCGGTGAGGGTGACACCGTGGCGATCGTCCGGGCTATCGCCACGGCGACAGGCGTGCGCGTGGCGGGTCCGCATGCCGCTCTCGGACTGCGAGAAGCACTGCGGTCGACCAGCCTCACCCTGCTCCTCGACGAGGCGGAGTGGGCCGTGCGAGCGGTCGCCGAATGCGTGACGGAGCTGCTTGGGGCCTGTCCGGGCCTGCGCGTCGTGGTGACCTCGCGCCGCCCCCTAGGGGTTATCGGTGAACACCTGATTCCCATCGATCCCCTTGCCCTGCCCGCGTCGGCTGCGGCGGATGACCTCGTCGCCTCGCCAGCAGCTGGGCTCCTGATCTCTCGGCTGGGCGATCGGGCGGTGCGGCCGGTCGCGCACCTGTCGGCGTGGACCCGCGAGGACCTAGCAGCTGTGCACCGCATCGTGTGCCTCACCGATGGATTGCCGCTCGCGATCGAGCTGGTGGCCGGCCAGGCCGGCGCCGGGGGGCTAGCGACCCTCGCGCGGGACCCGGTCGGCATTCTCGATGCGCCTGCGAGCCAACCCGGGGGCGATCCGCGTCACCGAACCCTGCGCGACACCCTGACCTCAAGCCTGGATCGCCTTCATCCCGACGATCGGACGGCGCTGCGTCGACTGGCCGTGCTCGTTGGCTCCTTCAACGAGGCGACGGCTCGAGCGGTGATCGGTGCCATGCCCAGTGGGCGATCACCGGACACGGCCCTGCGCTCGCTGGCGGCGGACAATCTCGTCCACGTCGAGCGCGGGACCCGCGGCCTCAGCCTGCGACTGCTGCGGCCCGTGCGGGAGCTGGCGTGGGCAGAACTAGATCCGCTTGATGCCGCCCGGACAGTCAAGCGCCGACGCGACTGGTTCGCGGCTCGGTGGCGTGGCGTGCCTCTCTGCGACGACTTGATCAGTGACGTCGCCGCCACCCAGGACGATCATGTCGTCAGTCTGGAGGATGCTATCCAGGACGGCGACGCGGACAGCGCCGCCGACCTGGTCATCGCCCTGGCGCGGTTGTGGCTTCTTCGCGAGTCCATCGCCGTGCCCCTGCCCTGGATCGATGCCGTCCTCGCACTGCCCGGACTCTCCTCCGCGAATCGGGCGCGGCTGCTGGTCACTCGTTCCGCGTTGCGGCACGGCGAGGACTGGGATGCTCACGACGTCCTCACCGCGTTGGCTGCTGACGCCGACTGGACGGTGCACGCCCTGGCCCTGGACGCCATCCGGGCCTACCTCCGAGGGGACCTCGGCCTCGCGATCGCGGTGGAAGAGCGGGCTCTGCGCCTCGCCGAGCAGGCCGCCCGCAGTCATGTGCCGGAGGCGTTGGCCACGCTGGCCGCCTTTCACGCCGCAGCCGGAGAGCTGGTCCAGGCCCGTCACCGGGCCACCCAGGCCTTGGCGCTCGTCGACGCTTCGAGGTCCTTCGTCCAGTCGAGCAGCGTCCTGCCCAAAGTGGCTCTCGCGCTCCTCGATCTCGGCGAACTCGAAGAGGCGCTGCGGCTCCTGGACGAGGCGTCCCGGCTTTCCATGGAGCATCTCGGCCTCCCGCCGACCTCGACGCTAGCCATCAATGCGGGGTGGGCCGCGCTCGGCTGCGGACGCGTCGACGAGGCACATCGATGGTTCCGGTCGGCGCTGGAGCCCCCCGGGGCCAGCGGGGTGGCGTCACTCGTCGGCGAGGCGCTCGCCGGGGTCGGGTGTGTCCTCGCGCGGGCCGGCGATCTGCGGGCGGGGGAGGCCTTGGCCGCGGCGGCGGCCGTGCGGGCTCACGCCGACATCACCCTCACGCCGATGATGCAGGCACTGGTGGAGGCGGCTGTCGCCAGCCTGCCGGGCGGCCTGCCCGAGGCGCCCGAACGTGACATCGACCTGACCCTGGACATTGCCCTGGGCCGCGGCGTTGGCGCGCGGGCGGCATTCTGAGCTGTGAAGTGTGGGCGGCACTCTGACCTGGCCCAGGGATCGGCAACCCGTGCCCAACCCTCCCGACTCGAGCATGACTGAGGCCCCTGTCCGGTGATCCGAACAGGGGCCTCAGCGTGAGGGGTGGGCGCGATCGCCCGGTGGGTCAGTGGTTGATCGCCTCGGCGACACCGTGACCGGTGAGGGAGCGGACCTCCATCTCGGCGTACTTCGCGGCGTTGTACTCCTTGGACAGGCGCGAGCCGAGCCAGCCGAGGAAGAACGCGAGCGGGATCGAGACTAGCCCCGGGTTGTCCAGGGGGAACCAGTGGAAGTCGATCGCCGGGTTGGTGACCATGGACGGGCTCAACAGTGCGGTGGTGCCGTCAGCCAGCTTGGTCTCGACGCCGGGCTTGCCGGACACGACCGGGCTGAAGATGATCAGGCCGATCGAGGAGATCAGACCACCGTAGATCGACCACAGCGCGCCCTGGGTGTTGAAGTTCTTCCAGAAGAGCGAGTAGAGGATCGTGGGCAGGTTGGCCGAGGCGGCGACCGCGAAGGCCAGCGCCACGAGGAACGCGATGTTCTGCGACTTGGCGAAGATGCCACCGACGATGGCGACCAGACCGATGACCACGGCGGCGATCCGGGCGATCTTGAACTCCGTGTCCGAGTCGGTGACGCCCTTCTTGAAGCCCTCCTTGTAGAGGTCGTGCGCGAACGACGCCGACGCGGCGATCGTCAGGCCGGCCACCACAGCGAGGATCGTCGCGAAGGCGATGCCCGAGACGATGCCGAGGAGCGGGCTGCCGCCGAGTTCGTAGGCGAGCAGCGGAGCCGCCGAGTTGGCCTTGCCCGGAGCGGCGGCGATGGTGTCGGGGCCGACGAGGGCGGCGGCGCCGAAGCCGATGACCAGGGTGAGCAGGTAGAAGCCACCGATGAGCCAGATGGCCCACTCCACCGACTTGCGGGCCTCCTTGGCTGTGGGCACGGTGTAGAAGCGCTGCAGCACGTGCGGCAGACCGGCGGTCCCGAGGACCAGGGCCATCGACAGCGAGATGAAGTCGATCTTGGTCGTGGTGTCCTTGCCGTACTTCACACCGTAGGTCGTCAGCTTGTCCGCGTTGGCGGCGGTCTTCTCGACCGCCGAGCCGGCGGTGGTGTCGACGGCGCTCTGGAAGAGCCCGTTAATGGACAGGCCGTACTTGCCGAGGACCCAGACGCTCATGACGGCGGCAGCCGCGATGAGCAGGACGGCCTTGATGATCTGCACCCAGGTGGTGCCCTTCATGCCGCCAATGAGGACGTAGGCGAGCATGACGACACCGACGACGGCGATGACAAGGTTCTGGGCCGTCTCGCCGCTCACGCCGAGCAGGAGGGAGACCAGGCCGCCCGCGCCGGCCATCTGGGCCAGCAGGTAGAACAGCGAAACGCATAGCACCGAGATGGAGGTGGCGATGCGCACGGGGCGCTGCTTGAGGCGGTAAGAGAGGACGTCGGCCATCGTGAAGCGGCCGATGTTGCGCATGAGTTCGGCAACGAGCAGGAGCGCCACGAGCCAGGCCACGAGGAAGCCGATCGAGTACAGGAAGCCGTCCAGTCCCGAGAGGGCGATGGCGCCGGCAATGCCGAGGAACGAGGCTGCCGACAGGTAGTCACCGGCGATGGCGATGCCGTTCTGCTTGCCCGAGAAGGCGCCGGCCGAGGTGTAGTACTGCTCGGCGGTCTTCTTGCCCGAGGCCACCTTGATGACGATGGCCAGCGTCATGACGACGAAGCCGATGAAGATCGCGATGTTCAGCGTCGGGTTGCCGACGGCCGCGGTCGCGGAAGCGAGGCTGGTCATGGTCAGTGTCCCTTCGTGCCGTCGAGTTGGGCGCCGAGAGCGTCAGCGGCCGGGTCGAAGACTCGGTTGGCCCAGCGGGCGTACATGAACGTGATGACGAACGTCGAGACGAACTGCAGCAGGCCGAAGATCAGGCCGACCGAGACCAGGCCCACGATGTGGGTGTTCATGATCCCGGGCGCGAAGATCGACATCAGGACGTAGAGGAAGTACCAGGCGAGGAAGAACGCGGTCATCGGGAAGACGAAGCCGCGGAACTTCTTTCGGAGATCTTGGAACTCCGGTGTCTTCTGCAGCGCGACGTAAGGGTCGTCGGCGCTGGTGCGAGCATCGTTGCTCACGGGCCACCTCCAGGGGGGTTTTCGTTCGGGCAGGAGTGCCCGGGGTGCGGCACCACCATGAGGGACCGGGAGGGGCCCCGTCTTCCTCAGGCGAGTCAAGATCGGCGGGCGGGCGGCGACGGCGTTGTGCGGCGTCTCACACTGCGGTGAGTGGTCGGTGCATCGCGACGAATGGTTGAGCGGTCACCCATCGCCCTGACGAACGTTTGGCCCTCCCTGACTTCCCCAACTTTCCCGCCTCAAGTGCGTACGTGCGGGTTCGCAAGGGTTGTTTTCCCTTGCGAACCAGGATCTTCCGAATGCCGCCCGCCCGCCGGGCTCGGCGGCCCATCCGCTGGGCGCGCCCGCCGCCGTATGCCGCGGGCTTCCCGGGCGACGGCCGTCGCGTCCAGTCCTAGAAGTCGCCGGCCGCGCGCCGCAGCGACGTCAGAATGCGGGTGAGGTCCCGGGCGTCCTGATCGCTCAGGCCGAGGTCACCGAAGACATCGCGGTTGATGGCCTCCGTGGCCTTGTCGGTCAGCTCCCGCCCGTCCGCGGTCAGGGCGACGATGGTCGCGCGCCGATCAGTGGGGTGCGGTCCGCGAGTCACCAGGCCGGCATTCTCGAGGCGGTCCACGGCATTGGTGACACTGCTTTGATGCACCTGCAGGCGGGCCGAGATGCGGCTCATCGGCAGCGTGCCGCGTCGGCTGAAGCGCAGGAGCATGAGCGTCTCGTAGCGGGCGAAGCTCACGTCGAAGGGTTTGAGGGCGGCCTCGACCCGGGCCAGAACGAGCTGATGGGCGCGCATGAGCGAGGTCACCGCAGCCATCCCGTCGGCCGAGTCCGCCCAGCCGTGCTCGCTCCATTGCTCGCTGGCACGGGCGATGGGATCGAAGTCCAACTCGGGCACGTACTCAAGAGTACATTGACCCGCAATAGTTGGACGTCATAGTATTTCGGGAACGTCACCGACTTTGCTGGGAGCACCGATGTCCGACGCGCTGCACGTCCCGACCCACCCCGTGCGGATCGTCACGGCCTCCGCCCTCTTCGACGGGCATGACGCCTCGATCAACATCATGCGGCGGATCATGCAGAGCCAGGGAGCCGAGGTCATCCATCTCGGCCACAACCGCTCAGTCCGGGAGGTCGTCGATGCCGCGATCGAGGAGGACGTCCAGGGCGTCGCGGTGTCGTCCTATCAGGGAGGACACGTCGAGTACTTCGAATACCTCGTCTCGCTCCTGCGTGAGGCCGGCGCCGGCCACATCAAGGTGGTCGGTGGCGGCGGCGGGGTCATCGTCCCGGAGGAGATCGCCCGCCTGCGCAGCTCTGGGGTGACGATCTTCTCCCCCGAGGATGGGCAGCGGCTCGGCCTGGTCGGGATGATCAACTCGGTGATCGCCGAGTGCGACTTCGACGTGAATGCCGTGTCGACGCCGTCGGCGTCGGCCATCCTCACCGGTGACCGTGCCGCCGTCGCCCGCGCCATCAGCGCGGCCGAGCAGGACGAGCTCGCGCCCGCGTTGCTCGACGAGTTGCGGGCTGCTGCGGCGACCCGCCACACGCCCGTCCTGGGCATCACGGGCACGGGCGGATCGGGCAAGTCGTCGCTGACCGACGAGTTGGTGCGCCGCTTCCGCCTCGACAGCCAGGACAAGCTGCGCATCGCGTGCGTGGCCATCGATCCGACCCGCCGACGCGGCGGCGGTGCGCTACTCGGTGACCGGATCCGGATGAACTCGCTGGACGGCGACCGGATCTACTTCCGATCCCTGGCCACCCGTGGGGGCCGCGAAGTCCCCGAGGCCCTCGCCGATGTGCTGACGGTGCTCCGGGCCGCTGCCTACGACCTGATCGTCGTCGAGACCCCCGGCATTGGTCAGGGCGATGCCGCGATCACGAGCTTCGCCGACGTCAACCTCTATGTCATGACACCGGAGTTCGGGGCCGCCTCGCAGCTGGAGAAGATCGACATGCTCGACTTCGCCGATGTCGTGGCCATCAACAAGTTCGAGCGGCGCGGAGCCATGGACGCGTTGCGTGACGTCGGCCGTCAGCTCGTGCGCAACCGGGAGGCCTTCGGTAAGAGGCCCGAGGACATGCCCGTGTTCGGGACGTCGGCGGCGACGTTCAATGATGACGGCGTGACCGCGCTCTATCAGGAGCTGCGGAGCCAGTTGTCGGACAAGGGACTGGCGGTCGTCGAGGGTGTCCTGCCGCCGGTCTCGGTGCGGCATTCATCCGTGCTGCGCCAGGTCGTTCCGCCGCAGCGCGTGCGCTACCTGGCCGAGATCGCCGAGTCGATCCGCCACTACCACTTGGACACCGAGCGGTATGCCGCCGCGGCCCGCCGAGTGCAGCACCTCTCCACTGCCCAGCAGGCGCTGGGTGAGGGCGCGCCGGAGGCGCTGGACGAGCTGATCGACCACGCCCGTGCCGATCTGCCTCCCGCCGTGTCGCGCGAGCTCGCCGGATGGCCCGCGGTGGTGACCTCGTACAGCGGGGACGAGCAGGTGGTGACAATCCGCGACCGCGAGATCCACACCTCGCTGACGCGAGAGTCGCTGTCCGGCAACAAGATCCGACGCGTATCGCTGCCTCGTTATCACGACGAAGGTGATCTGCTGTCCTTCCTGCGGCGCGAGAACTTGCCCGGCTACTTCCCGTTTACCGCCGGCGTGTTCCCGTTCAAGCGGGAGAACGAGGACCCGGCCCGGATGTTCGCCGGTGAGGGGGATCCGTTCCGCACCAACCGCCGCTTCAAGCTGCTCTCGGCCGGGCAGCCGGCGACGCGGCTCTCCACGGCATTCGACTCGGTGACGCTCTACGGTCGGGACCCGGACCCACGCCCCGACGTCTACGGCAAGGTCGGCACCTCGGGCGTCTCCGTCGCCACCCTGGACGACATGAAGGCGCTGTACGACGGCTTCGACCTGACGTCCCCGTCCACGAGTGTGTCCATGACGATCAACGGCCCGGCGCCGACGATCCTCGCCTTCTTCCTCAACACCGTCATCGACGGCGAGCTGGCGAAGTTCGCCGAGGAGAACGGCCGCGAGCCCGATGCCCAGGAGGCGCACGGCATTCGGGCGCGGGCGCTATCGACCGTGCGCGGGACGGTGCAGGCCGACATCCTCAAGGAGGACCAGGGGCAGAACACCTGCCTGTTCTCCACGGAGTTCTCGCTGCGGATGATGGCCGACATCCAGGAGTGGTTCATCCAGCAGCAGGTGCGCAACTTCTACTCGGTGTCGATCTCGGGCTATCACATTGCCGAGGCCGGGGCGAACCCCATCTCCCAGTTGGCTTTCACGCTCGCCAACGGGTTCACCTACGTCGAGGCGTACCTCGCGCGTGGCATGGACATCAACGACTTCGCGCCCAACCTGTCATTCTTCTTCTCCAACGGGATGGACCCGGAGTACTCGGTCATCGGGCGCGTCGCGCGGCGGATCTGGGCCGTGGCGATGCGCGAGAAGTATGGCGCCAACGAGCGCTCGCAGAAGCTGAAGTACCACGTGCAGACATCCGGTCGCTCCCTGCATGCGCAGGAGATGGACTTCAATGACATCCGCACGACTCTCCAGGCCCTGATCGCCATCTATGACAACGCAAACTCGTTGCACACCAACGCTTTTGATGAGGCGGTGACGACCCCGTCGGAGGAGTCGGTGCGACGCGCGCTGGCCATCCAGCTCATCATCAACCGCGAGTGGGGGCTGGCGATGAACGAGAACCCGCTGCAGGGCTCGTTCGTCATCGAGGAGCTCACCGATCTGGTCGAGTCCGCGGTGCTCGCCGAGTTCGACCGGATCTCCGAGCGTGGTGGCGTGCTGGGCGCGATGGAGACCGGCTACCAGCGTGGGCGCATCCAGGACGAATCGATGCTCTATGAACACCGCAAGCACGACGGCTCACTGCCGATCATCGGGGTCAACACCTTCCTTGCGCCGCCCTCGGACGAGGCGCCGCGCACGGTCGAGCTGGCGCGGGCCTCGGAGACGGAGAAGGAGTCGCAGCTCTCGCGCGTGACCGTCTACCGCGAGGAGCATCGTGACGAGGCGGCGGCCGCGCTGGCTCGGCTGCGCGAGGCGGCGACGTCCGGGGAGAACGTCTTCGCGGTCCTGATGGAGGCCGCCCGGGTGTGCTCGCTCGGCGAAGTTACCCAGGCCTTCTTCGAGGTCGGCGGCCAATACCGCCGTAACGTCTAGCGCGGGGTTCGCCAGCGGCGGGCGGGCCGCATCCACGCGGCATTCACGCGCACGTCGCAGAACGTCCCGGAGGTCGCAAGACCTCTTGCGACCTCCGGGACCTTGCGCGACCTGGGTGTGACGAGAGCGTCGAGTGTTGGGTGAGTCCGCGACTGACCAACCCCCTCACCGCCTCGGTGCGCACCTGAAGAACCAGGCCCTCCCGCTCGGCGACCCGTAAACCCGAGGTGAGCGGGCGGCATTCGGGTCGGCCGCCCCGCGCCCGACGACCCTGCCTAGACTCCACTTCCATGTCGCGAACCATCGGGAATGCCGAGTACCCCACTGACGTCACGTGGACCGCCGTCGACGGCTTCGAGCACTTCACCGACGTGCGCTACGAGCACAGCCAGGACGGGATCGCCAAGATCACGATCGACCGTCCCGAGGTGCACAACGCGTTCCGCCCCCAGACGCTTATGGAGGTGTCCGACGCCCTGACCCACGCCCGCGAGGACGGCACGGTCGGCGTCATCGTCCTGACGGGCGAGGGCACCAAGGCGTTCTGCTCCGGCGGGGACCAAAACGTCCGCGGGGACACGGGCTACCTCACCGAGCCGGGCAAGGCCGGCGCCGTGGGGCGCTTCCACGTCACCGACCTGCAGATCCAGATCCGTCGCCTGCCCAAGCCGGTCGTCGCCATGGTCGCCGGGTACGCCGTGGGTGGGGGACACGTCCTGCATCTGGTGTGCGACATGACGATCGCCGCGGAAAATGCTGAGTTCGGCCAGGTCGGCCCCAAGGTCGGCTCGTTTGACGGCGGCTATGGCGCTGCCCTGCTCGCGGAGCTCGTCGGAGTCAAGAAGGCCAAGGAGATCTGGTTCCTCTGCCGGCTGTACGACGCGCGGGAAGCCCTCGACATGGGTCTGATCAACACGGTCGTGCCCCTTGGTGAGTTGGAGGCGACGACGGTGCGGTGGTGCCGCGAAATGCTCGACAAGTCGCCGTTCGCGCTGCGTCTGATGAAGGCCAGTTTCAACGCCTCCGAGGATGGGATGGCCGGACTCCAGCAGCTCGCCCACGACGCCAACCTGCTCTTCTATGGCAGCGACGAGGCGCGTGAGGGGCGCGAGGCGTACAAGGAGCGGCGGCGGCCCGAATTCGAGAAGTTCCCGCGCCGCGCCTGAGGCGGTCCTCCACAGGTGGGCCCGGGTCGCCGGGTTGTCCCCAGATTGGTGGTCGCCCTCGCGGATGACGAATGCCGCCGAGAGGCTGGTGCGTGACCGAGAGGAAGCGCACCATGGAGGCCATGACCCTTGTGTTGGACGATCGCGAGTGGACGCTCGCCGAGCGGGACGCCCTGCCGGACGACGGGTGCCGGTACGAGCTCATCGACGGGGCGTTGGTCGTGACCCCGTCACCCGTGCCAGTTCATCAAGCAGCCGTCAAAGGGCTCTTTCTGGCCCTGCACCATGCGTGCCCGGCCGACTTGAGCGTCTACTTCGCCCCCCTCGATGTGTTCCTCGACCCCAAGACGGCCATGCAGCCCGACGTCCTGGTCGTGCGCCGCACCGACGTGGGCGACAAGGGCATCGTGGCTGCTCCGGTCCTGGCGGTCGAGGTGTTGTCGCCGAGTACGCAGGTGGTCGACCGGAACTTGAAGTTCCAGCGGTTCGAGCGTGCGCAGGTGCCCAGTTACTGGCTGCTCGATCCTCGGCGTCCCGCGCTCATGGCCTACGAACTGCGCGATGGCGCCTACGAGTTCGCGGCGCAGGTCGAGGGCGACGAGTCGTGGACGGCCGCCCTGCCTTTCCCTGTGACCATCTCCCCCCGCGCACTGCTGGACTGAGGGGGGCGCGGTCTGCCACGAGCATCCGCTCGATGACCTCGCCCGCAGCGCACGGCATGCGCGATCATGGGCCGCATGCGTGCACTGCGAAAGACCCACGCCGGCCCCGGCCTCGAGCTGGTGGACATCCCGGAGCCCGAGTGTGGCGACAAGGACGTCAAGATCCGGGTGCTGCGCGCCGGCCTGTGTGGCACTGACCTGCATCTGCAGGCCTACGACGACTGGGCCGCTTCGGCCATGCAGGTGCCCCAGACCCTCGGGCACGAGTTCTTCGGTGAGGTCGTGGATGTGGGCGCCGACATCACACACATCGCGGTCGGCAACAAGGTCTCCGGCGAGGGGCACATCGTTTGTGGGATCTGTCGTAACTGTCGGGCTGGCCGCCGGCACCTGTGCATCAACACGATCGGGATCGGCGTCAACCGGGACGGGGCCTTCGCCGACTACGTCGTCATCCCGGCGACCAATGCCTGGGTGCAGCCGGGCGACATCGACCCGGACCTCGGCGCCTTGTTCGACCCGCTGGGCAACGCGACCCATACGGCCCTGCAGTGGCCGGTCGTCGGAGAGGACGTCGTTGTGGCTGGGGCTGGCCCCATCGGCATCATGGCCGCCGCGATCGTCCGGCATGCCGGCGCCCGGCGCATCTGCGTGACGGACCTGTCCGACGAACGTCTCGCGCTGGCCACCGCGGCCGGCGCCGACCTGGCGCTCAATGTCCGCCAGGGGAGCCTGCGCGACGCCCAAGCGACCATGGGGATGGTCGAGGGTTTCGACATCGGCCTGGAGATGTCGGGGTCGCCCGCTGCCGTCCGCGAGCTCCTCGCGAACATGAACCACGGGGGTCGCATCGCCATGCTGGGACTGCCGAGCGAGGGCTACGCGATCGACTGGGGTCCCGTCATCACGCACATGCTGACCATCCGCGGGATCTACGGCCGCGAGATGTACGAGACCTGGTATCTCATGGGGTCGATGTTGGCGACCTCCCCGGAGTTACGTCAGGCGGTCCTATCCGTCATTACGCATCGGTATGCCGCCGCGGACTGGGCTCAGGCGTTCGACACCGCCCGCTCTGGGCAGTGCGGCAAGGTCGTGCTCGACTGGTCGACATGACGCGACACGCGGGAGAATGCCGCGGGAACCTCCGCGTGTCGGGTCATCTCGTCGGGGCGGTCAGGTCGTGAAGTCGTCGCTCACGCTGTCGGCCTGCTGGCTCGCCAAGAGTGCCGCCCCGAGGAAGCGGTAGGTCCACTCCTGGGCCAGGGCGCGGTTCTCCGCGAACACGATCGGCACCGCCGAATGCCGCACCTGCAGCTCGGCGAGCATCTCGGCAACGACCACCGGACGGACATGATCCAGCGTGAAGATGGCGGAGTAGCGGTCCTCGACGACGACCGCGGCGTGACGGCATTCGGCGAGCTCCGCGACGCGATAACCCAATTTGCCGCTGGTCAGACTCGAGGTGAGGTCGCCCAGAGACTTGCGCTCGACGACGGCCACCACCTCGCCGTCATGCTCGACCGCATAGTCGCCGACGGCGAGTGTCTGCTTGTCCGTCGTGGCCTGCTGGTGGCTGAATTTCCACGCGTAGCGTTCCCGCGTGTCGACCAGGATGGTCAGTTCGGCCAGCCCAGCGGCCCGGGCAGTGGGGAGCGAGACGTTGGGGCGAGCGACCTTGGACGTGCGGGCCGACTGCCAGAAGATCATCTCGCGGCCTCGCGCCCGGGTGATGACGAACTGGCTGCGGGCTTCGCGCGTGCGGTCGGCGACCAGGTCGATGGCCGGTCCGCGGCGGGTCACCGAGCGCAGCGGGACCTCCTCGACGATGTCGGGCTCGGCCGGCCACCCGTCGGGGTCGCGGTGGCAATACACCTTGGCCGTGCGCGGCCAGGTCTCACGGGTCCGCAAGATGATCCCGTCCCCCAGCGGGATCCGGACGATGTAGGGCAGGCTCGACTCCGGATCGGGGTTGCGTGCGATGAGGAGCGGCTCGGCCACGTTCAGCACTGTAGTCCGACGTCGAATGCGCGCTCCTGCGCCCGAGACCCAGGTGCGCGCACCGAACTCAGGGCAGGATGGCTGACGTGTACACGATCAAGGACGAGCTCGCCGCGACCCTCCACGAGATCGACGAGGCCGGGCTGACCAAGCGGGAACGCGAGATCACCACGCCCCAGGCGGCGCATATTGCGACCGAGTCCGGGCCCTCACTGAACTTCTGTGCCAACAACTACCTCGGCTTCGCCGACCACCCCGAGATCGTCCAGGCCAGCCAAAATGCGCTGGCGCAGTGGGGCTTCGGCATGGCGTCGGTGCGCTTTATCTGCGGCACCCAGTCGCAGCACACCGCCTTGGAGGCCGCGCTTTCCACGTTCCTGCGCACCGAGGCGACGATCCTCTACTCGTCGTGCTTCGACGCCAACGGTGGGGTGTTCGAGGTCCTCTTCGGTGAAGGCGACGCCATCATCAGCGATGAGCTCAACCACGCCTCACTCATCGACGGCATCCGGCTGTCCAAGGCGGCCCGCTATCGCTACCGCAACGCCGACATGACGGACCTGCGCACCCAGCTCGAGTCGGCGCGCGCCGCGGGTGCGAATCGGGTGGTCGTCGTCAC
The DNA here is from genome assembly GCA_017993715.1 of Phycicoccus sp. GTDB lineage: Bacteria > Actinomycetota > Actinomycetes > Actinomycetales > Dermatophilaceae > JAGOME01. The sequence goes on from JAGOME010000031.1 coordinate 34,531, forward strand.
CGACGGGGTGTTCTCGATGGACGGTTCGTTTGCGCCGCTGGATCAGATCTGCGATCTCGCCGATGAGTTCACGGCCCTGGTCCTGGTCGATGACTCGCACGCCGTCGGCTTCGTGGGCGCCGGCGGGCGGGGCACGCCGGAGTTGTTCGGGGTTCAGGATCGGGTCGACATCATCACCGGCACTCTCGGCAAGGCGCTCGGTGGCGCGTCGGGCGGCTACGTGTCGAGCCACGCCGAGGTCGTCGAGTTACTGCGGCAACGCTCGCGGCCCTACCTCTTCTCCAACTCCGTCGCGCCCGCCGTCGTGGCCGGTTCACTCAAGGCGCTGGAGCTCGTATCGACGTCCAGTGAGGCGCGGGAGACGCTGCAGCGCAACGCATCTGTGTTCCGGGAGCTCATGGAGCAAGCCGGATTCGACCTCCTCCCCGGTGCGCACCCGATCGTGCCGGTGATGTTCCCCGGCGAAGACGGTGCCCGCCAGGCTGCCCAGATCGCCGACCGGATGCTGGCAAACGGCGTCTATGTCATCGCGTTCTCCTTCCCGGTCGTCCCGCGCGGCAAGGCGCGCATCCGGGTACAGCTGAGCGCGGCGCACAGCGAGGATGACGTCCGGCGCTGCGTGGCGGCATTCGTCGACGCCCGGGACGCCGTCGGCTAGCTCCTGCCCCGACGAGGTGACGTGACGCGCTGACGAATCCGCGGATTCGTCAGCGCGTCACGTCACCTCGATCAAGAGCGGAGGGCGGACGGCGGACAGCCAGGGCGGGAGCCATCCGGTGCATCGCCGGCGTCAGCCCCAGCGGCGCGACTTGACCAGATCCACCCGCTCAGGGGTGTGCAACCGTGCCATGATCCGGGCCGTGCGCGCCGGCACGAACCCCGGGGTGGCCAACGAAACCGCGACCCCGACGAGCATCGTCAGGGGCACGCACCACAACGCCGGCCAGCTCACCAGAGCCACACCCCATCCCGGGCGGGTGCCGAGGATCTGGCCGATAACCAGAGCGGTCGTCGAGGTCGCGGCCCCGACCAGCAGAGCGGTGGCCGCCCCGACCGTGGAGAGCCGCCGCCACCAGACGCCGAGGATGAGCAGCGGGGCAAACGTCGAGGCCGCCACCGTGAAGGCGATGACGACCAACTGGGCCAGGCCGATCGGGCCCAACAACCGGCTCACGGCATACGGGACGAGGATGGCGATCACTGCGGCGATCCGGAACGAGCGGTTGGCCGGGGCGTCGCCAAGGCTCCAGCGCCGCACCGCCGGCCGGAAGACGGACTGGTCGAGGACACCCGCCACGGACATGGCCACCCCCGATGCGGTCGAGAGGAATGCCGCGAACGCCCCCCCGGCGAGCAAGGCTGTCAGCAGGTCACCCCACAGACCCGGCACGACAACGGACGGCAGCTGCAGCACGATCGAGTCCGGCCGGAATCCCTCGGGCAGCGAGGGCAGGTCGACCCGGCCCAGCACGGCATACACCGGCGGGATCAGGTAGAAGATGCCGAGGAGCGCGAGCACGTGCACGGTCGTCCGGCGGGCACCTCCGCCGTCGGGGTTGGTGTAGTACCGCACGAGCACATGCGGCAGCCCCATCGTCCCGAGGCAGAGCGCCACCATCGTCGAATAGGTCCGGTAGGTGGGGTGATCCCCGTCGAATCGCGGCGTCAAGGGGATCGCCCAGCCAGCAGGAGTATCCCGGGGAAAGGGCGCCCCCGCCCGATTCCACATGATCAGCAACACGATGGCCGGGACCGTGATCGCGGTGAGCTTGATCCAGTACTGCACGGCCTGGGAGAACGTGATCGAGCGCATCCCTCCAGCCCCGACCGCGAGCGCAACGATCACCGCGACCACGAGTCCACCGACCCACGAGGGGACCCCGGCGACGAGGGAGAGGACCAAGCCGGCGCCGGTGAACTGCGGCAGCAGATACAGCCAGCCGATCGCGACGACAAGCACCGAGGCAATCGCCCGGATCGGCCCCGACCCCAAGCGAGCCTCGGCGAAATCCGGCAGCGTGTAAGAGCCTGAGCGGCGCATCGGGGCGGCCACGAGGACAAGGAGGACGAGGTAGCCGAGCGTGTAGCCGACCGGCAGCCACAGCTGGTCGACCCCTAAGTCGTAGATCAGCCCGGCCACGCCGAGGAAGGATGCGGCCGAGAGGTACTCGCCACCGATCGCGCTCGCGTTGAGCCGTGGCGACACCGTGCGCCCGGCCACATAGAAGTCACTGGTCTGCCGTGACAGTCGCAGGCCGAAGCCCCCGACGACCAGGGTGAGCAGGCAGACGAGCGCGACGAACAGCAGGGACAGTCCGGCGGTCACGTGCGCTCCACCGCGGCGGAGAACTCGGCCTCGAGACGCGCGGCCTGTCGGTCGTAGAACCGGGCCAACCCCCACACGACCGGATAGACCAGGACGCCGAGCATGAACCAGGGCAACGGAATCCGCCACACCGTCAGGGTGCCGACCGAGGGGACCAGGACCAGCAGCACAGGGAAGCCGGCAATGGCCACGACGGCGATGAGGACCACCAGGAGGGAGAGCCGCAGCTGGGCGCGCATGAGCCCATCGACATAGACGTCGCCCAGCTCGGTCTGGGAGTCGATCTCGGCCGCGAGATGCGTGGTGGCGGCAGTGTGGCCGGTATGCCGCGTGCTGGTCACCCGCACCCGCATCGGCTTGTCGGACGGGACGGAGGCCGACGTCGGGGACGGAGGCGACGCCCCGGGCTGGGGCACTGCAGGAATGGGGGACGCCGCGGAGCCCTCGCCTGGGCGGGCTGGGTCCGAGGCGGGGAGGTTCACGTCGTGGGCAGGTGGGCGTCGGACTCGACGCCGCGGCGTTCGCCGGCAGGGCGTCGCAGGAGGATGTCGCGCAACTCCTTGGTATGCCGCCGACTCACCTGGAGCTCCACCGTCCCGACGACGACAGAGCATCGCCCCCGGTCCATCCGGACCTCCGTGACGTGAGGGAGGGCGACGAGCGTACTGCGGTGGATCCGGACGAACCCGGCCTCGCGCCAGTTGTCCTCGAGGACCGACAAGGGGATGCGGACGAGGTGGCTGCCGCTGTCCGTATGGAGTCGGGCGTAGTCGCCGTGGGCCAGCGCGAAGCGGATCTGGCTGCGCTGGATGAACCGGGTCACCCCGGCTAGCTCGACGGGGATGGTCTCGTCGGCCGGCTCGGTGGCCGGCGGCGTCGTCGTGGTGGCCGCGGTCGCGTCGAGAGTGGCGTCGACGGCCTTCTCGACGACCCGACGCACCGCCTCGCCCAGTCGCTCCTCGCGCACCGGCTTCATGACGTAATCGGTCGCTGCGATGGCGAAGGCGTCGACGGCGTGGCGGTCGTGGGCGGTGACGAAGACGATCTGCGGGCGCGCGCCAGCGAACTTGGCGACGACCCGGGCCAGCGCCATTCCGTCCAGCCCCGGCATAGAGATGTCGGAGAAGACCACGTCGACGTTGCGCTCGTCCAGGACACCCAGAGCCTCGGTGCCGCTCGATGCGGTCAGGACGTCCCCGATGCGGTCGTCTCGCTCCAGGAGCCACCGCAACTCGGACAGGGCGGGCAGCTCGTCATCGACGACGAGCGCCGTCAGCGGCGCCGGTTTCATGCCCCAAGGGTAAGGCGGGTCCGCGGATCGTGGCAGGAGAGCCTGATCGGCCTGCCTCCGATCGGGCAGCACGACGTCAGGCGGCCTCACGCTGCGGACCGCCGAAGGCTCAGTGATCGGCGTGAATGCCGGGGGCGAACTTGGGCACGCGGAACGTCACCTTGGTTCCCGCCCCCACGGCCGTCTCGACCACGAGCCCGGCGGTGTCGCCGTAGACCTGTCGCAGGCGGGCATCGACGTTACCGATCCCCAAGGAGTCAGACTTCACATGCCCGTCGAGGATGCGGCGGATGGCGTCCGGCTCCATGCCGACCCCATCATCCTCGACTCCGATTTCGGCGCTCGAGCCACGATCTTGCGCCGTGATGGTCACGTGGCCGATGCCTTCCTTAGTGGCCAAGCCGTGGCGCACGGCATTCTCGACAAGGGGCTGCACCGCGAGATACGGGACGTTGACGGGCAGCACTTCGGGCGCGATGAGGAGTGAGACCTGGAGACGTTCGCCGAAGCGCGCCTGCTCCAGGACCAAGTAGCGCTCAATGTTGCGCAACTCCTCCTGAAGGGTCGTGAAGGCGCCTCCTCGACGCAGCGCGTACCGAGTGAAATCGGCGAACTCGAGGATGAGATCGCGCGCGCGATCGGGGTCGGTGCGCACGAAGGAGGCGATGGCAGCCAGGCAGTTGTAGATGAAATGCGGGCTGATCTGGGCACGCAGCGCCCGCAGCTCGGCCTCCATCACCCGGGTGCGTCCCCGACTGAGATCGGCGAGCTCGAGCTGGGCGGAGACCCACTCGGCGACCTCCTCGGTCGCGCGGACCAGGCCCGGAGAGACCACATCGGTATAGGCCGTCAGGGTGCCGATCACCCGGTCGTCGGCGACGAGCGGCGCGGTGACCGCGCTGCGCAACGGACAGGCGACGTCATCGCAGGCGACCCGGTCGGGACCGGTGACGACTGCGCGGCCGCTGGCTCGGGTGGCGGCCGCGATCTCATGGGCTGCCGCGCGGTGCCGGTCGCCGACGCCGCTCCACGATAGGGTCCCGGTGCCGTCGCTGATCGCGAGTGCGCGGGCACCGAGGAGGCCAAGGACGTGCCGCCCGGCGCGTTCAGCCGAGGCCTCGGTCAGACCGTCGGCGAGGTGGCGGGAGGCGAGCGAGGCGCTGTGCAGCGTCGACCAGGTCGCCTGGTCGACGGCGGAGTGGAAGCCGCGGCGCCGCCAGCGACGCAGCAGCCAGATGCTCCCGAGGATCAGGAGAAAGGCGCCGGTCACCACGATCGCGGTCGTCGGATCGAGGCTGCGCACCTCGACAGCGTAAGAGCAGCGGGGGCGTGAGGTCTCTCTCCTGCCCCAGGTCCGGCCGACTGGGCGCGGCTTAGGCTCAGTTTCCGTGACTGAGTTTGACGACATCCTGACCATCCATGACGACGGGTCCGCCGTGCGGGCCGACCTCGGCGACGGCTGGGCGGTATTCGGCAACGTCAACGGGGGTGTGCTGATGGCCCTCGCGCTCGCGTCGGCTCGTGGCCCCCTGGAGCACGCCGGAGCCGGGGCCCACACCGACCCGATCTCCTGGTCGTCGTCATTCCTGTCGGCGGGACGGGCAGGTCCGGTGACGATCACGCACGAGGTCCTGCGGGTCGGGCGGAGCATGTCAACGGCGCAGGTGAGCCTCCTGCAAGAGGACCAGGGTCGCGTGGTGGAACGCGTCCGCACCCTGGCGACCTTTGCGGACCTGTCCGAGTTGAGCGATCCGGTCCATCGCGCTCAGGAACCGCCGCAGATGCCGGGCCCGGATCACTGCCTCTCGGTGGCCGACTTTGTCCCGGATGAGCTGGCCGTCATGCACCGCATTGACCTGCGGCTGGACCCGGAAACGGCGGGTTTCGGTGTCGGAGAGCCGTCCATGGCCGGCGAGATCCGCGGATGGGTGCGGTTTGCCGACGGGTGTCCGACCGACGTGCTGTCGCTCCCGTTCTTTGTCGACGCCTTCCCACCGGTGGCCCTCGATCTCGGTGCGGTCGGCTGGGCGCCCACCATCTCGTTCGCCGGGCACATTCGGCGCCGGCCGGCGCCGGGCTGGCTGCGCGTGCGCCTGACGACCACAAATGTCGCTGGCGGGCTGTTCGAGGAGGACTGCGTGATCTGGGATGAGACCGACGCCGTCGTCGCCCAAAGTCGCCAGATCGCCGGGTTGCGCTTCCCGGAGACTCCTGGTGACTGAGTCTCCTGCCGTGGCAGCGGCGCGGTCCCTCGCGGAGCTGCCCGGCATTCCCGAGCAGATCGAGTCGGCCCGTGCGGCCTGTACCGGACTGCGGTGGCACCAGGCCCTGCGGCGGCGCATCCCCGAGGCCGCGGCCGAATCCCGAGTGCGAGGTGCCTGTGCGAGTGCGGAACTCGACGGGGCGCCGCTCTCCCGCGACATCGTCCGCGACCTCATGCGCGGCGCGGTGACCTGGCATGACGATCCGGATCCGGTCGAGCGGGTTGCTCGAGGAGTGCTGGCGGTCACGGCCGAGACCGAAACCGTGGGCCCCCTGCTCACCCGTGCGCCGCGCCAGGCATTGGCCCGCCTTCATTTGGCCGCGGCGGCCGGGCTCGTCGGGGCGGATCAGGTGGGCCGGCCCCGGCGAGACGGGGAGGAATGCCGTGAGCTCACCGACCTAGGGCCACCTCCCCCCGCGGGGGAACTGGAAGCCCGGCTGGCCGGGGTGATCGACCTGCTCTCGGGCCTCGACGCGGCGCCAACCCTCATCGTGGGGGCCCTCGTGCATGCCGAGATTGCGACGGTCCGGCCCTTTGTTGTGGGCAACGGCGCTGTGGCGAGAGCGCTCGAACGGGTGGTCCTGGTCACCGCAGGCCTGGATCCGACGGGTGTCGCGGTGCCTGAGGCCGGGCACCTCGCCGCCGGTCCGGGCTATGTCGGCGCCTTGCTCGCGTACGGCTCGGGGACCCGAGCTGGCGTGACCGCGTGGCTTGCGCATTGTGCTGGCGCGGTGCGGGCCGGTGCCGCCGAAGGCGAGCGGATTGCTGACGCCGTGCTCGCGGGGCGCCTCAGTCGCTGACGGTCCGTGCTCTTGCCAGCCTTGCGGGCAGGGAGTAGAAACGGGGTGACCGACTGGACCAGCGTCGTTCCGGTCGGCTCGGTTGAGTTCTTCGTGAACCTTCGGGTGTACCCACGCGCGGGCAGTCCACGTATGGACCGATTGCCTTGGACGTGTTCCTGGGTGATGACGGCAGAGGAAGCACGCTTGGTCGCCCCGCGGGATCGCGGAGATGGCGCCCGCTGCTGAGCGGGCGCCATCGTCCATCCGACTGCGGTCATTTCACGGATTCCGTTGTTTGACCCGCATCGGACGGATGAATGCGGCGGTGAAGAGGCGCCGTGGGTGCTGGACCAAAACGTCATTACTTTGATGAACCTTGGATCACACCCCGCCTGGATGTTGCGCACGCGCGTCCTATGGTCTTTGATTAACCCATCGCTCCCCTTCGGGGTCGCAGCGATTGGGTGCCCGGCTTCTCCCCCCCGGAGCCAGACGCCCGACGGCCCCGGTTGCCCCCCCAGCCGGGGCCGTCCCCATTCCTGGGTTAATTGGGGACCAGTGCTCGCAATCGCGGTGACTGGGGTTGCCGTGGATCTCGCTGTGGTCCTTTCCATCGGGGACAACGAGGCGCTCGCCACGGGGCGAGTCCGCTGTCCACAAGTCGGCGGCTCACGTGGGGTTATCCCCAGATGTGTGGGAGCCCTGGTTGAGTTATCCCGCAGCGACGAGCCTGAGCGGCATGACCGCACTCGTTCGCACCAATGTCCCGATGGCGACCTCGATCGCGCATCTGGTCGTGGGGACCTCCGGCGGCGTGGGAGCCTCGACCCTGGCTGCGGCCGTTGCTGCGGCTCGGGCCGGGTCCGGTGGTCCCAGTCGTGCCCAGAGGGGGTTTGCCGGGGCTGTCCATGGCGCCACCCTGGTGGACCTCGACCTGGCCCGTGGCGGGATCGACGTCACGGTGGGGCTCGAACACGTGGGAGGCCCACGATGGCCCGACCTCATGCGGGCGCGCGGCCGGGTCGATGGCGTCGCCCTGCGTCGGCTGCTGCCGCAGGCGCATGATTGCGCCGTGCTCGCCGCCAACGGTCGCCGATGGGCTCGCCCAGGCGAGGATGGGCCGGGCGCGGAGCCCCCCGATCGTGGGACGGTGCCGAGCACCGGCTTGCCCGGTGCCGTTTCGTCGGTGCTCGATGCACTCCGACTGGCTGGGCCACCGCTCGTCATCGATTGCCCGGCTGCCCGGGTTGGGGAGATTCGCCGACCCGGAGACGTGCTCGTTCTCGTCGGCTCCACGAGCGTGCGGGGCCTGGCAGACCTCGACGCGGCAGCGGCGGCATTCGCGGACGGCGATCCGCGCGTGGGTGGTGCCGTGATCCTCGTGCTGCGGGGAGGCGCGGCCGACGACGAGGTGCTTGATGTCATCACCGATCAGACCGGAGTGCCGGTCTTCGGCCACGTGGGCGAGGATCGCCGCGTCTCGCGCGCGGAGGCTCGCGGTGACTGGCCAGGCCTGACTGGCTCCCTGCGCCGACTCGCCCTGGACATCGTGGACGTGGCCGATGAGCTCGCCGCCTGAGCAGGATGCGTGGCATGCGGAGGTTGCCCGAGCCATTGGCGCCGGACAATCGCCCAGTGCGCACCGGATCAACACGATCGTGGCGGGCCGAGCCGCCCTGCTCGGGGACGTGGGGGCGGGCGAGGAGCGGCAAGCTCTCGAACAGGCCTACCTTGGGCTCGGCCCACTCGCCGCCCTGGTGTCCTTGCCCGACGTCACCGATGTGGTGGTCAACGGCGACGGACGGGTCTTCGTCGATCGCGGCCAAGGACTCCAAGGCGCTGCGGCGAAGGTGCCTCGCGAGGCCTTGCGACCGCTGGCGGTCCGCCTTGCCGGGCTGGCCGGGCGACGTCTGGATGACGCCCAGCCGTGGGTTGACGGGCAGTTGGCCGGCGGCATTCGACTCCATGCCGTGCTGCCGCCCATTTGCGCGGAGGGCGCCCACATCAGCGTTCGGGTCGCGCGGCATTCGCCCGCGGGGGTCCCCGGACTACGTGCCCTGCAGGTCGTGGGCGATGAGGGCGCGGCTCTCCTTGAGGGCGTGGTCCGCAGTCGAGCCTCGTTCGTCGTTATCGGCGGCACCGGGTCGGGCAAGACCACGCTCCTGGGTGGGCTCCTGGCCGCGTGCCCCACGCAGGAGCGGTTGGTCCTGGTCGAGGATGTGGCGGAGCTGATCCCCAATCACCCGCATGTCGTCCGCCTCCAAGGGCGGTCCCACAACGTCGAGGGACGTGGGGAGGTCACGCTCGTCGATCTCGTGCGGCAGTCACTGCGCATGCGTCCCGACCGGCTCGTTGTGGGGGAGGTGCGCGGACCCGAAGTCCGCGACCTGCTCCTTGCGCTCAATACCGGCCACACCGGCGGGGGTGGCACCATCCATGCCAATGGTGCCCACGAGGTCGTCGCGCGCTTCGAGGCACTCGGCTCGCTGGCGGGTATGCCGCGCGAGGCGGTGCACGCGCAGTTGCGGGGAGCCTTTGGGCTGGCGCTCGTCATGGCCCGCGATGGTCCGGTGCGCCGACTCGCTGAGGTAGCCGTGCTCGACGTTCGAGGCAGCGAGGTGCGGTTCGTGCCTGCGGCGGCCCTGCTGCCCCAGGGGGTGCGTGCGCTCGAGGGCTGGCCTTTGCTCCCCGAGGCCGTGCGCCAAGCGGTCCCTGCTGGGGCCGTGGTCGGCCGATGCTGACGGGCGCTATCGCGCTGTTTCTCGGCCTGGCCGTGCTTGCTTGGCCGACATCCGAGGCTCATGTGAGGAGTCCTCAAGACCTGACGGCCTCGGAAGGAGACGATCCACAGAGGCTGTCTGGCAACGCCACGCCGGGCTTACCCGCAGACCGAGGTGTGGGGTCGCGACTGAGAGGCCTTCTCGTCAGGGTTCGTGGGGGACCCGCTGCGCCGGCGGGACTCGATGAGCTCGTCGAGCTTGTCGCAGTTGGCCTGGAGGCGGGGCTCTCCTTCGCTGCGGCTGTGGACGTCCTCACCCAACTGCACCTGGCCCCTGCCCAGGTCGCGGCCCTGTCCCAACTGCTGGCCACGGTCGACCCCGAGCTCAGCGACAAGCCGCCTGCCGTGGGAGAGGGGCGTCCCGAGGCTGCTGATTCCCGGACGGGTTCCCGGGCTCTTGGAGATGGTGGGCAATCTGGTGTCGCCGCGCCCGAGCTCGCGTTCGTCCTCGCCGCCGCGGCTCTGTCCGCGCGATCCGGGGCCCCCTTGTCGGCCGCCCTGCGCCTCGCGGCTGAGGTCACTCGGGCCGAAGAGTCGGCTCGGGAGCGTCAGGCCGTCCTGATGGCCGGTCCCAGAGCATCGATGATGCTGCTGACCCTGCTGCCGCTGGCCGGACCGCTCCTGGCCTGGTCGCTGGGGTGGGATCCGTTCGCCCAGTCCGCAGCCATCTACGTCCTGATCGGGCTGGGTGGCGTGTTGACGCTTCTGGGTTGGCTCTGGTCCCGTCGACTGGTGAGAGGAGCCGGCCGGGTCACCTGCTTGGCTCCCGATCCCACCCGGGCATCGACGCCGGCCACGGTGCTGGACGTGGCCCGCGCGGTGGACCTCATGCCGCTCGCCCTGTTGACCGGCTGCGGCTCGACCGAAGCGATCGAGCTGGTGGCTCAGGTCGTTTCCGGTCGGGTGGCCGCTGATCTCAACGTTGCAGTTGCGGCGAGGCGATGGCACACCGAGCCGGGACGCGAGTGGCAGCTCGCCGGACCGGCCTGGTCATCGGTCGGCATCGCGTGGCGGACCGCCGACCGGGCTGGGGCGGCTCCGGCGGGGCTGCTCACCGCCACGGCTGCGCGGATCCGCCGCACCGAAGCGGCCCAGATCGAGGCGCGGATTCAGCGGGCTGGGGTGCTGCTCGTGCTGCCTTTGGGCCTGTGCTTCCTCCCGGGGTTTCTGCTCACCACGGTGGTGCCGGTCGTCGCCGATCTAGTGACCCGGGTGTTGTGAGCAGATGCGGGGTCGCGGGTGAGGCGCATCTTCTGCGGCACCAACCTCGTGGGTGAGGCAGGTGGGGTTATGGCCCCCCTCAAGCCACCCGCGAGCGGTCCCTGGCTTTGGGCCCTCACGCGATCGAGTCGGTGGTGGGCTCACTGGCGTTGGCTCCAGGCCGCTGCCGACGCGCACCTGGCCGACCGTGAACGTGTGCACCTGCCACTGCTCAACAGCCTGAGCAGACCGGGCGGCCCGTGCCCTGTCGCCACCCACGTGGTGTGTTGTCCACAGGTCTGCTTCGTGAGCGGAGTTATCAACAGATTCGCCTCTGCCAGCGAGGGATACGCGGAACTGGCGAACCATGGGCTGCATCAACAATCACCTCTGAAGGGAGCGCTTTGATGAAGCTCACGCCACCACCCTGCACAGTCGCGGACACCCGGTCGAGTGCAACGCCGGAATCAGCCCGTGACAACCCTCCCGACATCGATGCCGATGAGGCCGAGTGTCGGCCATTGCCGGACGAGGCCGGGATGACGACCGCCGAGTATGCCGTGGGCACTCTTGCCGCGGTGGCCTTCGCGGTTGTCCTCATGACCGTGGTGCGCTCGGGCGCGGTCCAGAGCGCCCTCTCAGCGGTCATTGAGGCTGCGCTCGCCATGGGTCGGTGAGCCGTCACAACCGACTCGTCATGTCCGCAAGGCCGCGTGCCCTCAGACGAGTCGCCCTCAGGTGGTGGGGTACCGGGTTGGTCCCCCTCGCCAGGTGGGCCGGGCCGGAGTGGGGCCAGGCATGGCCTCGGCGCCCGCTCGTGAGATCTCGCGTCGCGTCCCGTGCGGGTGCCCCGACCAACGTGGTCGGGGCACCCACCCCTCCCGGAGCGCACGCGTTGGACGCGGCACTCGGCCAACCGGTTCCCGCGGTTGGGCAAAGGTGGCCCAGTGATGCCGCCCGAGCCGCATGGCCGCTACGCGGGGCGCCGCCGGCGAGTGAGCGCGGCATGGTCACTGCGGAGCTCGCGGTCGGGATTGCCAGCCTGCTCATCGTGCTCACACTGGCGCTGTCCGCGCTCTCGCTAGGGGCGACGCACGTGACCCTGGTCGATGCCGCTCGGCTCGCGGCGAGATCGGCTGCTCGTGGGGACACCGCGGCAAGGGTGGTCGAGACTGCCCAGAGCGTCGCGCCCGGGGCCAGCGTTGCCGTGTCGTCGGACGGCGACGGGATGGTGGTCAGCGTGCGAGGGCGAGCGCCCGTCCTGCTGGGCGTTCTCGGCATCAGCGATCCAGTGGCCACCGCGCGCACTCCCATTGAGGCCTCTGCGCTGACCGAGGAGGAATGAACATGTGTGCCGACCGGGATCTCTGCAGCAAACGCGGCAGTCCGGGGGTGTCCGGCTCGGGCGGCACTCGGGCCGACAGCGCAGGGGTGAGGAGGCGCTCCGCGGCGCCACCCCACGGGCCCGACAGGAGCCGACGAGGTCGACCGGCAAGGGACCCGTCGCTGGAACTCGGAATAGGGGCAGCGTCCGGCAGGGAGTCTGGGTCGGGCTCCGTCCTCGTCGTCGGGGCGATCGCCGCGCTGGTCGTGGTTCTCCTCGGGATGATGGCCCTGGTTGCGGCCGCAGTGGCGGCTCAGCGCGTACGCACGGCTGCTGATCTCGCCGCGATCGCGGGGGCAGGTGCTGCGGCCGGCATGCTCAGCGCTTCTGCTGGTGCAGGAAACCCCTGCACCGTCGCGGCGTCGGTGGCGACAGCCAACGGGGGCGAGCTGCGCGCGTGCGAGCTCCAGGGCGACGCAGAAGTTCTCGTGGAAATCGCGGTGCCGGTCTCGCTGCCATGGCCAGGAGCGCCGTCGGTCGCCACTGCCAGCGCTCGTGCCGGACCAGCCCCAGAGTGAGGAGGGCATCACCGAGATCCCCTTTGCCGAGATTCGCTTTGCCGAGATCTCAGCCCGGAGCAAGGGTCAATCACCCAGCTCGTTTCGTGGTGCTGGCCGTCGCCTCAGTCCTGAAGGTGGGCGCTATTGCGGCGGGATCTGCTGGGTGTTGTCAAGGCGGCGCTCGGCAACCTCGGCGCGGCGTCGAGCCGTCTCAGTTGCTTCGTGCTGCTCGGCGACGCGGGCTTCGGCCTCGGTGCGCAGAGCGGCGGCCTCCTCCTCGCGCTGGCGGCGCTCATCAGCCAGGGCTGCTTCACGCTGTGCGAAGCCCTCCTGCATCTCGCGCTCCTGCTGCTTGCGCTGCTCGTCAGCCAGGCGGGCGTTTTCCTTGGCGTCTTTGCGACGCCGCGACGCGCGGCGGATGCCCACGCGCAAAGTGACCCAGCCCAGCCAGAGCAGGACGACGATGATCGCGCCGGCGATCACCAGCGACAGGGGAGGGAGTTCGAGTGTTCCACCGAGCACGCCGACCTGGACCGGGTCGGTCAGCTGGGCCGTGCCCAAGAAGAGCAAGGTGCCGAGCACCGCCGCCACGATGATGAGCAGGATCCCAATGAAGATCATGGGGGTCGTCCCTTCGTCACGCGCCCGGGCTGGTCCCTGGGCCACACGTCCCGTTACCGGGCAGGCTAGTGCGTCGCGAGGCCGCTGGCGCGGCGCGCCCCGCCGGGCAGACGGTCTGAACGAGAAAGGGGGCTCGCGGAGGCGCCCAGTGGGGCCCCGCCCTCATTGAGCCCGCTCGACGTGACCCCGCTCGAGTCGGGCCGCCAGCTGGATGGCTGGCCCGCCGGGGCCGCTCACTGCGGGGCGACCGAGGCAGGGATGCCCGTGCCGGAGGCGAGCGGGGTGGGGGTCCCTGTCCCGGAGGCGAGCGGGGTGGGGGTGCCTATCCCGGAGGCGAGCGGGGTGGGGG
>JAGOME010000077.1 GCA_017993715.1 Phycicoccus sp.
GGCTAGGCCGGGCGTCAGGTGGTCCCGAGGGCGACCACGGCCACCAGGACCGTCGCAACGACCTCGATGATGCCGACAGCCTTGGGGGAGAGGCGGAATGCCGGCAGGACGGCGGCTCGGATCGTCAGCAGCGCGAAGACGACGACGAGCCACGGCGACACCGGGATCATCGCCACGGTGGCCGCCCCGTGCGCCAGCATTGACAGCCAGTGATAGGTGGGCTCGTCGCGTTCGCGGATCATCGTCTTGACGTAGAGCACGGTCCCCACGAAGTATGCCGCGAGGATGCCGGTCAGGATCCAGGCGCGATGCAGGTCGGTGCCTGCGCCGGCGTCGTAGGCCACGAGAGTCATCAGGGCGGACCCGGCCGAGGTGGCGACGCCGCTCCACAGGCTCCGCTCGTCTCGCCGGGCGCTCGCGATGAGCCCGATGCCGAGGGGGAGGACGAAGAGCGGGGCCCACCGGATCAGACCGGGGTCGAGCGCGAGGGTGAGGGCGCCGAGGAGGGTCGCCGCGGCGGCATACGTGCGGACCGGAGGCCAGTAGCGGGGCTTGCGGCGGGACTTCAGCCACAGACCCGTGGCGAAGAAGGCGAAATACCCCACGAACCAGAATGCCGTCAGCGGCAGGTGCACCCAGCGCGGCTGGCTTGCGAGGATCCCCACGAGCAGGGGGGTGGCCAGCATCGCCCACGCCCCGTGCTGGTTGGGGATCCAGCCGGGTCCGCGGCGCTTGGGGCGCGGCGGCGTGGTGCGCTCTCGCTGTGTCGTGCTCACTACCTCGACTGTAAGCCGTCCGCCTCCTCTGGATAAGTCGGCGGCTCTGTCGCAGCGGTGTGACACGGGCGGGCGAGCGGCCCAGGGAGGGCGCGGGGCGGGGGGTGGCGGGCTCGCGCTCGCTGATGCCTAGAGGTCAGGCGCGTCGGATGGCCTGGAGAGCGGCCGGGGTGACCGCGTCGACGATGTCGTCCCAGTCGTGGTGGGTCTGCACGAACTTCTTGACGTAGGGGCAGACCGGGACGATCCGCAGGCCGTCGGTGCGCGTGGCGTCGAGGGCCTCGCGCACGACGATCCCGGCGAGACCGCGGCCGCCGAAGGCTTCGCCGATCTCGGTGTGAAAGAAGATCCGCTGACCGTCGTGGTCGACGAACTGGGCAAAGCCGACCACGTGCCCATCCTCAGCGATCTGGAAGCGGTCCGGGTGGGTCTCGCGGCTCACGGTGGTGGTCATGCTCAACAGTCTGCCTGGTGCCTCGTGCGTTGGCTGTTGCCGGGCCAGGCTGGCTGGGCCTGGCTAAGCGGCCGGGTCGAGCAGGTCTGGCGGGTGAGTGACGTGGGTCCGACCGGTGGGTGCGGTCCACGTGCAGGTGCCGTCGAGGGTCATCGTCAGGATCCAGCCAGCGTGGTGCTTGAACAGGTGGTGGTACCGGCAGAGCGCATGCAGATTGTGCTCGGCGGTGGGGCCGTCCGGGTAGCGGACGACATGGTCGAGGTCGCATTGCGTTGCCGGGATGGCGCAGCCAGGGAAACGGCAGTGCTGGTCCCGGCGTCGGACCCGGCGGGCCAAGGCTGCGCCGGGGCGGTAGGTCCGCTCGGCGGTGGTGACACCGGTGGGACTCACGACCCCAACGACGAGTGCGGCACCGGACTCGGCGGCGGCAGATCGGGAGGTATCAACCTGGCCGGAGTCATCCGTGCAGGCGGAGGCCTCGGCGTGGTCGCAGGCATCGGCACCGCCCGCGAGGCGCGTGACGTGCAGCTGCAGGTCGGGGTTGGCCAGGAGGCAAGCGAGCATGTCGGGCAGCAGCACGCCGAGGCGGCAATCGACGGCAGCACTGGGGACGAACCAGGCCCCGCCGCGGGCGCCGGGCTGTAGGCGAGGGTTAGACCAGATCTCGCTCGGACGTTGCAACACCTCGGCCAGGTCCCATTCCAGAGCCGGGGCGCTCGCGGTCTCCGGGGTGATCTCGCCACGGATCATGGTGTCGACGACGGTGTCGCCCCATCGGGCCCAAGGGGCGTTGGCCGGATGTGTCAGAGTGGTCGGAGTGGATGGGTGATCCGATGATGGCTCCGGGACGATCGGCGGACCTGTCACCGTGGTGAGATGTGCTGGCGTGGTTTGCGCTGCCGGCGTGGTTGGCGCTGCCGGCGTGAGCGGACCCGCCACGGCGGTCGTCTGGGTGGCTGAGGGCGTCGTGGGGACGACGGGCAGGACGAGCTCGACATGCGTCTCCACCTGAGCATTGCTCAGCACGAGCGCGGAGAGAGCATCGGCCCGGGCTGCGGCGACGGTGCGCGTGTGTGGTGCTCCGGTCGCAGCGTCGGCGGTGAGGAACTCGGTGGCGAGGGAGTCGATGGCGGCCCACATCTGCTGTGACGTATCGGTCGGCAGCTCGGCGTCCCAGCGGGTCATCCCCGGTGCCTCAGCGGGGTTGGCCCGGACGTAACGGCCCGTGGCCGCCCGGGACTGCCAGGCGACAACGCCCTCAGGGTCGGTGCGCAGGGCGGCGCGCTGGGCCCGAGCTTTGACCGCTGCGGTGGCCAGGTCGACCAGGTTGTCATCGTGGTGAACGCGGGCGTCGTACTCGACGAGCAGGCTGGCTCGCACGGGCGCGGAGGCAGTGATGATGGCGTCGATGCGCGACGGCTCGAGGTCCCCGTCCCACGATGAGGCAAACGTCCGCGGCAGGTCCTGCGTCAGCCGGACGGCGCGGGAGACGCGCGTCCGCATTGTGCGCGGCGCCAGGTGGAGGAGCGGGGCGAGCCAGGATGCGCAGACCCGATCGGGATCCTCGTTGAAGAACACCCTTGGCGACCGGCTCCGCAGCCTGCGGTCAGGCTCCCTGTCCTCGGGGTCGCCACCATCGCGTGCGCCGCTGCGACCGACATCAGCCTCAATGCCTGCGTCATGACCGCCCATGGCCGCATCGTGGCTGGGCCGAGGGTCGCTGGCTGCTTCGTGCACGCTCATGGCCGCGTCGAACTCAGCCTGCGCCGCCAGTCGCTCTTCCTCGCACCGCTCCGCCAGCCGGCCGTGGCAGGCGTCGATGGCGGCGTGTTGCCGGGTCGTGACGGCATTGATGATCCGCTGGGTCGCGGCGACCACCACCTCGCCCTGTCCCAGCGACAAGCCCGCGATATCCGTTGCGGTCAACGGTGCCAGCAAGGACGCGAGCTCGAAAGGGTCCGTCGCGGCGACCGCCCCAATATCGGGACAGGTCTCGGTCAGGGCCGCGATGGCGGACGGAACCGCCCCGCGTTGCTCGCAAGCCCCACCTCGCCTGCGGGAACGGGTCGGGTTGCCCGGTGGGGCCGCATCGCTGATCACCCAGTCGACAACGATCTGACCAGTCATGGCGACCCCCCCTTTCCCAAGCTCCATTGTCGTCGAACAAACACTCGATTGTCAAGCATTTGGCGAAGGAAACTATTGGGAGACAGCCGAATCCATCTCAACCCGCCGGCCGGGTGATGCGCCACAAGCTGCGTGCGTCGACGGCGTCGCAGTGGCCTTCGAGTGCTCAACCGGCCGCCCGTGGGAAGCGCTTCCCCCG
Source organism: Phycicoccus sp. (assembly GCA_017993715.1). GTDB lineage: Bacteria > Actinomycetota > Actinomycetes > Actinomycetales > Dermatophilaceae > JAGOME01. The sequence continues at coordinate 3,557 of JAGOME010000077.1, forward strand.
CAAGTCTCGGGCCCGGCAACGACTGGGGTCATCCGGGGTGGCGGCATACGGTAGGTGTCATGGCATTGCGCTATTACACGACCGTCATCGACTGCCACGACATCGCCGCCCAGGCGCGCTGGTGGGCTGAGACGCTGGGCTGGCAGATCGTCTACGAGGACGCCGAAGAGGTGGCCCTGATCCCGGCCTGGGCGAGCGAAGACCAGGTCGCCGACGTCGGTACCTGGCTGCGTCAGCCGCAGGGATTGGTCTTCGTCGAGGTCCCCGAGGGCAAGGAGCTCAAGAACCGGCTGCACATCGACCTCGCCCCGCACATCGACCAGGACCGGGACGCCGAGATTGCCGCCCTCATCAAGCGGGGCGCCACCTACGTCGATGTGGGACAGAGCAGCGACGTCACCTGGACCGTGCTCGCCGACCCGGAGGGCAACGAGTTCTGCGTCCTGTCCTCCCGCGATCGCTGATCGCCGCGACCCCCCGCGCGTCCCCGAACCCGATGCTCTCTCCCCTCGCAGGCCTGCTGGCCAATGTCCACGTTGTCGCCCTCCCGCTGCGGATTCGGTTCCGCGGGATCCTGATTCGTGAAGCCGCCCTCTTCCAAGGCCCGCACGGCTGGGGGGAGTTCGCGCCCTTCGTCGAATACGGTCCCGAGGAGTCCTCGCATTGGCTCGCGTCCGCCATCGAAAGTGCGTACGCCGCGTGGCCTGCCGCCCGCCGCGACGCCATCGCCGTCAATGCCACCGTCCCGGCGGTGGGCCCTGAGAAGGTTCCCGCCGTCCTACAACGGTTTCCTGGGAGTCTTACCGCCAAGGTCAAGGTTGCCGAGTCCGGCCAAAGCCTGGCTGACGACCTTGACCGAGTCGCTGCCGTGCGTGCGACTCTCGGCCCCGCAGGACGGATCCGAGTCGATGCCAACGGAGGCTGGACTGTCGACCAGGCCCTCGACGCGATCCAGCGGCTCGCGGCATTCGATCTCGAGTACGTCGAGCAGCCCTGCCGCACGGTCGAGGAGTTGGCGGAGTTGCGCACAACGTTGGCGCGCAACGGGATCGACGTCCTCATCGCCGCCGACGAATCGATCCGTAAAGCCGATGACCCGTTGCGTGTGCGTGATCTACACGCCGCGGACCTCATCGTCGTGAAGGTTGCCCCCCTGGGTGGGGTCCACCGCGCCCTCGACATTGTTGACGCGACCGGCCTGCCTGCCGTCGTCTCCTCGGCCCTGGACACCAGTGTGGGGATCGCCGCGGGGGTAGCCCTCGCCGCCGCACTGCCAACCCTCGACCATGCGTGCGGACTGGGCACAGTGAGCCTCTTCGAGGGGGACATCGCGAACCCGCCCAAGATGGCCCGCAACAGCATTCTCACTCCTGGCCGCGTGACTGCGGATCCGGCTCTCTTGCAACAGTATGCCGCCGATCCCGACCGGCAGATCTGGTGGCGGGACCGCATTGCCGCGGCCTACGGCCACCTGGCTGCGAGATGATCACCCCATGATTGACGTGCGCTGGCTGTGGGTGTTCCTCGACGAGCCGGCCCCCGACTTCGAGGAGTCGATGGCCTTCTGGGCAGCCATGACGAGCACCACGCCCTCCCCACGCCGCGGCGAAGACGGCCAGTTCCTCACTCTGCTGCCTGACGCAGGAGATGCGTGGATCAAGATGCAGGCCACCGGTGTTGGCCAGGGCATCCACCTCGATTTCGACGTCGACGACGTCCACGAGGCGGCGGACGTCGCCACTGGGCTCGGGGCCCGGAGGATCGGGGCGATCGGCGACACCGTGGTCCTCATGCGCAGCCCGGGGGGCTTCGGCTACTGCTTCACAACGACCGGCACTCCCCGGACCCAAGCCCGCGAAACCGGACGAGACCTCGTGGACCAGGTCTGCCTGGACCTACCCGCAGACGTGGCCGATGCCGAACGCACCTTCTGGGCGGACCTCACCGGCTGGCCCATGGTCCAGGTGGCCGCGCGCCCGGAGTTTCACGTGATGACGCGGCCGGACGGCATTCCTGTGAGACTCATGCTGCAGACCCGTCAAACCGGTGGCCGCAATGTCACCGGACATGTCGACCTCGCCTGCAGTGACCGGGCCGCGACCGTCCAGCGTCACCTCGCGGCCGGCGCCACTGTCGTCGGCGACGGCCCCCGATGGACCGTCCTCACCGACCCGGTCGGCCGGACCTACTGCGCCACTGACCGCGACCCGGGCACCGGGCTCCTGCCCTAGGCCCCTATAGGTCGAGCCCGAGGAGCGCGTTCTCGACCACCTCGGACAGGGCCGGATGGATCCAGTACTGGCCGCGGGCCACCTCATGCGCGTGCTGCCCGAATGAGGCTGCCTGGATGAGGGGCTGGATGAGGGTCGAGGCGAACGGGCCGATGCAGTGGGCCGCGATCACGCACCCCGTGGCGGGATTGGCGTGCACCGTGAGGAAGGCATCGTCGGCCTCCAGCGCCCACCCGTACGCAACATCGGCGTAGCGCTGGGTCTTGGACACGAACGGCATCCCGGAGGCCACCAACTGTTCCAACGTCGCCCCAAAGGCCGCCACCTGCGGATGTCCGAACACGGCGTGGGGAACGAACCGGTGATCGGCCAGTTGCGGTGGCCCCGGCAGTAGACCCAGGTCGACGGCGAGGTTGTGCGCGACAACTCGTGCCTCATGGTTGGCGACGTGCTTCAGGGGCCACGGAGTGCAGATGTCGCCGAGCGCCCACACCCCTGGGGCCGTGGTCCGCTGTTGCCCATCTACCTCGAGACGCCCGTCCGGCTCGACCGTCAGCCCCCCGATGGGTGCAGCGATCCGATCGCTGTTGGGCACCCGGCCCAGGGCGAGGAGCACGACTTCGGCCTCAAGGGCCTCCACCCCGCCCGGGCCTGCGACGTGGACCCGCCAGACGTCATCGGCCCGTTCCGCCGCGGTGACCAGCGTCGAGGTGTGGACGGCATACCGCCCCCGCGCCGCCTGGGTATAGGCCACAGAGATGTCGCGCTCTTCAGCGCGCAGCAGCACATCGCCGCGCTGGACCTGCGTCACCTCGACGCCGAGCCCGGAGAACACATGGGCGAACTCGCACCCAACAAATCCGCCCCCGAGCACGATCATCCTGCGCGGCAACGACTCCAGCCGCATGACCGTGTCGGAGGTGTGGAGCCCTCGGTCCGGATCCGGCTCGCGCAGACCGATGATCGGATAGCCGTGCGGGCGTGACCCGGCCGCGACGACGACCCGATCGGCGCTGACCTCCTCGCCGGTCGACAACACCACCCGCCGGTCCCCAACGAACCGTGCCGACGCGGCATACACCGTGACGAAATCCTGCGAGCGCCGATACGCCTCGCCCCCGTCAGCGATCGGGTCGATCCGACCAAAGATCCGGTCTCGGATCGCGGGCCAGTCCACCGCGGGCTCACCGAACGTCACCCCCAGCCGCGGCGCCTCGCGCGCGTCGACGACGGCGTCGGCGGGCAGCACGAACATCTTGGTCGGGATGCAACCGACGTTCAGGCAGGTGCCGCCGAACCGCCCCTCCTCGACGATGGCAATGTCCAGGCCTTCGAGCTCGGGAGTGATGATCGAATTGCCCGAACCCGTGCCGATGATGAGCAGATCGTGATGCGGCATGACCACGAGCCTAAGAGTCGGTCCCCGGGCAGTGGCAGAATCCCCCCACGTGAACCCGTCCACCCGGCTCGCCAGCGACCTCATCGCCGGGCTTGTCGCGGCGGGGGTGCGGGAGATGGTCCTCTGTCCAGGATCGCGGTCGGCCCCGTTGGCGTATGCCGCGTGGGCGGCCGAGCAGGCCGGCGCGGTGCGCCTGCACGTGCGTGTCGATGAGCGGTCCGCGGGGTTCCTGGCGCTCGGACTGGCCAAGGTGTCGCGCCGTCCGGCCGCGGTGATCACGACCTCGGGCACGGCGGTGGCAAACCTGCATCCGGCCGTCCTAGAGGCGCATCACGCCCTCGTTCCCCTCATCGTCGTCTCCGCCGATCGGCCGCTCGAGTTGCGCGATTCTGGCGCTAACCAGACCACGACCCAGCCGGGTATGTATGCCGCCGCGGTGCGGGCTGAGGTTGACCTCGCCGCCGACAGCGAGGTGGACCTTGCTGAGCTGGCCTGCCGGGTGGTCAGGCGCGCCCGCGGCGGCCAGGCGGGCGCCATTGCGGGGCCGGTTCACGTCAACGTCCAGTTCCGCGAGCCGCTGGTCCCTGACCTCCCCTTACGCCCAGCAATAGGACTGCCTGCCCCGAATGCCGTGCCGGAGCCGCCCGCCGCGCCCAGCCCGGTCGACCCCGCCAGCAGCGTCATGCCTGGCGGCAACGTGTTGGTGGTCCTCGGGGACCTGTCGGACCCGGCCCGCGCCGCCGCCGTGCTCGCTCGCGCTGCCCGCGCGGGCTATCCCGTGGTTGCCGAACCCTTCGGCGCCCACGCTCACCCCGCAGCCCTCCCTCACGGGGCACTCCTCCTCAGCGATATCGATTTCGTCGACGCGCACGAGCCCGACACGCTCCTTGTCGTCGGCCGCCCGACCCTCTCGCGCCCGGTCTCGCTGCTCCTGCGGCGGCCAGGCCCGCGCCTTGTGCTCGCGCCCGACGGACTCACCTTCGTCGTCCCCGGTCGCGATGCCGACCACCTCGACCTCACCCACTGGCTGGCCAGCGACGACGGCCCGCGCCCGCGCGCCCGGGATCGCTTCGCGCGGCACTGGACGATGGCCGCGGCCGCTGTTCGGGCCGCCGTCGACGCCGATCCGCCTGCCTGGGGCACCGGCCCTGCCCTGGCTCGCGCTGTCGTGGCAGCCATCCCACCGAATGCCGTGCTCTTCCTCGGCAGCTCCAACACCCCCCGCGACGTGGACCTCTCCGTCGCCGACCTCGGCACCACACTCGTGGTCGGCAACCGCGGCCTGGCCGGGATCGACGGCTGCGTCTCGACGGCGGTCGGCATCGCGGCCGCGGGGGGCGAGCGGGCGGCATTCGCCCTCATGGGGGACCTGACGTTCCTGCACGACTCCGGCGGACTGCTCATCGGCCCCGACGAGCCCCGCCCCGACCTGACGATCGTCGTCGCTAACGACGATGGCGGCGGCATCTTCGGCACCCTCGAGCCGGGCGCCCCCGGTCACGCCGCCCCGTTCGAGCGGCTGTTCGGCACCCCGACGGGGACCGATCTGGGTGCGCTGTGCCGAGCACACGGCATTCCGTATGCCCGGATCGACGACCCCATGACCTTGACGACGGCCCTGGGGCAGCGACCGGACGGCATTCGGGTCATTGAGGTTCCGCTTGCCCGCGACACCCACCGCGCGGAACGAGCCCGGCTCCGTGCCCTCGCCGCCCGCGTCCTGCATCCCTGAGCGGCGACGATTTCGGCCCCGGCGAGCCGCTTGCGAGAATGTCGAGGTGACCAGCACCCCGCAGCGCACCGACGTCCTCGTCGTCGGCGCCGGACCCGCCGGCTCGGCCGCGGCCACTTATGCCGCCCGCGCCGGTCGTGATGTCGTCCTCGCTGACGCCGCGGTGTTCCCCCGCGACAAGACGTGCGGCGACGGCCTGACGCCCCGCGCCATGGCCGAGCTCGACACCCTGGGCCACGGCGACTGGGTCCGCGGACACACGCAGAACCAGGGGCTGCGCGCGCACGGCTTCGGGCAGACGCTCTATCTGCGCTGGCCCGGCGGATCGCTACCCGACCATGGGTCTGCGGTGACCCGCATGGAGCTCGACGACCATCTGCGCACGGGGGCCTTGAAGTCCGGTGCCACCGGTGTCGAGGGCGCCAAGGCGATCGACGCCCGAGTCGAGGGTGGTCGGGTGCGCGGGGTCACGTTCCGGCGCGGGGGTGAGACGTTCGAGATCGAATGCCAACGCCTCATCGTCGCCGACGGCGTGCGCTCCGGACTGGGCAAGGTCCTCGGTCGAGAATGGCACCAGGACACCGTGTATGCCGTCGCGGGGCGCTCCTACCTCGACTCGACGCAGTCCGACGATCCCTGGATCAGCTCGCACCTGGAGCTGCGCGGCGAGAAGGGCGAGATCGTCCCCGGCTACGGCTGGATCTTCCCGCTCGGTGGGGGCCAGGTCAACGTCGGCGTCGGCACCTTGGCGACGACCAAACGGCCCGCCGCCGTCGCCATCAAGCCGGTGATGAAGTTGTATGCCGACGCCCGCCGGGCCGACTTCGGCCTCATGGGCGAGCAGCGGATGATGACCTCGGCGCTGCTGCCCATGGGGGGCGCGGTGTCCACCGTGGCCGGCCCCAATTGGGCTCTCATCGGCGATGCGGCCGCGTGCATCAACCCGCTCAACGGCGAAGGCATCGACTACGGCCTGGAGACCGGACGGTTCGTCGTCGACCACCTCGACGAGGACCTGACGACCCTGTGGCCGACACTCCTCAGCGAGCATTACGGCGAAGCGTTCTCGATCGCGCGGCGGCTTGCGGGGATCTTCACCGCCCCCGGGGTGCTGCCGTTGCTCGGCCCGGTGGGGATGCGCACCGACTGGCTGATGACCCTCGCGCTGCGCTGGATGGGCAACCTCGTCACGGACGAGGATCGCGATCGCTCGGCTCGACTGTGGCGCTGGGCCGGGCGTCGATCGATCCGCGTCGACCACCGGCCACCGTTCTCCTAGAGGCGAATCGAATCGACGCATGAAGGTCGCTGTCGCAACACTCGGCACGGAGGGCGACACGCGCCCTTTCGTTGCGTTCGCCCTTCGGCTGGCAGTAGTTCTGGGTGACACCTGCAGCAGGCCGGTGTGGAGAATGCCGTCGCCGAGCTCGAACGCCTCGCCTGACAACGTCGGGGAGACTCGGGGGAGGGGGCGAGTCGGGGCGGGCGGCATTCGGACTACGGCGGGCGGCATTCAACCTGGTCGAGATGACCTGACACGCGGAGGGATGCGCCGGTTCCCTCCGCGTGTCACGTCATCTCGACGGGACATTCGCGGGTTGCGAGCATGTCAGAGGCGGAGTCTGGGGTTGAACTGGGGTGGCGACGGGGGACGGATGAGGC
>JAGOME010000032.1 GCA_017993715.1 Phycicoccus sp.
GTCGTCAGGTCAGGACCGGTGAAGGTACCGTCGGGCATGTCGAGGTCTCCCCGATGGGCGGCGTAGGAACCTCCATCCTCACGGAGACCTCGACACCCCTCCCAACACCGGCACGCCCACCCTCACCCGGCACCGACCTACACCCTCGTTTGGGAAGAGCCTGATTGCCGCAGTGCCTCAAGTTCGTGCGTTGCTGCCGTGGCGCAACGAGCGGACCAAGAAGCACCGCAAGGACTTATCAAAGAAGACATGGTCGCTCAATTCCAATGATCCAAATCCATTGCTCCCCTGCGAGTTTCGAGCGGTTGTCGAGACAACTCCACATATAGCCCCAAAGAATGCGATGAGAGAGGTCGATATGCGACTCCCCAATGCTGAATTCACTGAACGACCCTGGCGGATCCACGAGTTCACGCAAGACTTCGAACTTGAGGACGTCTGGGCTCTCGATACCCCGGGCGGCCCGGACGATCTAGCCGTGCTGGTTGCGCGCATGGGCGGCAACGGCAAGAACTTCGCACCGTCCCGCACCTACCGAGCGCTCTTCGCCCTGCGCTGGCGGCTCGGGGGACTGCTCGGCTGGGACAAACCCGAGCATGGCCTCGGGGCCCGGCACCCCTCGCTGAGGGAGCGACTGCCGGCCGACCTGCGTGACGGCTTGCGCGGGCCAGACCCGCGGCAGGTGCCGTTGACATCCGTCTACCAGACCCACGACGAGTGGGTGACCGAGGTAGGCAACCGCACCGTCCACGCGGCCATGCACATTGGCTGGGTGGCGAACGAAAACGGCGGCTACTCGGGCCAAATGGCCGTCCTCGTGAAGAAGCAGGACTGGCTGGCGCGGGTCTACATGCCGCTTGTCCTGCCGCTGCGCCGGACGTTTGTCGTGCCCAGCCTTCTCCGGGCACAAGGCAGGAGCTGGCGACTGGGGCAGGTCGAGTATGGCGGCGGGGACGTCCGTCCCACAATGCCGAAACGCCCGACCGAATGATCCGATCGAGCGTTTCGTGGCGTGGTGTCCGAGGGGGGACTTGAACCCCCATGCCCTATACGGGCACTAGCACCTCAAGCTAGCGCGTCTGCCTATTCCGCCACCCGGACAGGTGGTGCATCAGGCTCCTGGGGAGGGGCCCTCGCGACGGGGAACATTACACGCTCCCCGTCGCTGGCCCAAACCCAAGGCCGGGTCGCAGGGCCCAGGACGTGGCCGGGGAGAACGGATCACAGGGGGATCGCGACGACCTGTCCCGCCGATGTGGACGACCCGGTGGTCACGTAGGCGACACCCTTGTCGATGGCCAGGCCGTAGGGGAGGAACAGGCCCCCGGCCACCAGGGTTTGCTGGCCGTCAGGCGCGATCCGGATGAGGGCGCCGGGGTCCTGCGACAGCAGCCCACCGGTGCTGAACTCCACGGCATACAGCGCCCCGTCCGCGCCGAAGGCGAGGTCGGTGACCCCCGTGAGGCCCTCGGCATAGACCGACAGCGTGCCGTCCGTGCCGACCCGGTAGATGTTGGCTTCTCCCACGGGGAACGGGAACCCGGTCAGCTGACTAACATAGAAGGCGCCGTCGGGTCCACGCGTCACGGCCGTCGGGACTGCCTGGTAGGGGATCTTGGTCCCGGGAGGCAAGCCGAGGAACGGGGGAGCGGGGGCCACGCCGCCAGGAATGACCGCCATCGCGCTGACCCCGCCAGCCAGGCGCTTGGCCCGCACCACGGTGTTGCCACCGGCGTCGACGACAACGTAGGTCGCGCCCCAGCGCACCAGGGACGTCGGGTTGCTGTCCGGGTCGTCGACCGGGTTGACCGACCCCTCGAATGCCGCCACGTCGGCAACCTCGGCCTGTTTGCCGGTGGATTGCAGGACTTCGACGACGGTGCCCATCTGGGCCAGCTCTGGTCCCGCCGCATCGCGTTGGGCCGGGTCCATGCCCAGGCCGATGGCGATCGCGAGCCGGTTCACCCCCATGGTGACGACATCTGAGGGTCCGGTCGCACCGCTGCCGTCGGCGACGGCCACCGAGGGCAGGCCGGTCACAACCCGCAACTGGGACCCGCCTGCGATCCGCGTGATCGCGCCGGTCGCCCCGAAGCAGACGTCATCGCCGCCCTCGGGGTTGGTGAAGCACTCGCCCGACCCGCCCAGCCCGGCCTCGGCGACGTAGATGTCCCCGTTGGGGGCCACGGTGATCCCGCGGGGATTGTGCAGACCGGAGGCGACGACCTCGAGCTCGGTCCCGGCCGCGGCATTCGGGCCCGTCATCGTGGCCAGGGCGGCCGCCGCCGCGGCCGCCAAGGCCATGCAGCGTGTTGTGGTCTTGGTTGTCATGCCATCCCCACCTCAGTGCCGGGCCGCAGCGTTGCGGTCTGGCCAGCATCTCACTTCCGGGCGTTGGTGTGCACCACCGCGTCCCCCCGTCCACAGCCCCTAGTCCGCCGTGAGGCGTGCGGGCTGGCCTACAGTGACCCGCATGTCGGCGAGCGCGCAGGACGAAGTCGTCCGGATCTGCCAGGAACTCATCCGGATCGATACGACCAACTACGGCGACGGCAGCGGGCCCGGCGAACGGGCCGCGGCGGACTACGTCGTTGGCCTGCTCCAGGAGGTCGGACTGGACCCCGAGATCATCGAGTCGGACCCCGGGCGCGCCTCGGTCGTCGTGCGCATCCCCGGGACCGACCGCGAGCGGGGGGCACTGTGCATACACGGTCACCTCGACGTCGTCCCCGCCGACGCCGCCGATTGGCAGGTCGACCCGTTTGCCGGGGAGCTGCGTGACGGATGCATCTGGGGTCGCGGGGCGGTGGACATGAAGGACATGGACGCGATGATGCTGGCGTCGGTCCGCGAGCTCGTCCGCTCTGGCGAGCAGCCGCCGCGCGACCTGGTCCTCGTCTTCTTCGCCGACGAGGAGGCCGGTGGGACCAAGGGCTCGCACTATGTCGTCGACCACCGACCGGACGTCTTCGCCGGGGTCACCGAGGCGATCAGCGAGGTGGGCGGGTATTCGGTCACCGTCAGCGATCACGACGGAATGCCGCGCCGCGCCTACCTCCTGCAGACCGCCGAGAAGGGCATCGCCTGGCTCCAACTGACCGCCCAGGGGCGCGCCGGCCACGGCAGCGTCCCCAACGACGACAACGCGATCGTCCACCTCGCCGAGGCGGTCTCGCGGATCGCACACCACACCTGGCCCCGGGAGTACATCGCCTCCGTGCGCAGCCTGCTCGAAGGCCTGTCGTCCCTGACGGGGACCCCGTATGCCGACGACGACCTCGACCCGCTGCTCAGCCAGCTCGGCGGGGCGGCCGGGTTTGTCCGGGGCACCCTGTGCGACACCAGCAACGTCACGATGTTCGACGCGGGCTACAAGCAGAACGTCATCCCGCAGCACGCCCAGGCCAACGTCGACTGCCGCTTCCTCCCTGGCCACGAGGACGACCTGATGGCCACCATTCGGGAGCTCGCTGGGCCCATGGTCAAGGTGGAGGTCCTGCATCGGGACATCAGCCTCGATGCGCCCTTTGAGGGGCCTTTGGTCGAGGCGATGATTGCGGCGCTGCGCACTCAGGACCCCGACGCCGAGGTGCTGCCCTACTGCCTCTCCGGCGGCACCGACAACAAGGCGCTCTCGCGCTTGGGGATCGTCGGCTACGGCTTCGCGCCGCTGCAGCTGCCCGCCGACCTCGACTTCGCCCCGATGTTCCACGGCATCAACGAACGAGTGCCCGTCGACTCCCTGATCTTCGGGACGCGCGTGCTTGCAGAGCTGCTACGCACCTGCTGAGAACCGGCGCGGACGGATGACGCGGCGACGCAGCCACGTCCGGGTGAGACCGCCCACATAGACACGGGTGCGGTGCAACTCCCAGTGGCCGTACTCGGCGGCTTCGCCGAGGCGGCGTCGGATCTCGGCCCGCTGGGTTCCCCGGGAGAACGACAGGACCTGGTACTCGTACTCGACCATCGGTCCCCATTGTGCGCCAAAGCAGATACGGTCAACGCATGAGCGTCGATCCCCGCGCCGCAATGGCTGTATTCCAGACCGCCCTCGAACGTCATCTCGAAGCCAGCCTCAACCGTCGCGGCGACGATGACCCGGCGGTGGCTGCGGCCTATGAGGACCTCGTCGATGCCTTCGAGGCGTATGACACCGCGCTGTTCGACGCGACCGGCGAGATGACCCCGCTCGACATCTATGACGACTCCGATGACGAGGACGGAGAGTCGGACGACGACGAGGTCGAAGACGATGACGAGTCGGACGACGAAGACGACGAAGACGACGACGATGATGATGATGATGAGGACGATGATCAGTCCGACGAGTCGCTCGACGACCATGACGACGAAGACGGGGACACCGACCACGTCTACTTGGGCCTGGATGGCCTCGACTTCGACGAGGCCGACCCGGCCGATGTGAAGAGCTGAGGACGCGGTCATGCGGCTCGCCCTGAACGTCGGCCACTTCGGCATGGGGTTCGACGGCGAGTCGATCGCCCTGGTCCAGGAGGCCGAACGTCTGGGCTATCGCGTGGTCTGGGCCGCGGAGGCCTACGGATCCGACGTCATCAGCGTGCTCTCGTGGATCGGAGCGCAGACCAGCACCATCGGACTCGGATCGGGCGTCATGCAGATCCCGGCTCGGACGCCGGCCATGACCGCGATGACCGCGGCGACGGTCGACACCCTCAGCGGGGGACGGTTCCACCTCGGGTTAGGCGTCAGCGGTCCCCAGGTCAGTGAGGGATGGCACGGTGTCCGCTTCGCCGAGCCGCTAGGTCGCACTCGCGAGTACGTCGACATCGTCCGCCGCGTCCTGCGCCGCGACCAGCTGGACTACGCCGGCCGCCACTACGTCCTGCCGCTGCCCGACGGGCCGGGCAAAGCTCTGCGCCTATCGATGCGTCCACCGCGTGCGGACCTGCCCATCTATCTCGCGGCCGTCGGGCCCAAGAACCTCGAGTTGACCGGGGAGATCGCGGACGGCTGGCTGGCGATCTTTCACGCGCCCGAGCACGCTGACATCCCGATGGCCAGCATCGCGGCAGGCCTGGCTCGCCGGGATCCCAAGGGGCCTCGCGCGGCATTCGACGTCTGTGCGACGGTCCCGGTCGTCGTCACCGACGATCTCGACGCCGGACGTGCCGCCATCGCTCCTTATGCCGCCCTGTATATCGGCGGCATGGGCCCGCGCGAACGTAACTTCTATAACCAGCTGGCCGTCCGGATGGGTTTCGACGAAGCCGCACAACAGATCCAGGACCTGTACCTGGCCCGTCAACACCGGGACGCGGCCGCCGCGGTGCCCGCGGCATTCCTGGATCAGACCTCTCTCATCGGACCGGTGGATCACATCGCGGACCGGCTTGCGGCGTACCGCGACTCGGGGGTGACGACACTTGCGGTCTCCCCCTACGCGCCGGACCTGGCGAGTCGGATCGCGATGGTGCGAGGCGTCGCCGAGGCGTTGGACCGCTCTGGCCTGGGCGACTGACTCGCGGCACCCGCCATCCCACCGATCGGGATCAGCCGGCGGCCCAGCGCAGAAACTCGACGATCGTGGCAAATCGCGTCTCGGACTGCCCGGCATAGAGCGCGACTGAGGGCTCCTCGCTGGCGGCGGGCTCGACCGATGCGGCCGCGTCTGGCCAGACGAGCAGGGTGAGCTCATCCGGCTCCGACGGTGAGTACGCGAACACCGACAACCGACCTGCGGGCACCGTCGCCGGGGCCGAGCCCTCCCAATGCTCAGCCATCGACGCGAAGGTTCGACGTAGGCCGGGCCGCTGCACGGCCTTGGCCATCCCTGCCAGATCTGGCCAACACACTGTCCCATCGCGGATGGTGCCGGCGTAGGCCAGCCTGGCCCGCAGCATGGGCGACGGCGCGCGGGTCACCGCGGGATCGAAGGTGGCGACGGCGTCCCCGGTCGCGGCAGGTCGCGACACCCTGAGCCGGAGCTCGTGCGCGATCTCCGAGTCGTCCAGCCCCGCATCCCTGAAGGCCTGGGCCACACGCTCAGCGCGCTGCGGCGCGGACGTGACCCAGCGTTCCAGCAGAGCCGTAGTTTCCGACACCGCACGCTCCTGACCGGTGACGCGGGTGTCGCTCACCCGCTCTGGCACCAGGATGGCCTCCCGACGAGCAGGATAGGAGTTTCCCTCGCGCGGCGGTGCTGCGGGTGCTGAGCGGCCATGGCTCATGGGAGGCAGCGCGCCAGGTCGCTCTAGTACGCTGCCCCGGGCGCAGCACCACGGGTGGCACCCGACCGGCATCGACACCACGCACGGAGGAGGGCCCGGCAGCCCCATGGAGCCCCTGACCTACTTCCAGGCCGTGATCCTCGGCATCGTCGAGGGCCTGACCGAGTTCCTCCCGGTGTCCTCGACCGGGCATCTGACCATCGCAACCAAGCTCCTGGGCCTCCAGGTGGATGACCCCGGCGTCACGGCGTATACGGCGGTCATCCAGATCGGCGCCATCATCGCCACCTTCTTGTACTTCGGCCGCAAGATCGCCCGCCTGTTCATGGCTTGGGTGCGAGGCATCGCCGATGCCGACGCCCGCTCGCTGCCGGACTACCGGCTGGCCTGGGTCGTCATCGTCGGCTCGATCCCCGTGGGCATCGTCGGCTTCCTCGGCAAGGACCTGATCAGCGGTGCGCTGCGCAGCCTCTGGGTGGTCGCGGTCGCCCTCATCCTGTGGAGCGCCGTCATCTGGTGGGCTGAGGGCCGTCATGACCGCCTGGTCGCTCAAGGCGCCGAGCGCAGCGAGGGCGACGTCACCCTCAAGGACGGGATCATCATCGGACTCGTCCAGTGCTTCAGCCTGATCCCCGGTGTCTCGCGCTCAGGCGCCACGATCTCCGCCGGCATCGCCCGCGGCCTGAACCGTGTGACCGCGACCGAGCTGTCCTTCTTCATGGCTATCCCGGCGCTCACCGCGGCGGGGATCTTCGAAGCCATCGCCGAAAAGGACCACATTCTCGAACTCGGCGTCCCCCAGATGGCCGTGGGCATCGTTGTGGCGTTCATCGTCGCTTACGCCTCGATCGCCTGGCTGCTGAGGTTCGTCCAGTCCAACTCGCTGCGCGCTTTCGTCAGCTACCGGGTGGTGCTCGGTGCGGCCATCATTGTGGCCCTGTCCGCCGGTTGGCTGAGCGCCACCTGACGCCATGGCCGTCCTCGTGCTGGTCCGCCACGGCCACTCCACCGCCAACGCCGATGGCGTCCTGGCCGGGTGGACCCCGGACGTGCACCTCACCTCGACCGGTCGTGAGCAGGCAGCCGACGTCGCCGGGCAACTCGCCGGGATCCCCGTGCAGGCGCTCTATGTCAGCCCGGTCCTGCGGGCCGTCCAGACGGCCCAGATCATCGGGGAGGGCCTCAACGTGGCCGCTGTCGAGGACGTCGGACTGGGCGAATGCCGCTACGGCGCCTGGACCGGCCGCTCCCTGGCCGAGCTGCGCGATGAACCCCTCTGGCGCACCGTCCAGGACGACCCCGCCCACGCCAGCTTTCCACCGGGGGATTACCCCTCCGAGTCCCTGACAGAGATGACCGATCGCCTCATGGCGTCGGTGCGCCGTCTAGACAGCGTGGTCGAGCAGCGGGCCGGGGCGGACGCCGTCTGGGTGGCCGTCTCGCACGGTGACCCGATCAAGGCGGTGCTCGCAGTCGCCGGGGGAGCCGACGTGAGCGCGTTGCAGCGCCACCATGTCGACCCCGGCGCCCTGTGCGTCGTGCGGTTCGCGGGGGAACGCGCCATCGTGTTGGCTGCCAACTGTCGCACGCTCGACCTGCCGCGGCTCGTCGGCGCCACGGCCGCCCCGACACCTGGCGAGGCCGCCGTCGGTGGTGGCGCCGGCTGATCGGCGCTCCAGGCGGACCGCTGACGGCCATCGCCAGCCCCGGCGGTAGTCTTACTGCAACTTAGTTGCAATAGCGGCTCGGTGGGTCCGGTCCAAGAGGTGGTGGCATGCACGTCCCCGATGGCTTTCTCAATGCTCCAACGTCGATCGCCACCGGCGTGGTCGCCGCGGGTTTTGTCGCCCTCGCGCTGCGCCGGGCGCGGCTCGAGCTGAACGAGCGCACGGCACCCGTGGCGGGCCTGGTCGCCGTCTTCGTTTTCGCCGGGCAGATGCTCAACTTCCCCGTCGGTGCCGGCACCTCCGGCCATCTGATCGGCGGCGCTCTTGCGGCGATCCTCGTCGGACCCTGGACGGCCACCGTATGTCTGACGGTCGTGCTGACGGTCCAGGCGCTGCTCTTCGCCGACGGCGGCCTGAGTGCGCTCGGCACCAACATCCTGCTCATGGCCGTCGTGGCCGTGTGGACTGGGTGGGGGGCCTTCCGGCTCGCCCGTCGGGTCCTGCCGCAGCGGCTGACCTCGGTGCCGCCCGCCGCAGCGCTTGCCGGCTTCGTGTCCGTCCCGACGGCAGCGGCGGCATTCGTCGGCTTGTATGCCGTGGGTGGTGCGGTGCCTATCCCCGTGGACACGTTGGCGGTCACCATGCTCGGTTGGCACAGCATCATCGGCCTGGGCGAGGCGACGATCACGCTTCTGGTCGTCTCGAGCCTGGTGGCCAGTCGCCCCGACCTCGTGCTCGGTGCCCGCGACATCGTCGCCGCCAAGCCCTTGGATGTCCGCACGGCGGAGCTCCCGGCATGACCGCGCACACGACGACGCGTCGACCATCCCTGCGTGGCGTCCTCCTTGTGGGCGGTCTGGTATGCCTGGCCCTGGCCGGGATCGTGTCCGCTTGGGCCTCCTCCAGCCCGGACGGACTGGAGTACGTGGCCGGACAGCTGGGCTTCGAGCAGGCGGCCACGACGCACGCCACGGAGAGCTCGCCCATTGCGGGGTATGCCGTGCGCGGCCTGGGTGACGGACCCCTCGCGACTGGCCTGGCTGGCCTCATCGGGGTCGGGGTGGTCACGCTGATCATGGCGCTCCTGCTGCGGTGGCTTGCGCGCCACCCTGCCGCGGACTGACCCGTGGGGGCCGGAGCTGGAGCGCACCTGCACGTCGAAGGCGATTCGGCGCTGCATCGGCTTCCGGCAACCACCAAACTTGTCGGCCTGTTGGCCTTTGTCCTCCTCGTCGTCGCGGTGCCCGGACCCGCCTACGTGCCGTTGGCCGGCCTCCTGGGCGTGGCCCTCGCGATCCTGATCAGCACAGGCGTCCCGGCGCGTCACCTGGCGCCCCGGCTGCTCGTCGAGGTGCCATTCCTGGTCTTTGCGTTGGTGCTCCCGTTCGTCGCGCTCGGCCCACGGGTGGCCGTCGGGCCATTCGAACTCTCCCGGACCGGACTCGAGGGAGCGTGGACCCTGATTGCCAAGGGCACCATCGGCGTCATGTGCGGCGTCGCGTTCGCCGTGACCACGACCGCGCGAGATCTGGTCGAAGCGCTCCAACGGCTGCGAGTCCCGGCGCTGATGATCGCGGTCTTCACCTTCATGATTCGCTACACCAGCGTCGTCGCCGACGACATGCGGCGGATGCGGATCGCGCGAGAGTCCCGCGGCTTTCGCGCCGGCACCTGGCGCTCCTGGCCGGTGCTGGCCACGAGCCTGGGGGCGCTGTTTGTCCGCAGCTACGAGCGCGGCGAACGCGTGCACCTGGCCATGCTCAGCCGAGGCCACAACGGGTCGTTCCGACTCACCGACCGCTCCCGCCCGAGCGCCGGCCAATGGGGGCTCGCCCTGGCCCCCGCGGTCGTGGCCGCCGCCGTCATGATCCAGGTCCGCGCAGCATGACGACACCGATCATCGAGGTGCGCGGTGTCGCCCACGCCTATCCCGGTGGGCACCAGTCCCTCTACGGCGTGGACCTCCATGTCCATGCGGGGGAGCGCGTCGCCCTCCTCGGTCCCAACGGTGCCGGCAAGACCACCTTGGTCCTGCACCTCAACGGCATTCTCACGCCGGGCCGGGGAGTGGTCAGCGTCGCGGGACTGCCGGTGACCCCAGACAACCTCATCGAGGTCCGTCGACGCGTCGGCATCGTCTTCCAAGATCCTGACGACCAACTCTTCATGCCGACCGTGCGCGACGACGTCGCGTTCGGGCCCCGCAACCTGGGCCTGACCGGCGACGAGCTCGATGCTCGCGTGCACGACGCACTGTCGGCCGTGGACGTCCTCGACCTCGCAGATCGGGCGCCCCACCACCTGTCCTTCGGCCAGCGCCGGAGGGTCGCGGTGGCCACCGTGCTCGCCATGCGCCCCGACATCCTCGTCCTGGACGAGCCCTCCTCGAATCTCGACCCGTCCTCCCGACGTGAGCTCGCCGAGATCCTCCTGGACCTGCCGCTCACCATGCTCATGGTCACTCACGACCTGCCGTACGCCGCTCAACTGTGTGAGCGATCGGTCGTCCTCTCGGGGGGTGTCGTCGTCGCGGACGGCTCGACCCTGGACCTCCTCGAGGATCAGGACCTGATGACGCGACACCGGTTGGAGCTGCCGTGGGGTGTCACGGCCGGAGGCCTGCGCGCCGCACGCCTGAGCCAGGGTTAGAGTCGAGCGCATGGGTGTCACCGAGTTCGACCTGCCTGAGCGGTTCGTCGCCGGCAGTGTCGGCCCCCCTGGCCAACGCACCTTCTTCCTCCAAGCCCGCACCGGCGCACGCCTGGTGTCGGTCTCGATGGAGAAGGAGCAGCTCGCCGTGTTAGCCGACCGGGTCAAGGACCTGCTCACCCAGGTCGGTATGCCGGACCAAGCCCCCACCGAGCTGATCGACAATGGCACGCTCGAGGCCCCCATCGAGGACGAATTCCGGGTCACCACCCTGGCACTGTCCTGGGATGCCGCCCGACAGCTCGTCGTGATCGAGGCGCACGACCAGGACCCCACTGAAGAGGGGAGCGACCCGAGCACCGTCAAGGTCACCCTCAGCCCTCCGGCCGCGGCCGAGTTCGCGAGGCGATCACGGTCCCTGATCGCAGCCGGTCGCCCTCCCTGCCCCCTGTGTGGTCAGCCGCTTGACCCCACCGGCCACATCTGTCCCCGTGCCAACGGCTACCGACGCTGAGCTCGAGGCCATCCTGCTGCACGCGGACTTGCACCCGCTCGGCCGGATCGTCGAATCATCCAACCGGGCCGTTCTGGTCGACCTCGGCGACGGGCTGCACGGCATTCATAAGCCCATTTCCTTCGAGCGCCCCCTGTGGGACTACCCGACCGGCAACCTGGCCAGCCGTGAGCGTGCCGCCTACCTGATCTCTTCGGCCATGGGTCTGCGGATCGTGCCCCCCACCGTGCTGCGCGACGGGCCCTGGGGTCGGGGATCGATCCAACTCTGGATCGGTGAGCCCACACTGCCGCTCCCCGAAGTGGTGACGGTGTGTCGCGATGACGAGGTGCCCGACGGCTGGCTCGCGGTGCTGCGTGGCGAAGATGAAGCCGGGGCTGCGGTCACCCTCGCGCATGCCGCGACCAGCGAGGTGCGCTCCGCGGCCGTCCTCGACGCGGTCCTCAACAACAGCGACCGCAAGGGCGGTCATCTCGCGGTCGGACCCGACGGACTGCGCGGCTTTGACCACGGCGTCAGCCTCGGCGTCGAGGGCAAGCTGCGCACCGTGCTGTGGGGCTGGGCAGGGCAGCCGCTTGACCCCAGCGATGTGGACGCCATCGCCCGGCTGCGCAAGGCGCTGGCCGCCGCACCGCTCCGGTCCGCGCTCGGTGACCTGATCACGGCGAGCGAGATTGAGGCGCTCGAGCGACGGGTCGCCGCCTTGAGCACGCAGCGTCGCCATCCCTTGCCATCACAGGAGTGGCCGGCCATCCCCTGGCCGGCAATGTGAGACCGGGCGTCTAGGCTTCCGTCCCGTGATCTCTTGGCCGATGCCCAGCCTGCCCGCCGTGACCGGGCAGGGGCAGCCGCTTCAGCTCCATGACACCAGCACCGGTCGGCCACGGCTCGTCGCCCAAGGCCCGTCAGCCCGCATGTACGTCTGCGGCATTACGCCGTATGACGCGACGCACCTGGGGCACGCCGCGACGTATGTGACCTTCGATCTGGTCGGCCGGGCGTTGCGCGATAGCGGCGTCGACGTTCGCTACGCCCAGAACGTCACCGATGTCGACGACCCCCTGTTCGAGCGTGCGGAGCGCGACGGCATCAACTGGGTCGACCTGGCCGACCGCGAGGTCGCTCTCTTCCGCGAAGACATGACCGCACTGGCCGTGATCCCGCCGGATGCCTGGGTTGGGGTTCGTGAAGCCATGGAGGTGATCGCCATCAAGGTCGCCGAGCTCGTCGCCGCCGGGGTTACCTATGCCGTGCCCGTGCCGGACGGCCCTGGGGAGGACCTGTACCTCGATCTGGCGACCGTGCCGAGTTTCGGCAGCGTGTCGCATTGGTCACGCGAGGAGATGCTGTCCGTGTTTGCTGACCGCGGCGGCGACCCCGACCGCGAGGGCAAGCGGTCCCCGCTGGACCCCCTGCTGTGGCGCGCCGAGCGGCCCGGGGAGCCCGCGTGGGCCTTCGCCGGGCTGGCGCCGGGGCGTCCGGGGTGGCATGTCGAGTGCACGGCTATCGCGGCCGATGACCTCGGGCTGCCCTTCGACGTGCAAGGGGGTGGGACGGATCTGATCTTCCCGCACCACGAGATGAGCAGCGCCCAGGCCGACGGCGATTTCGCCCGGCTTTACGTCCACCAAGGCATGGTCGCGTACGAGGGCGAAAAGATGAGCAAGAGCCGGGGCAACCTGGTGTTCGTCTCTCGGCTGCGGGCGCAGGGTGTGGACCCGATGGCGATCCGCCTCGTGCTGCTCGCACATCACTACCGCGAGGACTGGGAGTACACGCCGGACGCGTTGGCCTTTGCGCAGCAGCGCCTGGCGACGTGGCGCGCGGCCCTGTCGGTGAACGAAGCGCCGGCGGCCGAGGCGACCGTGGAGGCCATGCGCGAGGCGCTGGCCGACGACCTGCGCGCTCCCGCAGCGCTCGCTGCAGTCGATGACTGGGCGCAGGCCAGCCTGGCCGGTGGCGGGGGTGACCCCGGCGCACCGGGCGTGCTGGCCCGCGCCTTGGACGCTCTGCTCGGGGTACGTCTCTAGGACGCGCTCTCGACCGGCTCCTCGTCGCCGAGGTTGATGGTCATCGGGCGCCGGAACATGCGAGTGATGACCAGCAAGACGACAAACCCGATGAGGAACCAGATGATGCCGTAGTTGCGCGAGTCCGCCGACAGGTTCCACCAGAGCACCAGAGTCATGGCCACGCCAATGATCGGGAGCACGATGTTGGTGAAGATCTGCTTGGGGGTGTGGGTCTCGCGGCGCTTGACGGCGAAGTAGGCGATGACCGTCAGGTTGACGAAGCTAAAGGCGATCAAGGCGCCGAAGTTGATCAGGGCGGCGATGAAGTCCAGGTTGAACGGGATGGCGCCGAGCGACACGACGCCGACAAAGATCACGGCATTCGCCGGGGTCCGGAACGTCGGGTGGATCTTGCCCAGCGATCGAGAGACCGGCCCGGATCCGCTGCGCGCCATCACGTAGAGCAGGCGGGACACCGACGCGTGGGAGGCCAGGCTCGAGGCCACGGTCGCGGCGAATGCCGCCGAGGTGAGCAGAATCTTGAATGCCGTCCCGCCGACGAGGAACGCGATCTCCGGGAGGGCACTGTTCTCCAGCGAGTCCTGGCTGAACGACTCGACGGTCGGGAAGAGCGACTGCGTGAACCAGGCGGCGACGAAGAAGATCGCACCACCGATGAGCAGGGCCAGCACGATCGCCTTGGGGACCGTGGACGGGTCCTTGGCCTCCTCGGTGTACATGGTGATGGCGTCAAACCCGATGAACGAGAAGCACACCAACGTCGCGCCGGTGATGACGTGCGACAGTTCGACATTGGCATGCCAAGCCGGGGTGCTCGAGAAGATCGTGCCGTTACCGTCGCCGGCGCTCAGTGCCCGCCACGCCAGCACAAGGAAGACCGCGATGAGGACAACCTCGAAGACCACGAGCAGTCCGTTGACACGCGAGGTGTTGGACATGCTGAACAGGCACATCGCCGTGATGGCCGCGACGTAGACGACCACCCAGATCCACGGAGAGACATTGGGGAAGAACGACTCCAGATAGCTGCGGATGATCAGGGCGTTGACCAGGGGCAGCAGGATGTAGTCCAGCAGCGACGACCACCCGATGAGGAAGCCCAGATTCGGGCTCATTGTGCGGCTCGTGTAGGTGTACGCAGATCCCGCTGACGGGAAGACGCGCGTCATACGGCCATAACTGATGGCCGTGAACGTCATGGCGACCAAGGCCAGCACGTAGGCCGTCGGGACGACGCCGTTGGTCTCCGACGACACGATCCCGAAGGTGTCGAAGATGACCGTGGGTGTCATGTAGCCCAGGCCTAGCGCGACGATGGCCCACAGGCCCAGCGTGCGCGATAGATGAGTGGCACGCGGCGCTGATGCCTCGTGTGTTTCGCTCTGCGTCATCGTTGACACCTTTCCCAATCCTGAGTGGAAGGTACTCGATATCGGTCGCCTCGCGAAGCGTTACCACTGTGAAGGCCACAGGACTGTGGCGCGCCACATGGAAATGGCCAAGAGGGCGCGCGCCGGGCGCAGGGACGCTACATTGTCGCCAGCCAACAGACCCGAGCGGGCGAGAGTGAGTCGACATGCGTTTCGTGGTCGGATACCTACGGGATCGACGCGGTGAAGAAGCCGTCCGGCTCGCCACGACGATGGCGGGCGCGCGCGAGGCACACCTCGACATCGTCGTCGTGCTGCCGTCGGACGAGCCCACCTACGACATGTACTCGCCGGACCGGGCCTACCAGGCGGCCCTGGAGGAGCAGGCCCAGGGCTGGCTCGACCACGCGCTCGCCCTCGTGCCGCCGGGGATATCGGCGACCGGGCGCATCCGCCACGACGACTCGATCACCGAGGGACTCATGGCCTGTGCCACCGACCCCGACCTTGGGACGCAGGCCGAGGCGATCATCGTCGGCGCCTCGAGCAGCGGATTGCTCGGGCAGTTGCGCATCGGGAGCGTCGCTGGGGCCCTGCTGCACGCCTCGTCGGTGCCGGTCGCGCTGGCGCCCTCGGGCTACGAGGCGTCGCCGTCGATCACCCGGATCACGGCCGCCCTTGGCCAAGGACCCGGGGCGCAGGCGCTCCTCAAGACGGCGATCGAGGCGGCTGCAGTACGGGGGATCGCACTGCGATTGATGTCGCTCGTCGCCCTGGACGACTCCGCCGATGGCGACTCCAAGGCTGCGCACCTGCAGCGCGCCGAGGCCCATCGAGACGCTCTCGTCGAGCAGGCACAGGCGGCGTTGCCCGCGGGTGCGAATGTCACCGGGGTGATCGGCACCGGTCGCAGTCTGGAGGACTGCGTGACCTCCCTCGACTTCGAGCCCAGCGAGTTGGTGCTCCTGGGCTCAGGGCGCCTCGCGCCGCCGCATCGGGTCTTTCTCAGCGCCTCCGCGCACCGGATCTCCCGGGCGCTACCGGCGCCCATGGTCGTCGTGCCGCGCGACGACGACCCCACCGGCTGACCCGGTCGTCAGCAGGGCGTTGAGGGGTCAGCCGGTGCCCGGCTCGCCCGTGCCCCGACGACGCAGATAGCGCTCGAACTCCTTGGCGATGGCGTCCCCTGAGGCCTCGGGCAACTCGGCTGTGTCCTGAGCCTGCTCGAGCGCCTGGACGTATTCGGCGATCTCGGGGTCATCCGCAGCGATCTCGTCAACCCCCCGCTGCCAGGCGCGCGCATCCTCATCGAGGTCGCCGTGGTCGATGGCTGCGTCGAGCAGGCCTTCGAGGGAGGACAGCAGGGCCAGGGTCGCCTTGGGTGAAGGTGAGTGGCCCGCGTAGTGCGGGACTGCGGCCCAGGCCGAGATCGAGGTGAGGCCGACCTGGATCGCCGCATCGGCGAGCACGCCGACGATGCCGGTCGGGCCTTCGTAGGTGCTGGCTTCGAGGTCGTAGCGGTGCCGCGTGTCTTCGCTGTCGGAGGTGAGCGTCACCGGGATGGGACGGCTGTGGGCGACATCGGCCATCAGCGCCCCGAGGGTGATGACGGTGGTGGCATCCGCGGCCTGAGCCAGCTCCATGAGCTCGATCGCGAAGGCCCGCCACCGGAAGGACGGCTCGATGCCCTGCACGAGAACGACATCCCCGACCGAGGTGCCCTGCGCAACCAGAATGCGCGTGGTGCGCCAACTGATCCGCCGCTGCCCATCCTCACCGACAACCCGTGGGCGATTGACCTGGAAGTCGTAGTAGTCCTCGGGGTCCAGGGCGGCCACGGGCTCGGCGCCCCAGAGGTCCGCGAGGTACTCGATGAGTCCGCTGGCCGCCTCGCCTGCATCGTTCCAACCCTCGAAGGCGGCGATGAGCAGCGCGTCATGAAGGTCAGGGAGGTCTTCGAGCTCGATCAACGGGTCTCCTTCGCAGGGCGTGTGACCACTTTAGGCGGGCGCGACACGGCTGAGGACGGTCCCGTTCGTAGACTCGCCGCATGTCACTGCCTGCCGCGGTCCTGTGGGACATGGACGGAACCATCGTCGACACCGAGCCGTACTGGATTGCCGCGGAGCACGACATCGTCGAAGCCGCCGGGGGAGTCTGGAATGCCGGGTTCGCCCACGAACTGGTCGGCAAAGATCTCCTGGTGTCGGCCGAGTTCATCCGCGCCCACTCGCCGATCGAGGCCGCGCCCGAGGAGATCGTGGCGATGCTTCTCGAACGCGTCATCGTCTCGGTGCGCCACCACGTGCCATGGCGGCCGGGTGCGCGCGAGCTGCTCACGGACCTGGCCGCCCATGGCGTCCCGAGCGCCTTGGTGACGATGAGTTGGCGTTCGTTCGCCGACGCTGTGCTCGCTGCGCTGCCGGAGGGCACGTTTGCCGCCGTCGTGACCGGGGACGAGGTCGAGCACGGCAAGCCTCATCCGGAGCCGTACTGGGCGGCGGCGCGGGCGCTCGGGGTCGATCCGGTGGACTGTGTCGCCATCGAAGATTCCCCGACCGGAGTGCGGTCCGCAGTCGCCGCCGGGGTTCCGACCCTGGCGGTGCCGCATGTCGTCTCGGTGCCGGAGATCGCCGGTGCAGTCCAACTGCCGACTCTGGCCGGGCTCGGAGCCGTCGACCTCGCTGCCGTCCGCGCGGGTCAGGTGCCTGTTCCCCCCGGGCCGTTGGGCTGAGGCAGGTCAGTCGTCGCCGGGGTCGACCTCACCGGACACGTTGGGGTCCAACGCGATGAGTGCGGCATTCGGCGGCAATGGAGGGGGAGTCCCGCCGAACTCCGGGCACAGGTCCCGGAAGTCGCACCACGTGCACAGCGCCGAGGTGCTCGGTCGCCAATCCCCGGTTTCGGCCGCCCGCACGATGGCCGCCCACACGGCTTGAATATTGCGCTCCAGGGCTCGCAGGTCATGCTCGTCGGGCACGTAGCGCACGATCTCGCTGTTGCCGAGGTAGACCAACTGCAGCAGGTTGGGGATGCGACCGTGCAGGCGCCACAGGACGAGCGCATAGAACTTCATCTGGAACAGCGCCTTGTTCTCGAAGCGCTCACCGGGAGACCTGCCGGTCTTGTAGTCCACGACGCGGATGAGGCCATCGGGGGAGACATCGAGCCGATCGACGTAGCCGCGCAGCGTGAGCCCGTCGAGCTGGGTCTCGACATAGAGCTCGCGCTCGGCCGGCTCGAGGAGCGTGGGGTCCTCGAGGGTGAACCAGCGCTGGACCAGCGTGGCGGCGTCGCTGAACCAGCTCGCCTCGTCCAGCTCGGCACTGTCCTGGATCATCGTGGCGAGCTCGGGGCGCTCCTCAACTAGCGCGCTCCACCGTGGCTCGAGCAAGGCGACCGCGGCCTCGGGAGTGCGCTCGTCGGCGGGTAGGTCGAAGAGGTGCTCCAGCACCGAGTGGACCAGGGTGCCGCGGGCAGCGGCCGGTGAGGGCGGGCCCTCGATCTTGTCGATCGTCCGGAACCGATAGAGCAGCGGACACTGTTTGAAGTCCGCGGCGCGGCTCGGGGAGAGGGCGGGCACCATGCAGGACACCGTATGCCGCCGCACTGACATTGCGGCCCGGCGTCCCCGAACGACAGGCCGTCAGTCCTCGGGCAGGTAGCCCAAGTTGGGGGACAGCCACCGCTCAGCCTCGGCCAGCGTCCAGCCCTTGCGCTCGGCGTAGTCCTGGACCTGGTCGCGACCGAGCCGGCCGACGACGAGGTACTGGCTGTCCGGGTGCGCGAAGTACCAGCCAGACACCGAGGCCCCCGGCCACATCGCCATCGACTCCGTCAACTGCACGCCGGTGACGGCGGTGGCATCGAGCAGGTCGAACAGCGTCGCCTTCTCCGTGTGGTCCGGACACGCCGGGTAGCCCGGGGCGGGCCGAATGCCGCGGTAGGACTCGGCGATGAGGGCGGCGTTGTCGAGACGTTCGTCGGCGGCATACCCCCAGAACTCACGACGCACGCGCTCGTGCAGCCGCTCGGCGAAGGCCTCAGCGAGGCGATCGGCCAAGGCCTCCAACAGGATCGCCGAGTAGTCATCGTTATCCGCTTTGAAGGCCATGACTTGATCGGTCGAGCCGAGCCCGGCCGTGACGACAAAGGCCCCGATGTGGTCCCGCAGACCGGTGTCCTTGGGCGCGATGTAGTCGGACAGGCAGCGATGAGGGACGCCGCGGCGATGCTCACCCTGCTGGCGCAGACCGTGCAGGACGGCCTTGACCTGCGCCCGGGACTCATCCGCATAGACCTCGATGTCGTCGCCGATGCCGTTGGCGGGGAACAGGCCAAGGACCGCATTGGCCCGCAGCCAGCGCTCCTCAATGGCGGTATCGAGCAAGGTATTGGCGTCCTCGAAGAGCTTGCGGGCGGTCTCGCCGACCGCGGGGGAGGACAAGACGTCGGGGTAGCGACCCTTGATCTCCCAGGCGGCGAAGAACGGTGACCAGTCGATGTACTCGCGCAGCTCCTCAAGCGGATAGTCGGTGAACACCTTCGTGAACTGCCCCGCGGCCTTGTGCCACACTCCGGTCGTCCCGCTGAAGCGGTCGCCCTCCTGAGCGGCGATCAGGTGCGGCTCCACCGGCGTGAATGCTGCCCAATCGATCGGCGCGCGGTCGGACCGGGCCGACTCCAGCGAGACCAGCGGCCGCTCCGTGGCCTTGGCGGCATACCGCTCACGCAGCGAGGCGTAGTCGGCCTCGATCGAGGCCAGCAGCGCCGGCTTCTGGTCAGGGTTGAGCAGCTTGCTCACGACGGGGACGGAACGGGACGCGTCCTTGACCCAGACCACCGGACCCTCGTACTGACCGTCGACCTTGACCGCCGTGTGTGAGCGGCTCGTCGTGGCACCGCCGAGCAGCAGGGGGATCGTGAAGCCCTGCCGCTGCATCTCGCCGGCCAGTCGGACCATCTCGTCCAGCGACGGTGTGATGAGCCCGGAGACGCCGATGATGTCGGCACCGCGCTCGCGCGCCTCGTCGAGGATCCGCTGCGCCGGCACCATGACACCGAGGTCGATGACGTCGTAGTTGTTGCACTGCAGGACGACGCCGACGATGTTCTTGCCGATGTCATGGACGTCGCCTTTGACGGTGGCCATGACGACGAGTCCGTTCGATGGGGCGCCGACCGCCGTCGGGTCCGCTGCCTTGGCTTCCTCGATGTACGGAATGAGGTGGGCGACAGCCCTTTTCATGACGCGCGCCGACTTGACCACCTGCGGGAGGAACATCTTGCCCTCGCCGAACAGATCACCGACGACGTTCATGCCGGCCATCAACGGACCCTCAATGACCTCGATGGGCTGGCCCCCGGCGGCGGCGATCTCCTGACGGAGCTCCTCGGTGTCGTCGACGACGAACTCGTCGAGACCCTGCACGAGGGCGTGCGTGATCCGCTCGCGCACCGGCAGCTCACGCCAGGCGGCCGTCTGCTCGGCGGCCTGTTCGGGGCTCGCGTTGAACCGACCGGCGATCTCGACCAACCGCTCGGTGGCATCCGCTCGACGGTTGAGGATGACGTCCTCGATCCGCTCGCGCAACTCGGGATCGACCTCGCTATAGGGGATGAGTGCGCCCGCGTTGACGATGGCCATGTCCAGGCCAGCGGCGATCGCGTGGTAGAGGAAGACGGCGTGGATCGCCTCGCGCACGGGGTTGTTGCCCCGGAAACTGAACGAGACGTTGGAGACGCCACCGGAGACTAGCGCTCCAGGCAGGTTGGCTTTGATCCATCGGGTTGCCTCGATGAAATCCGTCCCGTATGCCGCGTGCTCCTCGATCCCCGTGGCCACCGCGAAGATGTTTGGGTCGAAGATGATGTCCTGCGCCGGGAAGCCCACCACCTGCGTCAAGATGTCATAAGCCCTGCGGCACACCGTGATCCGGCGTTCGTAACTGTCCGCCTGGCCGTCCTCGTCGAAGGCCATGACGACCACCGCGGCACCGTGCTTGCGGCACAACCGCGCGTGCTCGAGGAACTGCTCCTCGCCCTCCTTGAGGGAGATGGAGTTGACGATGCACTTGCCCTGAGTGTTCTTCAGGCCGGTCTCCATGACGTCCCACTTGCTGGAGTCGACCATGAGGGGGACGCGGCAGATGTCGGGCTCACCGGCGATGAGCCGGGTGAACCGGTCCATCGCCGCGACGCCGTCGATCATCCCCTCATCCATGTTGATGTCAATGACCTGCGCGCCGGACTCGACCTGCTGGCGAGCCACGGTCAGTGCCGTGGAGTAGTCATCGGCCTGGATGAGCGTGCGAAAGCGCGCCGACCCGGTGATGTTCGTGCGCTCGCCCACGTTGAGGAAGAGTGACTCGTCGGTGACGATGAGCGGCTCCAACCCCGAGAGGCGCAGGGCCGGCGTGACGGACGGGATCGGGCGAGCGGGAGCCGACGCGACGGCATTCGCGATGGCCTCGATGTGTTCGGGAGTGGTCCCGCAACAGCCGCCGATGATGTTGACCAGGCCGGCCGTCGCGAACTCGCCGACCACACCGGCCATGTGCGCGGGGGTCTCGTCGTACTCGCCGAAGGCGTTGGGCAGCCCGGCGTTGGGATACACCGACACAAAACAGTCGGCGATGCGGGAGAGCTCGGCAGCGTAGGGCCGCAGGTCCTCGGCCCCCAGGGCGCAGTTCAGGCCGACCGCTAAGGGTCGCGCGTGCCGGATCGAGTGCCAGAAGGCCTCGGTCACCTGACCTGACAAGGTCCGCCCTGAAGCATCGGTGATCGTGCCGGAGATGAGGACGGGCCAACGACGCTCGGTCTGCTCAAAGAGCGTCTCCACCGCAAAGATGGCGGCCTTGGCATTGAGAGTGTCGAAAATCGTCTCGATGAGCAGCCCGTCGACGCCGCCGTCGACCAAGCCGCGAGCCTGCTCCAGGTAGGCCTCGACGAGCTCGTCGAAGGTGACATTGCGGGCGCCGGGGTCGTTGACGTCGGGCGAGATCGAAGCCGTGCGGTTGGTCGGCCCGATGGCGCCGAGCACCCACCGCGGACGACCGCTGGCGGCGGCCACCTCGTCGGCGGCGTCGCGTGCGAGGACGGCGGCGGCGACATTGAGCTCGTAGGCCAGGTCGGACATGCCGTAGTCGGCCAGGGAGATCCGCTGCGCGTTGAACGTGTTGGTCTCGATCAGGTCGGCCCCAGCCTGCAGGTACTCACGATGAATGCCGGCGATGGCCTCCGGAGCGGTCAGGCTGAGCAGGTCGTTGTTGCCCATGAGGTCCTGGCTCCACTGCGCGAACCGCTCTCCGCGATAGTCCTCCTCGGCGAGCCCGAGCCGCTGGATCATCGTCCCCATCGCTCCGTCGAGGATCAGGACGCGGCCGGTGAGAGCGGCGCTGAGCTCGGCGGTGGCATCGGGGCGGTGCGAGACAGTCACCTGACACAGGGTAGGCCGCGACCGCTTTCGCGGCTCGGGACGCCCAGGGGCTGGGTCGCTTAGGGTTGGCGCCATGCCGAGCCGCACCACACAACGCGCCCCGGGGCTCAAGGTCGCGTCGGTCGCGGGCGTGCCGGTCTACATCGGTGCCAGCTGGTTGATCCTCGCCGCCGTGATTGTCGCCATTTCCGTGTACAACAACCGTGATCGCTTAGCCCGCGCGATCGTTCTTGGAGTCGCCTATGCGCTCATTCTGCTCGTCGCGGTGCTGCTCCACGAGAGTTCGCACGCGGTCATGGCCCGACGCTTTGACATCCCCGTGCATCGGGTGGTCGCCGACCTCTGGGGTGGGCACACGGCATTCGACGGCCGGTTTCTCACCCCGGGCCGGGCCGCAGCCGTGGCGGTGGTCGGCCCCCTGTCCAACCTGGCGCTGGGGCTGGCGGGGCTGGCGATCGGCAGCCAGCTCGACGACACAGCGCCCGGCCTGGTCGTGCGAGGAATCGGGCTGGTCAACACGGTCCTTGCGGCATTCAACCTGTTGCCCGGGCTGCCGCTCGACGGCGGTCAACTCGTCGACGCCCTGGTCTGGCGGATCACCGGTGAACGCTCCCGCGGTCTGGTCGTCGCAGGCTGGTGCGGCCGGGTGGTGACGATCCTCGTTGTCCTTTGGGCGATCGGGATCCCCTTGCTCGCTGGGGACCAGCCCTCGATCACGACCGTGCTGTGGAGCCTGCTCATCGCTGGGTTCCTCTGGAGCGGAGCCAGCAATGCGATCCAGTCCGGCCGTGCGCGTCGGATGCTCGCCAGCACGACCCTGGGCGCCCTCGCCCGACCGGTCCGGGAATGGCCCGCCGACACTGCCGCCGTGACGGTCCTGTCCGCGCCGGAGGCGGCGTTGCTGCGGCTCCCCGACGGAGCGCTCGCCCTGATGACGCCACCCGAGGGCGCCACCCTCGAGCGCCTCAGCCGAGACGTGCGCGCCGACGCCATGGCGACCCGCCTCCCTCCGGCCGCTGTCGTCATGGCCGGTCCGCGCGGAGACCTCACGCCCGCCGTGACCTCGATCCAGGCGACGGGATGGGGAGTGGTCGTGCTCACCGACGTGACCGGCACGCCCTACGGCCTGATCACCGGCGCCGACCTGAGCGCCGCGTTGGAGCGCGCGCGTTAGACTTCCCGCCCGTGACGGCCACTGGTGCAAACCTGCGACGCGGACCCTTCGGCGAAGGCGAGCGGGTCCAGTTGACCGACGCACGGGGGCGGCTGCACACGATCACCCTGGGCCCGGGCAAGACGTTCCATACCCACCGGGGCTATCTGGCCCACGACGATCTCATCGGCGCCCCTGACGGCACGACGATCAAGAACACGGCGGGCATCGAGTACCTCGCCCTGCGCCCCCTGCTGGCCGACTACGTCATGTCGATGCCGCGTGGCGCCGCTGTGGTCTATCCCAAGGACGCTGGCCAGATCGTCATGATGGCCGACATCTTCCCGGGGGCCATCGTCGTCGAGGCGGGCGTCGGGTCGGGCGCACTGTCGATGTCGCTGCTGCGGGCGGTGGGGGAGAGTGGGCAGGTCCACTCCTTCGAGCGTCGGGCTGACTTCGCCGACATCGCGATGGCCAACGCGAGGGCGTTCTTCGGCGGGGACCACCCGGCGTGGACGGTCACCGTGGGTGACCTCGTGGACGAGCTCCCGAATGCCGTCGCGCCCGGCACCGTGGACCGCGTCGTTCTGGACATGCTTGCTCCTTGGGACTGCCTGGAGGTTGTCGCTGACGCACTGGCTCCGGGCGGGGTGCTCATCTGTTACGTCGCGACGGCGACCCAGTTGTCCCGCGTCGCTGAGGCCATGCGCGACTTCGGGACGTTCACCGAGCCGCAGGCCTGGGAGACCTTGCTGCGCGGGTGGCACCTGGAGGGTCTGGCCGTGCGCCCCCAGCACCGGATGCACGGGCACACCGGGTTCCTCATCACCACGCGGCGGCTGGCCCCCGGGGTCACCCCTCCGCTGCGCAAGCGCCGTCCGGGCGGCGGCTATGACGCGCTGGACCCCGAGTCCACGGAGGGCGGCTGGACATCGGAGACGTTGGGGGAGCGGGTGGCCTCCCAGAAGCGGCTCCGCAAGTTGCGCCGCACCATCGCCACGGGTCGGGTCGATCCTGAGAATGCCGCGGCCACGCCGGACGATGGCGGATCCGCGCCGGAAGATCCGGACACGCAGGATCGTTGACGTCGTCGTCGTCGGGGGTCACCAACTCCGGCGAGTTAGGGTCTAGCTAGGCCCATCACCCCGAATGGGTGTCGCCCCGGGAGGCAGCACATGTCTGTTGAGTCATCGGACCCGCGAGGGCTCGAACGCGAGGTCTCCTCGCTGCGTTCGCAACTGGGGACGATGGCCTCCCAGAACGAGCGCCTCGTGCGCACCCTGCGTGACGCCCGCGAACAGATCGTCACCTTGAAGTCCGAGGTCGACCGGCTCGGTCAGCCTCCGGCCGCGTACGGCACCGTCATCGCCGTCCACGAAGGTGGCAACGCCGACATCCTCACCGGTGGCCGCAAGATGCATGTCGCGGCGAGCCCCGGCATCGACAAGTCCGAGCTTGTCCCTGGTCGCGAGGTGCGCCTCAACGAGGCACTGAACATCGTCACCGTGGCGGCATTCGAGTCCGTCGGTGAGGTCGTGCTTTGCAAGGAGCTCCTGGAGGACGACCGGGTGCTCGTGGTCGCGCACGCCGACGAGGAACGGGTCTGCCGGATGGCGGCCTCGCTGCGCGACACCCCCGTGCGGATCGGTGACGCGCTGCTGCTCGATGTCCGTTCGGGGTTCGTTTACGAGCGCATCCCCAAGGCCGAGGTCGCCGACCTGGTCCTGGAGGAGGTCCCAGACATCGCCTACGAGGACATCGGTGGCCTGCGCGGACAGATTGAGCTGATCCGCGACGCCGTCGAGCTGCCCTACCTGCACCCCGACCTCTACATCGAGCACCAGCTCAAGGCGCCCAAGGGGGTGCTGCTGTACGGCCCACCTGGGTGTGGCAAGACGATGATCGCCAAGGCGGTGGCGGCGTCGCTGGCGCGCAAGGTCGCCGAAAAGGAAGGCCGCGATCCCGGCAAGTCCTATTTCCTGAACATCAAGGGTCCCGAGCTGCTCAACAAGTACGTCGGCGAGACCGAGCGGCACATCCGCTTGATCTTCCAGCGGGCGCGGGAGAAGTCGTCCGAGGGCTATCCGGTGGTCGTGTTCTTCGACGAGATGGAGTCGTTGTTCCGCACCCGCGGATCTGGCGTCTCCAGCGATGTCGAGACCACGATCGTGCCGCAGTTGCTCGCCGAGATCGACGGGGTCGAGGGTCTGGAACACGTCATCGTCATCGGCGCGAGCAACCGCGAGGACATGATCGACCCGGCGATCCTGCGCCCGGGACGGCTGGACGTGAAGATCAAGATCGAGCGGCCCGACGCCGAGGCGGCGCGAGAGATCTTTAGCAAGTACCTCACCGCGGACTTGCCCTTGCATCCCGATGACGTGGCTCAGCACGAGGACTCGGTAGAGCAGACGGTGGCCGCGATGATCGAGGCCACGGTGCTGCGGATGTACTCCGAGGAGGAGGACAACCAGTTCCTCGAGGTCACCTACGCCGGTGGGGACAAGGAGATCCTGTACTTCAAGGACTTCAACTCCGGCGCGATGATCCAGAACATCGTCGACCGTGCCAAGAAGATGGCCATCAAGGACTTCCTCGACACCGGCCAGCGCGGTTTGCGGATCGAGCACCTGCTGCAGTCGTGCACCGACGAGTTCCGCGAGAACGAGGACCTGCCCAACACGACCAACCCGGACGACTGGGCGCGGATTTCCGGCAAGAAGGGCGAGCGGATCGTCTATATCCGCACGCTGATCAAGACCAAGGAAGGCACCGGCCCCGGCAAGTCGATCAACACGGTCGCCAATACCGGCCAGTACCTGTAGTCGGTCAGGCCACCAGGCGCGCGATGAGGCGCCAGCCGAGCAGCAGCACGCTCAGGCTCACCGTGGCCACTACGACGAAGGAGAATGCCGTGCCGGCGCCGGTCAGCACGCGCAGCAGCATGCCGACGATGACCGTCGCCGCGACGACGACCGCCCCGAACGTAAGCGTGCGCGGGCCGGCGGGCAGGGCGAGTACGGCGATCACCCAGCCGACGGCCGTGCCGGCGAGGAAGGGAGCGGCCGTGCGGGCGATGCCGGCGAGGTCGAGGCCTTCGGCGTGGCTGCGTCGCCCGATGGCCGCAAAGACGATCACGAGGACAACGTCAAGGAGAACGGGGACAGTGCGGCTCACGGCTGCACCCTAGTCCTGGCTCCTGGATGGGGTGGACCTCCTCCGCAGGTGGGGGAAAACTGCTGCGCGCCCCGCCTTGCCCGTTCGACGACTTCCCCACGGTGTGACGGCAACCCCAACGTGAGCCTAGGCCTCCATCGCCAGTTCGTGAGCACCCCCAGAAACCAACGCGGTCAGACGGTGACCTCGTCGAACAGCGACCCTTGCGGCGGGCCGTGTGTCGGGTCCACACCGTCGAACAGGCTCGACACGGACTCGCCGGCATGGATCCGGCCGATCGCCTCAGCAAAGAGGCCGGCGATGGAGCGCACCTGCAGTTCCGGCCAGTCGCCGGGGGCCGGCACCGTGTCTGTCGTGACGACCTGGGAAATCATGGGGTGACCCCGCAGCCGCTCCACGGCCCGGCCGGCGAACAACCCGTGGGTGCACGCCACCGCGGCCTCGGAGACCCCGAATTCGGCCAATTTGCCGAGCAACTCGATGATCGAGCCGCCGGTCGCAATCTCATCGTCGAGGATGATCGCGCGCTTGCCCGTGACCTCACCAACGATGGCGTCGATGACAACCCGGTCGTCCCCAAGACGCTTCTTGCTGCCGGCGGCGACCGGGAGGCCGAGCAGTCGAGCGAACTGGGTGGCCTCCTTGGCGTTACCCAGATCAGGGGAGACCACCACGGTGTCGGTCAGGTCGGTGCCGCGGAAATGGTCCGCGAGCACGCCGAGCGCCGTCAGATGATCGACCGGGACCGAGAAGAACCCGTGCACCTGAGGCGCATGCAAGGTCATCGTCAACACCCGGTCGGCGCCGGCCGTCGCGATCAGATCCGCGACCAGCCGCCCCCCGAGTGAGATGCGGGAGGCATCCTTCTTGTCCGATCGGGCATAGGCGTAGTGCGGGATGATCGCCGTGATCTGAGCGGCCGAGGCTCCTCGGGCCGCATCGATCATCAGGAGCAACTCCATGAGGGAGTCCTGGGTCGGCGGCACGAGGGGCTGCACGAGGTAGACGTCGCGCTGCCGACAGTTGGCGAGCAACTGCGCCTGGAGGCAGTCGTTGCTGAACCGGCTGATCCGCGCCATCGACAGCGGCACGCCGAGGTGCCGACAGATCTGCTCGGCCAGCGCGGGATGTGCAGAGCCGCTGAAGACGACGATCTCGCGCACGGGCTCAGCCTACCGAGGGGCGGAGGTGATGGAGCAGGAATGCCGTCATCTCGCGACGCTGGGCCGCTCCGGCAGGACTGGCGCCCGGGAAAGACGCGAAGCCGTGGGGGACGCCTCGATAGTTCGTCCAATGCGCGCTCGACCCCGCGGCGGTCAGCGCTGCGGCATACCGGCTCCCGTCGTCGCGGATCGGGTCCAGGTCGGCGGTCTGGATCAGCGCCGGCGCCAACCCGGTCAGGTCACCGAACAGCGGCGACACCAACGGATCGAGCGGGTCGACCTCATCACCGAGGTAGTGGTCGAGGAACGCGTCGATTGCGGCCGCGGTGAGAATGCCGCCGTTGGGGTGTTGCTGCAGAGACGGCGCGGATTTGGTCATGTCCACGGCGGGATAGATCAGGACCTGGGCACGCACGTTGGGGGCCTGCTCATCCCGGAAGGCCTGGGCGACCAGCGCCGCGAGGTTGCCGCCGGCGCTGTCTCCGGCCACCGCGATCCGGTCCGGGTCTGCGCCGAGTCCGGCGGCGTGCTCGACGACCCAACGGGTGGCGTCGATCGCGTCCAGGGCCGCCGTCGGGGCGCGATGCTCCGGCGCCAGGCGGTAGTCCACGCTCACCACCAGGGCGTCGACCGTCGTGGCCAGGTCGGAGCAGATCGGGTCGTAGTTGACGACATTGCCGAGGACCCAACCGCCGCCGTGGAGCCAGACGACGACGGGAAGGGGGCCGGTCCGGTCGGCGGGGCGGTAGGTCCGTAGCGGGATCGACGCACCGTCGCGGGCCAGGGCTGTCGCGGCCCCGACGACCAGGGTCGGGTCCAGCTCGCCGAGCAACCAGGTGAAAGGACGGCGACGCGGGTGCAGGACCGTGCGGGCCCACCGGATGTCCGCCAAGGACATCTCGTCGACCGGAGGGCGCCGGGCCGTGTCGATGAGGCGCGTGAGCAAGGCGGTCCGCGGCGGCATTCCCCGGTACGTGTGCACACGGTGAACCTACCCGTGGGCGCGCCGCCCTGGGTCATCCACGTGACGTAGCCTGCGCACCATGACGGTGAGGCGGGTCATGGGCATCGAGACCGAGTATGGAATCTCGGTGCCGGGCAGCCCACGCGCCAACCCCATGCTGCTCTCGGGCGACGTCGTCCACGCGTATGCGGCGGGACGGGGGATGCGGCCCGCGCGCACCGGCTGGGACTACGCCGACGAGGCGCCGTTGCGCGATGCTCGGGGATTCGAGATGGGTCGGGGGATCGCGCATCCGAGCCAGCTCACCGACGTCGAGGACCCGACGATGGCCAACGTCGTCCTCACCAACGGGGCGCGGCTCTATGTCGACCATGCGCACCCGGAGTACAGCTCACCGGAGGTCACCTCCCCGCGGGCCGCCTTGGTGTGGGACAAGGCCGGCGAGTTGGTCATGCGCGAGGCGGTCGAACGTCTGGCGACCGTGCCGCCCGGGGTGAACCTCTACAAGAACAACACCGACGGCAAGGGTGCGTCCTACGGCACCCACGAGAACTACCTGCTGTCGCGGCGCACGCCCTTCGGCGACGTCATCACCCACCTGCTGCCCTTCTTCGTCGTTCGCCAGATCTTCTGCGGCGCCGGCCGGGTCGGGATTGGCGTGGACTCCCAGGTCAACGGCTACCAGATCGCCTCGCGCAGCGACTTCTTCGAGTGCGAGGTCGGCCTGGAGACCACCTTGAAGCGGCCCATCATCAACACCCGCGACGAGCCCCACGCGGTCGCCGACCGCTATCGACGGCTCCACGTCATCCTCGGAGACGCCAACCTTGCCGACGTGGCTGGCCTGCTCAAGGTGGGCACGACATCGCTGGTGCTGGCGATGATCGAGGACGGATTCTTGCGGGACGACCTCGCCGTCGAGCAGCCGGTCGCCACCCTGCGGGCCATCTCCCACGACCCGACCCTGCGCCAGCAGGTCACCTTGCGCGACGGACGCCGGATGACCGGCCTGGAGCTGATCCGGATCTATCAGGAGCGCTGCGCCGCCTACCTCGCGCAGCGCTGGGGCCAGGACCTGGACGCGGACACCGTCGAGGTCATGCAGTGGTGGGAGACCGTCCTGACTCGGCTCGAGGGCGACCCCATGGATGCCCGTCGTGAGGTCGACTGGGTCGCCAAGCTCGCCCTGCTGGAGGCCTATCGGGAGCGCGACGCCCTCGGCTGGGGCGATCCCCGGCTCAAGGCTGTCGACATCCAGTGGAGCGACGTCAGGGCCGAGCGGGGTCTGGCCAACCGACTGGCCGCCACCGGTCGCCTGGAGATCCTCGTGACGCAGGACGAGGCACGCGCAGCGATGACCACGCCGCCCGCGGACACGCGGGCCTGGTTCCGTGGTCGCGTCATCGAACGCTTCCCCGACGCAGTCGTCGCCGCATCTTGGGACTCGGTCATCGTCGAACTCGCCGGTCAGCGCGCCCTGCAACGCATTCCCATGCTCGAGCCCCAGCGCGGCACGCGCGACGCCGTCGATGCGCTGCTCACCTCGTCGTCGTCGATCGAGGAGCTGCTCGCCGGTCTGGCGATGTCCTGAGGGCGCGATCGGCCGCCGCGACAGGACGTCGGCGGCACGGCATTCGGAGGAACTAGGCTGGCGGACATCGAGACTCGACAACGCGTGCGTCGGCGATCCGTCCCCGACTCCCGCCGGGAGGAGCAACACCATGGCTGGCCAGGAGCAGATCAGGCCCCAGCGACGGGACGGCGAGCCCGACGACCTGCCTGACGCACCGCTACCCGCGCCCGCCGCCGTGGTGCAGGACGTTGACGACATCCTCGACGAGATCGACGGGGTTCTGGAGTCCAACGCCGAGGAGTTCGTGCGGGGCTTCGTCCAGAAGGGCGGCCAGTGACGGACCTGCAGCAGGGCCGGCTCCCCGCGGCCTACCTGACCCCGGGGTCCTCGTCCTTCAGCGACTTCCTCGGGTCCCACGCCCCGGCCTTGCTGCCCAGCCGCCGCGCCCTCCCCGCCGGCGTGCTCGACGCTCCCCATGGCACCACCATCGTCACGATCGTCTACGCCGGTGGCGTCCTCATGGCCGGTGACCGACGGGCGACCATGGGCAACGTCATCGCCAACCGGGACATGGACAAGGTCTTCACCACCGACGAGTACTCGGCCGTGGGCATTGCCGGCACGGCCGGGCTGGCCATCGAGGTCGTCAAGCTCTTCCAGGTCGAGCTCGAGCACTACGAGAAGATCGAGGGCGCCCTGATGTCCCTCGAAGGCAAGGCCAACCGGCTGGCGACCATGGTGCGCGGCAATCTCGGGATGGCCATGCAGGGTTTGGCCGTCGTGCCCCTCTTCGCCGGCTACGACCTGGTGACGGGGACCGGACGCATCTTCAGCTACGACGTCACCGGAGGCAGCTACGAGGAGCACGGCTTCCATTGCGTCGGGAGCGGCTCGGTGTTTGCCCGTGGCTCCCTCAAAAAGCTCTACCGTCCCGGGATCGACGCCGACCAGGCGCTCCGGATCGCCATGGAGGCCCTCTGGGACGCCGCCGACGACGACTCCGCGACCGGTGGACCTGACGTCGGCCGGCGAATCTGGCCCACGGTCGCCGTCATCGACCAAGACGGCGCGCGGTTCATCCCCGCCACGGAGGTCGAGCCGGCGGTCGACACCGTCATCGCCGAGCGTCGCGACAACCCGGGGGGTGTGCGATGAGCCAAGCCCCGTTCTACGTCTCTCCCGAGCAGGTCATGAAGGACCGGGCGGACTTCGCCCGCAAGGGGATTGCCCGTGGTCGCTCGGTGATCGTCGCCGGCTACGAACACGGCATCGTCTTTGTCGCCGAGAACCACTCGCGCGCGCTGCACAAGGTCTCCGAGATCTACGACCGGATCGGTTTCGCTGCCGTCGGCAAGTACAACGAGTTCGAGAACCTGCGGGTGGCCGGTGTCCGGTATGCCGACCTACGCGGCTATTCCTATGACCGCTCGGACGTGACCGCCCGGGGCCTGGCCAACGCCTACGCCCAGACGCTGGGCTCGGTCTTCACCCAGGAGCAGAAGCCATTCGAGGTCGAGATTGTCGTGGCCGAGGTGGGCTATGAGCCCGCAGGCGACCAGCTTTATCGCCTGACGTACGACGGCTCGGTGGCTGACGAGCAGGGCTTTGTCGCCATGGGTGGGGCCGCCGATGTCGTGGAAGAGGGCCTTCGCGCGGGATGGGGCCCGGGAATGCCGCTCGCCGATGTGCTGTCCCTGGCCGTGGGTCTGCTGGCCAAGGACCCCGGCGGCGGACCCGACCGGGAGATCGGACCGGATTCCCTGGAGGTCGCCGTCCTGGACCGCAACCGGCCCCGGCGCACGTTCCGGCGGGTCCAGGGCCGGCTCCTGGCCGCGCTGCTCTCGTCGACGGACCCGCTGCGCGACGTCCCGGAGGACGACGAGCCCACCGACGAGCGCCCCGACCAGCCGGCGAACTGAGCACCTCAATGGACCGTCGGATCTTCGGGATCGAGACCGAGTACGGCATTACGTGTACCTCGGGCGGCCAACGCACGCTCACCCCGGACGAGGTCGCGCGCTACCTGTTCCGCAAGGTCGTCGCCTGGGGACGGTCGAGCAATGTCTTCCTGGCCAACGGGGCGCGCCTCTACCTCGACGTCGGCAGCCATCCTGAGTACGCCACGGCAGAGTGTGACTCAATCCTCCAGCTCGTCGCCCATGACCGTGCGGGGGAGCGGATCCTTGAGGGTTTGGTCGCCGATGCGCAGGCCCGACTGGCCGATGACGGCATCGCAGGGGACATCTTCGTTTTCAAGAACAACACCGACTCGGCGGGCAACTCCTACGGCTGCCACGAGAACTACCTCGTGCGCCGCACCGGTGACTTCCAGGACGTCTCCGATGGGCTGCTGCCGTTCCTGATCAGCCGACAGATCACGTGTGGAGCGGGCCGAATCGTCCATACCTCCAAGGGCGCCACGTATGCCGTGAGCCAGCGGGCGGACCACATCTGGGAGGGCGTCTCGTCGGCGACCACGCGCAGCCGCCCGATCATCAACACGCGCGATGAGCCCCATGCCGACGCGGAGCAGTATCGCCGGCTGCATGTCATCGTCGGCGACTCCAACATGTCCGAGGCCACGACGATGCTCAAGGTGGGCTCGTGTGATCTCGTCCTGCGGATGATCGAGGCGGGCGTGGTCCTGCGCGATCTCACCCTGGAGAACCCGATCCGGGCGATCCGCGAGATCAGCCACGACCCGACGGGCCGCCGGCCGGTCCGGCTAAGCAGCGGCCGCACGGTCGGCGCCTTGGACATCCAGCGCGAGTACTACAGCAAGGCGGTGGAGTTTCTCGATCGCGAGGGCAGCCACGACCCGGCTCATGCCCTCGTCATTGAGCTGTGGGGGCGCACCCTGGAGGCGGTCGAAACCGATCGGCTGGACTTGGTCGACACCGAGATCGACTGGGTGATCAAGAAGCGCCTTGTGGACGCGTATGCCGCCCGGCACGGACTCGAGCTCGCTGACCCGCGGCTGGCGCAGATCGATCTCGCCTATCACGACATTGCGCGCCCGCGAGGCGTCTTTCATGTCCTGGAGCGTCGAGGCCGGGCCGCCCAGGTCGTCCCCGAGGAGGCCGTCGTCGAGGCGGAGACGACCCCACCGCCGACGACGCGCGCCAAGCTCAGGGGCGACTTCATCAAGGCTGCCACCGAGAACCATCGTGACTTCACGGTCGACTGGGTGCACCTCAAGCTCAACGATCAGGCCCAGCGGACCGTCCTGTGCAAAGACCCCTTCCTCAACGAGGATCCGCGGGTCGAGCGGCTCATCGAGGGCATGCGCAGCGACTGACCGCTGGCCCGTTGGCCAAGACGCGGACGGGGCACACATCTTGCCCGGTTATGGTGGTGGGCGCTTATGCACCTGCCCCAAAACCGGGAGATCTCTTTCATGCTGCGTCCCACGCGACGTTCCCTAGCCGTGTTCGCGGTCGCTGCTTTGGCCCTCGCTGGCTGCGGCAGTTCCTCCTCGGACTCCTCGTCCAGCGACGTCCTGTCCAAGGTGACCGTGACCGACGCCGACACCGAGGGGGCCGCCCCGACCGTGACCCTGGAGGACTCTCCGCTCAAGGCGAGCGAGACCGAGTCCAAGGTCATCACCGAGGGTGACGGTGCCGAGGTGGCGGCCGGTGACCTGCTCGTCGTCAACGCCGTCGTGGTCAATGGCCGCGACGGGGCGGTCATCAACGAGAACTACTCCACGGGGCCGATCGGCATCGACCTGCAGGACACCATGACCTTCCCGGCGTTGGTCAGCGCCCTCCCCGGCGTCAAGGTCGGGTCGCGCGTCCTGGTCGCGGCCCCGCCCAAGGATGCCTTCGGGACCGAAGGCGCCACGGCTATCGACGTGCAGCCCGAAGACACGGTCATCTTCCTGTTTGACATCACGGCAGCGACCAAGGCCCTCGCTGAGGCCGAGGGGACCGCCGTCGACCCGGTCGCCGGGCTGCCCACGGTGCAGTGGACGGCGACGGCTCCGGCGACGATCACGATGCCGGAGGGCACCGAAGCGCCGACGGCGCTGGTCGTCCAGGACCTGATCACCGGCACGGGCGCCAAGACGGCCAACGGCCAGACCATCCGGGTCAGCTACACCGGTGCCGTCTGGGGGACCGGTCAGATCTTCGACTCCTCGATCGGCAAGACCCCGGCCTACTTCGAGTTCGTCCTCGGCGCCGGCGGGGTCGTCCCGGGCTGGGACAAGGGCCTGCTCGATAAGCCGGTCGGCTCGCGCCTCCTGCTCGTCCTGCCGCCGGCTGAGGGCTACGGCTCGGCCGGCAACGCCTCGGGCGGGATTGCCGGCACGGACACTCTGGTGTTCGTCGTCGACATCCTCGCCGCCTACTGACCCCCGACCGCACTTTCCCGCCTAAAGCGCTTTCGTGAGGGTTCGCACCGGTAGTTTTCCCCTGCGAACCCTCACTTTCTGCCCGACCAGGCACCACACCCAAGGAGAACCCGCACCATGGCACTTGAGCGTCCCGAGATCGACTTCCCCGAGGGGGATGCCCCGACCGAGCTCATCGTCGAGGACCTCACCGTCGGTGACGGCGCTGAGGCCGTCGCCGGCTCCACCGTCGATGCCCACTACGTCGGTGTCGCCTGGTCCACGGGCGAGGAGTTCGACGCGTCGTGGAACCGGGGGAGCGCGTTGTCCTTCCCCCTGGGCCGCGGCCATGTCATTGCGGGCTGGGACCAGGGCATCGCGGGCATGAAGGTCGGCGGGCGCCGTCGTCTCGTGATCCCTCCGGGCATGGCCTACGGCGACCGCGGGGCCGGGGGCGCCATCAAGCCCGGCGAGACCTTGATCTTCGTCGTCGACCTCGTCGGCGTCCGCTGACCGGCCGCGACATTCCACCCGGGTCGGGTGCGCGCGGCATTCCGGCCGTCCCGCCCACAGGCTTGAGGCGACTTCGTGTGGGTTCGCAGCACTAAATATCCCCTGCGAACCCGCACTAACTCGCTTCAGGCGGGAAAGTTGAGGCCGGGAGGAGGCCCGCGGCATACCGGCCCGCCACGGCACTGGCGATGAACGCCTCCGGGTCCTGATCCAGGCCGCGTCCCATGGTTGACAGCGGCACCGGCGTCTCGCGCAGAGCCTCCGGCAGTCCGTTCGTGGGGACCTCGTGAAGGCTGAGGTGGCCAGCCGCCTCGCGGACGAGCGCCGCGGCCTGGTCCCGCACCGCCGTCCGTAACGGGTCATCGCCCAGCGCCACCGGGACGTCGGCGTGACCAAGGACGACCCGACCGAATGCCGTGAGGCTGTGGTGGGAGATGCCGACGTGCCGGCCACGAGGGTCGGCGCCGGAGACGCGCAGGGCCGCGATCCCGCGTCCGCCCAGCGTGTGGACCGCGTTGAGGGCCTCCCCGGCGGCGACCCCAGAGAACCCCCAGGGCGTCCCGGTCCCCACATTGCCCGGACCCTGGATGACGATGGCAAGGTCGGCGCCCAGGACGTGGCGGGCGGCCAACAGCCCCGAATGCAGCGACACCGCCTCGTGAGCGCCACCGAAGGCCTGCCCCACCGTGACGGTCGACGAGAGCCACCCCTCCTCGACCAGGCCGGCGACGGCCCGCGAGAAGGCCAGGGGCAAGGCGCCCCCATCGGTCATGAGATAGACCACGGTGGCGTTCGGCCGATCCGCCCGCACCCCGGCGAGCACCGCCGGGAGGGCCGAGTGAAGGTCGGCGACGACCACCGGAAGCCCGAGCAGGTCACCGCGGGCGGCCGCGCCGGTCGACAGGGCCTGGTGGTGAGGGCTGTCCTGTTCGTCCACGGCGAGGAACATCTGCTGCTGCGGGGTGTACCGGGCCTTGACGATGTGCCCCTGCGTCGGTTGGTCAGCAGGCAGCCGGTCCGGCAGGGCGACGATGAAGGCCAGCCCGCCCGTGCCCAGCCCCCGCAAGAGCGCCGAGCAGTTGAGCAGGGCCACGTCGCCAGGCTCGGCCACCCCGACCAAGGCCCGATACCCCAGGGCCCGCACGACCCCGAGCCCGTCGACCTCGACCTCGTATTCGACCGCTCCAGCCCATTGCCGCACCTGGAGAAGGACCCGTCCGGAACGCCACTGCATCACCGGGCGAGCGTAACGGGGGCAGCCTCGCAGGTCCGGTAGCGTCGCCACCATGCCCAGCCCGAGCCCTG
The DNA here is from genome assembly GCA_017993715.1 of Phycicoccus sp. Classification (GTDB taxonomy): domain Bacteria; phylum Actinomycetota; class Actinomycetes; order Actinomycetales; family Dermatophilaceae; genus JAGOME01. Next base: position 36,065 of record JAGOME010000032.1, read on the forward strand.
CGACGAAGACCGAGCGGCTGCTCAATCTTGTCCTCGTGCTTCTCTACACGACCCGCCCGCTCACCCGGGCGCAGATCAGGGCCGCGGTCCCGCAGTACGGCGACACCGCCTCCGATGAGGCCTTCCAGCGGATGTTCGAACGCGACAAAGACGAGCTGCGCGAGCTCGGCATCCCCCTGGTCACCGAGGTCATCGGCACCAACTGGGTGGACGAAGAGGGCTATCGCATCCATCAGCGTGACTATGCATTGCCGGACATCACGTTCGAACCTGACGAGATGGCCGTCCTCGGCCTCGCGGCCCGCACGTGGGCCGCGGCGTCGCTGGCCGGTCCGGCCGCCCAGGCCCTCCGCAAGCTGCGGGCCGGCGAGGTCGAACGCGACACGGAGTCCCTCATCGGCATCGAGCCACGGCTGCGCGCCGTCGAGCCGGCCTTTGACGACGTGCGCCACGCCGTGACCTCGCGCCGCGTCATCACCTTCGACTACCGGCGCCCTGAGGCCATCGATGCGGCCACCCGCCGAGTTCAGCCCTGGTCGCTGCTCTCGTGGCACGGCCACTGGTACCTCACGGCATTCGATCTGGATCGCCAGGCGCCGCGGGTCTTCCGCCTCTCCCGAATCCAGGGCCGGGTCCGCGCCCAGCGAGCGGCCGGTGCGTACACCGTTCCGGCTCACGACGCCCGAGAAATGGTGTCGGGCTCGGTGGCAGTCCATCCCACGCGGACGGCGGCCGTCCGCGTCCGCCAGGGCCGCGGCCAGGCGCTGCGGCGTCAGGCGCTCGAGGTGGACTCCCTGGACTCCGAGTGGGATCAGATCGCCCTCGGCTACGCCGACACCGCGGGACTGGCGTCCGAACTGGCCGCCTATGGACCCGATGTGGTCGCGGTGTCCCCGCCGGACGTGGTCGCCCAGGTCCGCGAGATGCTCGCTGCGGTGGCTCATCCCCGCGTGATCGAGGGCTCGGATGGGGGACGGCCGCGATGACGGAGAATGCCACGGAGCGGCTCTCGCGCCTGCTCACCATGGTGCCGTGGCTGGTCAACCGCCAGGGCATTGATGTCGCCGAAGCGGCGCGCGGCCTGGGCGTCACTGCCACCCAGCTCGAGAGCGACCTCCAGCTGCTCTTCCTCTGCGGCTATGGGTCCATGCCCGACGAGCTCATCGACGCCCAGTGGGAGAGCGGTCAGGTCTTCGTCAGCAATGCCGAGGCCATCGCCCGCCCGCTGCGGCTCGGGGTGGACGAGGCCGTCACCCTCATCGTCGGTCTGCGCACCCTGCGCGATGCGGCGCCCCCGCAGACCCGCGACGCCGTTGAGCGGGCCTTGATCAAACTCGAGGCTGCCTCGGGGGCCGCGGGGGAGGTCGCCAACCGGGTCGCGGTCACGGTCGACGAGGCCGATGCCCGCTTGGCCCTCGCAGAGCAGGCCGTGCGCGAGCACCGCCGGCTCCACGTGACCTACTTGGTGCCCGGACGGGACGAGACGACCGAACGAGACGTCGACCCGATGCGGGTCGTCGGACTCGACGGCCGCTGGTATCTCGAGGGCTGGTGCCATCGGGCCCAGGACACTCGGCTGTTCCGGATCGACCGGATCGTTGAGCTGACGATGCTGGCCGAGGACGGGACCCCCCCTCCCCAGGCCCAACAGCGCGACCTCGACGCCGGGACCTTCTTGCCCGGTCCCGCGGACCAGCGGATCACCCTGACCCTGGACCGCAGCGCCGCCTGGGTGGCCGACTACTACCCGGTCGAGTCGGCGCAACCCGGACCCGATGGGGCGCAGATGGTGACCCTGCGGACGGCGGATACCGAGTGGATCGTTCGGCTCGTCCTGCGGTTAGGGGGCGCGGCCCGCGTCGTCGACCCGGCCGGACTCGATGAGGTCGTCCAGGAGCGGGCTCAGTCGGCGCTGACGGCATACGGGCCTGACTGAGACCGCACAGCGGACTCACAGTCGGGTAGGGAAACCTCGCCTGGGTGATCGACGTTGGGGACAGCGGGGATCACCGTTCGCTCAGGCAGCCGTCACACCGCGGCGCGTACACTCACCTGCAAGGTCGGGTCCCTTCCGGCCGAAACTGAAAGGCAAGAACCGATGCTCCGTGGGCTCCAGGGATGGCACCTCATCATCCTCATCGTGCTGGTCGTGCTCCTGTTCGGCTGGAAGCGCCTGCCCGACGCCGCGCGCAGCCTGGGCCGCTCGATGCGGGTGTTCAAGTCCGAGGTCGACGAGATGAAAAAGGAAGGCCAGGCCAGCGAGGCCTCCAAGGCCACCGTCGAGGGCGAAACGGTCGACTCTGCCAAGACCGAGCCAACCTCTTCGCAGGATTCCACCACCGACAACCGCTCCTGACCTCGGCCGCACCCCGCGACGATCATGGCTGCCTTGCGCCGTAAGGAGCGTGACCCCGAGGGTCGGATGAGCCTCGGCGACCACCTGCGCGAGTTGCGCAACCGGATCACCAAGGCAGGCCTGGCCATCCTCATCGCCGCCATCGCCGGATGGTTCCTCTACGACCCGGTCTACTGGCTCCTGCGCGCCCCGGTCGACGACTACATTGCGGCCAACCCCGACCGCGCCGGCAAGATCGAGCTCACACTGTCCGGTCCGACGGCGGCCTTCTCCCTGCAGTTGTCGGTCTCGATGTTCCTCGGCTTCCTGGTGTCCAGCCCGGTCTGGCTCTACCAGGCTTGGGCGTTCATCGTCCCCGGCCTGACCAAGAAGGAGAAGCGGATCTCGCTGACCTTCATCGGGGCGGCCGTGCCGCTCTTCCTCAGTGGCGTCGCCTTAGCCCAAGTCTCGCTGCCGCTCATCATGAAGGTGCTGCTCGACTTCACGCCGTCTGAAGCCGCCAACTTCCAGGGTCTGCCGGAGTACTTCAGCTTCGTGCTGCGGTTCATGCTGGCCTTCGGGTTCGCGTTCCTGTTGCCCGTCTTCCTCGTCGGGCTCAACGTGATCGGCATTCTCCCGGCCAGCCGGCTCATCCAGGGCTGGCGGGTCGCGGTGTTCCTCATCTTCGTGTTCTCGGCGATCATGATGCCGACGCCCGACCCGTACACGATGTTCCTCCTCGCCGGACCCTTGGTCATCCTCTTCTTTGCTGCCTACGTCGTGTGCCGGTTCCTGGACAAGCGCAAGGCCAGCCACCGTCCCGACTGGCTCGAGGTCGACGACACCCAGGCCTCGACCATCGAGCCCGCCGGCCCAGCGACGTCCTCATGACCCGCCGGTGAAGCCGGGCGCCACGCGCTACGGCGTCGTCGTCAATCCCACCTCCGGCAAGAACTCCGGCAAGCGCATCGGTGAGGCGGCCGTCACGCTGCTTGCCGCCTCGGGTGCACAGATCGTCGACCTTTCCGCCCTCAATGCCGCTCACGCGGCCGACCGGGTCCGGGCCGCCGTGGCCGCGGACGAGATCGACGCCCTCGTCGTTGTCGGTGGCGACGGCATGGTGCACCTCGGGGTCAACCTCGCAGCACAGACGGGAATGCCGCTCGGCATCGTCGCTGCCGGCACCGGCAACGACATCGCCCGCGAACTCGGCCTGCCGGTGCGCGATGCCGCAGCCTCCATCGAGCGCATCCTGCATGGCCGCACTCGGCCCGTGGACCTGGTGCGCAGCGTCGATCCCGACGGAGCGCCCCGCTGGTTCGCGGGTGTGCTCGCAGCCGGCTTTGATGCGGTCGTCAACGAACGCGCCAACGGCTGGCGCTGGCCCAAGGGCACGGCCCGATACAACCTTGCCGTCCTGCGTGAGCTGCCGGTGTTCCGGGCGATCCCCTACGTGCTGACTCTCGACGGACAGCGTCGCGAGGTCGAGGCGATGCTCGTGGCAGTCGGCAACGGACCGGCATATGGGGGAGGGATGCAGGTCGTCCCCGGGGCCCGGTTTGATGACGGCCTGCTCGACGTCCTGGTCCTCCATCGACTCCCGATGATCGAGTTTCTGCGGGTCTTCCCGCGGGTCTTCACCGGCCGCCATGTGGATCACCCTGCGGTGGAGATCCTGCAAGGCGTGTCAGTCACCATCGAGGCTAAGGGCATCGTGGCGTATGCCGACGGCGAACGGTTCACGCCCCTGCCCTGCACCCTCGAGGTCGTGCCAGGGGCGCTCACGGTCTTCGCGTAGGGTCCTGCTATGGCCACCCCGTCGCAGCGGTATGCCGCTGCCCGTGACCGAGCCGGACATCCGCAGCTCACGGCATTCGAGGCCACGCTCGAGTTCCCCCTCGACGACTTTCAGCGGCAGGCCTGTGCGATCGTCGAGGAGGGTTCAGGCGTCCTTGTGGCGGCGCCCACGGGAGCCGGCAAGACCGTCGTCGGCGAGTTCGCCGTCCATCTCGCGCTGGCGGCCGGCCGCAAGGCGTTCTATACGACCCCGATCAAGGCCCTGTCGAATCAGAAGTACCACGACCTCGTCGCCGTCCACGGCGCCGACCAGGTCGGCCTGCTCACCGGGGACTCCTCGGTCAACGGTGAGGCACCCGTGGTCGTCATGACCACCGAGGTCCTGCGCAACATGATGTATGCCGGGTCCAGCACGTTGACCGGGCTGGGCTACGTCGTCATGGACGAAGTCCACTACGTCGCCGACCGGTTCCGGGGCGCAGTCTGGGAGGAAGTGATCATCAACCTGCCTGAGTCGGTGCAGGTGGTCTCCCTCTCGGCGACGGTGAGCAACGCCGAGGAGTTCGGGGACTGGCTGGCTGAGGTGCGCGGCGGCAACGGCATCGTCGTCACGGACCATCGGCCCGTGCCGCTGTGGCAACACATGCTTGTGGGCACCGAGATGTTCGACCTGTTCGCCGACCAAGGTGCGCTCGCGATCCTCGGCGCGCCTGCGCCCGAGGGCGATCCGGCGGCTGGGGAAGCCCGTCGCGACGCTGCCACGCGCGTCAATCCCGAACTGCTGCACGAGATCCGGCGGGTCGAGCGCTCGATCCCTCCGCCCGGTGACCGGGGTCACCGGGGGGGTCGCGGGGGTCGCAGCGGCGGGGTCGCGCGACGCGGAGACGACCGCCGGGCGGGCGGCATTCGCGATGATCGCGGCAACCGGGCCGCCGGACGCATGTCCCGACCCGAGGTCATCAAAGAACTCGACCGGTCCGGTCTGCTCCCGGCAATCACGTTCATCTTCAGTCGTGTGGGCTGCGATGCGGCGGTGGGCCAGTTGCTCGCCGCGGACCTGCGCTTGGTGCCTGCCAAGGAGGGCGATCGCATCCGGCGGATCGTCGAGCAACGGGTCGAGGGGATCGCCGAGGAGGACCTCGGCGTCCTCGGATATCACGACTTCGTCGACGGGCTGTCGCGGGGCTTCGCGGCCCACCACGCGGGCATGTTGCCAACGTTCCGCGAGATCGTCGAGGAGTTGTTCACTCAGGGGCGTGTCCGGGCGGTCTTCGCGACGGAGACGCTCGCGCTAGGCATCAACATGCCGGCCCGCAGCGTGGTGCTGGAGAAGCTGGTCAAGTTCAACGGCGAGGCCCACGTCGACGTCACCGCGGCCGAATACACGCAGCTCACGGGCCGCGCTGGTCGACGAGGCATCGATATCGAGGGTCACGCCGTCGTCCAGTGGTCCCGGGGCCTGGACCCGGTGGCGGTCGCCGGGCTGGCATCACGGCGGACCTACCCGCTCAACTCCAGCTTCCGCCCGACCTACAACATGGCGGTCAACCTGGTGGCCTCGGTGGGCCGAGAGCGGGCAACGGCGATACTGGAGAGTTCGTTCGCGCAGTTCCAAGCCGACCGCGCCGTGGTCGGACTGCTGCGTCAGGTCCGTCGCAACGAAGAGGCCCTGGACGGCTACGCCGAAGCCATGACGTGTGACCGCGGGGATTTCTCGCAGTATGCGGGGTTGCGCCGCGCCGTGGCGGACGCTGAGAAGTCCGGTGCCCGAGCCAGGTCGGCGAGCCGTCGCGCGGAGGCGGCGGTCAGTCTCGATGCCCTGCGGATCGGCGATGTCTTCCGCATCCCGTCGGGGCGGGATGCTGGCTGGGCGGTCGTCGTGCAGCCGTCGCGGACCTATCAGGGGGAGTGGACCGGTCCGAGCGTCGTGACCGTGGATCGGCACTATCGTCGGCTCACCCTCACCGACGTCCCTAGCGCGGTCGACAAGGTCGCCACGATCAAGGTGCCCGGTCACTTCAACGGCAAGAACCCCAAGGCGCGCCGGGACTTGGCGACGTCCATCCGCATCGCGGTTCCGCACGATGACGTCCGACCGGCTCGTGGCGGGCGGGAGTCCGCCCCTGGCCCGGACGACCGCATCGACGAGTTGCGCCGCCGGCTACGCGCCCACCCGTGCCATTCCTGTCCGGACCGTGAGGACCATGCGCGCTGGGCCGAACGGTGGTGGCGCCTCAAGCGGGAGACCGTCACGATGACGTCGCGCGTCGAGGGCCGCACCAACACGGTGGCGCGCACCTTCGATCGGATCTGTGACGCTCTGGTGGCCTCCGGCTATCTGGCCACCGGTGGGGACAGCGTCACGGCTGATGGCCAGCGCCTCCGCCGGCTCTACACGGAGCGGGACCTACTCACCGCCCAATGTCTGCGCGACGGGGTGTTCAACCGGTTGGATTCCGCGGGCCTGGCCTCCCTTGTCTCGGTGCTCGTCCATGCTCCGCGCGGTGACGCCGAGGCTGCACCTCGGCTGCCTGGCGACGAGGTCGCTGAGGCCGTGACGGCGTTGCAGCGCACCTGGGAGTCACTGGAGGAGCTCGCTCAAGAACACGGGCTCCCGGCCACCGCGCTGCCCGATGCCGGGATCGCCTGGGCCGTGCACCGGTGGGCCAAGGGACACCAGCTGGAGGCGGTGCTGCGGGGTCAGGACCTCTCGGCTGGTGATTTCGTGCGGCGGTGCAAGATGATCGTCGACCTCTTGGGGCAGATCGCGCAGGCCGCTGCCGACCCCCACGTGCGCACCACGGCTCGATCGGCCATCGATGCGGTGATGCGCGGGGTCGTTGCTGCCGATCGGCTCGACTAAGCGCCGACCTGGGCGGGTCACCCCAGATTGAGGGCGGACAACACGCGGTTGATCGAGCCGGTGACGCCGTATTCGCTGGCCACGACGCTGAGCAGCCGGGCATCGGCCACGGCGCTCGGGAGCGCAGCATCGACGTCGGGCACGGGGGCGGCCCGCGCGACGGCGACGACGGTCGGCGCGACATCGAGATAGGCCGTGGCCGCCTCGAGGTTGGTGCGCCGCGCCCCCTTGATGCGCGGATCGCCGTCGGCCACCGCCACACGGACCGCAGCGAGAGAACCGAAGTCGGCGATGAGCTGCGCGGCAGTCTTGTCGCCGATGCCTTTGACGCCCGGCAACCCGTCACTGGTGTCTCCGCGCATGATCGACATGTCGAGATAGGCGGGACCGTTGAGCACTCCGTAGTGCTCCTGCAAGAAGGCCTCGTCCACTGTTTGCGCGTCTCGCACACCGGATCGCGCCGTGTAGAGGACTCGGATGCGAGCGGCGTCATCGACCAGCTGGAACAGGTCCCTGTCGCCGGTCACCACGTCGATCGGCATGACGTTGGCGTAGCGCGTTGCGTACGCACCGATCACATCATCGGCCTCGTAGCCATCAACGCCCACGCGGGCAATCCCGAATGCCGCCAAGGCATCGACGATCACGGGCACCTGGGGCTCGAGGTCGTCGGGCACCTCCTCTGCGACGCCGTGCGCTGGATGAGCCTGGTCCGGCACACCGGAATCGGCCACGGGCGATGGCGCGGTGGCGACCCGGTGGGCCTTGTAGCTGGGGATCGCGTCGACCCGGAACGCCGGGCGCCAGTCGTTGTCCCAGCACGCAATGAGGTGGGTAGGGCGGTGCATCGAGACCAGCGTGGCGATCATGTCCAGGAAGCCGCGCACGGCATTCGTCGGGGGTTCGGACGGGGAGGAGCGCTGGTCGGGCACGCCGTAAAAGGCGCGGAAGTACAGCGAGGCGGCATCGAGGAGCATCAACCGAGGTTCGGACGGCATGGTCGCCAGCCTAGAGGCGCCGATACGCTGCCCCAGTGGAAGACCTTGATCGGCGGATTGTTGAGTTGTTGCGCGCCGATGGGCGGATGAGCTATACCGACCTGGGCAAAGAGCTCGGGATGTCCACCTCCGCGGTGCATCAGCGCGTGCGACGTCTGGAGAAGCGCAAGGTGATCACGGGGTATGCCGCCCGCGTGGACCACGGGGCGCTGGGGACGGCGCTGGCGGCATTCATCTCCATCACCCCCATCGATCCCGCTGCCCCAGATGACATCCCCGATCGCCTGCGCTCACTCACCGAGATCGAGGCGTGCCACAGTGTGGCGGGAGACGAGAACTACATCCTCAAGGTGCGGGTGGCCTCGCCGCACGACCTCGAGGAGCTGATCGCCAAGGTGCGCAGCGCGGCCAACGTGACGACGCGCACCACGGTCGTGCTCTCCACTCCCTGGGAGTAGCCGCGTCAGCGGCCGATGTCGGCAACCACGGCCTGGGTCGCGGCGACGAGGTCGCCGGGCGCGAGACCGATGTCGAGCCCACGACGCCCACCGGAGACGTAGACAACGTCGTAGAGTTCGGCACTCTCGTCGATCACGGTGGGCAGGTGGCGCTTCTGGCCGATAGGGGAGATGCCCCCGACGACATACCCTGTGGCCCGCTCGGCGTCGGCAGGCTGGGCCATCGATACCTTCTTGACACCGAGCGCAGCAGCGATCGCCTTGAGATCCAAGGAGCCGCTCACCGGCACGACCCCGACGGCCAAGCCCGTTCCGGTATCGACCAGGAGGGTCTTGAAGAGCTGCTCCGGAGGAAGCCCGAGTGCCTGCACGGCCTCGAGCCCGAACGAGCGCGCACCCGGGTCATGCTCATAGACGTGCTGCGAAAACGTGATCCCGGCAGCGGCGAGCATCGCGGTGGCAGGAGTCCCCGTGGACGGGCGAGGCGGCATACCGCCAACGGTATGCCGCCCCGCGACGGGCGTAGAGACGCTCGGTCAGGTCAGCTGGGTCGACGCCTCGCGACTCGCTGCCGCCCCGGCGAGGGCCGCGGCGTGCACCTGGTCGGTGTCGGTGTTGTGCCGCCACCAGTCCTGCCCGGCCTCGGACAGCGTGTAGATGGGGTCGTAGTAGACGTACTCGCGGGACAGCGCCTGCTCGTCGCCGGCCTCGATCGACGTCCGATAGTGCTTGCGCCAGAACGACATTCCCTTGGCCCGGTCGTACGTCTCAACCTGGTGCACCCAGCGCTTGCCGACAAACGGGACATCGCAGACGATGCGCGGTGTGGCGAACCCGGGTAGGTATCCCATGATCGCGTGCTGCAGCTCCTGGGCCTCGCGCAGCGAGAGGCGCCAGTGCTCGGAGAACGGGATCATGTCGCACATGTAGAAGTAGTAGGGCGTGATCATCGCCTCGTCCTGCAACGCGAAACACAGATCAAGCAGGGCCGCGGGGGAGTCGTTGATGCCGCGCATGAGGACACCCTGGTTGCGCACGTCGCGGGCGCCGGCCTCGAGCATGGCGCGGGCCGCCTGGGCGACCAAGGGCGTCACCGACTGGACGTTGTTGACGTGTGTGTGGATGGCCAGCGAGATCCCGCGTGAGCGGGCTTTGGCCGACACGCGTGCCACGCCCTCGACGACGTCAGGCTGCAGCCAGTGCTGCGGCAGACCCATCAGGGCTTTGGTCGCCAGGCGGATGTCGCGGATAGTCTCGATCTCCATGAGCTTGTCCAAGAAGCCCTCGAGGTTGCGCCACGGCATGTTGGCCACGTCGCCACCGGAGACAACGACGTCGCGGACGCCGGGGGTGCGCTGCAGGTAGTCGAGCATCGCCGCGTAGCGATCGACGGGCTTGCCCGCGAGCTTGAGTTTGGCCACCTGGGCCGTCGAGTTGCCCACGAGGTCCATGCGCGTGCAGTGGCCGCAGTACTGCGGACACGTGGGCAGCATCTCCGCGAGGACCTTGGTGGGGTAGCGATGGGTGAGGCCCTCGACCGCCCACATGTCGTGCTCGTGCAGGCTGTCGCGGGTTGCGAACGGGTGGCTGGGCCAGTCGCTGCGTCGGTCGCTGAAGACCGGGAGCATGTAGCGCCGGATCGGGTCTGCGAGAAAGGCGTCAGTGAATGCCGCCCCGGCTGCCGGCATCGCGGCATCGGTCGCCGGCACCATCGTGTTGATCATGTGGGGCGGCACCAGCATGGACATGGTGGCCCGCTCGCGCTGGTCGCGCTCGAGGTCGCCGTAGAAGTCCTCGTCGAGCAGGTCGCCCATCACGTCCCGCAGCTGCATGACGTTCTTGACGCAGTGGGCGCGCTGCCACTGCGCGTCCGCCCATTGGCTGCTGGTCACGGTCCGCCAGCCGGGGAAGCGCGTCCAGTCCGGCTCGACCAGTTCCCGGCGGCGGTACTCATAGGGCTGGTCGAGATTCATCGTCATGCGTGGCAGGATACGAGATAGTTCGGCCCAAAGTCACGTCTGAACCGCAGGATTTGTTGATCAGACACTCAGGCGAAGGAGAATTGGTCGTGCGAACGTCGCCCTCATCACCGGTCGGCCTGCATCGGGTGCTCGACCCGGCCGGTGCCGCCCTGCCCCAAGCGGCCCGCGTGCTTGATGCCTCCCCGCAGCTCTGGCCCGACGAGGTACGCATCGATGTCGAGACCCTCAATCTTGATGCAGCCTCTTTTCGCCAGCTCATCGACAAGCATGATGGTGACGGGGCGGCGGTCCGCTCCGAGGTGCTCGATATCGTCGGGACCCGCGGCAAGATGCAGAACCCTGTGACCGGGTCCGGCGGCATGCTCATCGGGACCGTCGCCGAGGTGGGGCCCGACTCGGCGCTCGGGCTTGCTGTGGGGGATCGGGTCGCCACGTTGGTCTCGCTGTCCCTGACCCCGCTCGTCATCACCGACGGCCTGGCCCGGTGGGACGGCCGATCGGAGCGGGTGCCCGCAGCCGGCACCGCCATCCTGTTCGGCCGATCGATCGCCGCCCGACTCCCGTCGGATCTTGCACCCGAGCTTTCGCTCATGGTGATGGACGTGTGTGGGGCGCCAGCGCTGGTGGACCGGGTCGTTCGCTTGTATGCCGCCCGCGGTGTCGCGCCCACGGTGGCCGTCCTCGGAGGCGCTGGCAAGTCGGGGTCGTTGTCGTTGGCGGCCGCGCGCGCCGCCGGCGCCGGTCGCTGCCTCGGCGTGGTGCCGGTGGAGTCCGAGGCAGCGTTGCTGCGCGAGGCCGGCCTGGCCGACCAGGTCGTCATCGCCGATGCCCGTTCACCGCTCGGGCTCGCCGACGCTGTCACGTCGGCCGGCGGTCCGGCGGACATCACGGTCGTGTGTGTCGACGTGCCCGGCTGTGAGCAGCCGGCCATCCTCGCGACGGCGACTGGGGGCACGATCATCTTCTTCTCGATGGCCACGAGCTTCGCGGCCGCGGCCTTGGGCGCCGAGGGACTGGCCGCCGACGTGACGATGCTCGTCGGCAACGGCTACGTCCCCGGGCACGCGGCATTCGCCCTGGATCTGGTCCGGACCAACAACGCGGTGCGGCAGCTCTTCGAGTCCCGCTTGGCACACTGACGCCGCACGACCCGGACCGCGTCCGATCAGCGGCCACGCCAGCCTGGCTACTGTGAGCCCATGCGAGTGGTGAGTGGAGCCGACGTTGCGTGAGCGCACGATCTACGAGCGACAGGCCCCTGACGACCGTCTGGTGGCGGCGTCCTTGGCCCAGAGCGCACCGGCAGTCTTCTGGCTGCAGGACGCCCCCGCTCAGGACTACCCCACCCTGCGGGGCAGCCAGACCGCGGACCTGACCGTCGTCGGTGGAGGTTATGCGGGACTGTGGACCGCCGTGCTCGCCAAGCGACGCAACCCGGCGCAGCGGGTCAT
>JAGOME010000078.1 GCA_017993715.1 Phycicoccus sp.
CCTCCAGCACGACGCCAAGGATCAGCCGCGGGCCGCCTATGGCGGGCACATCAGCCCCGCGATGAAGGCCCGACGACCGGCCCGCGAGGATCACTGACCGCGACTCAGGGGAAGGACTCGCACCTCGGCCCGATGTCCACCTCCGGCCAGTGTGGCGTCGCACGTGTAGAGCGGGGCCTCGAGGGCCTCGGCGAGCGTCACGTAGCAGGCGTCGTAGCTCGTGAACTGGTGCCGCAGAACCCACACCCGATCGGCCAGGGGCGAGAGTTCATGTCGGATAATCGTCATGGCCAGGAAGTCCTGACGAGCGTTCTCAGCGGCCCCCGGGTCGACCTTGCCGCCGAGCTCGAGTCCGCGCAGAGCGGCCATCACCTCGACGTCGAGCAGATGGGGTGCGTGGACGTCACCCGTCAAAGCATCGAACAGGACAGGGTCAGGGTTGCCCCCGATCAGCGCCTCGACCATGGCCGAGGCGTCGACGACAATCACCTGCGTCCGGCCCGGATCACCTCAACGATGTCAGCCGCGGATGGTCCGCCTTTCCGGTCTCGGGACCGGAGCCGGTCCACGATTTCGGCGTTGGTGGGGCGGGCGGCGATCCTGGCCAGTTCCGCTGCGACGTAGGCCGACAGCGACTGGCCCTGGCTCGCGGCGCGCTCTTTAAGAGTCTCGGCGACATCGTCAGGAACGTCCCGGATGTACATCGTCGTCACCCGTTCATGCTAGCACTATGCAAGCGGACGGCCGAGGCGTGCGGCGGCATTGGCCCCTCCGGGCGGATTCCGGGCACAGTGCTACCTCAATGCACGTGCAACGTCACCGGGCCGCGGCTCGGGTCCGCGTCAGCGAGCACCCGCTCCGGGATCCGGAAGATCCGGCCGGGGGCGGCCGGCCAGACCGTGCGGACCCGCCCTACCTCGGAGCCACCCTGCATCGCGCGCACCGTGGGCAGCCGCCGATATGCGTCAGTCCGGGCGAGCAGCTGCCCGCGCGGGGCGCCGCCGCTGACGGGCACCCGCTGAGGTGTGACCCACCGCAAAGGCTCGGCCACCCGGAGCTCGACGGCCTCGGCGGCTGGTGCAGACGGCATTCCGGCCAGAAATCCGCGCACTGCGTCCGCGACGTGTCGCCCGTCCAGAGCAGCCCCGTCTGCCGTGTCGACCGGATGGACGAGGTTGCCGATCGCGAACACACCCGCCAGCGCCGTGCCCAGTGACGCATCGACGACCGGCCCCCGGGTGGCCGGATCAATCTGAATGCCGCCGAGGCGGACCAGCTCGTGGTCCGGAATCCAGTCTCCTGTCGTGATGACGGTGTCGCACAGCACCGTTCGACGCTCACCGGTGCGCAGATCCTCGAGATCGACCGACCGCACTCGGTCCCTTCCGTCGATCCGGACCACCCGGCTGTGCGGGATCACCGGTGCGCGGAGCGCGAGACGTCCAGGCAGGCTGAATGCCGCATACGCCTCGGATCGTGGGTGGGCGCTCACAAGTCCCACGACCTCACAGCCTGCCTCGCGCAAGGTCATCACCGCCGACCAGCTGACCAGCTCGGCCCCGATGATGAGGGCACGTCGCCCCACGGTGGCGTGATGGAGATGGACGAGGTTCTGCAGTTGGCCCGTCGTGTAGACCCCGTCGGGCCGGTCGCCCGGAATGAGCCGGGCGGGTCGGGGCCGCTCTCGCGCACCGGTTGCCAGCACGATCGCATCGGCCTCGACGATCCGTCGCCCCGTGGGCGCGGTGATCTCCAGACGGCGGTCGCCCGCCCAGCCGGTTGCCATGGCCTGGGTCTCCAGCGTGGCCCCGGCCTCCCGGGCGGCCTCGGTCAGCGACCGGGCATACGCGGGACCCGACAGGAAGCGTCGCAGATCCCGCATCCCATAGCCGGGGTGATCGCTGTGTCGCGGAATGCCGCCCATCTGCGCCTCGCGGTCCAGGACAAGCACCTCGCCCTCGACGTGTGGCGCCAGGGCGGCCGCGGCGGTCAGGCCCGCAGGCCCGCCGCCGACGATGGCCACGGCGACTCGAGTGTCTGGCGCTGTCATGACAGATCTCCGCCCGTCGAGCGCTGTGCCTCAAACCGAGCGCGCACGTCTGCGCCGCAATAAAACCCCTGGCAGCGGCCGTTCATGACGCGGGTGCGACGGCGCAAGCCGTCCAGATCGGCCGGGGGGAGGTCGGAGGCGAAGGCGTCGCGGATCTCGCCTGCGGTGACCCGTTCGCAGAAGCAGACGATCGTGCCGTAGGCCGGGTCGGCCGAGATCGCGTCGCCATCCTGGTAGGGGCGGGCGAACGCTTCCCCCAGGTTGGGCATGAGCGGCGGAGGAGGGAGTGTGTCCCGCTCAGGTGGGGCAAAGCCGCTCTGTGACAACAGGTCGCGGACATGCTCAGCGATCGACATGCTGGCGGTCAGCCCGGTGGACCGAATGCCGCCCACCAGCACGTAGCGCTGGGCGGCGTCCACCTCGATGAGGTAGTCGTCCTGACCGATGGCCGCGCGCAGGCCGGCATAGGACGCCGTGACCTCCTCGTCGATCAAGGACGGCATGAGCCTGCGCCCCTTGTCGAGCAGGAAGGCAAAGCCCGCCTCCGAGGTGCCGGTCGCGGTCTTGTCGCCGAGGTCCTCGGAGGTCGGCCCGAGCATGACGTTGCCGTAGATCGTCGGACTGATCAGGACACCCTTGCCGACCGCGGACGGGACCGGCAGGACAATGAGCGGCACGTCAGGGCGGCTGAGCTTGTCATAGACCAGCAGCTCGCCACGGCGAGGGGTCACGGTGAAGCGGTCATACCCGAACAGCCCATCAACGGCATCGGCGCCCAATCCGGCGGCATTGATCACCCAGCGGGCGCGAACCTCCTCGCGCGGGGTCTGCAGGATCGTGCTTTCGCCTTCCACGCGGACCGCGGTCACCGGCCGATCAAGGAGGATGCGAGCCCCCCGGCGATGGGCGTCCGTGGCCAGCGCCAGGGTGGTGGTCCATGTGCACATGATCGACTCGCCCGGGACGGTGAGCCCGCCGAGGGCGCCCGGCCCAAGGCGAGGCACGCGGCGATACACCTCGTCGGCGTCGACGATCTCGCAGGCGTCATACCCGTTCGCGACAGCCTTATCGCGCAGCCCGGGCAGCGCAGCCAACTCCTCATCGGTCCAGGCGACGAGCAACGCTCCGGTGCGTTCCACCGGGATACCGGTCCGGGCCGCATAGTCCCCGAGGAGCTCATAGCCGCGGGCGACGAGGCGTGACTCCAGCGTGCCCGGCTTGGCGTCGAATCCGGTGTGCAGGATGGCCGTGTTGGCCTTGCTTGTCCCGTCGCCGACGTCGCAGCGTGCCTCGACCAGGGCGACCGAGGCGTCGGTCCCCGCCAGCTCCCTCGCGAGAGCGGCACCGACCAACCCACCCCCGATGACGACGACATCGAACTCCAGGCTCATGACACCCCCTGTGCCAGAACGCTATGGGCCAGCGACCGCCACCGATTGCGTTGTGTCTCAGCGCGATCGCGAGACCATTCAGGCTCGTAGGTGTGGTCGGGGGACCAGCGGCCGACGATCTCCGCGAGGTCCCGCGAATCGCCCAACGCCAGTCGGGCGCCGGCGGCCGCACCCAATGGTGTCGCATGGGCGGATGGATAGACCTCGACCGGGAGCTGGGCGAGGTCGGCCTGGGCCTGCATGAGGACGGCCGAGCGGGTCAGACCTCCATCGACACGCAGGCGGGTCAGCGGCATTCCGGTCTCTGCGCCGACCAGGACGGTGAGCTCCGCGATCTGGCAGGCGATGCCTTCGGCCAGCGCCCGAACAACCTGTCCCGCACCGGTATGCAGACGAAGTCCGCTGATCGTCGCCGTGCCGGTCGGATCCCACCACGGGGCGGCCAGCCCCGCGAAAGCCGGGACAAAGAGCACGCCGTCGCTGCTCGGGGCCGCCGCCTGGTCGATCCCTGCTGCGGACTCGAGCAGCCCGGTGTCCACCGCCCAGCGCACCGCAGACGCTGCCGTGTAGACCTGCCCGTCCAGGCAGTACGACGTGTGACCGCCGAGGGTCCACGCGACCGAGGAGGTCAGTCCCGATGCCGAGCGCACGGCATTCGGGCCGGTCTGAGCCAGGACGAAGGCGCCGGTGCCGTACGTGCATTTCGCGGTCCCCGGCGCCAGGCAGGCCTGGGCGAGCAGGGCAGCCTGTTGGTCCACGATCAGTCCGGCGAGGGGCAGTGGAGGCCCGAATGCCGTTGTCTCACCGACCACGTCGTCGCTGGCCACGATCCGGGGGAGGCGCTCGTCTGCGAGCCCGAAGAGGTCGAGCAGCTCCGGTGACCAGTTGGCAGTGTCGAGGTCGAGCAGCAGAGACCGGCTGGCCGTCGAGGTGTCGGTGACGAAGGCCCCGCAGAGCCGGTGCGCGATCCACGTGTCCGTTGTGGTGACGACGCCGTCGGTCGTCAGCGTGTCGCGGAGCCACCGCATTTTGGGGGCCGAGAAGTAGGGGTCGAGCTCGAGTCCGGTGAGCTCATGCACGCGGTCGCGGTGGGCTGCGTGGTCGCGGCACCAGGCTTCCGCGCGGCGGTCCTGCCAGACGATGATCGGGGTCAGCGGGGTACCCGTGGTGGGGTCCCAGGCCAGGACGCTCTCGCCCTGGTTGGCCAGAGCGACGGCGTCAGCCGGGACACCGGCCTCAGCGAGGGCGCGTCGCCCGGCCGAGATGACTGAGTCGAACAGGGCCACAGGGTCCTGCTCGACCGCGCCACCGTCGAGATACCTCGGGCGCAGACTCTCCTCCGCGGTGGCCAGGACTCGGCCGTCTCCGTCGACCACGATCGCCTTGGTGCCGCTCGTCCCCTGGTCGATCGCCAGCACCGTTGTCATGGCGAGAACGTAGACCCTTGGCTGCGGGAATGCAGCACCCGAGGAGCCCAGGTGTCAGCTCGCAGCGGTCACCAGGAGCGTCAGCAGTTTGGTGCCGGCCTCGACGAGCTGCTCCTGAGTCAGCCCGCTGCCCTGGGAAAGGTTGACGGTGTAGACCGTGCCCCCGACGAGGACGCCGCCGGCACCCTGCAGGTTCTCCCCACCGGCGAAGGTGCCCGTGGTGATGAAGGCCTGCTCGCCGATCCCCTCCAGGGACACCTCTACGGGATCGGTCAAGGTGAGCCGCGCCCCGGTGACGTAGCCCTCGTAGCCGCCGTTGCCGATATCGACGCGAGTGGCGCCGACCGAGCCGCCGAGCGCCCGGGGATCCTCCTGAGTGAACTCGCATAGGTCCATCGGTCCCTGCGTCATGGTCACGGTCGCACCGATGGCCGCCCCGATCTGGTCAGCTGTCAGGAGGTCGCAGAACATCGGCACCGCGTCCGACTCGCCACCGTCGCTCGTGCTGTCGCTATCGGCGTCGGCCGAGGCTGCGGGGCTCGAGGCGGTGCCGGATGATGCCCCAGCCGTGCTGGTGTCGGTCGTCTCACTTGAGGAGCCGCAACCTCCCACGAGGAGAAGAGCCAGGCTGACCCCGACCAATGACCCGACCAACCGTGTGCGCACGACATGCGTCCCTTCTGCAGCAGAGGGCTCCACTGTGCAAGGGCGGCGGGGGTCGCAGCGATAGGGATCAGACGTAATTTGTGTCGGCGCGGGTCGCCGCGCCATGCCACTGTGGGGCATGCCCATCAGTGTCCGGCCGCCGACAGCGCTCGAACGGGTGGCGCGCGTGCTGGAGCTGCTGGCCGATGGCTGTCCGCACGTGGCGCTGTCCGCCTGCGGCATGGATGACCCGGGAGGCGACCAGGCCACGGCCCTGGGGCTGCGGGCCGTGGCGTCGTTCTGGCTCGGTGACTACGCGCGCGCCACCGCTGATGCCGCAGCGGGGCTGGCTGTGGGGCAGGACGATCAGGTGCGTGCGCTCTGCCTGGCCGCTGGGGCGTTGGCCGCGGGCGGCGATCTGGAGGTGGTCGACCGTGCCACCTGGGACCTGGCCGCCGACGCACTCTCGCGAGCCGAAGCGCCCGCCTCCCCTTGGTGGTCTCTCGTGCGCTACCTCGTCGCCGAGGCCGCCATGATCGCGGCGCGCATTGATGATGCGGACCGGGTGCTGCGCGCCGGGCCTCCGCCCACGGATGCCTGGGCGGGGCACCCGTTTGCGGCGGTGATGATCGCCTGCCAGGTGCGCGTGGCGGCATTCTCCGGCCGTATCGAGGCCGCCCAGGCACTCTTGCAGGCGGCACGGGAGGCTGCGACCCACGGGCGGATCGCGGTGGTCATCGAGGCGCTGGCCGGCCTCGTACTCGGCAGCGCCAACGACAGCGCCGCCGTGGGGACGCGACTCGCCGTGGTCGACGCCGTGCCGGTCGAGCCCCGTGACTTCGTGGATCGCGGGACGTATCTGCTGATGGCCTTCGCGGCGAATGCCGTGGACGACGTCGGCATGGCCGCCGCCCTGGTCTTGCGGGCCGGCGCCGATGAGGAGCTGAGCCGCTGCACGATTATCGACCGCGCCCTGGGACTCGAGTTGCTGCTCACTGCCGCGTTGGCAGCCCATGACGACGCCGCGGTGGCGGCCTGGCTCAGTGCCGTCGACCACCTGCGACACCACCCCATTGCTGAGCCGACGCTCACCCGGGCTCTGGCCCGAGTCGCCCTGGCTCGCGGTGAGGTGGATGACGCGATTGGGTTGGCGTCCAGCTCGATCCAGTCCTGTCGCTCGCTGGGGCGCCAGGTCGAGGCGGCCCACGGCGAGATCCTGCTGGCTCAGGCGCGGATCGCGGCCCGGGACCTCGGGGGTGCGTCGCGCGGGCTGCGTGCGGTAGTGCTCGACAGCGACCGCACCGGCCATGCGTCGGTGCGCCGGGCGGCCACGGCCGTCCTCGTCTCCTCCGGGCGGCGCCTGCCGCCGGTTGCCGGGGCCGGCTGGGCCGCGCTGTCCTCGCGCGAGGCCGAGGTTGCCCGGGCCATCCTCACGGGGATGGACGCCGACGAGATCGCCGCCCACCTTTTCCTCTCGGTCGCGACGGTGCGCGTGCACACGTCCCGGGTGCTGTGCGCCTTCGGCGTGGCGTCCCGCATCGGGCTGCTGGCCAAGGTCGGCGATCAGGGCCTCCGACCGATGGCGCCCCAACCGCCGTTGAGTCCTCGTCAGGCCGAGGTCGCGGCACTGGTCGCGCAGGGGCTGTCCAATCAGCTTGTGGCGCAGCGACTCGGGATCACCGTCAAGGGTGTCGAGAAGCATGTCGGCGACATTCTGCGGCGCTGGTCCGGAACCTCCCGGTTCGATCTGGCCCGCAGGTGGTGGGCGTCATCCCTGTCGACCACCAGCTCGGTGGTTGTGCGAGAGACCGCGGGTGGGTGACGCGTCGACCTGGGTCCGGGGCGGACGGCATTCGAGGGGTGGGAAGTCCGGGTGATCGGGTATGCCCCGCGGCTGATTCAATGCCCTCATGGGGACTTCTGACAGCGTGCTCGATCGGATCACCACCATGATCGACGCAGGGCAGTATCGGGACGAGATCCTGGGGTTCCCCGGCGTCGCCCTCGAAGGTCGCGGCAACTTCTATGGGGACCGCCGGATCTATCGGCGAGGCTCAGCCGAGCTGGCGGAGGCGTCCGCCCAGGGACTGGTCGATCGCCTGCCGCGCCTGGAGGGGGCAGCGCCTGAGGCGATCGCGGAAGCCGAAGCGATTGCGGGCGCAGCCCTGCCACCGCTGCTGAGCAGTCTCTATGCCAGAGCGAACGGCGGCTTCGGGCCTAGTTATGGGATCCTCGGGCTGCGTGGCGGGTTCACGGACGATCAGGGCCACACCGCCGTGGACATCCTCAGGTCGGCCGCCGAGGGTCGATGGCCGACGATCCCGCCTGGGCTGATTCCGCTGTGCCACTGGGGCTGCGCGGTCTACTCGTTCGTGCACGTGCCCACCGGGATTATCTACGGCTGGGATCCCAACCCCGTCGACATGGACATGGAGGTCCCGTTCTTCGAGCAGGAGTATGTGCTGGAGACCTGGCTTGAGGCCTGGCTGGACGGGACGCTGCACCAGCCCTGGCTCCTGTATGAGCCGGATGAGGGCATCTGTCGTGGTGCCACGATCGCGGAGTCTCGGGAGGCGTTCTCCTGAAAGGCCGGACCTCTCAGCATGAGTCACCGGGACGAGCCAGCATCGGTCCGGTTGGCTCCGGGCGACCGTAGGCTGAGCGGCGTGGCCCCGGGAGCACGCAAGGTTGAGGACAAGGTGGATCGGCAGTCGCTGATCCTCGAGGCGGTGCTGCAGATCCTCATCCGCGACGGCATCGCCGGAGTCAGCATGCGGGCGGTCGCCAAGGAGGCCGGGGTCGCGCTGGGCTTGGTGAGTTATCACTTCGCAGACAAGGCCACCCTGATCGCAGCCGTGCTGCGCCGGGTCGAGGATCAGGACCTCGCGATCGTCCAGGCCGACCCGTTGCTGGCTCCGCGGGATCGCCTTCGGGCCGCCCTACGTCGGGTGGCTGACCCGGAGTTCCTCACGACGGGCTACCTCACGCTGCGCCTTCAGCTCTGGGCCCTGGCCCAGGTCGACGAGGAGTTTGCCGCCATCAACGCCACCGCCCAGCAGAAGTATCGGGCCGGCCTGTCGGATCTGATCCGGGCGGCGCGCCCCGAGCTGCCTCGAGCCGAGTGTCGCCGGCGTGCCGCTGACATCGACATCATCCAGAACGGCCTGTGGCTCACCGCCCTTCTCGGGATCGACAAGGCATCGATTCGGCGCAGCATCCAGCGCACCGAGGACATCGCTATCGCCGACTGACGGACGGGTCTCGTTGCCAGGTCAGGCAATGAGGTCGGGAATGGGCTCGGTGATCGGGAATGCCGTCACGCCCGTTGGGGCCTGGCCTCCCGGGGTGATGATGGGCTGAGTCCGGGCGATGGGGCGGGTGCCCCACCCCTCTATCGGCGCCGCTCGGGTGCGGTACTGGTGTCCGGTGGGGGTGGTGATTTCTATCTCGTGGGGTTGGTGCCCGGGGCCGGGGTCGAGGCCGTCGTTGAGCACTTGGTAGGTCCAGCCGGGGTGTTCTTTGGTCTGGTTGTGGTGGGCGCAGTGTCCGTTGCCTTCGGCGGCGTTGGTGGGGGCGCCTCGTGAGAATCCGGTGGCGTGGTCGAGGTGGATGGCGGGGGCGTCGCAGTAGGGGACCCGGCAGGTGGGGTCCCGCAACTCGAGGAACCGGCGCAGGCTGCCGGTGAAGGTGCGGCGTTTGGAGTCCATGGCGACCAGGTCGCGT
This sequence comes from Phycicoccus sp., assembly GCA_017993715.1. GTDB lineage: Bacteria > Actinomycetota > Actinomycetes > Actinomycetales > Dermatophilaceae > JAGOME01. Next base: position 9,237 of record JAGOME010000078.1, read on the forward strand.
CCGTCGGGGCTGGTGAACAGCCTGCGCAGCCACACCCGGGCTCGTCGCCGCTCCGCGGCGGCATCTGCGGTGGCCGAGGTGGTGGTGTCGTCCAGGAGTGCGGTGATGCGGGCGCGGATGTCGGCGGCGGGCAGCACGCCGTAGCCGGGCAGGTGGGCCAGGTCCCCACGGCAGGCTGGTGCGGGTGCCTGGCCGGTGAAGGCGGCGGGTAGGAGGGCGTGGTCGGTGATGACGAGGGCGATCTCGATGGGTTGGGGCTGTCCGGGGGCGCGTCCGGAGAGGAGCTCTAAAGCGGTGTCGGTGAGCCAGTTGCTGGTGCTGCGCCGGTCGCGGGGGTCGCGGGCTTTGGCGGCTTCGGTCAGGGCAGCGTAGGCGCCGATGACGTCCACCAAAGGTCCCAGGACGGTCAGGTAGGCCATGCCGTCGGGGGCGGGTCGGGTACTGATCCGCCGGGACGCAACCGCGGCCGCGTGACGGAGAGCGACCGCGGCGTTGTCGGCTTCGGCGGCGGCGCGTTCGGCTGCGCCGTGGGTGGCGTGTTCACTCAGGCCGGGCAGGTCCGGCGCCAACAACGCGTCGACGCCGGCGCGGTCTTCGCGGGTGAGGCAGGCGGTGCGGGCGACCATCGCGAAGGCTTGGCCTTCGCTGATCTGTCCGGTCGTGAGGAGCCCCATCGTGGCGGGCATCTCCGCGACCAAGGCTTTGGCGACCCCGACCTGGCGGTCCATCACCGCCGGGGAACACCGCCGCGCGAGCGCGAGCTCGGCCCGGGCTGACCGGTCCGCCCGCGCAACCCGCCGGGACCGGTCCCCGCGTGGGGCGCGGGTAGAGCGATCACCCCGGGGCGGACGGCATTCATCAGAGTTGTCTGCGGCGGCGATTCGGCGGTCGAGGAACTGGACGGTCGCGCGGGCTTGGACCGCGGCCGCGGCGCCTTTGAGTTGCTCACACCAGGCGACGACGTCGACCAGGCCACGATCGTCATCGGCGGCGATCTCGACGGTCGCTAACCGCGTCAGCAGGTCAGCGATGACCGCGGCCCCTGCCGCTGCGTGCCTGTCTGGTGTGATCCCCCGATCCATACCCTATTCGAACACATGTCGGGCTGCCCTGTCAAGACGCTTCGGAGCCAAATCCGTTGTGGTGCAACCTTTTCAGCGAGTCACCTGGCATGGGGTCGGCGTAGGGAACGTCATGGTTCGCAGGGGAAAACAACCCCTGCGAACCCGCACGTTCGCGCTTCAGGCGGGAAAGCTGGGATAACTGGGGAGGTGGAGGTGGAGGTGGAGGGGGGGTGTAGAGG
>JAGOME010000033.1 GCA_017993715.1 Phycicoccus sp.
CTCCCCGGCATGCCGTGCGCGGCATTCCTCGACGAAAGGCCCCCGAGTCAGACTCGGGGGCCTTTCGCGTCGCCCCTCCCCGGCTCGAAACGCTGCCTCGGCGCCGTGGGCGCGTGATACCCCCGGTTATGCGGGGGCAGGATCCCCGGTGTTGGGTCGATGCCGAATCGGTGAGGCTGGTGAGCGATCCCAAGCGTGGATCCCGACCCGTGTCGGACCCGATCAAGGAGGGTTCTTCGTGCCCCATTTTCGTTCTGCCGCAACCCTGATGGCCGCCGCTTTCACGCTGAGTCTGGCCGCCTGCGGCTCCGGCGCCGAGGAGGGCGTCACCACCGCGTCCAGCGCCACCCCCGAGGCGTCGAGCCCCAGCACGTCCCCGACCGCAGAGGCGTCGTCCTCTGCCCAGGTTGCCGAGGGCGACTTCACCCCTGAGGGTGCGCAGCTCGCCGTCGGCGACAGCGCTCTGGTGCCCTACGGCGTGAACAAGGGCGGCATGGCCGAGGTGACCATCACGGTCACCTCGATCGACAAGGGAGCGCCGGAGGACCTGGCCCCGCTCAACCTCGGCGACCGCGCCGCGGGCATGACGCCCTACTACGTGCGCATGACCGTCGTTGGCGGCACGGGCTCGGAGGCACTTCCCTACCAGAGCTTTGGCGACATCGATGGTCTGCTCGGTGACGGCTCCCGGGCCGGCTCGCTCATCGTCATGGGTGACTTCGCTCAGTGCGATGGCGGGAGCTTCCCCAAGGACTTCGCCGCGGGCTCCTCCTTCGAGACCTGTGTCCCCTTCCTCGCCGCGGGGGATGCCGCAGTGACCGGCGCCCAGTGGCAGGACGACTACGGCGACGGCGCCTACCAGGACGCGCAGACGGCTGTCACGTGGACGTCCTGACGCCCTGACGAGACCTCGTCAGGGCAGGTCCACCGACCCGCCAGCCCGCCAGTACTGGCCATCGCGCCGCTCGAGGAAGTCGTTCTCGACGAGGTACCGGCGCAGGGCGGCGTGATCGGGGTGGAACCGGTGCAGGATCGTGGTGACCTCGGCCTCGGGATAGACCACCCCCGGCTCGAACGCCTGGGCAATGTGGTCCAGCACGACCAGCCGCTTCGACAGCTTGGTCGGGATGGCGCTCAGGCGCCCGCTGACATCGAGGAAGGCGCGCAGCACGACGTCCTTGTTCTTCAGCGCGTCGGCGAGGGCAGGGCGGTCCATCCCCCCACCGTAGATCCGGAATGCCGTGCGCTCACCACAGTTCCACGAAGCCGGCCGGGGGCGAGGGAGGGCCTTCAGTAGGCTGATTGCGTGCGTGTGCGTCTCGATCTCGCCTATGACGGCACCGACTTCTCCGGGTGGGCCGCGCAGCCGGGCCGGCGCACGGTCGAGGACGTGCTCTCCCAGGGCCTGACCACTGTCCTGCGATCACCGGACCCGGTCCGATTGACCGTGGCGGGGCGGACGGACGCGGGCGTGCACGCGCGCGGGCAGGTGGCTCATGCCGAGGTGGATCCCATCGCCTATGCCGCCTTGCCCGGCCGATCCGACCGCTCAGCGGACCTGGCCGCCGTCACCCGATTGCGGGGGGTGCTGCCCGCCGATGTCGTGGTCCATGCCGTGACCCAGGCCCCCGTGGGGTTCGATGCCCGCTTCTCGGCGATGGCCCGGCGCTACCGCTATCGGATCGCCGACGCGGGCGCGACGCGGGACCCGCTGCGGCGACGCGACACGGTGTGGCTCGACGACACCCTCAATGCCGATGCGATGAACGCCGCAGTGCAGGAACTGGTCGGTCTGAGGGACTTCGCCCCGTTCTGCAAGCGGCGCGATGGTGCGACGACCATCCGCACGCTCCTCGAATATCGCTGGGAGAGAGGGATCGACGGGGTCGTCGAGGCCACTGTCCGAGCAGATGCGTTCTGCCACAGCATGGTGCGCGCCTTGGTCGGTGCAGCCATCCCGGTCGGCACTGGCCGGGCGGCTCACGACTTCCCCGCACAGGTGATGGCGGGCGGCATTCGCGATCCGCGGGTCAAGGTGATGCCAGCCCATGGCCTAAGCCTGGAAGAGGTGACCTACCCACCCGACACCGAGCTCGCAGCTCGGGCCAGGGAGGCGCGCGCCACCCGTCACCTGGGCGGCGTGGATAGCCCCACCGCGACCCAGACTCCTGACGTGGGTTAGTTTCGCTGACATGGCCGACAACGAGGTCCCCCCGCCGGACGCCCACAACACCGAAACCAAACCCACGCCACGCGACCCGGTCGATGACACGACGACGAGCCAGCACGAGCTGCGGATCGGCCGCACGACGTTGCGCTATACCGCGACCACCGGGCGCCTCGTCCTGCGCGAGGAGGTCATCAAGGACGGGATCTTCGAGGGGACCAAGGCTAAGGCGGAGGTGTTCCTCACCAGCTATGTCGTCGAGGCGCAACCAGGAGAGCGGCGTCCGGTCACCTTCGCCTTCAACGGCGGCCCCGGCTCGAGCTCGGTCTGGCTCCATCTCGGCCTCTTTGGTCCGCGCCGCGTCGACTCCGGCGACGTCGGTGCCCTGACCCGGCCGCCCTATGGCTTGCTGGACAACGCCGAGACCCTGCTCGCCACCTCAGACCTCGTCTTCATCGATCCGGTGTCCACCGGCTTCTCGCGGGCGGCGGCGGGGGAGAAGCCTCAGGACTTCCACGGGTACGCCAAGGACGTGGAGAGCATCGGTGAGGTCATTCGCCTCTGGACCACGCGCCACGACCGCTGGCTCTCGCCGAAGTTCCTCGCGGGGGAGTCCTACGGCACGACGCGTGCCGTTGCGCTCGCCGATCACCTGCAGACGGCCCACGGGATGTACCTCAATGGCCTGATCCTCATCTCGTCGGTGCTGGACTTCGCGACCATCGACTTCTCGTTCCGCAATGACCGCGCATCGGTGGACTTCCTGCCCACGTATGCGGCCATTGCGCACTACCACGGCAAGCACAAGCGCCGATCCCTCGAGGCGGTCGTGGAGCAGGCGCGGGACTACGCCGAGCGGGACTACGCGTGGGTCCTCTCGCAGGGACACCGGCTCTCCGCCAAGGATCGGGCCCGGGCCATCAGCACCCTCGCCGATCTGACCGGCCTGGCGCCGGAGTGGGTTGATCGCGCCGACTTGCGGATCGAGCACGTGCGCTTCTTCACCGAGCTGCTGCGGGACCAGGGCCTGGTGGTGGGCCGGCTCGACTCCCGGTTTACCGGACCGGTTGCGGCAGGCAATGCCGAAGAGATGGACGCCGACCCGAGCCACGACGCGATCACCGGGGCGTATGCCGCGGGCTGGAACCACTATGTGCGCGGTGAGCTCGGCTACGAGAACGATCTGGCCTATGCGCAGCTGTCGATGACGGTCAACCAGGAGTGGTCCTTTAAGGAGTTCGAGGCCAAGCCCGTTGACGTCAGCGCGCGCTTGGCTCGGGCGATGCGCGCCAACCCTCATCTGCGGGTGCACGTGGCCTACGGCTGGTACGACGGAGCCACACCCTTCGCGGCCGCGCAGGACGTCTTTGCCCATCTCGAGGTGCCAGCTGCCTTGCGGGACAACGTCGAGCATCACTATTACCCGGCGGGACACATGATGTACGTCCATGAGCCGAGCCGCCTCCAGCAAAGTAAGGACGTGGCCGACTTCGTCCGGCGGGCCCGTTGACGCGTGGTCGTCAAGGCCGCCGCGATCCCGAATGCCGCCGCGGCGGCAGTCGGGATCGCCGAATGCCGCCGCGGGTGGGTTGAGCGAGAGGTTCAGCGCCGGGATCGAGCTCCGCTGCTGAGCAGGGTGTCATCCGAGATGTCCTCGGTCTGGACGATGATGACGTCCGAGATGGCCTGGGCGACCACCTTGGCGGGAACTTCGCCGAGGACGCCGCCGGAGGCGCCCAGGCCCCGGTTGCCCACGACGATGAGGTTCCGGGCGTCGTTGTTGGCGGCGCTGAGGAGCGCGTCGGCGACATTGCCCTCGACCAGCACCGAGTCATACGTCGTGACGCGGTTGCGGTTGAGGTCGTCGACGGTGCGCTGCAGGGCTGCCCGCCCGGCCTCGACACCCACGAGCTCGGCTCGGTTCACCGAGGCGTGGGCCCGGTCGGGGGCGTAGGCCGTGACGATGGTGAGCTTGGCCCCGGCATCCCGGGCGATCGCCATTCCGCGGTGCACGCCGTAGAGCGAGTTCTCGGTGCCGTCCGAGCCGACGATGACCCGTTCGTAGACCGTGACCCCACGCGCCGGGGCGCCGAGCGGCACGATGTCCGACTCGTCTGCGTCGCTCGGGGGCTTGACCCAGAGCATGGCCACGGCGCCGATGAGGAAGAGCACTCCGGCCAACATCATCGCGTTGGTCGCGTCACTGTCGAGGAAGTTCTCGAAGACGTATTTGAACGTGACGGTCTCGATGAGCATCGGCACGACGATCATCATGTTCAGTACGCCCATGTAGACGCCGGATCGGCGCGCCGGCACCATGCTGGCGACCATGAGATAGGGCACGCCCACAGCGCTGGCCCAGAAGATGCCCAGGCCGATCATCGGCAGGATGGTCATGCCCTGGACGGTGATCGTCGAGAGCCACATGAGGCATACCCCACCGATACCCAGCGATGCCGCATGGACGATGCGCCCGCCGAACTTGATGACGACGGGCAGCATGATGAGCGAGACGATGAGGGTCGTGAGGTTGTACGAGCCGTTCATCAACCCGGTCCAGCCGGCCGCCTCCTGGAAGGCTGCGGTGTCCTCGGGCGAGACGCCGAACACCGACTTGCCCACGCTCGGGGCGACGAACTGCCAGTAGATGAACATCGCGTACCACTGAAAGAAGAAGACGAAGCCGATCTTGTGCATGGCCACGGGCATCGTGCGCACCGCGGACGCGAGGTCGGTGATGACCGCCTTGGGGCCGCCGGGGGAGCTGGCGATCTCGTCGAGCTCATGCTGCGGCGGACGCACCTCGGTGGTGCGGAACATCGCTAGGCCGACGGTGAACAGGATGCAGACGACGCCGATCGAGAAGCAGATGTAGACCCACCACGGAATGCCGTTGCCCGCCAGGCCTGGCACAGCCTTCTGGAACACGAAGATCGAGAAGTTCGACAGCACCGCGCCACCGCCGGTGAACATGCTCTGCACGAGGAAGCCTCGGGCGAGCTGGTTCTTGGGCAGCCGGTCGGAGATGAAGGCACGGTAGGGCTCCATCGCCGTGTTGTTGCCTGCATCGAGCAGCCAGAGCCCGAGCACGGCCATCCAGAGGAAGGACACGAACGGGAACAGGATGAGGATGATGATGCACAAGGCGGCGCCACCGAGGATGAACGGCTTGCGCCGTCCCCACCGGTCGTGCCAGGTGCGGTCGCTGATGGCACCGATGAGCGGCTGGATGAGCAGGCCCGTCATCGGACCCGCGAGGTTGAGCAAGGGCAGGTCCCCCTCGCTGGCCCCGAGCGCCGCGAACAGCGGGCTCATGGCCGTCTGGGTCAGACCAAAGCTGAACTGGATTCCGAAGAACCCCATGTTCATCATGAGGATGTTGCCGGGGGTCATCATCGGCTTGTGATGGATGACTTCTGCTGCGTCGTGAATGGGAGCCTTCGTCTGCGTCGCAGACATGGGCTACCCCCTTTCTGGGGAGCGTCCGTCGTTGGACGTGAGTTACGGGGAGTCACGCGCCCGCTCGGCCGGAGCGGGGCAGCGCAGGGGAAGGCGCCCTCCAAGGGGCTCGACGTGGTGGTCGTGCCCTCCTGGCCCGGTGGGTGTGATCCGAAGTTAGGGGTCGGTCAAGGGCCGCACAAGAGGGAAATGTAAACGCTTTTACAACGTCCTGGCTGTGATGGTGCTGCGGAATCCCTCGTGAGGATCCGAACGATCGCCAGCGATGGCTTATTCGGCATGTTGGAATAGCGTTGCAGCACAGGCGAATTCGACTGACTTTCTGGTCGGCTGCATAACCATGTGACGTACGTCATGATCAGTCGGCAGGCTTGAGGAGTCACGACTGCGGAATCCGTCGAATTCTCACTCCGTGAGACGCGATAGCCCCGCAGGATTTGGCCGACGGGAGGCCCGTCGTCGTCGTGTCTGGGAGATTGACGTCGCGCTGCCGTCAGGCAGTGGCCGCAGGCCGCCGGAAAACTCGGTTTGTCGGGCCATCACGACCGGGGAGAATGCCGTCCCGTGGGCCACCTCGATGTCAACGCTGTCGGTTTCGTCCTCCCCGACGGGCGACCACTCCTGCGCGATGTGACGTTTCGCGTGGGTGACGGCGCAAAGACCGCCCTCATCGGGCCCAACGGCACAGGCAAGACCACGTTGCTCCGGCTGCTCGCCGGTGACCTCCCGGTGCGGGACGGCGCGATCACCCGTAGTGGTGGGCTCGGCGTGATGCGGCAGTTCATCGGCAAGGTGCGCGATGAGACGACGGTGCGCGACCTCCTGGTCTCGGTGGCCCCAGAGCCCGTCCGCCTGGCTGCCGAGGCGATCGACCGCACAGAGCTGGCCATGATGGAGCGCGAGAGCGAGCAGGATCAACTCGACTACGCCCAGGCGCTCGCAGATTGGGGCGATGTGGGCGGCTATGAATGGGAGACCCTCTGGGACGTCTGCACCGTGGCGGCATTCGGGATCCCGTTCGAGCAGGCTCAATGGCGGCCAGTGACGACGCTGTCGGGAGGCGAGCAGAAGCGTGTCGTCCTTGAGGCGCTCCTCCGAGGGCCGGACGAGGTGCTCCTGCTCGACGAACCCGACAACTACCTCGATGTGCCGGCCAAGCGCTGGCTCGAGGAGCAGCTCGCGCAATCACCCAAGACCGTGCTCTTCGTCAGTCATGATCGCGAGCTCCTCGACCGGGTCGCGACGAGGATCGCCACCCTCGAGCCGAGTCGCGGTGGCAACACGGTCTGGATCCATCCCGGCCGGTTCTCGACCTATGAGCAGGCGCGTGCCGATCGCAACGATCGACTGGAGGAGCTGCGCCGCCGCTGGGATGAGGAGCGGGTCAAGCTGAAGGCGCTGGTCATCATGTACCGCCAGAAGGCGGCCTACAACTCCGACATGGCGGCCCGGCTGCAGGCCGCCGAGACCCGGCTCCGCCGCTTCGAGGAGGTCGGTCCGCCCGAGGCAGTTCCGTTGCGGCAGAACGTCAAGATGCGCCTCAAGGGAGGTCGCACGGCGAAGCGCGCGGTGGTGGCCACAGGTCTGGAGCTGCGCACTGGCGTGGGCGCGCTCATGAAGCCCTTCGACAGCGAGATCTGGTTCGGTGAGCGAGTCGGCATCCTCGGGAGCAATGGATCGGGCAAGTCACACTTCCTGCGGCTGCTCGCGGCCGGTGGTAGCCAACCCGAGGCCGAGCATGAGCCGGTGGGAGATATCCGGCCCGCCCCGGTCGAGCATGCGGGGAGAGTCGTCTTGGGATCGCGGGTGCGCCCAGGGTGGTTCGCCCAGACGCACGACCATGCGGCACTCCATGGCCGGACGCTGCTCGAGATCCTCCATCGGGGCGATGAGCACAGGCCCGGAATGCCGCGGGACCTCGCCGCTCGGGCACTGGATCGCTACGGGCTGGCTCAAGCCGCCGAGCAGACCTTTGACTCACTCTCAGGGGGTCAGCAGGCCAGGCTGCAGATCCTCCTGCTTGAGCTGTCCGGCGCCACCTTGCTCTTGCTCGACGAGCCGACCGACAACCTCGACCTGCATTCAGCGCAGGCGCTGGAGGACGCGCTCGCGGCATTCGAAGGCACGGTCCTCGCCGTGACACATGATCGCTGGTTCGCGCGGGGGATGGACCGGTTCCTGATCTTCCGATCCGACGGCCAGGTTGTGGCCAGCGACGAGCCCGTGTGGGACGAGGCGCGGGTGACCCGCCAGCGCTGACTCGCCATTCGCCAACTGGCCAACTCGCTGAACCTACGGTACCGTAACTTACGTAGCCGTAGGTTACGGCAGCGTAAGTTGAGGATGCGGGGTCGGTTGACGTGGTGCACGGACAGGCGCAGGACGCGCCAGTGGTCATTCAGGGCGGCATGGGGGTCAATGTCTCCTCCTGGCAGCTCGCTCGCGCGGTGGCAGCCACCGGACAGCTCGGCGTCGTCTCCGGCACTGGGGCCGACGCGATCCTCGCGCGCGGTCTGCAAGACGGCGATTCGGGTGGTCACCTGCGTCGGGCGCTCGCCGAGTTCCCGGATCAAGAGATGGCTCAGCGAGCCCTGCGGCGCTACTTCATCGAGGGCGGCCGGCCAGCGGGCAAGGCCTACCGACCCCATGCCCAACTCACTGTCTCGCCCCGCGCGACCGTCATTGAGCTCATGGTGCTGAGCAACTTTGCCCAGGTCTGGCTCGCCAAGGAGGGACACTCCGGCCAGGTCGGGATCAACCTCCTGGAGAAGATCCAGATGGCCACACCCTGGACGCTCGTCGGCGCCATGCTCGCCGGCGTCGACGTCGTGCTCATGGGCGCCGGGATCCCCCGTGAGATCCCCCGGCTCCTGGATGACCTGGCGACCGGCGCGGAGGGCTCTGTCGAGGTCACCGTCCACGGGGGCACACATCCGGTGCGGGCCACGGCCGACCCGAGGGCACTCCTTGGTGAGCTGCTGCCGCCGCTGCGGCGGCCGCAGTTTCTCGCCATCGTGTCCCTGCACCACCTGGCCTCGTACCTACATCGCGACCCCGCGATCCGGCCTGATGGCTTCGTCGTCGAGGGACCCGTCGCCGGTGGACACAGCACCCCTCCGCGCGGCCGTCTCAAACTCGATGACGATGGCCAGCCGATCTATGACGTCAAGGACCTCGCCGATCTCCAGGCGATGACGGCCATCGGCCTGCCCTACTGGCTCGCCGGGGCCTATGCGACCCCCGAGCGGCTTGCCGAGGCGCTGGCAGCGGGGGCGGCCGGCATTCAGTGCGGCACGATTTTCGCGCTCAGCGAGGAGTCGGGCTTCGATCGGAGTCTGCGCCGCGACGCGCTCGCCGCGTTGGCCGACGACACCCTCGTCGTGCGCAACGACCCTTTGGCGTCACCGACCGGGTTCCCGTTCAAGGTGGGCACGCTAGCCGGGACCCTGGCAGATCCACAGCGCGACGCGACGCGCGAACGCATCTGTGACCTGTCGTACCTGCGGGTGCCCTTCGAGCGGCCTGATGGATCGCTGGGCTACCGCTGCGCCGCCGAGCCGGTCGACGCCTACGTCCGCAAGGGCGGCACCATCGAGGACACCGTGGGCCGGGCCTGCCTTTGCAACGCGCTGACCGCCGCCGCCGGCTTCGGCCAGACCAGGGATGCGGGGCGGGAGATCCCGTTGCTGACTCTGGGCCAGGATCTTGAGGCGGCCCGCCGGTTGCAGGAGCTGCACCCGCAGGGGTGGACGGCGGACGAGGCCGTCACGTGGTTGCTCTCACGGACCCCGGTCGCTGCACCGGCATAGGGAGCGCTAAGTCCCTGCGGGGCGTGCGACACCCCTGGACTCCCGTCTTGCCTGTCAGGGGCCGAGGCTGACGTTGGCGCCGTCGAGGGTGACGCGAAAGCCGCCGTCGCTGACGGTGACCGAGCGCAGTGTCATGCCGTCGGGCACCCCGGTGACCTCCTGGCGGATCGTGACCAAGGCATCAATGGCCGCCCCGGCCACCGTGTCGACCCAGTCCGGGCCGTCGAGGTCGATCGTCTCGGGCTCGATGACCAGGAGTCCATCGGCGGCACTGACGCGGCCCGTCGCTCGCACCGCGATGTCGCGGCCCAGCAGGGTGATCGTGCGATGGAGGGCGGCTCGACCGTCGGCGGCGGCCGACAGCTCGACTCCCTCGCCGACCTGCGCGGCGGCCGTCGCAAAAGGCACGGTTGCCTCGATACGCAGAGTCCCGGCCGTCATCCCCTCTTCGCCGACGACCACCGCGTCGCCGGTCGCGGTGACCTCCCGCAGATCGCTGTCCGCAGCGACGACCTGGGCGGCGGTGAAGGTGACCTGGGAGAGCAGACTCCCGTGAGCCGGTGGTGTCGCTGTCGCTGACGCTGTCGGGGTGGGCGTGATCGGTGCGGTCGAGGACGTCGAGGAACTCAGGGCCAGCAGGCCCAGGGACGCGGCGACGACGACCGCGAGGACGCCGCAGAGGAATCCGAGCAGGAACCTGGGCATGGAACCGGACCTTAGCGGTCGAGCGCCTGCGACCCCAGTGCCCAAGGACGTGGTCGAGGTTGCTCCCCTCTCCAAGGGTGGCCCTGGTGGCGCCGGGAGAGCGCCCACAGCTCCCCGCAGGCCGCCGCAGCAGGGCGGTGCCCAGCGCAGGGGTCAACCCGGCAGACCTATGGCTGTCGATGGCAACCCAGGCGCTGTGGTGCCTGGGTTGCCATCGGATCGGCGTGGGTGAGGAGCGGGAAAGGGCCAGACAGCAGCTGCTGCGCAGCCGGGGCCGGTCCTAGTCGGCGACCGTGGCACCCCACGGGAGCCGTGGACCCTGGTCCGGGAGGACCACGGTGACGGGTTCGCTGCCGATGAGCACATCCTCGCCGCAGACCTGCACGCCCAACGCCTCCCCATGCTGCAGCCTGAGCGTGAGCGACGTCTGCTCCAGCCGAACGACGAGCTCGCGCTCCTGGAACCGCAGTGGGTACTCGAGGGCCGTCCACTCGGCCGGCAGTCGGGGGTCGAAATGGAGCACGCCGTTGCGCTCTCGCAGGCCGCCGAACCCGAACACCAGGCTGTTCCAGACCCCGCCTGCTGAGGCAATGTGCACCCCATCGCGCGTGTTGCGGTGGGTGTCGGCGAGGTCAACGAACAGGCCGCTGCGGAAGTAGTCCAGCGCCAACTGGTCGTAGCCGACTTCGGAGGCAATGATCGACTGGACAACGGCCGAGAGCGTCGAGTCTCCGGTCGTGATGGGGTCGTAGTAGTCGAAGTCGGCCCGCTTCTGCTCCGCAGTGAAGTCCTCGGAGCGCAAGAACAGCGACAACACGACGTCGGCCTGCTTGAGCACCTGGAAGCGGTAGATCACGAGAGGGTGGTAATGCAGCAGCAGTGGACGCTTGTTCGGAGGTGTCCGCGGGAGGTCCCAGACCTCTCTCTCGAGGAAGTGCTGATCCTGCGGATGAATGCCGAGGCGCTCGTCATAGGGGACGTACATCCCTGCGGCACACCGGCGCCACTCGTCGATCTCGCCGGCATCCAGCCCGATCCGGTGGCTGAGCTCGGCGAATCGGGTCGGGTCCTGCTCACGCATGAGGTCGAGCAGGCGTGCCGCCGCGACGAGGTTGTGGCGAGCCATGACGTTGGTGAACAGGTTGTTGTTCACCACGGTCGTGTACTCGTCGGGACCAGTCACGCCATGGATCTGGAAGGTGCCGTCATTGGCCCAGAACCCAAGGTCGGCCCACATCCGCGCCGTCTCGGCGAACACGGCGGCGCCGTCGCGGAAGAGGAAGTCCGTGTCCCCGGTGACCATGCCATAGAGCGTGAAGGCCCAGACGATGTCGGCGTTGATGTGGTACTGCGCCGTGCCTGCGGCGTAGTAGGCCGAGGCTTCCTCGCCATTGATCGTGCGCCAGGGGAACAGGGCCCCACGCTGGGAGAGTTCCACGGCCCGACGGCGCGCGGAGTCGAGCAAGTTGACCCGGAAGCGCAGCGCATTGCGGGCCATCACCGGATTCGTGTACGCCAGCATCGGGATGACGTAGACCTCGGTGTCCCAGAACGCGTGGCCCTCGTAACCCGAGCCGGTGACTCCCTTGGCGGCAATGCCCAGTTGGTCAGCTCTCGCGGCCGCCTGGGCGATCTGGAACAAGCACCACCGGGTGGCCTGCTGGATCGCCGGCTGGCCCTCGATCCGGACGTCCGTATGCCGCCAGAAGTCGGCGAGCCACGCGCGCTGGACCTCCGCAACATGCTCGACTCCGCTGTCGCGCACCCGATCCAGGCTGCGGCGGCAGCGGTCGAAGAGCTCGGGGATCGGCACCGTGTTGGCCGTGTGATAGGCGATGACCTTGGTCAAGGTCAACGTGGTGCCCTGTGAAGCACGGACCCGGAACACTTGGCGGGCCCGATCGCCCTCGACGGAGGTGAGGACCTCGAGCGGGTCGCCTGTCGTGACGTCATGGTCCGCCGCGACTGCGATCCGCATGTCGGAACGGGCCGTGTGATAGCCCAACATGAGGCGGCGGTCGCTGTGCCACTGATCGACCGGCACCAGGACCCGCTCACCAAACGCGCTGGCACGACGAGGGTCGAAGTCGGCCGACTCCTTGTCCTCGGTCGCGGCGTACTCCGTCCGGCCGTCCTGACGATTGAGGATCTGGCTGCTGATGACCACCGGAGCATCCCCGTCGAGCAGGGTGACCTCGAAGGTCATCACCGCGACATGCCGGTCGGTGAAACTGGCCATGCGGGTCGAGCGGACTTGGACGTGGAGCCCAGATGGGGTGCGCCACAACAGGTTTCGGTGCAGGACGCCCTCGCGCAGATCCATCTCGCGGGAATACTCCTGCAGGTCTGCGGTCTCGACTGTCAGCGGCTCATCGTTGACATAGAGCTTGATGACGGTCGCATCGGGGGCGTTGACGATGGTCTGTCCCACCTTGGCGAACCCGAAAGCGTTCTCCGCGTGCTGAATCGGCCATGTCTCGTGGAATCCGTTGACGAAGGTCCCATGCGAGTCGACCTCGCGACCTTCCTCAGGAGTGCCCCGCAGGCCGAGATAGCCGTTGCCGACGGCGAAGACCGACTCCATGGCGCCTCGGGACTCCGGAGTCGTGCGGGTCTCGATGATCCGCCATTCGTCAATCGGGAGGCGGTATCGGTCGACTGGATCGTTGCCGTGGTAGCTGGCGGGGGTCATCACGGCAAGACCTCCTCGAGGTCACCCACGACCTCATCGGCCCCGGCGTCGCGCAACACCTGCGCCCCGGCTCCGCGGTCGACACCGAGCACCCAGGCGAAGTCGCCAGAGGCCCCAGCCTGAATGCCGGACACGGCGTCCTCGACCACGACGCACCGCCCGGTGGGGACGCCCAGGCGGGCGGCGGCATACGTGAAGGTGTCGTGCGCAGGCTTGCCGGGCAGGCCCACCTCTTTGGCGACCGAGCCGTCGACGACGACGGGGAAGTAGCCGTCGATGCCAGCCGACCGCAAGACGGTGGGAGCGTTCTGAGAGGAGGACACCACGGCCATCGCGGTGCCGCGAGCGGCCAGAATCTCCAGGAGAGCGAGTGAGCCCGGGTAGGCCTGGACTCCGTTCCTGTCCAGGATCAGGTTGACCTCGTCGTTCTTGCGGTTGCCCAAACCGTGCACGGTGCGGTGGTCCGGTCCGTCGCTCGGGTCTCCCTCGGGGAGGCTGATCCCGCGGGAGGTGAGGAAGTCGCGCACTCCGTCATAGCGCGGCTTGCCATCGACGTGCGCGAAGTAGTCGTTGTCTGTGTAGGGCGCCTGGCCGGGTTCATCGGCCAGGAAAGCGTTGAACATCTGCGACCAGGCGGCGCGATGTACGAGGGCGGTGGGGGTGAGGACGCCATCTAGATCGAAGAGGGCGGCGTCGATGCGGCTCCAGTCCATGCAGGAGAACGTAGTGGTGTAAACGTTTACATGCGAGGGTTCGCAGCAACTTTTCTGGATTTCTCCGACCTGTGGGATGCGCCGGGATCGGTCACGGTGCCGGACTCGTTCAGGCTGAGCTCATAGTCGACCACGACGGCAGCGTGGTCACTCCAGCGGGCGGCATATGACTGCGCCCGCCCGACGTGCGCCGCACAGGCCCGGTCCGCCAAGATCCGGGTCGCCAAGTGGTAGTCGATGCGCCACCCCGAGTCGTTGTCGAAGGCCTGTCCGCGCCATGACCACCATGTGTACGGACCCGGCCCCGGACCGTGTAGCCGACGATGAACGTCGACTAATGGCCCCTCGAACCATCGGCTCAACACGGACTGTTCATCGGGCAGATACCCGGCCTTGCCCCGATTGCCCTTCCAGTTTTTCAGGTCGTCCTGGGTGTGGGCGATGTTGAGGTCACCGGTCATGACGGCGAATGCCGCAGACGCATCCCACGCGGTGATCCGGCGGTCGAGGGCCGCGAGGAATGTGTACTTCTCGTCCTGGCGGTCGGTGCCGGCCTCGCCGGTGTGGACGTAGGTCGAGGCGACCGTCACTGCAGTGGCGACGTGGTCGAGCACCGGGAGGTCGACTTCAACCCAGCGTCCCTGGTCGTCGAATGCCGGGTCGAGAGTCGTGCGCACGGCCAGCGGCTCGACCCGGGAGAGGATCGCGACCCCCGCGTGTCCGCCTTTGGTCGACGGCGCGTGGGCCAGGTGCCAGTCAGCAAAGGGCGTGTCGATGAGAGCAGCCCGCAGGTGGTCGGTGCTGGCACGCACCTCCTGGAGGGTCAGGACGTCAGGTTGCTCGGAGGCGAGCCAGCGCAGCCCTCCACGACGGACAGCCGCACGAATGCCGTTGACATTGGCAGAGATCAGGCGCACCCGGGACAGCCTAGGTGGCTATCCCGGGTGCGCCTGATCTGACGGTCAGTACGTCTTGTTGAACGACTGATACTGAGCGAAGCCGGCCAGGGCGTCGACCGAACCAGTCGGCCAGTAGCCATCGTGCAGCCAGCCGTAGTGATACTGGAAGTCCCCGATCGCGGCTGACGTGGCGGCTGAAGTCCAACCGTTTGTCGAGGCCGGATGGCACATGTGCGTGCAGTAGTCGTAGTCAAAGGCGCCGAAGGTTCGCAGCGGCATCGTGTGGCCGACCGGGTCATACTGGCTGCCTTCGGTGCCGAAGTTCCGATAGCGCAGCGCGTAGTTCAGGGCCTCATGGTCGGCGTGGATGTAGATCGAGCCGGACGAGGTGTCGTTGTGATACCCACCCCCGATGATCTCGCCCTCCACCTGCGTGGGGAGGATGCCCGTCAGCGCCCGGGAATTCGCCAGCGCCCACGTCACCTCATCCATGGTCATCTCGCCCAGGTCGAACTGGAACACCGCGTGCTTGGGACCCACCCAGGTGCGGAACCCCGTCGCGTCCACGGTGGAACCGTTGGCGTCAACCCTGACCGGAGTGCCCATGTCGGTGCCGTCGTAGGTGACTGACTCGCCCGTCCGGGAGGTCCAGCCGGACGTCGGAACGCTGGCTCCGGTGGACCCGAGGAAGTTGGCCCAGGAACCCAACCGCAGAGACTTGCACGCGTCGGTGCCTATCGCGGGCATCGGCTGCGGCGGAAGGTACTCAATGCTCTGCCACGGGTTGCTGATGGTGCCACCACTGCAGTAGCCCGTCCCCTCGCCGGTCGAGAGCAGCACGTAGACGTCATACCGGTTGGGGTCCCGGGCTCCCCACACAGAAACGGAGGACATCTCGTCATCGGGGTGGACGATGGGGATCCAGCGGATGACCTTCCCGGAGGTCGGCACCCACCAGGAATGCCGCTTGGCCGAATCCACCTCGGCGCGTGACGAGGCGCCCGTGCCCGGGTCGAGCAGGATCAGGCCGCTCTTGCTCGCGACGGCCGCGCCGGCGCCCAGGGCGTCGGGGTAGTCCTCGCCTGTAGCGATCCCGATGACCGGGACCGACGAGCTACCAAAGTGGTCAGCAATCGCCTCAGCGGTCGCGTATCGGTCGTCGCCCGCCAAGCGCACCACGCTCCCACCGGAGGCGGACCGGACGGCATTCTCAATGGCCGTCGAGACCACATCAGAACCGCCGACGATGTAGGTGACGGCCGGGCGCAAGCGAGCAAGCTCCGCTGCCGATGCCGGCGCCAACCCGCTGTTCCAGGTGAGCAGCAGTGGGCCCTTGGCCAGTGCTGCCGCTGGCGCAGCGGCCAGCGCGTCAGGGAAGTTCTCGCCCGTGGCCAGGAAAGCGGCCTTGTTCTGGGTGGGCAGCAGGCGGGCCAGCTGCTCAGCGGTGTCGTTGCGATCGGCTCCGGAAACGCGCGTGACCGTGGCGCCGGGCAAGATTGAGGAGACCGTGGTCCCCACCGCGTTGGAGACGACGTCAGACCCGCCCACGAGGTAGACCGTGGTGGGGGCTAGCCGCAGGATCTCGGTCTGCACCGATGCGGGCAGAGCTGCACCCGTCGTGAGCAGGACCGGGGCGCCGAGCTGTCCAGCGACTGCGGACGCGGCCAAGCCGTCAGGGAAGTTCTCGCCTGTGGCGATGAAGACCTTGCTCGCCCCGGTGGGAAATGCCTTCTGCGACAACGCCACCGAGGTGTCGTAGCGGTCAGGGCCGGCGAGGCGGACCAGCGAGCGATCCGTGATCGTCGCGACATTGGTGGCCGAAGAGTCTGGGAGGACGTCGGAGCCACCAGCGGCCCACAACTCGCCAGCGCTGCGGTTGACGGTGGTCGACGCCAACTCAGTGTCGCCCACGGTGATGGTCGGGCCTGGGGCGACAGCAGCGGCAGTGGCATCGAGTCGCGATGCGACGCCGTCGGCAGGAACGTCAATCGGCGCCGCAGCCTCGGCGGGTGCCATCGGTACAGTCACCGAGTCCAGAATGGAACTGGGGGTCCCCGTCCCGATTATGGCCTGTTCCTCGGGCCCAGGCGACGCGTTGGCCGCCAGGCTGGGCGTGGCGAATGCCGTGGCGGCCGCCATCGCGACCGCGAGACCTAAAACATGGTGTGAACGCACTTCTCCCCGATCCCTTTTCCCTGTTTGCCCCACCGACCCCGCATGGGGAAACCGCAGGACATTCCGAGTTCTCCCAAACCCGTCCGGGGGCAAACTAGTCGTAAAGGGGACCTGAGTCCATTCCGCGTCCGTCTGCCGGTCAGCATGTGAGGTTACTCATGGCAGCATGGTCCGGTGGTGGAGTGGCTTAGCTCGTTGCCGGCCTGGCTGGTGATCATCGTCATCGGCGCCAGCATCGTGCTGGAGTCGGGCTTCGTCGCGGGCATGGTGCTCCCGGGCACGACAGCGGTCATCACCATGGGCGTGATGGCTGGCCTTGGGGTGGTTCCGCCCGTGGCCGCGTATGCCGTCGCGATCCTGGCCGCAGTTGCTGGCCCGACCCTGGGGTGGCGTACCGGTGTGAGTGGCGGTCCGGCCGTTCGCACATCGAAGGCCGGCCAATTCGTCGGTGAGTCACGGTGGGGCTCGGCCGAGAAGGTCATCGAGCGGCGTGGGGCGCAAGCCGTGATCTTCGCGCAGTTCGTCGTTGTCGCCCGGACCTTGGTCCCGCTGCTGGTCGGGATGTCCGGGACGTCCTATCGTCGCTTCGCACTGGTGAGCATCCCGGCGGCGTTGACGTGGGGAGCAGGGCTCACCACGCTCGGGCTGCTCGCGGGGGAAAGTTATGACGTCGTCACCGATGCCCTAGGCAGCGCCACGATTTCCGTGGCGATCCTCGCGGGCCTCGTCCTGGGGATGGCCTGGCTGGGACGGCATTTCGCCGCCCGGCCTCATTGGGGCCAGCACCCTGTGGCTCAGACCGGTCGCCGTTCTCTGGCCCGGGCGCAGTTTCAGGTCGAACGTCGCGTCTTTTCGGCTGTGGGTCCCCGCTGGGCGCCGATCCTGTCCTCCCTGGTGTGGTGGCTCGGCGCTGTGATCATCGGGGTGGCCGCCATCATCGTGATGATCTGGACCGTGCGACGTACGCCGCTGCTGGCTCTGGACGAGTACGTGGCGACCTGGGCCGCAGCCCACCGGTCGCCCGACTCCGCGATCCTCGGACAACGGATCTCTGACCTGCTCAGCACCCCCAATGTCCTTTTCGTCGCCTATCTCTCCACGATCGTCGTGCTCGTGCGCTTTCGTGGTCGCCTGGAGCCGGGGACGAGGGTCCGGATCATCACCACGACGCTTGGGCTGGCGGCGCTCGCCCTCGCCACCGGGGTGGTGTCGGATGCGATCGAGCACCGGGCCGAGGCCACCGGTGTGGTCGAGTTCGCCTTCGATCGGCAACTCGCGGTGGTGCCCTGCGCCCTCATCGTGGCGTTGGTCGTTGCCCGCCCGTGGCTGGTGTGGCGTTCCAGGGTCGCACTGTGGACTGGCATCGCCATCTTGACCACGCTCATGCTCGGATCGCGCCTGCTCTCGGGTGCGTCCACTCTCACTGAGGTGGTCGTTGCGCTCGCGGTCGGTGGTGCCTGGTCCGTCTTGCTGGCGTCGGCGGTCCGCCCTGAGCACCCGGCCGAGCACCACCTCACCCAGAGTCGGGTGCGCACACCCGTGGCCTGACCCGGATGGGCGCACCCAGCGCGGTGAAGCACGGGGGAGGGTCAGCGCACCTCCGCGCGGCGAGCGGGGAGGTACCCCAGCACGCCGAACACGCTGATCACGCCGACCGTCACGGCGGCGACCGCCAGCGAAGTCTGCTCCGCCAACCATCCGGCCAACGGTGAGGCGATGGCGAACGCCAGGAACGCCATCATCGAGTTCATCGACAGCACGGTGGAGCGGTTGCTCGCGCTGGCCACCCGGTGCAGCAGCGCCGAGTGCGGCGGGCCGTTGATGCCATGGGTGGTGTAGGTGAACAGGTAGGCCACGATCAGTCCCGCGGGACCGGTGGCCAGGCCAATGGTGATGGCGCCGATCCCGTTGAGGGCTCGCCCGATCATGGCGGCCCGAGCGACCCCGAGCCGGCGAGAGAGGAGGCCGGCAAGGAAGGTGCCCACGCCGAACAGCGCCCATCCGGCCGCCGCTGCGGGACCGACAACAGCGCCCGCCAGTTGGGTCGACCCGAGCAGCTCTTCCAGGCGCAGGGGCATGAGGGACTCGAACGAGATGAGTCCGGTCGACCAGGCAACCTCGGCGACGATGAGGCCGAGCAGGATGCGCGAACGCGCGAGCAGGCGGATCCCGTCGCGGATAACGAGCGGAGCCTCACGGATCGAGGAGCGCACTCGCGCGGCGCGCGTGCCACTCCCGTCGTGGCGCGGCGACTCCTTCATGAGCAGGGCGCTCGCCACAAGGTGAACGGCACTCAATGCCGCAAACACCCACACGGCCAGATCCAGAGCCGGCGCCGTACGGACCGGATGCCACCAGATCAGGCCACCGGACAGGATCGCACCCGCCGCCATGGCCGCGCCCATCCAGGTGCCCGCGCGGGACAGCTCCTGATCGACGTCGGCTCCAGGCGTGCTCTCGTGCACCGTGTCGACGAACCACGCCTCCAGGGGGCCGCTGTCTAGGGCGCGGAACACGCCCATCAAGGCGGCCGCCGCGGCGAATGCCCACGGGGAGTGCGCCAGGGCGTAGATCGCGGCGGTCACCAGGTAAAGGCCGGCCGCGGCCAGGTAGATCGGACGGCGACCCAGGGCATCGGCGAATCCACTCGTAGGCAGCTCCAGGGCAAAGGTCACCAGGCCCGTGATCGCCGTGACGCTGAGGGCCTGGGCCGTCGACAGGCCCCGGGACGTCTGCAGGAGGACGAAGATCCCGACGACGAAACCGATCGGCAGCCAACGCGTGACAGTCAGCGTGTAAAAGGCCCGGCGGGCCGCCTCGGGCGCGAGGGCCGGGCGGGGTGTGGTCATCGACGCGGTGCGCGATCGAGGTCGAGCGGGTAGGCGATCGTGTAGACCGCGAGTCGGCGGGCAGCCGGGTTGCCCTGTCCTACACGGCGGTACTTGGCAATGACGTCGTCGATCTCGGCGCGCATGGCCTCGAGTTGCTGCGCCGTTGCGACGATCGCGGAGTCAGACATGCCAGCGGAGTCCCGCCATGGGGCCGGCCACGCCTGCTCCACGTCGAGCCACCGCTCGAACTGCTCGCCAAGATGCCGGATGTAGTCGCGGACGAGCCAGTTCAGCGCGGTCTCGGCGTCCTCGTCGCCCTCGACATCGCTCGGGATGTACTCGTGACTGTCGGTGCTGGCTGCCCACAGCCGCCGCTTGCCCTGCCCGTCCCCGGTGTCGGTGACCAGGCCCACGGACTCCAGGCGCCGCAAGTGGTAGCTCGTCGCCCCCGAGTTGGTCCCCAGGGTGCCCGCCAGGGAGGTCGCCGTCGCTGGGCCGTGGAGCCGCAACTGGGTTAACAGGCGGGAACGCAGCGGGTGCGCGAGGGTGCGCAGGGCAGTGGTATCCAGTCGGATGGACGTCTGGTCGTCGGCCATGTGTGCACAATACCTTTGCACACTTTGAATGCATAATTCCTTTGCGGATTCTGTACCTGCTGGCATCGTCGCAGGTCAGGGAGGTTTTCTGAGCCTTCCCAGGCTGATTTGGGTCGGCACCCAAGGCCTCGTAAACTGGTGAGGTTGTGCCGCGCGCCCTCGTGGGCGAGCTGGACTCACCACCGGAGCCTGCGGCATACGCGTCACCATCCAATCGAACGCAAGGACACCCCCGTGCGCACGTACACCCCCAAGCCGGGCGATGTCACGCGTCAGTGGCACGTCATTGACGCCACCGACGTCGTGCTCGGCCGCCTGGCCAGCCAGGCCGCCACGCTTTTGCGCGGCAAGCACAAGCCGACCTTCGCCCCCCACATGGACATGGGCGACTTCGTCATCATCATCAACGCCGACAAGGTGGCCCTGACCGGCGCCAAGGCCCAGCAGAAGCGGGCCTACCGTCACTCCGGCTTCCCGGGCGGTCTGCGCAGCACGTCCTACACCGAGCTGCTCGCCAAGAGCCCGGAGAAGGCGGTCGAGAAGGCCATCCGCGGCATGCTCCCCAAGAACACCCTGGGCCGTCAGCAGCTCTCCAAGCTCAAGGTCTACGCCGGTGCCGAGCACCCGCACGGCGCCCAGCAGCCCAAGCCCTTCGAGATCACCCAGGTGGCCCAGTAATGACCGAGAACGTGATCGATGTCGAGGCCGGCACCGACGGTGACGACGCCGTGGTGACCGAGTACACCTCGGAGTCCTCGACGCCCGTCTTCGCCGAGGAGGCCCGCCGCCCCTCGGCGTCCGCCCCCGGCGCCGCCACCGGCCGCCGCAAGCAGGCCGTCGCCCGCGTCCGGATCGTCCCGGGCACCGGCCAGTGGACCATCAACGGCCGCACCCTCGAGGGCTACTTCCCCAACAAGGTGCACCAGCAGATCGTCGCCGAGCCGCTGGCTCTCCTCGAGCTCAATGGCGCCTACGACGTGCTCGTGCGTGTGCACGGTGGTGGCCCCTCGGGCCAGGCCGGCGCCGTGCGTCTGGGCGTGGCCCGCTCGCTCAACGGGGTCGACCCCGACCTCAACCGTCCGGCCCTGAAGAAGGCTGGCTTCCTGACGCGGGACGCGCGCGTTCCCGAGCGCAAGAAGGCCGGTCTCAAGAAGGCCCGTAAGGCGCCCCAGTACAGCAAGCGCTGATGCAGTTGGCCGAGCATGGCTTGGCCACCGGCGCACGGCATTCGGATCCCGAATGCCGTGCGCACACCGAAGGCGGTGCCCGCCCCATCCGGGGTGGGCACCGCCTTCGGCGCTCGACGGCGGTATCGTCGATCGGCGACTCATGGGTCACTGCGCAATGCCGTGCCTCTGGACGATAGGAAACACCGATATGACGCGACTCTTCGGCACCGACGGAGTCCGGGGGCTGGCCAATGGCGCGATCACCGCCGAGCTCGCCCTCAATCTGGCCGTGGCGGCCGCCCACGTACTGGGTGACGCCGACCGAGCGGCTGGGCGCCGGCCTCGCGCCGTGGTGGGTCGCGACCCGCGCGCGAGCGGCGAGTTCCTGTCGGCCGCGGTGTGCGCGGGCCTCGCTTCGGCCGGCGTGGACGTGCACAACGTCGGCAACCTGCCGACGCCGGCGGTGGCGTTCCTCACGGCCGATATGGGTGCCACGTTCGGGGTGATGCTGTCGGCGTCGCACAATGCGATGCCGGACAACGGGATCAAGTTCTTTGCCCAGGGCGGACACAAGCTGCCGGACGCGACAGAGGACCTCATCGCGGCGCGCATGGGGCAGGAGTGGGATCGGCCCACAGGTGCTGAGGTGGGCCGGATCTATGAGAACCGTGCCGGGCAGGCGCGGTACGTCGCCCACCTGCTGCGGGCCCTGCCCAACCGCCTCGACCGCCTCACTGTCGTCATTGACGGGGCTCACGGTGCGGCCTCGGCGGTGTCACCCGAGGTGTTCCGGCTGGCGGGAGCCGACGTCATTGAGATCGGCACGGACCCGGATGGTCTGAACATCAACGACGGCTACGGCTCGACCCACCTCGCGCACCTCAAGGCCGAAGTCGTCGCCAAGGGGGCCCACCTCGGAATTGCTCATGACGGTGATGCCGACCGCTGTCTCGCGGTCGACGCCAATGGTCACGAGGTCGACGGTGACCAGATCATGGGGATCCTTGCCGTCGCACTCAAGGAGCGCGGCGCTCTCAAGGACGACACCCTCGTCGCGACGGTCATGAGCAATCTCGGTTTGCTCTTGGCGATGGAGCGCGAGGGGATTGTGGTGCGGCAGACCGGTGTTGGGGACCGCTATGTCCTGGAGGACATGCGTGCGGGCGGCTACACCCTCGGGGGCGAGCAGTCTGGGCACGTCATCCTCTCCGAGCACGGGACGACCGGCGACGGTGTGCTCACCGGGCTGATGATCGCCGCCCGGATGGCGCAGACAGGGCGATCGCTGGCCGACCTGGCCACGGTTATGACCCGGATGCCGCAGGTGCTGATCAACGTCAAGGGCGTGGACAAGACGCGCGTCGAGACCGACGAGGCGCTGCAGGCCGCCGTCGCTGCCGAATCGGCTCGGCTCAACGGCCAGGGCAGAGTGCTGCTGCGCAAGTCCGGCACCGAGCCCGTCGTCCGGGTCATGGTCGAGGCCCAGACGTCCGACGAGGCGGCGGCGGTGGCCGCCAGGCTGTGCTCCGTGGTCGAGGAGAGGCTCGCGCTGTGAGCATCACCTTTGAGTTGCGAGACACCATCGCCCTGATCAACCTCGGCGACACCGAAAACCGCTTCTCGACCGAGTGGATGGCGCAGTTCGACGGGGCTTTGGATGAGTGTTTGGGCTCGCCGGCCAATGCTGTGGTGACCTGCGCGGGGGACAAGTTCTACAGCAACGGCCTGCAGGTTGAGTTACTCATGGGG
Organism: Phycicoccus sp.; assembly: GCA_017993715.1. Classification (GTDB taxonomy): domain Bacteria; phylum Actinomycetota; class Actinomycetes; order Actinomycetales; family Dermatophilaceae; genus JAGOME01. The sequence goes on from JAGOME010000033.1 coordinate 22,965, forward strand.
GACCCCGAGACCTCCGCTGCCTACATCGCCCGGGTCGAGGGTTTGCTCGCCCGTGTCCTGACCTTCCCCATGCACACCGTGGCAGCCATGCCCGGTCACGCCTTCGGCGCGGGCGCCATGCTCTCGTTGGCGCATGACGCGGCGGTTATGAGACGCGACCGCGGCTTCATCTGTTACCCCGAGGTGGATCTGCGCATGCCCTTCCCCCCCGGGATGGCCGCCCTGATCCAGGGCAAACTGCCGCCAGCGACCTGGGTCGAGGCGATGACAACGGGTCGGCGATACAGCGCCCCGGACGCGCAGCAGGCCCAGATGATCCGCGAGACGGCGGACCTGGACAACGTCGTCGACGTCGCCGTTGCGCGTGCACTGGCGGTCGGCCCCAAGGACCGCACCGCCGTCGGCCGGATCAAGGAGCACATTTTTGCGCCGATCCTTGAGGTGTTGACGCGCCCGCTCGCGGACCGCTAATCAGCCGCCGACGGGGGTCTGGAACGGCGAGCCCGCCGACACAGCCCTCGCGGAGAGTCGGCCAGCGGTCCTCCTTTCCGAGGCGCCGGCATTCGGGTTGCCGGAGAGTCGGCCACGTGTCCCACTCTCCGACGCCCGGGAATCCAGCCGGCCGTCCTGGTTACGGCGAAGCAGTCCGCGCGAGGGCGTCGGTGACCGACGTCTCAGGTGATCCGAGCACGGGGTCGCGGCCGCTGACCACATCCCACACCGCCTTGCCCGCGGCCGGGACTTCCCGGATCCGGCCGGTCTGCCAGGCGGCATAGCCAGTCACGCTGCTGTCGCCGACCCCGTCGACGTCAAGGCCGACACTGCGGCAGATCGCGACGGCTCGGGGCACGTGATAGGCCTGCGAGACGACCAGGGCGCGGGTCACCCCGAAGATCCGCTGGGCCCGCACACACGAGTCGTAGGTGTCGCGGCCGGCGAAGTCCCGCACGACCGCCGCATCCGGGATGCCGCGCTGGACGAGCCAGTCCCGCATCGCCGTGGGTTCGTCGTAGGTCGTGAAGCGGTTGTCGCCGGACACCAGGATGACCCGCACCCGACCGGAGTCGTAGAGCTCCTTGGCCACCGCCAGCCGTCCGGCGAGGAACGGCGAGGGCTGACCCGTGGCAGTGAGTCCGGCACCGAGGACCAGCGCCACCGGCGCACTGGGGGCATCGGCGACGGCATACACATGCCCCCGGGCCTCCCACTGCAGCCACAACCACGGGGCCATCCCGAGGACCGCGCACCCGGCCACCACAGCACCGTAGCGGCGCCACCGGGGTCGACGACCAAGGAAGCCCCGCCACCGACCGCGAGGCTGGTGGGGGGCTTCCGGAGCGGGATCGGTCACTCGGCCGAGCCCACGTGGGTCGGGTCGAGCACTCGCTGCAGGAAGGTGCGCGTGCGCTGATGCTGCGGGTCGCCGATGACCTGGTGTGGATCACCCTCTTCGACGATGTAGCCGCCGTCCATGAAGATCACGCGATCGGCGACATCTCGAGCGAAGGCCATCTCGTGCGTGACGACGAACATCGTCATGCCGTCCGTGGCGAGTCCCCGCATGACGGCCAGGACATCGCCGACCAGCTCGGGGTCCAGAGCCGAGGTCGGCTCGTCAAAGAGCATCAGCTGGGGGTCCATCGACAGCGCCCGGGCTATGGCCACCCGCTGCTGCTGACCGCCGGACAACTGCCCGGGGAATGCCGCCTCCTTGTCCGCCAGCCCGACGCGAAGGAGGTTGGCGCGGGCCTTGGTCTCTGACTCCTCTTTGCCCCGCCCCCGCACCGTCTGCTGCGCGATCGTGCAGTTCTCCAGCACCGACAGGTGAGGGAACAGGTTGAACTGCTGGAACACCATCCCCATATCGGCGCGGACCTTGTCGATGTCGCAGTCCTCGTTGGTGACTTCGATGCCGTCGACGACCACGGTGCCGGACGTGGGCTGCTCCAGCAGGTTCAGGCACCGTAGGAAGGTCGACTTGCCCGACCCGGACGGTCCGATGACACACACCACCTCACCGCGGTGGATTGTCGTCGTGATGCCCTTGAGGACCTGGTTGGTCCCGAAGGACTTGGTCAGGTCGGTCACCGTGATGACGGCCTCGCCGGTCTTAGCGGTCGCACCAGTCTTGGCGGTGGCACCGGTCTTGCCGTGGGCGTCGTCGCCGACGCCCATCGCGGGTTCGTTCTCGAATGACGGCACGGAACTCACCGCTCCTTCTTCTGGCGCGCCTCCATGCGGCGCACGACGATGGACAAGGGCAAGGTGATGATGAGATAGCAGAAGCCTGCGACGACGAGCGGTGTGAGGTTGGCGTAGGTGTTGGCCAGGTCGCGTCCGTACTTGGTCAACTCGAAGGCGTCACCGGATAAACCGAGGATGTAGGCCAGGGAGGAGTCCTTGGTCAGCAGGATGACCTCGTTGGTCAGCGGCGGAGTGATGATCCGGAAGGCCTGGGGCAGCACGATTTTCCGGGTCGCTGTCCCGGCGGGCATCCCGAGCGAGCGGGCCGCCTCGATCTGCCCCTTGGGTACGGCCTGAATGCCGGCGCGGATCGTCTCGGCCATGTAGGCGGCGGCGACGATGCCCAGGGCCACCCAGACGGTGCCGTACGGGTCAAAGGGAATGATGAGGCCGGGGAAGGCCAGCGGGAGCAGACCGAAGGCCATGAGCACGACGATCGCCGGCAGGCCCCGGAAGAACTCGATGTAGGCCGTGGCAATCCAGCGGTAGGGGCCGACGGTCGAGAGCCGCATGAGGGCCAGAACGGTGCCAAAGACCAGGCCGAAAACGAACGCGCCGATCGTGTAGACGATCGTGTTCTTCATCGCGTTGCCGAGGCCCTGCGTGAGCGTGGCCGTGATCAGGTCCCCTCGGAAGAAGACCGAGCTGATCTGAGCCCAGTCGGCGCTGACGGCGACCGCGATGAGGATCGCGGCGAGAATGCCGTACTGGACCCAACGGATCCGCTGCGCCCGCTTGCGGGGGGAGAGGGGCTTCTTGGCGGGTGGTGCCGCCGTCGCAGTGCTCATGAGGTCTCCTGTGGGTGCCGGTGCGCAGTGCACACGCGCCGAGGCGGCGGAACGGAGTGAACCGTACCGCCGCCTCAGCCCATGCGAAAGGGGTTACGCGTCACTTGGGCGCGTCGACGCCGAACCACTTCTTGTAGATGTCGTTGTACGAGCCGTCAGCCTTGGCGTCCGTGAGCACCTGGTTGACCAGGGTGGCGAGAGCAGTGGCGTTCTCGTTGTCCTTCTGGAACATGAAGCCGTACTCCTCACCGGTGTGGAACTCGGTGACGACCTCGGTCGTGGGGTTGTCCTTGGCGTAGTCGTAGACGACACCGTTGTCGTTGATCGCGCCGTCGACCCGACCGGCCAGCACACCGGCGAGCTGGGTGGGCATGTCATCGAAGACCGTCACGGTGTAGCCGTTGGTCGCCATGTTGTCCTCGGCGTAGATCTGACCGGTGGTGTCGGTCTGGACGCCGATCTTCTTGTCCTTCAGGCCCGCCAGGTCCTTGATGCCCGAGTCCTTCTTGACCAGGAGTGCCTGGGTGGCCGAGAAGTAGGCGTCCGAGAACAAGATGGCGTTCTTGCGCTCGTCGGTGATCGTGGTCGCCGCAGCCCCGGTGTCGCACTTCTTGGCGGCGAAGACCGCACCCGAGGTGATCTGAGCGAAGTCGATGTCGACGATCTCCTGCTCGACGCCGAGCTTCTTGGCGACCAGGTCCATCAGGTCGACATCGAATCCGACGACCTTGCCGGCCTCGTCCTTGTACTGGAAGGGCTTGTAGGACAGGTGCGTGCAGACGAGCAGCTTGCCGTCCTTGAGCAGCGTGACACCCGAGGCGTTCGTGGCGGCTGCGGTCGAGTCCGACGAGGAGTCGGAGGAGCCGCAGGCGGCCAGGGCGAGGGAAGAGAGGGCGACGGCGGCGACGAGGAGGCGGGCGCGCCGGGAGCGTGCGGAAGACACGGTAAAACTCCTTACAGCAGAATACGGGTGTGCACCCGAACGGTGACACCTGCTGCGGCCTTCGGCAAACACCTTGGGGCGCCTGCGCGCATATTGGCCACAGATTGTGATGATTCCGTGTCCAGATCGTCTCCGGGCGACGGAGTTCTCTAAGGATTGCCTCAGTTAACTGACCAAACCGTGCCGATTCCGCACGAGGTCACTTTCGGTGAGCAGCCAGGATTCGCGCGTACTCGTGCCCGGAGTCCTTGATGGTGCGAACCTGGGTGTCGTAGTCGACGTGGACAATCCCGAAGCGCTTGTCATAGCCAAACGCCCACTCGAAGTTGTCCATCAGGGACCAGGCGAAGTAGCCGCGGATGTCGGCCCCGTCATCGATGGCATCGCGGACGGCATTCAGATGACTGACGAGGTATGCCGTGCGCTCACCGTCGTGGACGGCGCCGTCCTCGGCGACGACGTCGGGCCAGGCCGACCCGTTCTCGGTGACATAGATGGGCAGGCCGCACTCTTTCGCGGAGCGGACGAGGATCTCACGGTGGCCCTGGGGCGAGATTTCCCAGCCCATGTCGGTGAGGGGTGGGCGGGGAGCGACGGCTTCGACCCCCTCGCAGCCCGGCAGGATCGTCGGCGCTTGGGGGTCGTCAGCGGCCCGCACCCGGGTCGGGAAGTAGTTGTTGACGCCGAGGTTGTCCAACGGCGCGGAGATGATCTGGAGGTCGCCCTCCTGGATGTAGGAGTGGTCGGTCAGGTGTGCGGTGTCGGCCAGCATCCCTTCCGGGTACTGCGCGTGGAACAGCGGGCTGAAGAAGATCCCGTTGAAGACGTTGTCGGCGCGCCGCACGGCATCAAGGTCGCGCTCGGTGGGCTCGGCCGGGCCGTAGACCTGGGTGGGGTTCAAGGTGATGGACACCTGCGCTCCGGGACACTGCTCGCGGATGATCGGGACCGCGGTGCCATGAGCGAGCATGAGGTGGTGCGCGGCGATGAGTCCCTCGACCGGGTCGCGATGCCCAGGGGCGTGCTCGCCGATGGAGTAGGACAGGATCGAGGAGCACCAGGGCTCGTTCAAGGTGGTCCACCGGGTGACCCGGTCGCCGAGGGCGCCGACGACGGCGGCGGAGTAGTCCCCGAACCAGCCTGCGATGTCGCGGTTGAGCCAGCCGCCCCGCTCATCGAGGACAGCGGGCAAGTCCCAGTGATAGAGCGTGACCACGGGCGTGATGTCGCGGGCGAGCAGCTCGTCGACGAGCTGGTCGTAGAAGCTGATCCCCGCGGCGTTGACCGCTCCCGTCCCGGTCGGAATGACACGAGGCCACGCGACGGAGAAGCGGTAGGCCGACAGGTTGAGCTCCTTCATGAGGTCCACATCGGACTTCATGAGGTGGTAGTGGTCACAGGCTGGCTCGCCGGTGTCCCCGTTGCGGACTCGGCCAGGCTCCCGGCAGAACACGTCCCAGATCGAGTCGCTGCGCCCGTCCTGCGTCGTCGCGCCCTCGATCTGGAAGCTCGCGGTGGCCGCTCCCCAGAGGAAACCGTCGGGCATGGTGCGTGTGAAGGTCATAGTCGAGAACCTAAGTCCTTGGCAGGGCTCGGCGCACCCTTCGCCACGCCCCGGGCTGTCGTGAGTCCCGCGTGGACGTCGAGGAGACTGCGGGTCAGTAGTGCTGGGTCATGAGCCCCGTGTCAACGTCGTAGACGAAGCCCCCGACGAGGGCCCGCTCGGCGATGAGCGGATGTGATCGGACAGCGGCGACGTCCTGACCAAGGGCCACGAGCTGGTCGGGCACCACATGGAACTGCTGCCAGGAGGCGTCAAGGCCGCTGTCGGCCCGGATCCGGTCGCGCAGCTCCTGTTCGGTGTTGGCGGCCATGGCGCAGCGGGTATGCGGGACGATGAGGACCCTGGTGACACCGAGCAGGTGGACCCCGAGGACGAGAGCCTCGAGAGCCTGAGGCGTGATCTGGCCACCGGGGTTGCGGAAGATCTTGGCGTCGCCGGGCTGGAGTCCCAGCATCGACAGTGGCGCGATCCGGCTGTCCATACAGGTGACCAGCGCGATCCCGGCGTGAGCGACGCCGTCGAACCCGCCGAGTTCGAAGGTCTCGGCGAAGGCGGCATTCGCTGCGAGGATATCCTCGAACTGGCCGGAATCGGTTGTGGCAGAGGCGTGATGACTATCGGTCATGCGGTGAACTCCCTGTCAGAGGCCGGGTCGCTTGGGGATGGTGAAGGCGACCGGCTTGGTCACCGCGGCGAAGAAATCGTCACCCTTGTCATCGACGACAATGAAGGCCGGGAAATCCTCGACCTCGATGCGCCAGATCGCCTCCATGCCGAGCTCGGGGTATTCGATGACCTCGACGGACTTGATGCAGTCCTGGGCCAGTCGGGCGGCCGGGCCGCCGATCGAGCCAAGATAGAAGCCACCGTGCGCCTGGCAGGCGTCGGTGACGGCTTGGGAACGGTTGCCCTTGGCAAGCATGACCATCGAGCCGCCTGCGGCCTGGAACTGGTCAACATAGGAGTCCATCCGACCGGCCGTGGTCGGTCCGAACGAGCCGCTCGGCATACCCTCGGGCGTCTTGGCGGGCCCGGCGTAGTAGACCGGATGGTCCTTGAGGTACTGGGGCATCTCCTCGCCCGCGTCGAGGCGCTCCTTGATCTTGGCGTGCGCGATATCGCGGGCAACGACCAGCGGCCCGGTCAGGGAAAGCCGCGTTTTGACTGGGTGTCGGGTCAGCTCGGTGAGGATGTCGGCCATCGGCTGGTTCAGGTCGATCTGGACGACGGCGCCCTGGCCGGTGGAGGACGCGCCGACCGCCTCCTGCGTGTGCTCGCCGAGCGACTCGTGGGTCGCGTCCGGGAGGAAGCGGGCCGGGTCGGTCTCGAGTTGCTCGATGAACACGCCCTCGGCGGTGATCTTGCCCAGGACCTGGCGATCGGCACTGCAGGACACCGCGATCGCGACCGGCAGCGAGGCGCCGTGCCGGGGGAGGCGGATCACCCGCACGTCGTGGCAGAAGTACTTGCCGCCGAACTGGGCGCCGATCCCGAACTGGCGCGTCAGCTCGAGCACCTGCTCCTCGAGCTCGGTGTCGCGGAAGCCGTGACCGGTCGCGGCGTCACCGCTGGTCGGTAAGTGATCGAGGTACTTGGTGCTCGCGTACTTGGCCGTCTTGAGGGCATACTCGGCGCTCGTGCCGCCGATGACGATGGCCAGGTGGTAGGGCGGGCAGGCTGCCGTGCCCAGGCCACGTAACTTCTCGTCGAGGAAGCGCATCATCGACTCGGGGTTGAGGATCGCCTTGGTCTCCTGGAACAGGTAGGACTTGTTGGCGCTCCCGCCCCCCTTGGCCATGAAGAGGAACTTGTAGGTCGCGTCGGCGCCGGGGGAGGTGTCGGCGTAGAGCTCGATCTGGGCGGGCAGGTTGGAGCCGGTGTTGCGTTCGTCCCACATCGTTACCGGCGCCATCTGGGAGTACCGCAGGTTGAGCCGGGTGTAGGCGTCGTAGACGCCCTGACTGATGGCCTGCTCGTCGTCCCCGGAGGTGATGACTCCTTGGCCCCGCTTGGCCATGACGATGGCGGTGCCGGTGTCCTGGCACATGGGCAGAATGCCGCCCGCGGCGATGTTGGCGTTCTTGAGCAGGTCCAAGGCGACGAACTTGTCGTTGTTGCTGGCCTCGGGGTCGTCCAGGATGCGCCGGAGCTGCGCCAGGTGCGCGGGCCGCAAGTAGTGCGCGATGTCGTGCATGGCGGCCTCGGTGAGCAGGGTCAGCGCGTTGTGGTCGACCTCGAGGAAGGTGCGGCCACCGGGGCCCTCGACGGCGCGCACGCCCTCGCTGGACAAGAGCCGCCACGGGGTCTCGTCGGTGCCGTTGCCACCGGCTCCAGGCAGTAGATGCTCGAACGCGAAGTCGGCCATGGTGCGTGGTGCTCCTCGGGGCGAAACGGTGTGGTGGTCAGGCGGTGATCTCGGCTCGGGTCGGCGCATAGGCACCGGCCCGACCGACCGTGACGGCCGACGTGGCCAGGCCTCGCTCGATGGCCGGACGCACCTCCTCCAGTGTGGCGCCCGCGAGTCGCGCGCGGGCGTCGGGGTGGCCGAGGTAACCCAGGTCGAGCAGGCCGGACACAAGTCCGGCCATGAAGGAGTCGCCGGCACCGACCGTGTCGACGACGTGGGCCGCCGCTGTGGGGGCGGCCGCGGTGTCCTGCGATACCGCCGTGCGGTAGGTGACTCCGTGAGCGCCCAGGGTGATGACGGCCAGGCCAGCCCCGAGCGTGCACCAGTGCGCCATGACCGCGGCGGCGGTGTCCCCGGGGTAGAGGTAGTCCAGGTCATCGCTGCTCGCCTTGACCACGTCGGACAGGGCGATGATGGCCTCGATGTGGGGCCGGATCTCGTCGGCTGACCCCATGATCGAGGGGCGGATGTTGGGGTCGTAGGACACCGTGCCCTGCGCGCGGACCTCGTCCAGGGCGGCCCGGACGTTCTGCTCGCCGGGGGTGAGCAGCGCTCCGATGGACCCCGTGTGGGCATGACCGGTCCCCGGTGCCAGTGGCACGGGGGGGAGGTTGAAGTGCAGGTCGAACACGTAGGTCGCTGCGCCGGTCGCGTCGAGCTGGGCCTGCGCGGTGGAGGTGGGATCGGCGGTGCGGCTCCCCTGCGTGAGAGTGACGTCCCCCTCGTCCAACAGTGCCGTGATCCGCTCACCTCGCGCGTCCTGCCCGATGGTGGTCGCGAAGTCGACGGGGTGACCCAGACGGCTCAGGCCGAGCGCGACGTTGAGGGGGCTGCCGCCCACGTGTTCTTCGACGCCGCCGTCGACATCGCGGACCACGTCGATGAGAGCCTCACCGAGGACAAGGAGGCGGGGGGCGGCGTCGGCGGGCACGGCGGGCTGCGTCATCTGGCGTTCCTCGACGTTGGGGGTCGGGTGGGTCGTCGGGGGCCGGTCACGGTCCCCGCGTGGCGACTCTAGTAGCGCCGGTTCGGTGCGCGCCTGGGCTTCCCGCGAACCGGCGATTCGGCGGTGGCCGCCGGGCTTGCGACAATGGCGCGGTGAGTGGAGCGACGGGCGACTCGGTGGCACGCGGCGATGACGCGGCCGAGAGCCACGACCAGGGCGCGCCCGGCGGGGCGGTGGTGTCCGGTGGGACGAGCGCGCCCAATGGAGAGGACCTTCCGAGCGGAGTCGGTACTCCGAGCGTGGGCGAGCCTCCGGTGCCGCCCAAGAGCCGGTATGCCATGGGCTCGGCGGCCAACATGTTTCGGTCGCTCGTGGTCATCCTCGCCCTCATGCTCGGCCTCATCTTTCTTGTCCCGCGGGTCAACTCGCTGTCGGGCCCCGTCGTCGACATTCACGCGACGGCGGTCGACGTCAAGGCGCAGAGCGGCTGGCCGATCGTCGAGCCACGCGGGCTGCCCGCGGGCTGGACGCCGACTGCGGCGCGCTATGTCCGGGCGACCGACGACAAGATGACGTGGCTGGCGGGCTACCAAACGCCGGACGGCACCTACGTCAGCGTCGAACAAACCGAGTCGGCGTCATCTGAGTGGATCGCGGCCCAGATCAATCGGGCGACCCGGACCGGGGAGATCGAGCACGACGGGGTGACGTGGGTGCAGTACGAGCGGGGCGCCAAGGTCCAGAACTCCCTCGTGCACGTCCCCGAGGCCGAAGGCGAGTTGGCGACGCTGGTCACCGGGACCGCGACCTTCGAGGACATGCTGGTCTTCATCGACCACCTGGTCCCGGTCGAATAGGCGCCCCACCCCTCGAGCGTTGCTCAGGCGCGGATTGTTCACGCCTGCGGGTGTTATATCCGGCGCGGGGGTGAAGTTCCCGCGGGTGGCGCGGATTGTTCACGCGCCCGGGTGTTATATCCGGCGCGGGGGTGAAGTTCCCGCGGGTGGCGCGGATTGTTCACGCGCGCGGGTGTTATATCCGGCGCGGGTGTGAAGTTCCCGCGGGTGGCGCGGATTGTTCACGCCTGCGGCGTGTTATATCCGGCGCGGGGGTGAAGTTCCCGCGCCCAGGGTCGTTACCCCCGACTCGATCTCTGCCGCGCCCTCAGCGGTGGGAAGAGGGTTTCGGAAAGTCGGCCACGTGCCCGCTTCTCCGGTTGCGGAGGCGGAGTAGCAGCGGAAAGTCGGCCACGTGTCCACTCCGCCGGTTGCGGAGGCGGAGCGGCGCCGGGAAGGCGACGAACTATCCCGACGACGGCAGCGCGTGAGTGAGGCTCCCCGCGGGGACGCGGATTGTTCACGCGCGCGGGTGCTATATCCGGCGCGGGTGTGAAGTTGCCGCGGCCCTGTGAGGTCAGCCGGCCGGGGGCGTGGAGGTGATGGCGGCTTGAGCCTGGTCGAGCCAGGTGCTGCAGTGGGCCGCCAGCGCCTCGCCTCGGGCCCACAACGTGAGCGACTCCTCGAGCCCGACCTGGCCGCTCTCGAGCCGCGCGACGATGTCGAACAGCTCGTCGCGGGCCTGCTCGTAGCGCAGCCCCGCAATGTCGGCGTGAGGGTCCGGCACGGGGTCGGCGGCCGCCGAGGGAGGCGCCGCTGTCGGGGCGTCGGTCCCCGCCGGCTGGGTCGACTCAGCGGCCGGGGAGCCGGCGGACGCGGCATTCTTGCGAGCCATGGCGCCGACTGTAACGCGCGGGTCCGTCAGGCTCCGCCGACGACCGTGGCACCGAAGTCGCCCTGAGCGACGGTGACGTGGAGCAGCTCCCCACCGCGCAGTCCGGCGGGGTCCTGCACGACGTGCCCGTCGGTGCGCTGGACGATCGCGTAGCCCCGGGTCAGGGTCTGGCGGGGCGAGAGCACCCGCAGCTGGGCGGTCAGATGCCCGAGCTGAGCCTGCGCTCGCTCCACATCGAGGCGGACGTGCCGGCGCATGGCCACCCGGGCACCCTCGACGGTCGCGCGCTGGACCCGGATGAACCCGGCCGGGTCAGCGAGCACGGGGCGGGTCCGCACGTCGACCAGCCTGCGCCGCTCCTGCTGAATGCGGTCGGCGACCCGGGCCTTGGACCGCTGGCGCGCCTGCTCCAACCGATGCCGCTCAAATGCCGCGTCGGGCACGACCAGCTTGGCAGCGTCGGTGGGGGTCGAGGCGCGTCGGTCGGCCACGAAGTCCAGCAGCGGGGTGTCGACGTCATGACCGATCGCGCTGACGATCGGGGTGTGGGCGGCCGCGACCGCGCGCACCAGAGTCTCGTTGCTGAAGGGCAACAGGTCCTCGATGCTCCCGCCACCTCGGGCGATGACGATGACGTCCACGTCGGCCACGGCGTCGAGCTCCTGGAGGGCGGCGACGACCTCCGCGACGGCATTCGCCCCCTGGACGGCCACCTGACGGATCTCGAATCGGACACTGGGCCAACGGCGGCGTGCGTTTTCGACGACGTCTTTCTCGGCGGCGCTCGCGCGGCCGGTGACGAGGCCGACGACGCGAGGCAGGAGCGGCAGTGGGCGTTTGCGCTCCTGGTCGAACAGCCCCTCGGAGGTCAGGGTCTTCTTGAGGTACTCGATCCGTGCCAGGAGCTCGCCGACCCCGACCGGCCTGATCTGCCGGCCGTCCAGGAGGAGCTGGCCCCGCTGGGTCCAGAACGCGGGCTTGGCCTGCACGACGACCCGGGCCCCCTGGGTCAGGGGCGTAGCCATCGCGTCCAAGGCGTTGACCTGGATCGCCACCGACAGACTCATGTCGACGTCGGGATCGCGCAAGGTGAGGAATGCCGTGCGGGTGCCCGTACGTCGGCTGAGCTGGACGACCTGCCCCTCGACCCACAGCACCGACATCTTCTCGACGTAGTCCGCGATCTTCAGCGAGAGGACCCGTACCGGCCAGGGCTGCTCCGCGCTGGTGTCGGCGGCCCGATCAGGCAGGGCTGGCCGGGGTGGCGGCGTCGAGGTCACCCGGGCAGCGTAGGCCGCGCCACCGTCAACCTGGGGCAGGTGGTGGTGTCCCGACGACTCGAACCGCGGTGGTCAGTCGATCGTCGCGAGGATCTCCAGGGTCCGCACCCGCGTCTGAAGACTGCCGGCGGGATTGGTCACCATCAGCTCGTCCGCGCCGGTGCGCTCGCGGAAGGCATGCAGGTACATGCCGACCGCATCGGCGTCGCCGACCGCGCTGTAGGTGACCATGTGCGCTGCCTGCGCACCCAGCGGTGTCTCCATGAGGACATCGAGCAAGGCATCGTCGATCTCCTGGCCCTTGAGCTGGGGTGCCCGGGATGCGAGGGCTCGGACGCGGGCCCGCAGGACCTTGTCGGCGGCGACGTCGGCCTCGTCTTGGGTGTCGGCGGCGACGACGTTGAGGGCGGCGACAGCATACGGTGCCTGAAGCTGCTCCGACGGGCGGAACTCGGCCCGATAGACCTGCATCGCCGCGTCGAGGGCATCGGGGGCGAAGTGACTGGCGAACGCGTAGGGCAGCCCGAATGCCGCCGCGAGCCGGGCGCCGAAGAGGGAGGACCCGAGGATCCACACCGGTACCCGCGTGCCGAGGCCGGGGTAGGCATTGACGCCCAGCCCACCCCCCTCGCCCAAGTAGCCCTGGAGCTCGCGGATGTCCTGAGGGAAATCTTCGGACGCGCCCTGGTCGCGCCGCAGGGCCCCCAGGGTCACCTGATCGGTGCCCGGGGCACGGCCCACACCGAGGTCGACGCGGTCGGGGTAGAGCTCGGCGAGGGTGCCGAACTGCTCGGCGACGACCAACGGAGCATGGTTGGGGAGCATGACCCCGCCCGAGCCGACCCGGATGCGCCCGGTGGCCGCGAGCACCTGGCCGACGAGGACCGAGGTCGCCGCTGAGGCGATCGTCGGCATGTTGTGATGCTCGGCGAACCAGACCCGCTCGAACCGGGCGAGCCGGTCGGCGACCTGGGCCAACTCGATGCTGTTGCGCAAGGCCTGGCCGATCGGCTCACCGCGCGCGACGATGGCGAGATCAAGCAGGGACAGGCGCAGGCGACCGGTGCTCACCGTTCCACGGTATGTCAGCGTGGTGTCGCGGCTGCAGGGTCCTCAGGCATCTGGAGCGACGGCCACCCAGGCCGCCAGGTTGGTGCGCATCGTCGCCGAACCGGACCCGGCTCGCCTGGCACGTACCCTTGGAGGCATGTCGGAGAACGCCAAGCGAGTCCTGCTGGCCGCCCCTCGAGGCTATTGCGCGGGGGTTGATCGGGCCGTGGTGACGGTCGAGAAGGCGCTGGAGCTCTATGGGCCTCCCGTGTACGTCCGCAAGGAGATCGTCCACAACAAGCATGTCGTGACGACTCTGGAGAAGCGCGGAGCGATCTTCGTCGACGAGACGCAGGAGGTCCCTGAGGGCGCGACAGTCATCTTCTCGGCCCACGGCGTCGCGCCGGTCGTGCACGAGGAGGCGGCGGATCGGCAATTGAAGACCATCGACGCCACCTGCCCCTTGGTGACCAAGGTCCATCGTGAGGCGGTGCGCTTCGCCAAAGAGGAGTACGACATCCTCCTGATCGGTCATGAGGGACACGAAGAGGTCATCGGCACCTCCGGTGAGGCGCCGGAGCACATCACCCTCGTCGACGGCCCCGAGGACGTCGACGAGCTGTCGGTCCGGGACCCCGAGAAGGTCGTCTGGCTCTCCCAGACCACCTTGTCGGTGGACGAGACCATGGAGACCGTGCGGCGCCTGCGCGAGAAGTTCCCGCTGCTTCAGGACCCGCCCAGCGACGACATCTGCTACGCCACCCAGAACCGCCAGTTGGCGGTCAAGCAGATGGCGGCCGATACCGATCTGATGATCGTCGTCGGATCGCGCAACTCGTCCAACTCGGTGCGCCTCGTTGAGGTCGCCCTCGAACACGGCGCCCGAGCGGGGCATCTGGTCGACTACGCGGAGGAGATCGACCCGAGCTGGCTCGACGGCGTGGCCACGGTCGGGGTGACCTCGGGTGCTTCAGTGCCAGAGATCCTGGTTCGTGACGTGTTGGACTTCCTCGCCCAGCGTGGCTATGACGATGTCCGGCCGGTGATCGCCGCCGAGGAGTCGCTGACCTTTGCCCTGCCCAACGAGATCCGTCGCGACCTCAAGGCTGCCGGACTCTCGGACAAGATGACCCATGATGCGAGTTTCGCGACTGTGGCGGCGGACTCCCTGCACTGATCGGCGTCCGTGCGTCGGACACAGGAATGAGAGATGCCATGAGCGAGGGCTTGGGCCAGGGGTCGATAGCGGTCACCACGGTGCTGACCAGCGGCGACCTCGCCGAGCTGGGGGTCGCGGGAGTCCTGCTCGATGCGTTCAATCGCGAGTACGACGATCCCACTCCCGGCCCTGACGTGCTCGCGACGCGGCTGGCTGCATTGCTGGCGGCGGGGGACACCGATGTCCTCCTCGTGAGGCCGGCCGTCAGGGTCTCGGGCGGCGTAGGCGACTCAGCCGACTCCGGGAACGACGCGGGGACTGGGGCGACGTGGTCAGGGGTCGCTGTTCTGCGCTACCGGGCCTCGCTGTGGACTCCGGCGCGGGAGGCGACGTTGGCCGAGTTGTATGTGACGCCGCGGCTGCGAGGGCAAGGACTGGGTCGCCCGCTCATCACGGCAGCGATCGACCGAGCCGCCCAGCAGGGTGTGGACTACCTCGACGTCGTGACCTCGGATGACGATGTCGCAGCGTGGCGCCTCTACGAGAGCGTGGGCTTTCGGCGGACCGAAGGCGAGGAGGGTCCCCTGACCCGCTTCTACGAGCAAGATCTCGCGCCGACCGACGGCTCACACACCATCGGGTAACCCACAGGTCGAGCCCCCGCGAACCTCCTCGTCCGGCTGGTTCGGCGTCATTGGGCCTGGCGGCGGTCCGGCTCGGCTCGCGTGTCCGGGAGGTCGAGGAGGAGCTGAGGGCGGGCCTCTGACTCGGTCGCGGCGTCGATGAGCTCCATCGCCGTCAGCGGGCGGGGACCGGCCTCGAGGGTCGGCACGGGGTCCAGCGCGTCGGTCACCAGGCCGAGGTCCGACATCCGGCGCGCCGTCACCAGGACTCGCGACTCCAAGGCCCCGACCATGGCGTTGTAGGCCTCGACACTGCTTTGCAGGCTGCGTCCCACCTTGGCCGTGTGGGCTCCGAGGGTCCCCAGCCGGTGATGGAGCTCTCGGCCCAGGGTCATCAGCTCCTGCGCGCTCGCCGAGAGCGCGTCCTGTTGCCAGGTGAAGGCCACGGTGCGCAGGAGAGCGAGCAAGGAGCCGGGGCCGACCAGGACCACCCGCCGGGCCAGCGCCCGCTCGTGCAAGCTCGGCCGGGCCGCGAGGGCGGCGCCGAGCATGGCATCGGTCGGGACAAACGCGACGACCATCTCGGGGGTGGTGGCGAAGGCCGACCAGTACTCCTTGGCCGCCAGTGCATCGACGTGGCGCTGCAGGCCGGCCGCGTGGGCCTGGAGCAGCTCGGCCCGGGTGTCGTCGTCGAGGTCATCGGCCTGAGCATCGAGGAAGGCGGACATCGGGGCCTTGGCGTCGATGACGAGCACCTTGTCGCCCGGCAGCCGCACCACCACATCAGGGCGGACCAGCCGCTCGTGCATGCCGACCGCCTGGACCTGCTCGTCGAGGTCGCAGCGGGCGAGCATGCCGCTGGCCTCGAGCACCCGCCGCAACTGCACCTCGCCCCAGGCTCCGCGCACCGAGGACGACCGCAGCGATCCGGCTAAGGACGCCGTCTCGCGAGCCAGGGACTGGGTCTCGTCCTCGACGCGCGCCATCACAGCGCGCAGCGAGCCGAACTGCTGCACGCGGTCGCGTTCGAGCGTGGCGACCTGGCCCTCGACACGCCGCAACGCATCCTTGAGCGGCGCTAGGAGGGCCGCCGTCTCGAGGTCCTCTCCCAAGGAGGTCTCCAGGTCGAGGACTCGCTCCCGCAGGAGGTCCCGCTCGACGGTGACGGCGACGGAGCGCGCCACGAACACCAGGCGCGTCAGGCCGTAAGCACCGCCCGCGCCGGCCACCAGACCCACCAGGAGCCACATCCACGTCTGCATGGCCCGGACTGTGCCACGCAGCACCGACAGCCTCCTGCTCTCCGACGGGGTGGCGCCCACGATCGGAGACGCCGGGAACGGCGCTGCGCACCGATCCGTTCCGCCTGTATGGCCTCCCTCGACACGCTTCATAGCGACGTCGCGCGCCGACTGGGGGCGCGCCACCGCCGATGGGTCGCGGTTCGCGTGACCGCCGACAAGACCGAGGTGGTCACCGAAGGCATCGAGCCGTCGGACGATGTCGAGATCGGCTCGATGAGCAAGCCCCTGACGGGACAGCTCTATGTCGAGGCCCTCTCGCGGGGTGAAATCACGCCCGAGACGGTGCTGGCCGACCTGCTCCCGCTGGAGGGCTCGTCCGCTGGTGCCATCACGCTGGCCAGCCTGGCGACCCACACGTCGGGGCTGCCCCGACTGGCCTCGCAGACGGGGACCCTGGCTGCGACATGGGCCCTCTGGCGTCATGGGATCAACCCGTACGGCGCCGATCTGGAGACGTTGATTCAGCGCGCAGCCCTCACCACTGTCGGACGCCCGCGCCCGAGCTACTCCAATCTCGGCTTCATGCTCCTCGGGCATGCCGTCGCCGCCGCGGCCGGGACCACGTATGCCGCGCTGGTTGCGGATCGTCTGGTGACCCCACTTGGCCTGGCCGACACCTTCGTCCCGGCCGGCCCGGATGACCTACGACCGCAGTCGATCGTGGGGACCAACTCGCGGGGGCGCTCCGTCGAACCGTGGACCGGTGTCGACCTCGGCCCCGCGGGCGGCATTCGGATGAGTGCCAACGACCTGGCGGCATTCCTGAATGCCGTGCTCGCCGGCACCGCGCCCGGTCTGGCGGCCCTGGACCCGGTGCGCCAGTTCGGTGGGCGCGCCAACCGGATCGGTGCAGGCTGGATGACCTTGCAGAGCAAGACGGGCGAGGTGACCTGGCACAACGGTGGGACCGGGGGTTTCCGCAGCATCATGACGCTGGACCGGGCGCGGTACCGGGGGGTTGGCATCGTCTCGGCCACGTCCCGCTCGGTGGATCAGGCGGGCTTCGACTTCATCCGGCCGGCGTCTTGACCGTCGTCAGCCACTGTGCACGACAAGGAATGCCGCGAGGCCAAACATCGTCACGCCGATAACGGTGTCGAGGATCTGCCAGGTCCGGGGCCGCGCAAACACGGTGGAGAGGGACCGGGCGCCGAACCCCAACAACGAGAACCAGAGGATGGAGCTCAGCCCGGCGCCCGCGGCATACGCCCAACGCCCCGAACCCTGGGCCGCGGCGAGGTTGCCGAGCATGAGGACTGTGTCGAGGTAGACGTGCGGGTTGAGGAAGGTGAGCGCGAGCGTGGTGGCCACCAGGCTGCCGCCGGAGCGTGGCGGACCCTCGGTCAGGCCTCCGGGGTTGCGTGCCGACCGCAGGGAGCGAATGCCGAACCAGACGAGGTATGCCGCGCCGAGCCAGACGAGCCCGCGCAGGAGGTCAGGGTGGGCCGAGACCAGAGCCCCCATGCCTGCTGTCCCGGCGACGATCAGCGCCACATCCGAGAGCGCGCAGAGGGCCACCACCAGACCGGTCCGATCGCGAGCCAGGCCTTGCCGGAGCACCCAGGCGTTCTGGGCGCCGATCGCGACGATGAGGCCGAGGCCGGTGAGCATTCCGGCGAAGACGGTGGTGTGCATGACCAGAACGTTAAGGAGCGGGAGCACCTGTAGACCAGCGAAAGAATCTTCATCAAGATAAGTACTGCTTCATCGCGCTACGCTCGGCTGCATGGATCACGAGCAGCTGCGCACCCTGGTCGCGGTGGTGGACGAAGGCAGCTTCGAGGCAGCGGCGACGGCACTGGCGATCACTCCCTCTGCCGTGAGCCAGCGGGTCAAATCCTTGGAGTCCGGCGTCGGGCATCTCCTCGTGCGGCGAGAGACGCCCCCGGTGCCGACCCATGCCGGGGAGGTGCTGCTGCGCCTGGCCCGCGAGCAGGAGCTGTTGCATCGGGAGGCACGGGCGGCCCTGGGGCAGAGCGCAATCGGACCATCCGTCCTCACCCTGGCTGTCAATGCCGACAGCCTGGCGACCTGGTTCGGGGAGGTCATCGAGGAGCTGGCCACCTGGGACGGCGTGACCGTGCGGCTGCGGGTCGATGATCAGGACCACACGAGAGAGCTGCTGCGATCGGGGGCCGTCCTTGGTGCCGTGACGGCCGAGGTGCAGCCGGTCTCTGGGTGCCGCGCCGTGCCACTGGGGTCGATGCGGTACCTTCCGTGCGCGGCGCCGGAGTTGGTCGATCGCTACCGGCGGGGCCGCCGGTTGGACTGGGACCGACTCCCGGTGCTGCGGTTCAACGCGCGCGACGATCTGCAGGCGGCATTCCTACGTCGGAACGGCCACGTCGGGGGCGTCGTGCACGAGATTCCCGGCTCCGATCCGTTCGTCTGCGCCATCCTGGCCGGGCTCGGCTGGGGCCTCATTCCGCAGGAGCAGCTGGCCGATCACCTCACGACGGGGCGGCTCGTCCGTCTGAGTCGTGAGCATGTCGATATCCCGCTCCATTGGCAGGCCTGGTCGGCGCGCTCGGACCTCCTTACTCGGCTCGCGGACACGGTCACCGCCACCGCGCGCCGGCATCTGGGCTCGCCTCACCCATGACCACGGTCACGGGTCGGGGCGCGAGGATCGTGACTTTCGGCCGCTGTGGTCGGGACTGGGGAGCGATGTGATGCTCGTGGCCCAGCGCGAGTCTGGAGTCATGACCACGACAGCGCAGAACCCGCCGCTCCCGTCCGACAGCAACCCCATCCCTGGCTCGGCTCCGGTGTCCGCGACGGACGGGCCGTGGGTGCGCCCCGGCGCCGGATGGATCATCGCGCGCTACGTCTTGCTGGCCGGGACGATGGCGGCCGCCACCCTCGCCCCCCTGCTCGTCACCACCCCGTTCACCTCGCTGTTCGAACGGCTGATGGACCAGTGGGAGGGCTGGTACGCCGTCTACCTCGCCTTCGTCGGCATCCTTAACGCGCTCATCGCGATTGCCCTGGTGCGGGTCATCGCCCGGCGCATTGACCTCAGCACCCTGCGCCGCTGCGGCGTGATCTTCGACCGCGCGACGGCGCCGATGCTGCTCCTCGGTGTGGCCACGGCGGTTGTCCTGGGAACGGGTGCGGCATTCGGGGTGGGCGCGTTCGGACTGCTGCGGGGCGACGGGGGGACGGACGGGTACTCGACCTGGGTGTTCATCGCGACCCAGCTCATCCTCGGCCTGCTCGTGCAGGGCTTCCCGGAGGAGCTGCTCTTCCGCGGCTACCTCATGCGGCATGTACCCCTGACGATCCGCTCCGCGATCGTGCTGTCCGCCAGCCTCTTTGCCATCCTGCACCTCGTCTCCAGCGGCGGCCAGGAGAACATGTTCGAGCGCGTCCTCTACCTGGCTGGCCCGTTCGGCTTCGCACTGCTGGCGGGGGCGCTGAGCGCTCGCCTGGGCTCGCTGTGGATCGCCGTCGGCATTCATGCAGGCATGCACGTCTCCACCATGGTCAATAGCCTGCTGGGCATGGGCGAGGGGCCCGTCCTGTGGGTCGTGCAGGGCGCTCTGTACACCGTGGTCGCTGTCGTCCTCATGGTCAAGATCCCGCGCTCCCAGCCGGCGAGCACCCTGCAGTACGGGGCAGCGGCGCGCTGAGCGCGACCGCGCCACCGGTGCCAGATCCGCGACCCGGCGCGGATCTGGCACCTGCGTGTGGTGCGGGTAGCCTCACGCCCATGCGGCCGGAGCGGATCGAGGACTATGACGCGCGGATCACCGCCGCCCTGGGTCCCCACCGCCGGCCTGAGGCGGGTGCGGTCGAGGTGGTGACGTGGGACGTCTTCCCGTTCGAGGCTGACGGGTTGGCGGTCAAACCAGTTGACGGACTGGTGTCACAGGAGGCGCCGCGTTTCGGCGAGGATCCGGCCGGCTGCTGGTGTGCCGAGGGGTCGCCTTGGGGCACGGTGGTGTGGAGCAATCCCGACTGGCTGCTGCTGTCGCCGACCGAGACATCGGGCTCACCTCTGGTGCTCACGCTGGTGCCGCGGGCCCATCACGATGCCGGTCAGCTGCCGGACGCGCTGGCGCAGTCGTGGGGCCTGCTCACCACGGCGATCATGGCGGCGGCGATCATGGCGGCGGTTGAATCGCTGCCGAGCGTAGCGCGGTGCCACCTAGGTCGCTGGGGGGATGGCGGTGCCCACGCGCACTATCTCTTCCTTGCCCGCCCGGCCCGCATGCCGCAGTTGCGCGGGTCGCCGATGGTGTTGTGGGACGACTTCCTCCCGCCTGTCCCCGCGCTGGTCCGTGAGGCGAATGCCGCCGCCGTCGTGGACCGTCTCGTCGCCCGGGTGGGGGGCGAGCGTGGCTGATCGACCCGAGCGTCCCGACCTGTCCACCGAGGCGGGCCGGCTGGCCTTCATCGAGTACCTCAACGGGCGGCTGCCCACCAAGCGCGTTCTGGCGCAGGGGGTTCTGCGCAACGAGCACGGCGAGGTGCTGCTCTGTGAGTTGACGTACAAGCGGGAGTGGGATCTGCCGGGCGGGGTGGTCGACCCGTTCGAGTCGCCGGCGACGTGTGTGGAGCGGGAGTTGTCGGAGGAACTCGCCTTGGAGCTGCAGGCCGGACGCCTCTTGGCCGTCAACTGGCTGCCGCCTTGGCGCGGGTGGGACGACGCGGTGTTGTACCTGTTTGACCTGGGGACGATTCACTCAGGTGATCTCGATCCGGCGCACTTCCTGCGTCGCGAAATCCGCGACATTCATTGGCGTTCGGTCGCGGATGCCGCGGCCCATGTCGCCCCGTATGCCGCCCGCATGCTGGAGGTCGCTGCGGACGCGGAGCACACGGCATACCTAGAGAACAGCGAGCCACGGAGGGAGGTGACATGAACGCTCCCTCGTTCCTCAAAAGCCTCGGGATCATTGCCGCCGTCGCCGTTGGCCTGGTGATCTTCTTCGTGCTGCTGGCCTACCTCGCGTACGTGGTCCTGAACTGACGGCCTGCGCCGGGCAGGTGCCGAATCGCCGATCTGGCGCCGATCTGACACCTGCGGCGGGCCATCGCCCCGTGGCGCCGGTAAACTCCTGCCCTTGTGGCCTTGACTATCGGAATCGTCGGACTCCCCAACGTTGGTAAGTCGACGATGTTCAACGCGTTGACCAAGAACAACGTGCTCGCGGCGAACTACCCGTTCGCGACGATCGAGCCCAATGTCGGGGTTGTCCCGCTGCCGGACTGGCGGCTGGGTCGGCTCGCGGAGATCTACGGGTCCGAGCGGATTCTGCCGGCGACGGTGTCGTTCGTCGACATCGCGGGGATCGTCCGCGGGGCGTCCGTGGGGGAGGGGCTGGGCAACAAGTTCCTCGCCAACATCCGCGAGGCCGACGCGATCTGTCAGGTCGTGCGGGCGTTTGAGGACGGCGACGTCGTCCACGTTGACGGTCGCGTGTCCCCGGCGTCGGACATCGAGACGATCCACACCGAGCTGATCCTCGCCGACCTGCAGACCCTGGAGAAGGCCGTCGCGCGGCTCGACAAGGAGTCGCGGATCAAGAAGGAGTCGCGGCCGGCATTCGAGAATGCCGTTGCCGCGCAGAAGGTGCTGGAGGCCGGGCACACGCTGTATGCCGCGGGCCCGGCTGCCGGCATCGACATGGACCTGGCCGCGGGGCTGGGGCTGCTGACGACCAAACCGTTCATTTACGTCTTCAACCTGGATGAGGACCAGCTGGCGGACACCGCCTTGCAGGCCTCGCTGCGTGACTTGGCGGCGCCGGCGGATGCGGTGTTCCTCAACGCCAAGCTCGAGATGGACCTCATGGAGATGTCCGACGAGGAAGCCCTGGAGATGCTTGAGTCCTTCGGGGCGACCGAGTCGGGGCTGGACCAGCTGGCGCGAGTGGGCTTCCACACCCTGGGGCTGCAGACGTATCTGACGGCAGGGCCCAAGGAGGCCCGGGCGTGGACGATCCACCAGGGGTGGACGGCGCCGCAGGCCGCGGGCGTGATCCACACGGACTTCCAGAAGGGCTTCATCAAGGCTGAGGTCGTGTCGTTTGCCGACCTCGACGAGTTGGGGTCCATGGCGGCGGTGAAGGCGGCGGGGAAGGCCCGGCTTGAAGGCAAGGAGTATGTGATGCAAGACGGCGACGTCGTGGAGTTCCGCTTCAACGTCTGAATGGACGCGTTTGCGCAGGTCAGCGGGGGCGTGACTTGTCCCAGTCCGCACACGGTCCGCAAGAACCTCAGCGCGATCGGCTCGGTGGGCCGGTTTGACGATCTGCCCGCGAGCGCAACAGCCGGCCAGTCATGGCGACACAGCCGTCCGTCGAGCGAAGGTCTGAGGAGCGGCACGAGGTTCTTCAGGCGGCCATGGGGTGGGATCCGTGGAGATCAGTACTGGGAGTGGGGCGCGGCGACGTGCTACTTCTGGGAGCTCGACGGAATGGTCGAGCAGCAGGTGGAGCGCTACGCGAACGGTGTACTACTCGCTTATGACCGGTACCACGTCGAGGATCACTATGGGTTCATGACGAGGGAGCCCCTTGAGCCGCGAGATGAATGGGCGCCCTTCGAGGTTGGTCTCTCCACCTACCTTGAAGAGACGGACGGGCAACCACTGAATCGCACGTGAGCCGGGACGCCGTGTGCCAGGAAGGTAGATCTGTCACAATACTACTGTTTTCGGTATAGTTGTGACATGGTTGCTGCGGTGAAGTACCGGGAGATCGTGCGCGAGATAGCGCTCGATCAGCACGGCTACGTCACCACGAAGCAGGCGGCCGAGGCAGGAGTCCCGGCCGTTGAACTGCCCAAGCTTGCCGCACGCGGCGGCCTGGAGAACGTCGCCTACGGGATCTACCGGGTACCGGACGCACCTCCCAGCGCATTCGACCAGTTTGCCGAGGCGCTGCTACGAGCCGGTGAGGGTTCGTACCTCCATGGAGACTCGGTGCTTGCCTTGTTCGGGCTGGCTGATGTGAATCCTCGACGGATCCGGGTCGCGGTCCGGAGGCGCACTCGGCCGAAGCTTCCGTCGTTCATCGAGCTGACTTTGGTGAAGGACGAAGTCGTGACGACCCAGTACGAAGGGCTGGAGTCGCAACGAGTTGCGGACGCAATCCTGGAGTGCCGCGGTCGCATCGAGCCAAGCCGGCTGAAGGCTGCTGCCGCGGAAGCGCGAAGGGAAGGTCTGATGACCACCAAGGAGTGGCAGCGGGTCAGGAAGGAACTCCGACCGTGAGCTACACCGACGTGCCAAACAGCGTCCGGTCGCTCGAGCAGCGCATCCGCAACCTTGAGGACAGCGAGGAGCTCGCTCTTCGGCGACGGGTCGGCATGGCGCTCGTCGTGGTCGGCCAGATGCTTCCCGAGGGAGCCATCAAAGGCGGCAGTGCGATGGCCCTTCGATACGGCCGCGGCACTCGGTTCACCCAGGATCTCGACGCTGCTCGCGTTCAGCCGTTGGCTCGGTTTCGTAGTGACTTCGAGGACTCGCTGTCCGCCGGCTGGCCGGCTTTACCGGCAGGCTGATCGAGAAGGCTGCACCTCGGCCGCCAGGCGTGCCAACGGCTTACGTCATGCAGCCGTTCGACGTGAAGCTCGACTACCGCGGCCGACCCTGGTGCACCGTGAAGTTCGAACTCGGCCACAACGAGATCGGCGATGTAGATGAGCCGGAGTACCAGCTCGCCGACGGCATGGCCCAGCTCTTCACCGAGGTGGGTCTCGAAGCGCCGAAGCCGGTGCCGGTCATGCGAGTCGACCACCAGATCGCCCAGAAACTGCACGCGGCATCGGAGCCCGGCAGCGAGCGAGTGCGCGACCTCGTCGACCTCCAGCTGCTCGACAAGGGCGAGGAACTTGACCTCGCGCAGGTCGGGGTCACGTGCGTCCGACTTTTCGAGTACCGGCGCCAACAGGTATGGCCGCCGACCATCGTCAGCGGCGATGGCTGGGCCACGCTGTACGAGGCGGCAGCTGAAGACGTCGACGTGATCCCCGACGTCGACGATGCTGTCGCTTGGGCAAACGACTTCGTTCAGCGCATCGCTACCGACGGCCACTGACCGTGGTCGCGAGCCAGGAGGGCCGTTCGGGACGTGCTGCCGAAGTGGCAACCGAGCCCAGTTGTCGGATTGGGCATGGTGAGGTCGTCAGGATCGACGCTGCACCCATCTCCGGAGGGCCTCCGACCATCCAGCGGTCCGCAAACAGTCCGCAAGAAGCCCGGCGAAGGCCGATTCCGGCCGACGGTGTCCAACGGTCGCCTAGCCACGTTTCCGCAGGTCAGGACGTGTTGTCGGTCAAGTCCGCTGGGGTGGTGTACGAGGTTGATCCTTCGGTTGGGCGTGTTGGTTAGGCCGTGAGGGCCTGGAGTTCGGTTTCGATCACGGCCTCGGCGAGGGTCTTGTCGAGGGCCTGGGAGCGGGTGAGGACGTCGAGTCCGAGGTAGCGGCGGCCTTCGGCCCACTCGTCGTGTTGTTCGGCCAGGACCGCACCGACGAGCCGGATGATGCTGGCCCGGTCGGGGAAGATCCCGACCACGTCGGTGCGGCGTCGGATCTCGCGGTTGAGGCGCTCGTTGGGGTTGTTGGACCAGATCTGACGCCAGATCT
>JAGOME010000079.1 GCA_017993715.1 Phycicoccus sp.
GGGGTGGGGGGGGGGGGTTGGCGGGTGTGGGGGTGGTGGGGGGGGGTGGGTCAGGTCGGTGTAAGGGAGGGCGGGTGGGGTTGCTGAGGTTGCCGGAGTCGGGCTCGCCGAGGTCGCGGTCGTCGGGGTTGTGGCGGTGCTGTCGAGGTGGTTGGTGGGGTGGGTGATCTGGGCATGTCCGGTGGGGTCGGTCCAGGTGGCGGTGCCGTCGGGGTCGAGGCGGACGGTCCAGCCGGGGCGTTGTTTGATGCGGTGGTGGCGTCGGCACAGGGCGAGCAGGTTGATCGGGTGGGTGGGGCCGGTGGGCCAGGGCCGGGCGTGGTCGAGGTCGCAGAACCTGGTGTGGATGGTGCAGCCGGGGAAGCGGCAGTGGTTGTCGCGCAGCCGGACCAGGCGGGCCATGGGTGCGGGGATGCGGTAGCCGTCGTGGGCGCAGACCTCGATCGCGTCGCCCGCGCTAGTGGTGCGTGCGTGGGGTGAGAGTCCGGTGGGGACGTCTCCGCCGGTGAGGGCGCCGGTCAGGGGGTGGCAGGTCAGGTCGGGCCCGGTGATGGTCCGGATGCTCCTGGCGGCGGCGGTGAGCCGCAGCGTGGGAGCCCACTGGCCCTCACGATCGTGATTGACCTGCTGCGAGGTGTCGTTGGCGGGCCCGGCCTGCTCCGCGTGGGCGAGCCAAGATGCCCGCACGGTGGTGGTGCCGGGGGCACCGAAGGTGGTCAAGCGGGTGACGGCGGGGATGCCCATCCCGTCCGCGTCGGGGACGTCCCTGACCGGGCAGTCCGTGGCCCGGGTGGCGGAGGGTCTCATGCTGGCCGGGTCGGTGAGGTCCGTGGCCTCTGCGCAGGTCGCTGAGCTGGTCAAGTCCGCTTGGGTGTCGGTCGCGCGGATGCCCAGCGCGTCCGCGGTGGTGGGGACGTCCGCGGTGGTGGTCGCCGGGGCGGCGGGGCGGGTGGTGTGGATGATGACGGTGGCAGTGACCTGGGCCAGGAGGAGGTTCATGTGGGCGTCAGCGCGGGCGTGGCTCAGGGTGTCCGCGTCTCCGGATTGGAGGAGGCGGCGGGCTTCGATGTCGACGGCGGCCCACGCGATGCGGGAGGTTTCGGGTGGGTAGAACCCTTCACAGCGGTCCAGTGCGGTGTCGTCGGTGGTGCGGTGCAGGCCGCGGTGGGTGTGGGCGTGGGCGACCCTGGCGGCGATGACGTCGGGGTCGATGCGGGTGAGCAGGTCCCGGCAGCGACGCCGCAAAGGTCCGGGTGTCAGTCCCCACGCTGAGGGGGTTTGGGTGGGGTCGCCCAGGGCGGCCACGACCGCGGCGGCCACCGCCGGGGACGCGTCGGACAGTTCGTCGGTGACGATCCGGGCTTTGAACACGTCCACGGCCCCGCAGGCCATGGCAATGATTGCGTTGGGGGTGCGGGTGGCTTGCTCGATCGCGGTGGTGACGCGGGCGGTGGCGACCTGGTCTGAGCAGCCCAGCCGGGACGCGATCAGGGCGGGAGCGTCGAGCCGCTGGTGTCCGATGCCGTAATGCTGCTCGTCGTCGGTGCCGTCCTCGTGCTCAACGACGTCGAACGCGGCGACGTGGGCCATCGCGACAGCCTGGACTGCGGACAGGGTGTTGATCACCGCTTGCGCCTCGCCGATCAGGTCCACCAAGCCGGCTGTGCCCAGCGTGTGGGCGGCCTCGCGGGAGGCGCGCCCAGTGGGGTCTCCGTCTCCGGACATGGCGGCATATATCGCGTGTGCCGCGTCCCGTAGAGCCCCCGTGTCCATGCCCTGATTCTACTCGAACACACCCTCGAACACCAGCCTCTCGGCGACGAAAACCGTTCTGCTGCAGGCGAAATCAGAAGATCGGGTCCATGGCTGACGGCCATAGACACACCTGGATCATCGCCGATTCAGCGGGCCCGAGAATCCCCTCAGCCGTCCCAGGCTCGCCCACGAACAAGCGGCGTCAGCGGCGGCCAATGGACACGGCCGCGATGAGTCCGGCCGGCGCGCTCACCCATTCGACGCGGTGATCCCCGAGGCGGACATGGGTGGGATCGACGGCGAGTCCCGTGCCATCAGCCTTGAGCAGAGCCTCCTTGGCGACCCAGGCGCGAGCCAGCCGCTCATGCTCGTCCCACCGACGCAGGAATGCCGTGTCGTCCGGGTGGAGCACATCGTCCGCGTGCAGTCGGCGCTGGACCTGCGCCACTTGGGCGATGTCGACGCCAAGCGGACCGGGATGCGCCCGCACTGCGGTGAGGAGATAGCCCCCGGCCTTGCTCAGCGAGACCGCGACAGGGCGGTCACTGTGGCGAGCCCACGGCATTCCGTGGTCGTCCGAGCCGCACCGCGGACAGTTCCGCCCCACGCGAACCTCACCCGGCCCACGCACGTCGACCACGTGCCCGGCCAGCTGGTCGTTGCCGCGACCGCTCGGCCTGGCATGCCACCGCAGCGACACCCCCAAAGCTCTCTCCCCCACCGGTATCGGCCTCGGCTCAGATGTTGAAGCCGAGGGCCCGCAGCTGCTCGCGGCCGTCGTCCGTGATCTTGTCCGGGCCCCACGGCGGCATCCAGACCCAGTTGATCCGGTGCGTGGACACCAGTCCCTCGAGGGACTGCGCCGTCTGGTCCTCGATGACGTCGGTGAGCGGACACGCCGCGGACGTCAACGTCATGTCGATCACCGCGTGGTTCTGGGCGTCGACGGTGATGCCGTAGACCAGGCCGAGGTCGACGACGTTGATGCCGAGCTCGGGGTCGACGACGTCACGCATCGCCTCCTCGACGTCGGCGACGTTGGCCGGCAGCTCCGGGGTCGTGGTCGTGTCGGTGCTCATGCGGTCTCCTCGGTCGGGATCTGCCCGCCGGCGCGGGCGACGGCGTCGGTAAACGCCATCCAGGGAAGCAGGGCGCACTTGACGCGCGCGGGATACTGGCTGACACCGGCAAGGGCCACCCCGTCGCCGATGATCTCGGGGTCACCCTGGTCCTGGCCGCGGGAGGTCAGCATGTGCTGCATCGCGGCTTTGGTCTCGAACGCCTCTGCCAGGTCATGCCCAGTGACCTCCTCGTTGAGGATCGAAGCCGAGGCGACACTGATCGAGCAGCCGATCGCCTCATAGGAGACGTCGGCAATGGTGTCCCCAACGAGATGCACGCGCAGGGTGATCTCGTCGCCACAGGTGGGGTTGACGTGGTGCGCTTCGCCCTCGAACGGCTCTCGCAGACCGTGATTCACGGGTCGCTTGCTGTGGTCGAGGATGAGCTGCTGGTAGAGGTCCATGATCAGTCGGGGTGTCCTTGGTCAGACCGGCGTTCCGAAGACGGCGGGCACCTTGTCCAACGCCATCAGGAAGCTGTCGATTTCCTCGGCCGTGTTATAGGCCGCGAGGCTGACGCGCGAAGTCGCCGCCACGCCGAACCGCCGGTGCAGCGGCCAGGCGCAGTGATGGCCCACGCGGACCGCGACGCCTTGATCGTCCAGCACCTGCCCGACGTCGTGGGCGTGGACCCCGTCGACGACAAACGAGATCGCACCGACCCGGTCGTGCAGGTCGGTCGGGCCGATGACCTGCACCCAGGGACGCTGCGCCAGACCGGCCAAGACCTGCTCGGTGAGGGCATGTTCGTGAGCCGCGACGCGTGGCATCCCCCACTCTTGCAACGTCCGGACCGCGGCACCCAAGCCCACGGCCTGTGCCGAGTTGGGCGAGCCGGCCTCAAAGCGCTGGGGCGGAGCGGCATACGTCGCGCGGTCCATGTACACGGTCTCAATCATCGAGCCGCCCGTGATAAACGGCGGCATGACGGCGAGCAGCTCGTAGCGCCCCCAGAGCACCCCGACACCCGTCGGGCCGTACATCTTGTGCCCGGAGAATGCCGCGAAGTCCACGCCGAGGGACGGCAGCTCCAGGGTCAGGTGAGGCGCCGACTGGCAGGCGTCCAGGACGGTGAGTGCCCCGACGGCGCGCGCGGCGGCGGTCAACTGCGACACCGGATTGACGGTGCCGAGCACGTTGCTGACATGCGTGAACGCCACCACCTTGGTGCGCGGCGTGAGCAGCTCGTCCAGGTCTGTGAGATCCAGCCGGCCCTCGTCGGTGACGGGGATCCAGCGCAGCGTGGCGCCGGTGCGGCGGCACAGCTCCTGCCACGGAATGAGATTGGCGTGGTGCTCCATCTCGGTGACCAGCACCTCGTCCCCCGGGCCGAGCACAAAGCGCGGGTCCTTGTCGACACCGGCGACTGACCCAGAGAACGCATACGCCACGAGGTTCAGGGACTCGGTCGCGTTCTTGGTGAACACGATCTCGTCGGGCCGACCACCGACGAAGGCCGCGATGTCGGCGCGCGCCTGCTCGTAGACGTCCGTGGCCTCCTCGGACAGCTGGTGGGCACCCCGGTGCACCGCGGCATTCACCCGTTCAGAGAACGCCCGCTCGGCATCGAGTGCGACATCGAGCCGCTGCGAGGTGGCGCCGCTGTCGAGGTAGACCAGCGGCGCACCACCGCGCACCGTGCGCTGCAGGATGGGGAAGTGCGCGCGGATCGCGGCACTCTCCTGCGGCGTGAACAACCCGGACATCAGGCCGGGGCCGAGACGAACCGGTCGTAGCCCTGGGCCTCGAGCTCGTCGGCCAACTCCGGCCCACCCTCGAGGACGATCCGGCCGTCGACGAAGACGTGGACGAAATCGGGCTTGATGTAGTTCAGGATCCGCGTGTAGTGGGTGATCAGCAGGATGCCGAGGTCGTTGGCGGCCTGAGCCCGGTTGACGCCCTCGGAGACGATGCGCAGCGCATCGACATCCAGACCCGAGTCGGTCTCATCGAGAATGGCGATCTTGGGGCGGAGCAACTCAAGCTGGAGGATCTCGTGGCGCTTCTTCTCGCCGCCGGAGAAGCCCTCGTTGACATTGCGGTTGGCGAACTCCGGGTCGATGCGCAGCGCACCCATCGCGTCGCGCATGTCCTTGACCCAGGTGCGCAGCTTGGGGGCCTCCCCGTCGACCGCGGTCTTGGCGGTGCGCAGGAAGTTGGTCACGGTCACGCCAGGGACCTCGACCGGGTACTGCATTGCGAGGAACAGGCCGGCGCGGGCACGCTCGTCCACACTCATCGCCAGCACGTCTTCCCCATCGAGGGTGATCGAGCCGGAGGTGATCGTGTACTTGGGGTGGCCGGCGATCGCGTACGCCAGGGTGGACTTGCCGGACCCGTTGGGGCCCATGATCGCGTGGGTCTCGCCGGAGTTGATGGTCACGGTGACCCCGCGCAGGATCTCCTTGACCCCCTGCTCGGTCTCGACAGTGGCGTGCAGGTCCGTGACCTTAAGGGTGGACACGTCAGTTCTCCTCGTTCAGCGCGACCAGGACGTCGTCGCCCTCGATCTTGACGGTGTGGACGGCAATGGGTTGGGTGGCGGGCGGGCCGGTCGGGTCGCCGGTCACCAGATCGAAGCGAGACCCGTGCAGCCAGCATTCGAGGGTGCAGCCGTCGAGCTCGCCCTCGGACAGGGACACGTTGGCGTGGGTGCAGGTGTCGTCGACGGCATGGACCGCGCCATCCTCGGTGCGCACGATGCTGACCCGGCGTCCCTCGATGTCGGCGAGCACGGCGCCGGTCTGGGGCAGCTCGTCAAGGCGACACACCCGCACATAGGTGCGGTCGGAGGTCGTGCTCACGCTGCACCTCCGGTCAGCTCACGCTCGATGCTGGCCATGAGGTGCTCCTGCACCTCCGGCACCCCGATGCGCTGGACGACTCCGGCAAAGAAGCCCCGTACGACCAGGCGCCGTGCCTCGTCCTCGGGAATGCCGCGCGCCTGCAGATAGAACAGCTGCTCGTCGTCGAATCGCCCTGTTGCAGAGGCGTGTCCGGCGCCCTCGATCTCGCCCGTCTCGATCTCCAGGTTGGGGATGGAGTCGGCTCGGGCGCCGTCGGTGAGGAGCAAGTTGCGGTTGAGCTCATAGGTCTCGGTGCCCTCGGCGCTGGCCCGGATGAGCACGTCCCCGACCCACACCGTGTGGGCCCCGTCGCCTTGGAGGGCGCCTTTGTACTCGACGTTGCTGCGGCAGTTGGCGGGTGTGTGGTCGACGAACAAGCGGTGCTCCAGGTGCTGCCCCGCGTCGGCGAAATAGACCCCGAGCCCCTCGAACGAGCCACCAGGTCCTGCATACGTCGCATTGGTGTTAAGGCGGACAATGCCGCCGCCAAGGGTCACGGCAATGTGCCGGACGGTGGCGTCACGTCCGACCACCACATCGTGCTGGGCGAGGTGGTGTGCGGTGTCCGCCCACTCCTGCACGGTGACCAGGGTGACCCGGGAGCCGTCGCCGGCAAGGACCGTGAGGACCTCGGCATAGTCGGCCGAGCCGTCGTGCTCGAGGATCACCGTCGCCTTTGCGTGCCGACCGACCCGGACGAGGAGGTGCCCGTGCACGAGCTCCTGCGCAGTGCCGGTGAGGCGGATCCGGACCGGCTCGGTGAGCTCGGCATCGGCGGGCACCTCGATGACGGTGACGCCTCCGCTGTGGGCCGCGGCAATCGCGGCGGAGCGGTCCTGGGGGGCAGGGACACCGAGAGCGCGCCACGTCGCGGTGGACATGGTCGAGAGCGTGACCCCCTGCGGGAGGGTCTCCTCACGGGCCAGAGAGGCGCCGGTCTCCTCGTCGCGGAAGAAGTCCGTGAGCCGATCCACCGGCGTGAAGCGCCAGTCCTCCTCACGGCCGTGGGGCACCGGGAAGTCGCGCACGGCATACGACTGGGTGCGCTCGGCCCGCGACTGGTCCGGGACCATGGTCGCGGCGGAATGCGTGTGAGCCTCGCGGCTCGGAGTCAACAAGCTCATCGGGCGAGATCCTCGGGAGTGGTCAGGGAAAGCGTTGCGGCACAGGGGATGGCGGACAGGGACATTTAGCCGACCGCGCCTTCCATCTGCAGCTCGATGAGCCGGTTGAGCTCGAGGGCATACTCCATCGGCAGCTCCTTGGCAATCGGCTCGACGAAGCCGCGCACGATCATCGCCATGGCCTCCTCCTCGGTCATCCCGCGGGACATCAGGTAGAACAGCTGGTTCTCGGACACCTTGGAGACGGTGGCTTCGTGCCCCATCTGCACGTCGTCCTCACGGATGTCGACGTAGGGATAGGTGTCGGAGCGGCTGATCGTGTCGACCAGCAGCGCATCGCAGACCACCGAACTCTTGGACCCGTGGGCGCCCTCCATGACCTGCACGAGACCGCGATACGACGTCCGGCCACCGCCTCGCGCGACCGACTTGGAGACGATCGAGGAGCTGGTGTTGGGGGCGGCGTGCACCATCTTGGAACCAGCGTCCTGGTGCTGGCCCTCACCGGCGAAGGCAATCGACAGCGTTTCGCCCTTGGCGTGCTCGCCGAGGAGGAAGACCGCCGGGTACTTCATCGTCACCTTGGAGCCGATGTTGCCGTCGATCCACTCCATCGTCGCACCCTCTGCGCAGGTCGCGCGCTTGGTGACGAGGTTGTAGACGTTGTTGGACCAGTTCTGGATGGTCGTGTAGCGCACTCGGGCGTTCTTCTTCACGACGATCTCGACGACGGCGCTGTGCAGGCTGTCGGACTTGTAGATGGGCGCGGTGCAGCCCTCGACGTAGTGCACGTAGGAGCCTTCGTCGGCGATGATCAGGGTCCGCTCGAACTGGCCCATGTTCTCGGTGTTGATCCGGAAGTAGGCCTGCAGCGGAATATCGACGTGGACACCCGGCGGGACGTAAATGAACGACCCCCCGGACCAGACCGCGGTGTTGAGGGCAGCGAACTTGTTGTCCCCGGCGGGGATCACGCTGGTGAAGTACTCGCGGAACAGGTCCTCGTGCTCGCGCAGACCGGTGTCGGTGTCGACGAAGATGACACCCTTCTCCTCCAGGTCCTCGCGGATCTGGTGGTACACGACCTCGGACTCGTACTGAGCCGCGACGCCCGCGACGAGACGCTGCTTCTCCGCCTCAGGGATCCCGAGGCGGTCATAGGTGTTCTTAATGTCCTCGGGCAGGTCCTCCCAGGAGGTGGCCTGCTTTTCGGTGGACTTCACGAAGTACTTGATGTTCTGGAAGTCGATCCCGGACAGGTCGCTGCCCCACGACGGCATGGGCTTCTTGTCGAACAGCCGCAACGACTTCAGGCGTAGATCACGCATCCACTGGGGCTCGTTCTTGCGTCCCGAGATGTCCTCGACGACCTCCGGGTTGAGCCCGCGACGCGCGGTCGAGCCCGCATCGTCGCGATCGGCCCAGCCGTACTCGTAGGTGCCCAGCCCCTTCAGGCCCGGGTTGAGGTCCTCGATCGTCGGTTCGTTGATCGTCGTCATGGGGTCGACCCCTTCTTCGTGGACGATGTGCCGGTGTGGTGGTCCGCTGTCACGGTCGACAGCGGGATGAAGGTCGTGCAGACGTGATCCCCGTGCGCCAGAGTCGCCAGGCGCTGGACGTGCACACCCAGCAACTCGGAGAAGACCTCGGCCTCGGCATCACAGAACTCGGGAAACTCCGTGGCCACGTCTTGGACGGGGCAGTGTCCCTGACACAGCTGAATGCCGTGCAGCGGCGTGGGGAGATCGTCGCCGCCCACGGCTCGGGTCGTCGCGGCATACCCCTGCTGGTTGAGCGTCTGGACGAGTCGTTCAGCCCGGTCCTCGACGCTGCCGTGCCCCGTATCACCCGTGCCGGCGGCGACCGGACCGGACCGGACCAACTCGGCGGCGCGGCGGCGAGCGAACTCAGCGACGGCGGGGCGTCCGGCCTGCTCGGCGAGGAAGCGCAACGTCTGACGCGCCAGGTCGTCGTAGTCGGACTCGAGCAGGGCATGGCCGCGGCCGGTCAAGACCCAGGCCTTGGCTGGGCGCCCGGGACGTCGGCGACCGGGTGCGGGGGCGTGGGCCTCGATCAGTCCCTCGGCGGCGAGGTTCTCGACGTGCCGCCGCACGGCGGTCTCGGTCAGCCCCAGGTGATCGACCAATCCAGAGGTCGTGATGGGGCCCACCTCGCTGACGTGGGCCATGATGCGCGTGCGCGTCGTCGACTCGCCCGGTGCCGGGCGCGTCAGGTCCGATGCAATATGCACACATTCATGTTAGGTAATTAACTGGAACCCGTCCAACTTAGGGCTCCCTCACTTGGCCTCGTCGGGCGAGCCGGACCCGGCGGACTCACCATCCGTGTGGTCCTTGGCCGCGCAGGCCGAGTCGACATCAGGAGTCGCAGAGCCGGCAGGGTGGTCGCCTGCGTGGTCAAGCCCGTCGTCCCCGACGACCTCGAGGAAAACCGACCGCAGGCGGTTGCGCGGTGGCGCCACCGAACTCGGGCCGAAGAAGCGCTCCCGCAGCGGGGCCGTCAGCACTCCCAGCGGGGCCTGCAGGACGTAGCCGTAGGCGATGGCCATGCCGGTCTGACCGGGCGCGACAATGAGCCCCACGACGACCGCCACCGCGAAGACAATCGTGCCCGTCTTGGCCCGCGGCGTCTGCGGGGCCAGGAGGTTGCGGAAGGACCGGAAGCGCACCGTGGTGATCATCAGCACCGCGGGGATCACGCTGATCGCCACGGGGAGCAACATCTCGAGAGACTGCGGCCCCACGGCCGGTGTGTCGAGGGCAAAGACCGTGGCCATCACCACCGCCGCGGCACCCGGGCTGGGCAGACCGATGAAGTATCGCTTGTCGGCCGTCGGGTCGGTCGTCACGTTGAACCGGGCCAGCCGGAATGCCGCACACGCCATCCAGAGGAAGGCCGCCAGCCACGCGAGGACCGGCCACCCCGGCAGCGCCCAGGTGTGGACCAGGACGGCTGGGGCGACCCCGAAGGAGATCAGGTCCGCGAGCGAGTCCAGCTGGATGCCGAACGGGGAGGTCGCCCCCACCGCTCGGGCCACGGCCCCATCCGCGATGTCCATCACGATGCTGACCGCGATAAAGATGGCCGCCTCGCGATGCATACCGCGGAAAGCGAGCAGCACACACGTCAGCCCCGCCATCATGTTCAGCGTCGTGAAGATGCTCGGCGCGACGACCCGCAGGCGCTCTTTGTAGGGCAGCTGTCGCAGCGAGATGACCTCGGCCCCACTCGGGGAGACCAGGCGCCAGCGATCAAGCCGCCGCTTGCGGTGGGGAGTCCCGTACGGGGTGTGCCCGCTCACGGGGCCGGCCAGCGCGCGATGACACTCTCCCCCGCGACGACTCGCGCCCCAGTGACCACGAGGAGGTCGGCGTCGGTCGGGATGAAGACGTCCATCCGAGAGCCGAACTTCATCAAGCCGATCCGCTCCCCCGTCGAAATCTCGTCGCCCGCCTGGACGCGCGTGACCACTCGCCTGGCCATGAGCCCAACAATCTGTCGGAAATGCACCCGCCGCACCTGCCCGCGGACCTCCCGCTCGACCGTCAGATCGGCGCGCTCGTTGAGGTGGGCACTCTCGTGCTTGTAGGCCGCGAGCCACTTGCCCGGGCGGTCGACGCGCTGGACGATCCGCC
>JAGOME010000034.1 GCA_017993715.1 Phycicoccus sp.
CACGATGCCCTCCCTGTGAGCATTCCCCCGGCGGTGCGGACGCCGCGTCGGTCATTCCAGGGTCGAGAACTCGCAGGCTGCGAAAGGAGAACTGTGCTCACCCCGAATAGTGCACCCCTACCAGTACCCAGCGTCGCACCGATCGGCCCCGGCGGGCTCTCCCGCCGGGGCCGATCGCTGCTCCGGCCCGCCCCCTGCTCTGTCGTTCGCTAGGGCACGGGGCCAAGGGTGCGGCAGCATGCACCCGTGGGCCCCCTCTGTCTGATGGCCGTGGCCCCGTCGACATGACGCGACACGCTGAGCCCCACGCGGATTCGTCCGCGTGTCGCGTCACCTCGACCTGAGGTGGCGGAGGCGGAAGGCCCTCTCGCGCTCCGCCGTCGGGTGGGTGGCTCACCGGGGGGAGTCCCATCGTGGGAGGCGCCGGCCCGAAACGGACGTCAGCGGACGTGGCGGGCGAACTCGCGGACATCCTCGACGTACACCTGCGGCACCTCGAGGGCCGCGAAGTGGCCACCGCGCGGATACTCGCGCCAGTGCACGACGTGGCTGAAGACGTTGTCCACCCAAGAGCGCACAGGTGGCACGATCTCCTCGGGATACACCGCGAAGCCGGCCGGGACCGTGATCGACAGGTCCGACGGAGGCCCGAAGCTCTCCCAGTAAAGGCGCGCGGAGGAGGTGGCTGATCCGGTCGCCCAATAGAACATGATGTTGTCGAGCAACTCATCCCGCGTGAGCACGTTCTCCGGATGCCCATCACAGTCCGTCCACGCCCGGAACTTCTCCACGATCCACGCCGCCTGACCAGAGGGCGAGTCCGTGAGCGCATAGCCCAAAGTCTGGGGCCGGGTCCGCTGCTGGGTGGCGTAGCCCGACTCCTCCCGCAGGTACTTCTTGGCCCGCGCCACGGCATTCATTTCGTGCGGAGTCACCGGCGGCGCACTCGGCGTTGCCACGGTGGTGAGGGTCACGTGGAGGCCGGCGACGCGGTCGGGGTGGCGCGCTCCCAGGTGGGCCGTGACGTTGGAGCCCCAGTCGCCACCCTGGGCCAGGAAGGTCTGATATCCCAGCCGGGTCATCAGCTCTGCCCACACGTCGGCGATCTTCTCCACGCCCCACCCCACCTGGGTCGGCTTTCCGGAGAAGCCGAAGCCGGGTAGGGAGGGCGCGATGACGTGGAAAGCGTCAGCAGCAGACCCGCCGTGGGCCACCGGGTCCACCAGCGGACGGATCACCTTGTGGAACTCGACGATCGAGCCGGGCCAGCCGTGGGTGATGACCAGCGGGACCGCCTCTGGATGGGGAGACACCTCGTGGATCAGGTGGATATCGACCCCGTCGATCTCGGTGACGAACTGCGCGAAGGCATTCAGCCGCTCCTCGCGAGTCCGCCAGTCGTAGTCGTCGGCCCACGTCCGGCACAGGTCCTGGATGTAGGCCAGGGGTGCGCCCTGCGACCAGTCGTCGACGAGCTCCCGGTCCGGCCATCGCGTGGCCTCGAGCCGGTGGCGGAGGTCCGCCAGGACCTCCTCGGGGACCTCGATACGAAACGGGCGGATCTCGGAGCTCATGCCTCAGCAGGCTAGCTTGAGGCCCAAGCCCCTGACCCCCCGGTTCCGGCCGTATCGCTGGCGGCGCACGCCGCGCTAGGGTGCGCGTCGATGGAACGGACCAGCCCCGGTGCGCGCGCGGCATTCGCGCTCAACGCCGCCCTCGCGTGGGCCGGCGTCATCCTTGTCCTTGTGCTCTCCGCCCTGGGCCAGTTCACCGGCGGTCCTGAGCCGCTCCCCAACCTCTATGGCCATCACCCGGCCGGATTGGCCGGCGCACTCTCCCGAGTGGCCGACACCCTGAGCTACTTCACGACGTGGTCCAACATCGTCGTTGCGGTGGCGCTCACGCTCCTGGCCGCCCAGCCGCACGTCGACACCGGGTGGCGCCGGGTTCTCCGGCTCGACAGCCTGCTGATGATCACGGTCACGGCGATCGTGTATGCCGTGCTTTTGAGTCCGCTGGACCCGCGGATCGGCTGGTCCAAGCTCACCAACCCGTGGCAGCACATCGTGGTCCCGGCGGTGACCGTGGTCGTGTGGCTCATCTGGGGTCCCCGGCGGTGGATCACCGGGCGGACGGTCCTCGGAGCGATGCTCATCCCGCTGCTGTGGGTTGCGTGGATGCTGGCCCGAGGTGAGGTGGTCGATGCCTACCCCTACGGCTTCGTCGATGTCATCTCGCTCGGCTACGGCCCGGTCTTCACCACCATCGGGGCCATTCTGCTGTTCGGTCTGGCGGTGGCCGCCTTCTACTGGGGTGTTGAACGAGTGCTCATCGCCGTGGCACAGAGGCGTCCGATGGCCAGCGCCGGACCGTGAATGTTCCGGTGTGCGAGGAGCGGAGATCGCGAACACCTGGCCGGCATCCGGCCTCGTTCGACAACCCGGCCAAGCCCCTGCCTGTGAGGGAGGTGAGCCTGCCTGTTCCGACCGATCTACCCGCAAGTAGCATTGATTCACGAGTGGAAGGAATGCCATGAGTGCGAACACGTGGAGCGACGCTGGGTACCGCGAGTGGCAAGGCGCGCCCCCCATCGCAGGCCCGGACGCCACGACCCGCGCCGTGGTCCTGGGCGGAGGCGGCGCAACCGGGATCGCGTGGCTCAGCGGGGTCATCGCCGGCCTGCGGGACCTCGGCGTCGACCCGGGGATTGCGGACACGATCATCGGCACCTCGGCTGGGTCGGTCGTCGGTACCCAGCTGCGGCTCGATCGTTCCAAAGAGGAGACCGATACCTTCCTCACCGGGTTCCTCGACCACGAGCCCCTCAACGGTCTGGGCCGCATCGGCCCCAACGAGGCCTTCGCGTTCGTGCGCGGCGCCCTGCATCCTGATGGGGGCAGTGGTCGTCGACTCGTCGGCAGCATCTCGACGCGCGCCCGCACCGGCGACGAGGAGTCCTTCATCGACCTGGTCGCGGGGGACCTGCGCGACCAACCGTGGCCGGCAGCCCACCTGCTCATCACGGCCATCGATGTCGACAACGGCGCCCCGGTGGTCTTCCACCGGGACAGCGACGTGCCATTGGACCGCGCCGTTGCCGCCAGTTGCTCCGTGCCCGGCGTCTTCCCGTCGATCCGAATCAACGACCGGCGGTACATGGACGGTGGGGTGCGCAGCGTCGCCAATGTCGACCTCGCCGCCGGACACGATCGCGTCCTGGTCCTGGCCCCGATTCCGTACTCGTTCGGGCGCCGAGCCAATCCGGCCCAGCAGGCGCGGGCGCTGTGGGCGCGATCTCGCACCTTGACGGTCACTCCTGACTTGGCGACCCAACGGGCGGTTGGACTGAACTTCCTCGACGTGCGCCGGACCCGGCCCGCCTACGAGGCCGGGCGAGCCCAGGCCCAGCGCATCAGCGAGCGCGTCATCAAGCTCTGGCACGACTGACTGGTTGTACAGAGGCACCTCCGAGGAGTCTCTCGGAACCTTCCCGTCGGGTTAAGCCAATCGCCTTGCTTAGGTCTGTTTTGGTTTCACGTTGCCCTGCCCCATAGCCGCTCTACCCGCGCTGAGGCAGGTTGGGGGAATGACGGGCGGGCAGGGTCGCGGTCTGGACCGCCGGTGCCCCGTCTGGATTCTGTCTCGCAGCACCCCCCTGGCGTCCGCCCTCGCGGGCGGTCTACGGGCCATGGGTTGGGAGGGGGCGCATGTGGGGTTACACCCGCCTGGTCCAGGGCGGCATTCCCGTCCGGGGGTGGTCCTGGTGGCCGACGAGGACGACCGAATGCCGGTCGGGGAGCCCTTTGCGAGTGAGGCCGCGCGGGTCGTCGCGCTTGCCCGGGTGCGGTCAGGTCACGCGCTGCTGGCCGCGCTGGCCCAAGGCGTGGATCTGGTCAATGCCGATCAGCCCTTCGATGCTCAGCTACGGGAGGTCGACGGGACCCTGACCGCCGACGACGTTCCGGTCGACCGCCGCTTCGCCATCGCCGCCGTGCAGCACTTCCTTCGCGATGTCGAGCGGTTGGCCAGGCTCACGCCACGCGAGGCGGAAGTCCTGACAATGCTGATGCGTGGGCACTCGGCAGGTCGGATCGCTCACCTGCTGGTGGTGTCCACCGCAACCGTGCGGACTCATATCCAGGCCATCTTGCGCAAGCTCGAGGTGCCGTCCCAGTTAGCTGCGGCTGCCCTGGCGTGGGAGGTGGACCCACTCCAGTGGAGACCCCAGGCCGAATCTCCTCAAATTTGACGATTCGCCACGGTGCTACGGGCGCCATCCTGGACAAACGGCATTCCACCTCACGTCAGTTCACGCCAGGCCCCTCGGTTCGCTGACCGGGCTCCGAAAGTCCCGAGCCCGAGCAGGCACGACCACCGCGACACGCGCGGCGGCAGTCCATCCAGGGAGGCAACAGATCATGACGGCGACCATCCAGAACAACGTGATCAACATCGATGCGGACAGCGGGGTGACGCTGCCAGCGGGTCAGGTGCCCGGGTCCATGCAGGTGTACTGCGTCAATTCGGACGCGGAATATGGCGTCGAGCTGAAGTGGCCGCACTTCCCGCCACCCACCCAGTGGTATCGGATCTCGGCAGGCCAGATGCACCGCATCCAGGTCGGTGGCTACGAGGTCGGGGTCTACAACCTCGGGCCGTCACGCATTCAGTTGCTCCTGGTCCAGCTGGAGCTGGACGGTGTCGCTCCCGCCCAGGTCCCCGGTGTCGGCGTCCTGACGCCGCAGTAGCGCCATCGGTGAGGTGCCCACAGACGGCACTGGCCACTCCTCTCATCCCTCTTCCACAACTCGCTTGCCTACCCGCACGGCTGCGTCGCGCGCAGACAACGGGTCCGAAAGGACAATGTCATGACTGATCTCCAGCACGATCTCGACGTGGTTTACCCACTTCCCGCCCCCGAGGCGTCCCTGACGTCCGCCGAGCAACTCGCGGCCGCCGACACCTACAACCAGAGCGCCTGGGCGATCCTGTACGGCGCCCTGGTCAATGGATTCGGCGTGTCGCCCCAGACCTTCCAGATGGCCTACCCGTATGCCGCCTGGAACTGGCCCACGGAGCAATTGGGGTACGTGAGCCCGGCACAATACGACGCGCTGTCGGCGATCCCTGCCTGGAGCGCGATCGGGAAGTCCAGCTCGACGGGGACGCGGTTCAACGACATGTATGCCGCCTTCCTCAACGTCATCAGCCCCGACACGAGCGATCCTGAGCTCCGAAAGCGGATCGACGCGCTCTACGGCGATCTCGTCGCGGCCGGCAATCTGCAGCAACGCACGCTCGCGCAGGCCAAAGCGGCGTATGAGGCGGACACGTCCAAGGACAAACCCGGGTTCACGCAGTGGCTGGGAACGCTGGATGGTCACTCGTGGCAGGCGCAACTCTCCTCCCTCGGGAAGGCGGTGGACCAAGCCCAAGCCAACTATGACGCCGCGGTCGACGAGGCCAAGACCCCCAATCTCAAGCAGGCGCTGTCGGCGCTCGCTGATCGCGACTACTACGCCAAGCTCAACGACCCGAACCTCTCGACCATGCCGCCGGTCCCGAACTGGACGACGCCGACCACCGCAGCGAAGTGGGCGGATCGGGCAGCCACTGGCGATGTGGCGTCCGGAGGGATCAGCATCTCCAACTCCGACGCCGCCTATGACTTCTCCAAGAGTTGGGCGGGCGGGAGCGCCTCGGTCGGCAACTGGTTCTGGCAGGTCCAGGTCGCGGGTTCGTGGCAGAAGATCGACGTCTTCGAAAGCGACGCCAGCCTGACGGCGTCGGTGCAGTTCGCCGGCATCGAAGAGATCCTTGTCCAACCGGCCCCGTGGTACACAGGGGTGAGCGCGCTGGCCAAGGGGCCGTACAAGCGGGGCTACTCGGAGTTCGGCGAGGGTGGCAGCACCGCAGTCTTTGGGGACAAGGGGTTCCTGCCGATGATCAAGACCGGCATGTACGTCGTGTATCGACCGTCGTTCAGCATCAGTGTCAAGCAGGCGACCTTCTCGGCCTTCGAGCAGCAATTCAGTGCAGCGACCGGCGTCCGGATCGGGCCGTTCACCTTCGGCGCCAAGGGCGGCTCGCAGCAGGCCGGGTGGACCGCCAGCCAGGCCGGGCTGAACTTCAGCGGCAAGTCCGACTCGACGGATCCGTTCATCATTGGCTACACCGTCAACGTCCTTCCGTGACGACCACGCGGGGCATCCTGAGTCGCTCCAGGATGCCCCGCTTCAGTCGCTCCGAATGCCGTGTCGCCTAGGCGGATCCACCCTCGTCGGGCCCGGCAGCGGCATTCGAGCGAGCCCCGACCTCGTCGCCCTCTGGCACCGCGATGAGCGAGCCGGCCTCGACCTCGCCGCTGGCCTCGCTCTTGAGTGACCACCCGGTGAGTAGCCCCACCATGAACACGCCGATGGCCAGCGCGCCGATGCCGAAGATGATGTCGCCGGGGACCCGCATCCATCGGATGACCGTGAGCGTCGGGGTGTACAGGAACTCGGCCGACCGGGCATACCAGAGGCCCTCGGAGATGCTCGCCCAGGCCTGCGCGAGACCGAGTGGGAGCAGGCTGAGCAGCGCCATCATGAGCAGCCCGACGTTCATCGACCAGAAGCCGATTTTGATGGGCAGGTCACGCCATTCGCGTCCGGGCATGAGGGAGCGAACGCAGAAGAGCATGAGCCCGATGCCGAGCATCCCGTAGACCCCGAAGAGGGCGGTGTGCCCGTGCAGGGGCGTGAGGTTGAGCCCTTGCACGTAGAACAGCGAGATCGGCGGGTTGATGAGGAACCCGAATACTCCCGCGCCGAGCATGTTCCAGAACGACACCGAGACGAAGAAGTAGATCGCCCACTTGTAGCCCGAGACCCAGGTGCGCACCTTGAGCAGACGCAGATGCCGGAATGCCTCGAACCCCATCAGCGCCAGCGGCACGACCTCGAGCGCACTGAAGGAGGCGCCGAGCGCGATCATGCCCGAGGGGCTGCCGGTGAAGTAGAGGTGGTGCATCGTGCCGATGATTCCGCCGGACAGGAAGATCACGGTGGACGCGAGGGTCGCGCTGGTCGCCGTGGCCACCCGGATAAGCCCGAGCCGGGAGAACAGGAACGCGATGACGACGGTCGCGAAGACCTCGAAGAAGCCCTCTACCCACAGGTGGACGACCCACCACCGCCAGTACTCGGCAATCGAGAGATGGGTGTTGGACCCGATGCCG
This sequence comes from Phycicoccus sp., assembly GCA_017993715.1. Taxonomy (GTDB): domain Bacteria; phylum Actinomycetota; class Actinomycetes; order Actinomycetales; family Dermatophilaceae; genus JAGOME01. The sequence goes on from JAGOME010000034.1 coordinate 7,223, forward strand.
AATGCCGCTCCATAGAAGCCGGCGATCGCCAGGCAGCTGACGAGGAGCATCGCGGTCAGCGAGCGGGACGATCCAGCGGCCAGCGGCGCGTCGGCCGTGGCGAGCAGGCGGTTGGTCTCCCGCGAGCGGCGCAGGGCCGGCGCCATACCGCGCCACATGAGGAAGAACCACAGGAACAGGCCGATGAACAGGCCGATCTGGAAGATCCGGCCCAGGTCGACATACTCGTAGCCCTGGGTGCCGAACCAGAAGTTCGACGCGTTGCCGTAACCCATCCGGCCCGTGATCGAGAACCACTCGCCGGCCATCGAGCCGAGGACGACGACCAAGAGGGCACCGAAGAGGACGTTGACTCCAAGCCGCTGGTACTTGGGCTCGACCCCGCCGACGGCGGGAGCGACGTACAACCCCGTGGCCAGCCACGCGGTCGCGATCCAGAAGATCCCGAGCTGGGTGTGCCAGGTCCGCACGACGGCATACGGGAGGTATTGATCGATGGCAATGCCGTACAGCGCCCCGCCCTCGACCCCGTAGTGGGCCGCGATGATGCCCATGGCGATCTGCAGGACGAACAGCAGGCCGACGATGAAGAAGTACTTCAGCGTGGCGCGCTGGGATGGGGTCGAGCGGTAGCCGAGGAGCGGATCGTCGTGCGGGGCGGCTCGATGGTCGAGCTTCTCCTCGTCCTGGCTCAGGCCGGAGTGGTAGTAGACCATTCCGGCGATCCCCGCCAGCAGCAGGATGAAGCTGATGATGCTCCAGAGGATGTTGTCCGGGGGAGGGGTGTTTCCGATGAGCGGCTCGTGGGGCCAGTTCTGGGTATAGGTGACGTCCGTGCCAGGACGGTCCGTCGAGGCCGCCCACGAGGTCCACCAGAAGAAGTCCGCCATCTGTTGCGCTTGCGCCGGGTCGGTGAGAGTGCCGACCGGGATCGCATACCGTTCGTGGCCGTCCGCGAACAGGGCCGTGTAGTAGGCGGTGTTGGCCTCCCAGGCGGCCGCCCGATCGGCGTCGATGGTCACGGTGCCGGTGGCTTCGTCGTAGGTGTTCGTGCGCAAGGTCTGTGTGAGCTGAGCCTCGAGGGCGCCCTGTTGCACGGCGTCTGCGTCCTCGTAGGCCACGCCGTAGTCGGCCTGCGACCAGCGGTCGAGGAGGAACAACGCCTCCCGATGCAGCCAGTCCGCGGTCCAGTCGGGCGCGACGTAGGCGCCATGACCCCAGACCGAGCCGATCTCCTGGCCACCCATCGACTGCCAGATGCGTTGACCGGCCTGGATGTCGTCGATCGTCATGACGGGGTCGTTGCCGACGACCACGGCCTCGGGGAGTGGGGGCTTGTCGTTGTTGAGTTGCACTCCCATTCCCAAGAGAACCGCGAAAGATCCGACGACGACGACGATCAGGGCGATCCACCACCGCCGGTCGAGACGTCGGCGATGCTGGTCTTCAGTGTGAATGTCCGCCGCTTGCACTCCCATAGCCCCTCCACCCATGAATAAATCAACGAAGCACTGGAACAATAGTGAGGAAGTGGGAGTTCTGCCACGCGAACGGCGACCTGGACGTGACGAGAGAGACTGGTGCGGCCATGACTGACGTAAGAGATCAGGGCCGCGCCCTCGGGGACCGGACCCGCTACGCCATCTTCGAGACCCTGCGTGATGCGGCGGACCCGCTCACAGTGGCGCAGCTTGCTGCACAGTTCGCGTTGCACCCCAACGCAATCCGCCTCCATCTGGGCAAGCTGCGCGACGCCAGTCTGGTCATTGAGGAGACGGCTGCGCCGCAAGGGAGGGGGCGGCCGGCGCTGCTCTATCGGGTCAGCCCTGGCGCCGTCGAGCGCTGGGAGTCCGCCACGCCTCACGAAGAGCTCTCTCTGATGCTGCTGGAGATGCTCGAGGAGGGTCGCTCTCCGCGGGAGGTCGGACGGAAGGCGGGGGCGCGCCTCGCCGCGAGCCTGGACCGGTCAGGACGGGCCGATCCGGTCGACCTTCTCGTCGGCGTCACGCGGCAATTGGGGTTCGAGCCGCGGCTACCCGCGGCGTCGGCACCCCGCGGTGAGGACGAGGAGATCGTGCTGCACCGCTGCCCGTTTGCCGTCGGCGCCGAGCGCGCTCCGCAGATCGTGTGCGAGTTGCATCGCGGGCTTGCCGAGGGGGTCTGGGCGGGCTCAGACCTCCAGGTCACCGACCTGGTCGTTCGCAACCCCCATCAGGCCGGCTGCCGGCTCCGGTATCGCGCGCCGGAACAGCCCGTCTGAATGCCGTCTCGGCGGGTCCCCTGTCGGGGCCCGGTCGATATTTGGGATGCTTCGGAAGGACACCACGCCACAGCGGGAGGAGGGGCGCCTTGCGCTCGATGAGGAATGCCGTCGGGGTCGTCGCGACGCTGCTGGCGGTGAGCGGCTGCGGGGGCATCTTTGCCCCACCCGCGGCGCCGCCGTCGGTGAGCGTGACCCCGAGCCCGAGTTACTCGGTCCCGGAGGCCGCGGCGGCGCACTCCCCGAAGGGGGCGGCCGCGTTCGTCCGGTTCTATTACACCCAGCTCAATGCCGCCTACACCCAACCCTCGGGTGTGCTGCTGGGGCCTTTGGGTGCCGACAGCTGCGAGGCCTGCACTGCCTACGAAGAGCTGGCTGCAAGCCTGGTCCAGCAGGGGCAGCGGGTGGATACCGATCCGGTCGAGGTGGTTTCCCTCAACGTGACCTCTGCCTCCACCGCCGAAACCGTTGTGGCGGAGGTGCAGATGCGTCAGGCCGCAGCCAACGTCGTCGACGCGACAGGCGCGATCCTGAACACTCAAGAGGCCAAGGAGTACCAGGCCGTCCTCGAGGTGGTCTGGCAGGGCGACCGATGGCTCCTTGGGAGTGTCAACTAGGGCCTGTCAGTGGCCCCTACCTCCGGTCGGCGAGCCCGTAGGCCTCGGCGGCGTTGTCGTGGAGGAAGCGTTGCAGGACGGTGTCGGTGAGGCCGAGGGCGCGGATGCGGTCGAGTTGGTCGCGGCCGTGGGTGAAGGGGTAGCTGGAGGTGTAGATGACGCGTTCGCGGGCGTAGCTGGACATGGCCAGGATGAGGTCTTGTTGGCCGGGCATGCCGGGGAAGTACATGTCGGGTTGGAGCCAGATGTTCCGGCGGCGGTAGAGCAGGCCGGTGATCTGCTGGATGTAGGGGAATCCGCCGTGGGCGACGATGATCTTCAGGGTGGGGAAGTTCATGGCGACGCGTTCGATGTGGACGGGGTCGGTGTAGGAGAGGTCGGGGCCGGAGAAGCCGCCGTGCAGGATGACGGCGGGGACGTTGCGGGCGGCGCACGTTTCGTAGATGGGGTAGAGGATCTCGTTGTCGCAGTGGAGCGGCTCGGCGAACCACCCGGGGTACAGCTTGACGCCGAGCATGCCGTGGTCGAGCCAGTGGACGAGGTCGTCGACGGCGTTGGGGTTGTCGGCGGGGTTGACTGAGGCCAGGCCGTAGAACCCGTCGAGCTCGTCGCAGATCGCGGCGACCTGTTCGTTGGGGAACTCCGTCATCGGCCCGGTGAGGTTGGCGTATGCGTCGAACGTCACGACCGGCGCCAGGGCCGAGACGATGCTGGCCACGACGCCCGTGCTGCGCTGGTCCTTGAGGAACAGGTCCAGAGACTTGAGCAGGTAGGCCGGGTCCAATGCCTGGTCGCGACGGTATCGGCCCGACGCGGGGCCAGGGCCGTCGTAGAGGCCGGTCTTGAGGATGTCCTCGACCGGGGGTTGAACGGCGGCATCGATGATCTTCATGCCAAGGGCTCCAGCCCGTAGGCCTCGGCGGCGTTGTCGTGGAGGAAGCGTTGCAGGACGGTGTCGGTGAGGCCGAGGGCGCGGATGCGGTCGAGTTGGTCGCGGCCGTGGGTGAAGGGGTAGCTGGAGGTGTAGATGACGCGTTCGCGGGCGTAGCTGGACATGGCCAGGATGAGGTCTTGTTGGCCGGGCATGCCGGGGAAGTACATGTCGGGTTGGAGCCAGATGTTCCGGCGGCGGTAGAGCAGGCCGGTGATCTGCTGGATGTAGGGGAATCCGCCGTGGGCGACGATGATCTTCAGGGTGGGGAAGTTCATGGCGACGCGTTCGATGTGGACGGGGTCGGTGTAGGAGAGGTCGGGGCCGGAGAAGCCGCCGTGCAGGATGACGGCGGGGACGTTGCGGGCGGCGCACGTTTCGTAGATGGGGTAGAGGATCTCGTTGTCGCAGTGGAGCGGCTCGGCGAACCACCCGGGGTACAGCTTGACGCCGAGCATGCCGTGGTCGAGCCAGTGGACGAGGTCGTCGACGGCGTTGGGGTTGTCGGCGGGGTTGACTGAGGCCAGGCCGTAGAACCCGTCGAGCTCGTCGCAGATCGCGGCGACCTGTTCGTTGGGGAACTCCGTCATCGGCCCGGTGAGGTTGGCGTTGAGGTCGAAACCCACCGCAGGGGCCAGTCCCGGGAGGATGCTGGCCACGACGCCCAGGTCCCGCTGCTCCCGCAGGATCAGGTCGGGGTTCTTCAGCAGGTAAGCCGGGTCGAGGGCCTGGCTGCGCTTGTATCGGCTCAGGGTCGGTCCCGGGCTGTCATACAGGCCGGTCTCCACAATCGCGTCGACTGGCGGGCGGAAGAAGGCGTCGATGATCTTCATGAATCTCTCCTGTGTCAAGCCACTGCCGGGATGGCTGAGTCTCGACCCTATGGTCGGTAGACTGGCCCGTCTCGTAAAGATGAGTAAGATTACTAATAATTTGTCTCGGCCAGGTTTGAGGGTGCCCCTCGGCAGGCGGGGCACCCTCACGGTGTTGACCGGCTGCGCCGTCAGGACTCCGGCGTCATCCAGATGTCCTTGTAGTAGAGGAAGCTGAAGTCCGGGTGCGGGTAGTAGTTGTGCACCCGGTCACTCCGGCCGAAGTACGCGTAGATGGAGCCCAGCGGGATCGGGGTCCCGACCTCGGTGAGGATGTAGCGCGAGGCGTTCTTCAAGGCCTCCTCGCGTGCGGCCGGGTCGCCGATCGAGCGCTGTTGCGTGATCATCTCGTCGAGCTTGGGGTCATTGACGCCAGCCCAGTTCCGGGAGCCGGTGCTCAGCCACTCGGTCGTCAGGGCACTGTCAGCGGTCAGCGAGCCAGCCATGGCGCCGACGATGATGTCGTAGTTCTTGCCCTGCCAATTCGCCATATAGGTCGCGTGGTCCTGGACGACGATCTCGGCATTGATCCCGACCTTGGACAGGTCCTCCTGGACCCACTGGGCCCGGCGCGCCATCCCGTCCCCATAGCTGGAGTTGATGACCAGGGTGGTGGTCAGATTCGCCTGGCCAGCTTCGGCCAGCAGCTGCTTGGCCTCTTCCGGGTTGAACGGAATGGCCTCGTTGACCTCATCGGGCGAGAGTCCGCCGAAGAGGTTGGGGGAGACCGGGCCGGTCAGGGTGGTCTCCGGGTTCAGTGCGGCATTCGCGCCGGTTTTGTCCAGGGCCAGGGCGATAGCCCGCCGGACCCGGAGGTCGTCGAAGGGAGCCCGCTCTGCGTTGATGAAGACCCGATTCTGCTCCAGGCCACCTTCGAGAGACTGGGTGAACCCCGGCACCTGGCTCACGATGTTGTCGATGCTCTGCTTGTCATTGAGGTAGACCAGGTCGAATTGTCCCGAGCGGGTCGCCGCCGTCAGGGCCTGCGGGTCATTGAGGTAGACCTGCGTGACCTTGTCCAGGTACGGCTTGCCCTCCTCGTAGTAGTCGGGGTTCTTGACGTAGACGCGTTCCTTGTCCCCGGGGGTCCAGTTCTCGAGCATGAACGGTCCGGTGCCGATGGCCTGGGTCTCTAGGTCGTACTCACCCTTGGCTCCCTCGCAGGGGAGGATCATGAACGAGGGGGCTGCCAGGTTCTCCGCGAACGCGACGTACGGCTGCGACAGCGTGAACACCACGGTGGAGTCATCGGGCGCCTGGATGTCGCTGACGTAGGAGAGGAAGGCCTGCTGGAAGGACGGCAGGCTCTTGATCCGGTCGGTCGTACAGAGAACATCAGCGGAGGTCAGTTCGCGCCCATTGACGGGCGGGATGTTCTGGAACTTCACCCCCTTGCGCAGGTGGAACGTCCACACCGTCGCGTCCTCGTTGGGCTCCCATGACTCGGCGAGGTCACCCACGAGCTCGTTGCTGCCGTAGGGAACGTCAGGCCCAGTCTTGTAGGCCAGCAGCTTGCTGTACACGAACTTCACGCTGTTCTGCGTGACGTAGCCCGGCTCAGCCTGGAAGTCGAGATTCTTGGTGTCGTAGATGGAGCTCGTCCGCAGCGTTCCGCCGCTTTGGGGTGGCCCGGCGTCCACGGTCGCAGTTGCCCCGCTCGCGCCCGAGGGCGCGGCGCTGGAGCAGGCCGCGAGGATGGGGATGAGAGCGACGGCGGCCATGGTCGCCAAGTGTCGTCGTGGATACGGACGCATCGGTGGATCTCCTTGCTCGGTCGGAGGCGGTCGGGTCATGGCCGAGCCAGCCGGGTCGGTGGTCCGCCGCCCGGGGACCGCTCGAAGCGGGCGAGGACGAGTTCACCAATCTAAAATTGGAAACTAGAAACGTGCTCTAGGTTGTCGAGTGTGTCCGATGAGGATGGTGGCGTCAAGGGTCTGCAGGTGCCGGCGCCGCGTGGTCCGGATGAGGGTGTGTGGCGGGTCACACAAATCATAAAGATTGCTATGATTGCACGGCAGAATGTCGTTGGGCCGAGGTCGTTCCGAGCCCGCACCAAGGGGGCGGCGACGCGGACCGATAGGCACCAGTGCTGACCTGACTCGAAGAGGCGATACATGACGAACTTCCCGAAGGGACCCCTGACCGGCAAGGTGGCCTGGGTCACCGGCGCAAGCTCCGGCATCGGAGCCGCCACCGTCACCCGCTTGACCGAGCTCGGCGCCGAGGTGGCCGGGCTCGACCTCGCTGTGCCGACAACCTCACCAGGCCCATTCGCGCAGGTCGACGTCAGCGACCCGACCAGCGTCACGCGCGCGGCCACCGAACTCACCGCCCAGTGCGGCCCCGCGGACATCCTTGTCCTCGCGGCGGGCACGGGAGGTCAGGGCGGCCGCACCCTCCTGGAGGCCGATCTGGCTGACTGGAACCGCGTGTTCGACGTGAACGTCGGCGGCATTCTCCTGATGATCCGGTCCTGCATGGGTGGGATGATCGAGCGAGGGTGGGGGCGGATCGTGACTGTGTCGTCCGGGGCTGGCACTCGGGTCTACCCGACGGCAGGCGCCTACGCCGTCTCCAAGGCTGCGGTCATGGCGCTGACCAAGATCGCCGCTCATGAGGGCGGCCCGCACGGGGTCACTGTCAACTCCGTCGCCCCCGGCCTCACCGACACGGCGATGCTGCGCGCGAGCCACCCCGACCCCGACAAACTGGCGGCGTTGGTCGCGAACTCCCCGGTGAGCAACCCCATGAAGTACCTGCTCCAGCCCGAGGACCAGGCGGCCGCCATCTCCTGGTTCTGCCTCCCCGAAGCCGCCCACGTCACGGGGCAGACCCTCTATGTCAACGGGGGCAGCTACATGCCCTGATCGGGCACCCCCTGCGGCGAGCGCCGCCCCTGGCCGCGGTCGGCTCCGGCCGCTGTGTTCGCGCTGTCCGTCGGAACCGGCAATCCCCGACTTGTGGGTCCGCGCGCTCGAGGCGGACCGGGATGGCTGCCGTCGGGTGCCTGGCGTTCACAGCCTCGGCGGCATTCTCCTTGTGGCGTGCCCGCTGTCTGGGGCCCACGTGACAGGCCACGCGCACTGCATCAACGCAGCCATGACCTGCCGCTGGGAGCCCTGCCCTGACCTGGCAGCCGCCAGTGAGCCCCGCCCCGCAAGAAACCCCGGCCGGCCGGCCCTGTTCAAGGGTCCGGCCGCCGGGGTTCTTGGTCTGTGGCTCGTACGAGCCGCGGCTCAGCGAGGCTCGAGGACGAACACGGGGATCTGCCGGGGGGTCCGCGCCTGGTACTCGACATACGGCGGGAATGCTTGGGTCGCTCGCTCCCACCAGGCCTCGCGCTCAGAACCCGTCACCTGACGCGCTTGGTACGGGTGCGCGGTGTCGCCGTCCTGGACCTTGACATCTGGGTTGGCCGTGATCGAGTAGTACCACTGAGGGTGGGCGGGGTCGCCTCCCTTGCTCGCGATTGCGGCATAGGCGCCCTCGTGTTCGACGCGCATCAGCGGCACCTTGCGCCACGTGCCAGAACGCGCGCCGAGCACGGACAGGACAATGATCGGTCGGCCTATGGCCGTCGCGCCCTCCGTTGTCCCGGCGCGCTCAATGGCCGCGAGCTGCTCGCGGATCTGCGCGCCGAGATTCTCGGAGTAACGGTTGGGGTCTGGGTGTGCCATCGGCTCTCTCTCCCTGTGCTCACGGTATGCCCCGCGCTGGTGCGGGGTGGACGGGTGGGCCTGCCACCGGTCGACGACCGCGTCTGGTTGTTCCGGTCAGCTGCATCTGCGGGGGGATGCAGCTGACCGGCTCCCGGGCTACTGCTTGAGCCAGATGTCCTTGTAGTACAGGAAACTGAAGTCCGGGTGGGGGTAGTAGTTCTGGACCTTGTCGCTCACGCCCCAGAACGCAACGAAGTTGTGCAACGGGATCGGGTCCGCCACGTCGGTCAGGATGTAGCTCTGGATGTCCTCCAGGGCGGCCTTGCGCTCAGTGGGGTCAGCGATGGACCGCTGGGCGGTGATCATTTCGTCGAGCTTCGGGTCATTGATGCCGGTGTAGTTGCGCGCGCCGGTGCTCGTCCATTCGGTCGACAACGCCAGGTCCGCAGTCAGCGCCCCTGCCATCGCGCCGACGACCATGTCGTAGTCCTTGGACGTCCAGGCGCCGATGTAGGTGGCCTGGTCCTGCTCCACGATCTCACTGGTGATACCGACAGCGGCGAGGTCCTGCTGGACCCACTGGGCACGCCGCAGATTGGCCTCGCCGTAAGCGGTGTTGACCAGGATCTTCGTGCTGAACGAGGTCTGACCCGCCTCGGCGAGCAGCGCCTTGGCTTCGTCGGGGTCATAGGGGGTGAGCTTGTCCACCTGCTCGGTGCTCAGACCATCGGCGATGGTGGGAGCGACCGGCCCGGTGAGGGAGGTACCGGGCGAAACGGCCTTGATCATGCCCTGCTTGTCGATGGCCAGGCTGATTGCGCGCCGGACCCGGGCGTCGGTGAACGGCTCCCTCGTCGCGTTGAGGAACACCCGGGCCTGCTCCAGGCCCCCCTCCTCCTTGGTTGACCAGGTGGGGTTGGCCTTCACGATGGTGTCGATCACCGCCGGGTCATTCTCGTAGACCAGGTCGAACTGGCCCGAGCGGGCGGCCGAGATGAGCGCCTGAGGGTCCAGGACGTATGTCTGGGTGACGCTGTCCAGGTACGGCTTGCCGGCCTCGTAGTAGTCGGGGTTCTTGGTGAAGACCCGCTGCTTGTCGCCCGGAGTCCAGTTCTCGAGCATGAAGGGCCCGGTGCCGATGGCCTTGGCCTTCAGGTCGAAAGTGCCGTCGGTCCCCTCACAGGGCAGGATCAGCATCGAGGGCGCAGCGAGGTTCTCATCGAAGGCGACATAGGGCTGCGAGAGCGTAAAGGTGAGCGTGTAGTCGTCGGGCGCCGCGATCTCAGAGACGTAGGCGAGGAGCGACTGCTGGGCGGCCGGGAGGCTGGTGATGCGGTCCGTCGTGCACAGCACGTCCTTGGCGGTGAACTCGCGCCCGTTGACCGGGGCGATGTTCTGCCAGGTGACGCCCTTGCGCAGGTGGACGGTCCAGACCGTCGCGTCCTCGTTGGCCTCCCACGACTCGGCCAGATCCCCGACGAGCTCGTCGGTCCCGTAGGGCACGTCCGGGCCAGTCTTGTACGCCATCAGCTTGCTGTACACGAACTTGACCGTGTTCAGGGTCTCGTAGGACGGGTTGACCTGGGGGTCGAGGACCTTGGTGTCGTAGAGCGAGTTCACCCGTAGGGTGCCACCGCTCTGTGGCGGTCCGGCGTCTTGGCTCGCGGCTGCGGTGCTCGTCGGCGTATTGCCGCCGGAGCAGGCTGCCAAGGTCACCGCGGCGAATGCCGCGACAGCCAGGGATCGATAAGGATGGCGGTGGGTGGGCAAGGCAGGCTTCTCCTCGTGGTTGGGTGGGTGGAAGTTGGCGGTCGCCACGCGTGGTGGCCGGAGCGGCAGGACTAGCGACGCTGTCGGGGGTCGAGGAAGTCTCTGAGGGCATCGCCCAGCAGGTTGAAGGCAAGCACGGACACGGACAGGACCAAGCCGGGGAAGATGGCAATCCAAGGGGCGGTGTCGAGGAACCGCGAGCCCTCGCTGAGCATGCGGCCCCAGGACGGCGCTGGCGGCGGCGTTCCGATCCCTAGGAAGCTCAACGAGGCCTCGGCGATGAGCACGATGGCGAACAGCAGGCTGCTGAGGACGAGCAGGGCGGGCATGAGGTTGGGCAGTCCGTACCGGGTCAACAAGCGCCAGGTACTCGCTCCGACGGCGTGGGCGGCCTCGAAGTAGGCCTCTGCGCGGATCCGGAGCATCTCGGCCCGGGTCACCCGGTTAAACGACGGGATGGCCAGCAGGCTCAGGGCGATGACGGTGTTGCGCATGCTCGGTCCCAGGAGGGCTGCGACGAAGAGCAGAAGGACCAGGGCGGGGATGGACATCAGCGCATCCATGAGGCGCTGCAACACGGTGTCCACCCAGGTCCCGGCGAACAGGCCCGACACCATGCCGACCACGACCCCGATGAACCCGCCCAGCACGATCGTGAGGACGGCGACGACCAGGGAGGTCCGGGCCCCGTAGATCGAGCGGCTGAGGATGTCGCGGCCGAGGGCGTCGGTCCCGAACCAGTAGGTCGAGCTGGGTGGCTGCATGAATGCCGCGCGGTCCTGCAGGAGCGGATCGTGCGGCGCCACCCATGGAGCGAACACCCCGAGGATGACGAACAGGGAGATGAGGACGAATGCCAGAAAGCCCAGTGGCTCCTCCTTGAAGAAGGTCACCAGGCCGCGACGTGGCCGACCGGGGCCGGTGACCGACGCGGCCTTGGTTGCTGCTTGACGGATCACGGCGCTTCCTTAGTACCGAATTCTTGGGTCGATGACGGCGTACACGATGTCGACGATGAGGTTGACGATGATGAACAGGCCGCCGTAGAAGATGACGCTCCCGATGACCGCCGGGTAGTCCCGCATCTGGACTGCTTCAAAGACGTAAGAACCCATGCCCGGGATGGAGAAGATCCCCTCCAGCAGAACGGTTCCGCCCAAGATGGCGCCCACTTGCAGCCCCAGGACCGTGAACACCGACAGCAAGGAACTGCGGCCCGCGTGCTTGACCAGGACGGTGAACTCTGAGGCGCCGCGGGCCCGCACGGTGCGGATGAAGTTGGAGCCCAGGACCTCGAGCATTGAGGAGCGCACCATCCGGGCGACGACCGCCATCGTCGCTGTCGCGAGGGCGATAACCGGGAGCGCCATTTGAGCCAGGTTGTCCCCGAGGTTCTCGGTTGGTCCCTGATAGACCAGCGGCGGTGACCAGCCGACGTATCGGGACAGGAAGGTGATGAGCAACAGGGCCAACCAGAAACTGGGGATGGACAGACCGAGCACCGCCAGGACCCGCATGGTCTGGTCGAGCACGCTGTTGCGCCGGACTGCGGCCAGCATTCCCATCGGGGCCCCGAGCAGGATCCCCAGTAGCAGGGCCAGGGCCCCCAGCTCCAGGGTCGGCGGGAGCCGTTCCAGGATGCTCTCGGTGACCGGGCGCCCGTCGACGAAGGAGTTCCCGAGGTCACCCCGCACCAGCCCGGTGGCGAAGGTGCCGAACTGCGTGAGGATGGGCTTGTCGAGGCCAAGTTCAGCGCTGCGCTGGGCGATCATCTCCTCGGTCACCCCCGGGGAGTCCGCGAGCTGGGTGCGGACCACGTCACCGGGCACGGCCCGGATGGCGAGAAAGACGACCACAGTGACCAGCGCGAGGACCAGGAGCCCGTGGCCGAGCCGGCTCAGGACATATCTCATCGGTGAGCACCCCCCTTCGGTGTGCCGGGGTTCGGCACAGGCGGTGGTCCCTCATGGGCCCCGTCGTAGAGATGACAGGACACGGCGTCGGAGCCGATCGGGAGCAGATGCGGCTCCACCCGGTCGCAGGGCTCGAAGGCGCGAGGACATCGGGGGTGGAAGTGGCACCCCGGTGGCGGGTCGCTCGGGCTGGGGATCTCGCCGGCCAGGGTCGGGCGCATTCTGCGCCGGTCATCCGGGGAGGGGATGGCCTGGATCAGTGCCTGGGTGTAGGGGTGGCGAGGCTGTCGCATGACGCGGTCGCCGGGTCCGGACTCGACGACCTTGCCCAGGTACATGACGCTGATCCAGTCCGACATGTAGCGGACGACATTGAGGTCGTGCGCGATGAAGAGGTAGGAGATCCCGAACTCGTGCTGCAGGTCTCTGAGGAGGTTGAGGATCTGGGCCTGGATCGACACGTCCAGGGCACTGACTGCCTCGTCGCAGACAATCAGCTCCGGCTCGGTTGACAGGGCGCGCGCGATGCCGATGCGTTGGGCCTGCCCGCCGGAGAACTGGTGAGGGAAACGGTCAAGTGCGGTGCGGGGGAGGCCGACGAGGTCGAGCAGCTCCTCGCAGCGCGCGCGCCGGCTCGCCGGGGTCCCGATCCCGTGGATGATCATCGGCTCGGTCAGCACCTGCTCGATGTCCATCCGCGGATTGAACGAGCTGAGCGGGTCCTGGAAGACGATCTGCATGCGGCTGCGCAGGGCGCGCAGCTGGTTGCCGGACAGCTCCGTGATGTCCTGTCCGTCGAAGCTGACCTGGCCACTGGTGGGCTCGATGAGCCGCAAGGCGAGTCGGCCCAGCGTGGATTTGCCCGAGCCCGACTCACCGACCAGACCCAGGGTCTGGCGTCGGCGGATGGTGAAGGACACGCCGTCGACGGCTCGCACCACCCGGCGGGCCCCTCGGCCCCCCGAGGTGATGGGGAAGTGCTTGACGAGGTCGGTGGCCTCCATGAGCACGTCTCCGGTGGCCGGGTCCAGGGTTGCCTCACCCAGGGTGGCGGTCATCGGGCTCCCTCCCCGCCGGTCGCGGTGGGCATCACGGGGGTCGTGGCCGGGGGACCGGCCCGCCAGCAGCGGACGGTCCGGTCCAGCACGAGGCGTTGAGTTTGCGCCTCCTGGGTGCAGATCTCCTCGGCCTGAGTGCAGCGCCCGGCGAACCGGCACCCGGTGGGCATCTCGACCAGGGACGGTACGGCCCCGGGGATGGCAGGCATGGGCTCGTCGCGCGGCTGGTCCGGCTGCGGGATCGCCGCGAGCAGCGCCTGGGTGTAGGGGTGCAGGGGGCGGCTGAGCACGTCGTCGGCGAGTCCGGACTCAACGACCTGACCTGCGTACATCACCACGACGCGATCGGCCATCTCGGCCACGACGCCGATGTCGTGGGTGATGAGCATGACAGCGACTCCGGACTCGCGCTGGAGCTCATGAATGAGTCCGAGGACCTGCGCCTCGACCGTGACGTCCAGGGCCGTCGTCGGCTCGTCCGCAATGACGAGCCGAGGGTGGCACGCCAAGGCGGCAGCGATCATGACGCGCTGACGCTGGCCGCCGGAGAGCTGATGCGGATACGCGTCGACCTTGGCGTCCGGGTCCGGGATACCGACCATGCGGAGCAGCTCGACGGCCCTGTCCTTGGTCTGCTGACGATCGAGGTCGGTGTGCAGGGTGATGGCTTCCCGCAGCTGGTTGCCGATCGTGTAGAGAGGATCCAGCGCCGTCATGGGGTCCTGGAAGATGACCGAGATGTCGTTGCCGCGGATGTCGCGCATCTGCCGCTTCGAAACGTGGGCCAGGTCGGTGCCGTCCCACATGACCCGGCCACCGCTGATTCGGCCGTTGCCGAGCAGGTCGATCACGGCCATGGCCGTCACGCTCTTGCCCGAACCGGACTCGCCCACGATGGCCACGGTCTCGCCCGCACGGATCTCGACATCGACACCGCTGACGGCCTCGAGCACCTGGCCGCCGGTGGCAAACTCCACGCGCAGATCCTGGACCGACAGCAGGGGCGCTGCCGTGACCTCCGGGCTCATACCCATGCCTCCGTTCGGGGGTTGTGCGACCCTGCTGGCCACGTGCGTCTAAGCAAAAAAGACTACTAGAATGACGCTCTAGTAGTCGATAGCATCAAGGAGCGATCCATGGTTCGTCAAGAGGCAGTTCCGGTCGCTAGGTCGCAACGCGGCGCACATCACATACCGACGCCGGGCCTTCGCAGACCCGCGAGGCCGGTTCCGCGAGGGCGCTGGGTGCGTGCCAGACTGAGCCGGTGGCCTGCGCCGCCCAGGCGGACCTGTGGAGCCGCGAATGCCGCGACTGACCGGGAAGGGCGAGAGGGCCATGAGTGAGGGATCTCGCGTCGCCAAAGCCGACCGGACGCGACGCTGGTCGACCACTCCGGACACCAAGGCCGCCATCCTGGCCGCCGCGCAGTCAGTGTTTCTGGACTTCGGGTACACGGCGGCCAACGTGAGCGACGTCGTGGAGCGGTCGGGTTCCAGCGTCGGCAGCATCTATCACCACTTCGGGGGCAAGGCCGAGCTGTTTCAGGCGCTGTGTCGCGGCTATCACGACACGCTGCACGACGCGTCCGCCCAAGCGATGACGGCAGCCCGCGAGGCCGGGGTGACTGATCCGGTCGATCTGTTCGCCGAGAGTGCGCGTGCCTATATGGAACAGGCATGGGCGCACCGGGAGATGACCCGCCTCGTCCACGGCGGGGATCATCCACAAGGACACGTCCGGTGGCGACGGGAGCAGTTCCAGTTGTGGCTCTCCGAGGTCACCGAGCTGTTTATGGTGACGACCGACTCACCAGGGGACCGGGTCAGGCTCCTGGTGCTGACGACGATCTCCAGCGATGCGGCCCGCCTGCTCACCGAGATCGACTCGCCTGACGAGGCCGGCGAGATCATCGAGGCGGCCTTGGTCCTCGTGCGCAAGCTGGCCAGCTAGACCCGCGGAGGGGGTCGTGGGTGCGGCGTGCGCTGGACTGTCAGTGCCCCCTGCGAGGATGCCGTCATGGAGATCACCGCAGCGCTGGCCCTCGGGCGCCGGCTGCTGCGTGAGCATGGCCTTGATGATTGGCGCGTCGTCGCCGACCACGCCAAGACGCGGGCGGGCGCCTGCCGCTTTCGCACCAAGACGATCTCGCTGAGCCGACCCTTGACGGCGCTCCACGACGAGGAGCTGGTGCGCGACACCATCCTGCACGAGATCGCCCATGCCTTGGTGGGTCCGACGCATGGCCACGATCGCGTCTGGCGCGCGACGGCGCGCCAGATCGGGTGCACGGGGGAGCGTCTGGTGTCGGCCGATGCGCCACGCGTCGAGGGTGACTGGCGTGGTCAGTGCCCTGCGGGTCACGAGATCACGCGGCACCGGCGTCCACAGCGGGTCGTGAGCTGCTCGCAATGCAGCCCCACGTTCAGCCCCCGCCATCTCATTGCCTGGACCTATCGCGGCCGCGCCGTGGCGATGGGGGAGGCCTATCAGCGGGAGCTGACGGCGCTCCAGCGGCGACACAATCTGCCCGCGCCCTCGCTGCCCCCTCCGGCAGCCACCCCGAGTGGGCCATCGTCCCCCTCGCCGTCGCCAGGACCGCCTGGCCCGCAGGCTGCGGTGACCCGCGGCGGAGGCGGTGGCGGGGTCATCCAGCTAGGCGATCACGTGCTCGTGGTGTCCGGTGGCCGTCTGCATGGGCGCGTGGGAGGGGTCGAGGCGGTGCACGACACGCGGTGCCAGGTGCGGGTCGACGCCGACCTCTACCTCATCCCGCACGAGTTGCTCGAAGTCGTGGACGCCCTCGCCAGCTGACTCGAGTCACCCGTAGCATGGCCGGGCCGGATGAGGAGCGTGAAATGCAGACACATCAGCCGCCGAGTCAGACGTACGAGCCCTTCGCCGTGACGGCCAGCCCGTCACGCGGTGAGCCAACGCGGGCGGTGGTGCTCGGTGGCGGGGGCCCGGTGGGCGTGGGGTGGCTCATCGGCATGGTGCTCGGCCTGCGTGATGCCGGGGTCAACCTTGATGAAGCCGACACGGTCGTCGGCACGTCAGCCGGATCGATCGTGGGAGCTCATCTGCGCCTGGATCAGACCAGGGGAGCGCTGGAGAAGTATGCCGAGGACTTCGTCTCATCCGAGCCGCTCTCGGGCATGGGCCGGATCGGGCCACGCGAGGGAATGGCCTTCCTGCGCGGGGTGCTCTCGCGCGATCCGCAGCGCGGTCGACAGATCATTGGAGCGATGGCGGCGCGGGCCCAGACCCCGTCGGAAGAGTCCTTCATCTCCATGATCACGGCGAGCTTGGCCGGTGCAGCGTGGCCTGAGCGCGCCTTGTTGCTCACCACGGTTGATATCGCGACCGGCGACGCCGTTGTGCTGCATCGTGACGGCGGCGCCGATCTCCAGCGCGCGATGGCCGCCAGCAGTGCGGTCCCGGGCATGTTCCCCCCCATCACGATCGGCGGCCGGCGCTATATGGATGGCGGCGTGCGGAGCTCGGCGAATGTCGATGTGGCCAAAGGCCATGACCGCGTGCTGGTCCTGGCGCCCTCGACGCTGTCCCTGACTCGACGCGGCAACCCTCGGGTCCAGGCCAAGGAGCTGGGCACCCGGGTTCGCTCGCTGGTCATCGCACCCGACCGGGATGCGCGGCGAGCCATTGGGCGTAACCCGCTTGACCTCAAGAACGCCAGGCCTGCCTACGAGGCGGGCCTGCTCCAGGCGCAGCGCTCACTCCCACGCGTCCGCCAGGTGTGGTCGGCCTGACGGGCGCTGCCGAGGGGGCATCATGCTCGCCACGCACTGGCGATGCCCCGCGGTCGGCTGTCGGTCCCAGTAGATTGTGGGCACCCCTGACGAAGGAGACGCAATGGCCGACGGGCTACGGGGCGCTGAGGGCACCGAGTACCACATCGCACTGACCGAGCAGTATGCCGCGCACAACTACCACCCGCTGCCGGTGGTGCTGGCACGAGGCGACGGCGCCTGGGTCACCGACGTGGACGGCAATCGTTATCTGGATTGCCTCGCGGGCTACTCGGCCTTGAACTTCGGCCACTCGCATCCTCGTCTGGTGGCTCGGGCCCAGGAGCAGGTGGCGGCGCTGACGCTGACCAGTCGGGCGTTCTACAACGACCAGCTGGGACCCTTCGCGCAGTCTTTGACCGCCCTGACGGGCAAAGAGATGATCCTGCCGATGAACTCCGGCGCCGAGGCCGTCGAGACGGCCATCAAGGTGAGTCGCCGTTGGGGCTACGAGGTCAAGGGGGTGCCCGAGAACGAGGCCAACATCATCGTCATGGAGGGCAACTTCCACGGGCGGACCACGACCATCATCTCCTTCTCCGACGACAAGGTTGCCCGCGACAACTACGGTCCCTACACGCCCGGCTTCCGCACCGTCACCTACGGTGACATCGACGCGGTTGCTGCGGCGATCGACGACTTCACCGTGGCCGTCCTGTTCGAGCCGATCCAGGGTGAGGGCGGTGTGGTCACGCCGCCGGAGGGCTTCCTCCGCGAACTGCGCACGCTGTGCACTCAGCGCAACGTCCTGATGGTGGCCGACGAGATCCAGTCCGGCCTCGGGCGCACCGGGACAACCTTCGCGTGCGACCTCGAGCAGGTCGTCCCCGACATGTACGTCCTGGGCAAGGCCCTGGGTGGCGGCATTGTCGCGGTGTCAGCAATCGCTGCGGACCGCGACATCCTCGGCGTGATCAATCCGGGTTCCCACGGCTCGACCTTCGGCGGCAACCCACTAGGTGCGGCCGTTGGTCACGAAGTGGTCCTCCTCCTGGAGACCGGCGAGTTCCAGGAGCGCGCCGCGACCTTGGGCCGGCGGCTCGATGAGGGCCTGCGTCCGCTCATCGGCCGGGGGCTGGACGCCGTCCGGGTCCGCGGACTGTGGGCCGGCCTTGATGTGTCCCCTGGGGGACCGACGGGTCGCGAGCTCTGCACAGCTCTGTCGCAGCGCGGCATTCTGGCCAAGGACACCCACGGAATGACGATCCGGTTGGCTCCGCCGTTGGTCATCACGGCCGACGAGGTGGACCTGATTGTCGCGACCATTAGTGAGGTGCTGGCCGAGGCGGTCAGGGCCGGCGAGTGATCTCGCTCGTCACCTGGGCGATCGTTGGCCTTGGCGCGCTGACGATCCTTGTCGCGGCAATCTACGCACGCACCGATCGGCTCATTGATGATCGCGTGCTCGCGCTCGTGGCCCTGCTCGAGGCAGCCGTCCTCGTCCAGGTCGTCCGCGGACTCTCCGACCTGAGCCACGTGGTCGACGACAACGAACGCCTCACCTTGGTGGCCTACCTGCTGTCCCTGCCCGTCGTCCCGCTCGGCACGGCATTCATGGCGATCAAGGAAAAGAGTCGCTGGTCCATGGCAGCCATTGCCATCGGCGCCTTCGCCGTGGCGGTCATGATGCTGCGCTGCCAGCAGATCTGGGACACCCTGTGATGACGGATCACCTCGATGACCGGAAGCCGGTGGACCAACCACCGGCCACGGCTCCGGCTCCGCCTCGGGCGGGCTCCGGTCCGGGTCGACTGCTCGTAGCCGCCTACGCGATCCTTGCCCTCGCGGCCACCGGTCGCTCCGTCATGCAGATCGCCCTCTCCTTCGACCGGGCACCGGTCGCCTACGCTCTCTCGGGCCTCGCGGCGCTGATCTACCTCGTGGCCACCATCGCCATCGCCCGGGGGAGTCGCACGTCGGTCCGCGTCGGCGCCGCCGCCCTCGTGATCGAGCTCGTCGGGGTCCTGGTTGTCGGGACGCTCTCGTACGTCGTGCCGCAGGCCTTCCCCGACAAGACCGTGTGGAGCCACTTCGGCTCTGGCTACGGCTATGTCCCGCTCGTCCTGCCGGTCCTGGGCCTGTGGTGGCTGCGCAGAGTGCAGGCCGACACGTCAGCCACCGGGTGACCCGATCTGATAGCGCCTGCGCGCTGACGTCGGTACGTTGGCGACTATGAGCCTTGAGCGACCGGTCCATCCTGACCCGTACTCCCTCCTGCCGGCCGCGCCGTCGTTTGCGGTGACCAGTGCCGACATCGCCGACGGTGCCGCCCTGGCCGACGCCCAGGTCGCCGCCCTCGGCAACATCTCACCCCAGTTGTCCTGGAGCGGTTTCCCGGCCGACACCAAGAGTTTCACGGTGACGTGCTTCGACCCCGATGCGCCGACGCCGTGCGGCTTCTGGCATTGGGTCCTGGTTGACCTGCCGGCGACCGTGACCTCGCTGGACAGCGGGGCGGGCGCCGAGGGTGCAACGCTTCCCGGTGCAGCCTTCATGTGCCGCAACGACGGTGGCCCCAAGGCCTTCATGGGCGCGGCTCCACCGGAGGGCGACATGCCGCACCGCTACTACGTCGTGGTGCACGCGGTGACGGAGGAGTCCCTGGGTGTCGACGCCGACGCGTCAGCCGCCGTGGTGTCGTTCAACTTGGCCTTCAAGACCTCGGCGCGCGCGATTCTGCACGGCACGTACCAGCATTGACCCACTCGCCCCCGTCAGCGGGGCTCAAGGACGAAGACTGGGATCTGTCGCTCGGTGTTCTCCTGGTACTGCGCGTACTGCGGGAATGCCGCCACGGCCCGGTCCCACCAGGGGCCGCGCTCGTCGGCGGTGAGTTGCCGGGCGCGCATGGGCATGGTCGACTCGCCGTCGTGAACGTCGACGTCCGGGTTAACCAGGAGGGAGTGGTACCAGGCCGGGTTCTCCGGGGCGCCACCACGGCTGGCGACGGCGGCATACGTCCCCATGTGCTCGACCCGCATGAGGGGCACCTTGCGCCACTGCCCGGACTTCGCACCCTGGATATGCACGACGATGACGCGCATGCCCATGATCGACGCGGCGTCCGTGCTGCCTGCAGCGTCGATGGCAGCGACCTGGTCGCGAACCCACTCCGCGGGGCTGTCGACGTAGGTGCGGTTGGTGAGATCGGTCATCACAGGCTCCTTCAGGAGGACGAGGACTTCTGCCAGAGATTGATCCCGGACTCGACCGCGTGCTCATCGATCCGGCGGAGCTCGTCGGCGCTGAACTCCAGGTTCGCGGTCGCGTCCAGACTGTCATCGAGTTGGGCCACCGAGGAGGCGCCGATAAGCGCGGACGTGACTCGAGGGTCGCGCAGGACCCACGCAATGGCCATCTGGGCCAGCGACTGGCCGCGTTCGCGGGCAATGTCGTTGAGCGCACCGATATGAGCGAGGGCCTGCTCGGTGAGCAGATCGCCGGCCAGGCTCTTGCCCTGGCTGGCCCGGGAGCCTGCGGGAATGCCGCCCAGATACTTGTTGGTCAACATGCCTTGAGCCAACGGGGAGAACGCAATGCAGCCCACCCCCTGCTCGCCGAGTACATCGAGCAGGTCCTCCTCGACCCATCGGTTGAGCATCGAGTACGAGGGCTGATGAATGAGCAGCGGGGTGCCCAGCTCGCGCAGGATGGCAACGGCATCGGCGGTCCGCGGCCCCGAATAGGAGGAGATCCCGACATAGAGCGCCTTGCCCTGACGGACCAGCGCGTCCAGCGCTCCCATCGTCTCCTCAAGCGGAGTGGTCTCGTCGAATCGGTGGCTGTAGAAGATGTCCACGTAGTCCAGCCCCATACGCCGCAGCGACTGTTCGCAGGAGGCGATGACGTACTTGCGCGACCCACCGCCCTGGCCGTAGGGACCGGGCCACATGTCGTAGCCGGCCTTGCTGGAGATGATCAGCTCGTCGCGGTAGCGACTGAAGTCACGGGCCAGATGGACACCGAAGTTGCTCTCGGCGCTTCCGTACGGCGGACCGTAGTTGTTGGCGAGGTCGACGTGTGTGACCCCGCGGTCGAAAGCCCGCCGCAGGATGGCCCGCTGCCGCTCCATGGGGATGTCATCACCGAAGTTGTGCCACAGCCCCAGCGAGATCGCAGGCAGGTCCAGGCCCGATCGGCCGGTGCGGCGATACGGCATTCCGGCTCCGTAGCGACCGCGGTCGGCCTGGTAATCGTCCACGTGCAGCGTCATGGGCACCATCATGAAGCAGATCGCGCCCGCGGGGGAGCGACCACCCAGCGGACGGGCGTTTGCTGCGGTGTCGGGCGCCCGGCATACACTCGCTGTGGTCATGAGTGTCAGCGCCAAGCCCCGGCTCGCTGACCGGCAACCCTCCTCCGCGGTGGGGTGCCCCGGGTGAGGACCAGGCGCACGGCTCCCGTCGTGCGCAAGCGCGGGCCCGGCAACAAGGCCGGGGTCCCGCACCGACATGCCGTGCGCCCGTTCCGGTGGGCGGCGGACCCAAAGACGTCAGGAGCGCGAGATGACCGACCAGAGCCAGTGGGGGTTCGAGACCAAGCAGATCCACGCCGGGCAGGTGGCCGACCCGACGACTGGAGCGCGGGCCTTGCCTATCTACCAGACGACGAGCTACGTGTTCAAGGACACGCAACACGCGGCAAACCTGTTCGCGCTCAGCGAGTTCGGCAACATCTACACCCGGATCATGAACCCGACGCAGGACGCCGTCGAGCAGCGAATCGCCGCCCTCGAAGGCGGCGTGGGGGCTCTCCTGGTCTCCTCGGGCATGGCCGCGGAGACCCTGGCCATCCTCAACATCGCCGAGGCCGGTGACCACCTCGTCGCCAGCGCCGCGCTCTATGGCGGCACCGCCAACCTGCTGAAGTACACCCTGCCCAAGTTCGGGCTAGAGGTGACCTTCATCGAGGACCAGGCGGACCTGCAGGCCTGGCGGGATGCCGTGCGCCCCAACACCAAGCTGTTCTTCGCCGAGTCGATCGCCAACCCCAAGGCCGACGTCTTGGACATCGAAGGTGTCGCGGGCGTGGCGCACGAAGCCGGGGTGCCGTTGATCGTCGACAACACCATCGCCACGCCGTATCTCGTGCAGCCCCTGGCCTGGGGCGCCGACATCGTCGTGCACTCGGCGACGAAATACCTCGGCGGCCATGGGACGTCAATCGCCGGCGTCATCGTGGACGGTGGCGCCTTCGACTTCGCGGCCGACCCCGAGAGGTTCCCCAACTACAACACGCCGGATGAGAGCTACCACGGGCTGGTCTTCGCGCGGGATCTCGGTGTCGGCTCAGCCCTGGGCGCCAACCTCGCCTTCATCCTCAAGGCGCGGGTCCAACTGCTCCGGGACCTCGGCCCGGCTGTCTCGCCGTTCAACGCCTTTCTCATTGCCCAGGGCGTGGAGACGCTGAGCCTGCGGGTGGAGCGGCACATTGACAACGCCCGCAAGGTCGCAGAGTTCCTCGTCGCCCACCCTCAGGTCGAGTCCGTGCGCTGGGCCAGCCTGCCGGACGACCCGGCCTACGCCCGGGCCTCGAAGTATGCGCCGCGCGGGGCTGGCGCCGTCCTCGCCTTCGAGATCGTCGGGGGCAAGGCCGCGGGGCAGGCTTTCGTCGAGGGACTGACGCTGCACAGCCATGTCGCCAACATCGGCGACGTGCGCTCGCTGGCGATCCACCCCGCGACGACGACGCACAGCCAGGGTGGTGACCAGGACCGGCTCGCCGCCGGAGTGACGCCAGGGCTGGTCCGGCTCGCGGTTGGCCTGGAGTCGATCGACGACATCCTCGCTGACCTGGCTGGTGGCTTCGAGGCCGCGTCCCAGGGTACGGATTCCTAGGCCACACCCAGGGTGCCGCCGTTGGCGGCGGCGGCCTCGAACTGTGGCAAGTGCTGCTCAAGCGACGCGCGTCGTAGGTTGCTGAGCACGCGGGTCACGCTGGGGTCGCCGTTGGCCTGGGCCAGGAGTCGGTCGTAGAGAGCGACATTGGCCACCTCCCCCTTGGCCCAGGCAGCGGCGGCCTCCTGGAGATTGTCCGGTGCGGTGAGTTGACCCAGGTACGGGTTGCTGGGCACGGCGACCCCGAGCCGGGCGAGTTGCCGGATGAGCGCGCCGACGTGTCGTTCCTCGGCGGCCTGAATGCTCGCGTACGGCTCGACCCTCCCGTATGCCGCCAGGACGGCGGAGTAGGCCGCTGAGGCGGCGTACTCCCCGTCAGGCCCCATCAGGGCTTCCCACAATGCTGCCTCGACGCTCCCCTCGGATACGCCGGCAGGCAGGTCGAGGGCCGACATCGCCGGGTCATCGGGAGGTGTGGGCGAGGTAACGGGTGCGGCCGGCGCAGCCGTCGCAGCGGTCGCGGCAGCTGACTCGGTCGTGGTGGTCCGCGTCGTCGTGGGGACCTGCGTGCAGGCGCCGAGGGTCGCGGCGGTCAGTGCAGTCATGGCAAGCCAGGTCAGGCGGTGTGAGGTGGTCATGACCTCAGGCTAGATACCCTGGGGGGCATAAAGCCTGAGGCTTTCCTGGTGGTTTCCTGCAGACCCGGGCGTCGGTCGAAGTCGGTGTCAGCCCCGCGACGAGGGCTGGGGCTCAGCGCTATCGCCTGCCTGCGTCCCCGACCGCCACGTCGTGTAGCCGCCAGACAGATTGCGGACATCGGTCCAGCCGTGCTGCACCAGGATCCTGGCGGCAGTGTGTCCGCGCAGGCCGACCGCACAGTTGACCACGAGGGGAGTGGAGAGGTCGGGGAGCTCTGACAGTCGAGTCCGCAACTCGTCGACCGGGATGTTTGTTGCCCCAGGGATCGACCCGCGCGCGAACTCAGCAGTCGTGCGGACATCGATGAGCCTCGCGCCGTCAGCTCGGGCCTGGGTGACCTCATGCCATTGGATCAGGCGAGAGACGCCCGTGCGGAGGTTGTCAGCAATGTGCCCCAGCATGTTGACGGGATCCTTCGCGGATCCAAATTGCGGTGCGTACGCCAGCTCCAGGTCGGCCAGGGAGCTCGCTGTCAGGCCACCGGTCATGGCCGTGGCAATGATGTCGATCCGCTTGTCGACTCCAGACCGGCCGACGCCTTGAGCGCCGAGGATGGCGTCCGTCTCGGGGTCGACGAGGAGCTTGAGGGTCATGGCATCGGCACCCGGGTAGTAGGTCGCATGCGAGGACGGGTGGGTGTGGATGGCTCGGTAGGCGCGCCCTGCAGCGCGCAACCGCTTCTCGTTCCATCCCGTGGCCGCCACCTGCAGGCCCATGACGCCGACAATCGCCGTGCCCCGCACCGGGCGATCCCGGCCGCCGAGGCCGGCGATGACATCGGCGACCCGCCGCCCCTGCAGGTTGGCGGTATTGGCCAACGGAACCAGCACGAGGTGGTGGTCGAGGCTGTCGACCTTCTCGACGGCATCACCGACGGCGTAGACGTGAGGATCGCTGGTCCGGAAGTTCTCATCGACAGCGATCCCGCCGCTCGGGCCGATGCGCAGGCCGGCTTGCTGCGCCAGCTCGGTGTCCGGACGCACACCGACTGCCGCGACCACGACCTGGGCCGGCAGGGTCGAGCCATCCGCCAGAACGACGGTGTCTGGGCCGACGGCGCTCACCCGGGCGCGCAGTCGCACGTCGACACCGGCACGTCGCAGGGCCTGGTGGACCGGCTCGACCATCTCGGGGTCGAGGGGGGCCATGACCTGATCGGTGGCCTCAACCATCGCCACCTGAAGTCCTCGGTAGCTCAGGTTCTCGGCGAGCTCGACGCCGATGAAGCCGCCCCCGATGACCACGGCTGTCGCCGCCTCATGCACCTCGTCGTCGAATCCTCGGGTCTCGGGGTCCGCCGTGACACGCAGGGCCGCCACCATGGCATCGGTGTCCTCCACGTCGCGCAGGGCCAGGGCGCGCTCGATCCCCGGGATCGGCGGGCGGACGGGCCGGGCGCCGGGGGACAGGATCAGCGTGTCGTAGCCGATCTCCTCGGTGGTCCGCGAGGTGAGGTCTTGCACGGTGACCGTCCGCTGCCCGGTGTTGATGGATAGGGCGTGGGTGCCGACCCGCACCTCCAGACCGAACCGGGCCGCAAGCGAGGTCGGCGTCTGCAGCAGCAATGCCGACCGCTTCTCGATGACGCCGCCGACGTGATACGGGAGCCCGCAGTTGGCGAAACTGACGTAGCCGCTGCGCTCGATGACCATGATCCGGGCGTGTTCGTCCAGGCGACGTAGTCGGGTCGCCGCGGACATGCCGCCGGCAACTCCGCCGACGATCACGTGGGTGCGAGGCGTGGGGGTGATCGAGTCCGATGTCATCGCTCCACTATACCCCCGGGGGTATATGAACCTTAGGGGGTGTCATGCCCCTTGAGGACCATGCGCATGATCCGGGCGTTAATCACCGCGAATCGGTAGAGCTGGATAGGGATGCTCCGCCGCTGCCGCAGCGTCTTGGCTGTCGGCATCGGTGCGAAGGAGAGATCGGTGCTCGGGCTACCTGGGGGTGGGGTCATGGTCATCACTCCGGAATGAAACGCCAGCCGAGTTTGGCCTTGGCTTTGTAGATGAAGAGGTGGTGCAACATCAGCTTGACCCAGTGCCCGGACAGGCCGAGCTCGCCGCGGGTCTCCTTCAGGTCGCGTCCGGACTCGGGGTAGCGCTGGTAGTCCGGCACGATCGGCATCATGGTCATCGCCGCAGCCGACCCGTTGCGCAGTCCCGTCCCGGCCGAGGCCACACAGGCTGCCCCCATGTGCGCCATGGAGGCCTCATGATTTTGAGCCTGCGGACCCTGGGTGATCCGGTCCACGATCGACAGAGCGGCAGTCTTGCCCATGACGCCGGACGGCATTCCGGTCCGGGGCGGCGACGGCGCGATGACCGTGCCGTTGGGGGTGGTGCGCGGCCGGGAAATCTGGTGCGGTGGCGCGAAAGCAATGCCCACGGCCCAAATCCGGTCGTCGGCAACGCTTTGATAGGTCTTGGGCCAGTCCGCGCCGCTCCACTGCTCAAAGGGTTTGGCCGTGTAGTCGGCGTCCACCTTCATGAACCCGCTAGGGGCGAACAGATCGGCCGTGATGTCCGCACCGTCCCGATCGAATGCCGCGAGGGGCACGCCGCCGAACGGGGGTAGCAACATGGCGAAGTCGACCTCGAGCGTGTGCACGGCACCGTCGAGAGTCTCGTAGTGCACCACCCCGGGCTCGACCTTGCTGACATGGGCACCGAGAATCGCCTCGATCCCACGCTCGCGAAACAGGCTCGCGGTCCACAGTTCAGACGAGGTGCGAAAGCCCATCTGCTCGAACATCATGCCGCCGACGCCAAAGTCCCCCAGCTCGGCCTCGTTGGTCAGATAGACCACGCGGGCGAGGTCTCGCACCCCCGCCTCGCGAAGCTGGTGGTCGACATTGAAGACGTACTCGAATGCCGCCCCCTCGCAGGTGCACGTGCCATGGCCCATGCCGACGACGAGCGTCTGGGGGGTCCCGGCGCGGAGGGTGTCGATGATCGCCGCCAGCGATCTGGCCGCCTGGGTCGCGTGTTCGGCCGTGCAGACCGAGACCGTGTGTCCCGTCTCCGGGCCAAGTCCGGGGGTCATCTGGAACTTCAGCTGCGGCCCGGTGGCGTTAATGAGGTAGTCGTATCGGATCCGTTGGTGCGCGCCATCCTGGGTCGTCGACGTGTGGATCACGTCGACCGAGGGGCGCGCGTCCTCGTCGTCGCCGTAGGGGTGCAGGGCAACGGCCTTGGCCTGGATGAATGCGACCCTGTTGCGGGCGTAAACCGGTGCGAGAGGGAAGACGACGTCCTCCTGGGTCATGGCGCCGACACCCACCCAGATGTTGCTGGGGATCCAGTTCCACTGGCTGTTCGGACTCACGACCGTCACGGTGTGGCCATCGGGGAGGAGGCGGGACAGGTGCAATGCGGCGGTATGGCCCGCCACTCCTGCGCCCAGGACGACGACATCAGCCATGCGGACTCCTTTGTCATGTGGTCGTGCGCATGTCGATAGCCCTGCGCTCTGCGCGCACTATACCCCCCGGGGTATAGTGCGCGCAGGAAATTCCACGCCAGGGTTTCGCCTTGGCGTCGCCGCGTCGTTCAGCCCGTTGCGCTCGTCCCGCCTGGAAGGCCACTCATGTTCGCTCGTCAGATGACCATCGCCGTCACCGTTGTGCTCGCCTCGACCGGTCTTGCGCTGGGTGGCTGCTCGGCAGATTCGGCCGCACCCAGCGTGACCTCTGGGACGGCAGCCACGCAGGCGCCGGCGCAGGGCAGCCACTTGGACACAGCGGCATTCGCTGCGAGCAGTCAGCGCGCGGGGACGGTGCTGCTGGACGTGCGCACCCCTGAAGAGTTCGCCTCGGGACATCTGGCAGGTTCGGTCAATCTGGACTACGAAGGGGACTTCGTGGCTGGCCTGGCGGACCTAGATCCGAACGTGGAGTATGCCGTCTACTGCCGCAGTGGCAACCGCTCGGCGGGCGCGGTCTCGGCCATGGTTGATGCCGGATTCACCCGGGTCTACGACTTGTCCGGCGGCATTCTGGCCTGGCAGGCCGATGGCGGCGAGGTGGTCACGGGGGACTGAGCGGCGCCGTTGGCGCCCTGGCCCCGGAGACGGACGATCAGCTCTGGCGCAATCACCGTCTCGGGATCCCGCAGTCGACCGACGGCGTCGATGATGCCCACGACACCCGAGAAGAGTCCCGGGCACGTGGGGCAGCCGGCGAGGTGACGCTCGAGCCGCCCCCGCTGCGACGGCGGCAGCTCGTCGTCGAGGTAGTCGCCGATCATGGCGCGGGCCTGCCAGCATTGCATCGGCACCCCCCGCAGGGCCGTCCGACGGTCCTCGTCATCGGCCAGCATGGTGATCAGGAGGGCGCGGCCGCGCCGGAGCCGCTGTTTGGCAGCCGGCAGTCCGATGTCATGGACGGTCGCGATCTCCGCATTGGTCCAGCCCTCCATGTCGTGCAGGATGACCGCCGAGCGCAAGATGACCGGCAGGTGGCTCAGGGCGTTCCAGAGCTCGTCGCGCGTTTGCGCCCGGGCCAGAACCACCTCGGCATCGATCGTGTACGCGTCGTCCTGCCAGGCAGTTTCGACCTCAGCCACGAGTGCGTCATCGGCTGTCGGCACCGGATGCCGAGCACGGGTCAGATCGACGAATCGGTGGTGCATGATGCGGTGCAGCCAGGTGGCCACTGATGACTCTCCACGGAAACTCTGGGACCGTTCGAGAGCGCGAAGGGCGGTGTCCTGCACCAGATCTGCGGCCGCGTCGTCGTCGCGGGTCAACGCGCGGGCATAACGCAGGAGGCCCGGGAGCTCGGGCACGAGTGCAGCGGGATCCAGTGGCATCAGGTCAACGTTAGGCCGCCGGTCGACCTCGTTGGACGCCGACGCGACGCGTCAGTGATCGCGGGTGGGGCAGGTGTTCATCCCGACGAGGCGGTAGAGCGGGCAGAACCCCGTGAAGGCCGTCACCGCCATGACGGCTGCGACGACGAGCAGCACAATGCCGAGCACCGAGCCCACCCCGGCCCACAGGGCGCCGAGCAGCGCAGCAACCGCGAGCACGAGACGAATGATGGAGTCGGTGCGGCCGACGTTCTTGCTCATGACTGACCTTTCGATGGCGGTCCGGAACCGGGATGGGGGACCTGACCCTTCATAGACGGTTCCCGTGCCGCAAGGGATACCTGGGGAGTTCCACCGAGGCGATCGACGGCACACACCTCAGCACTGTGGATAACCTCCGGGCCACATGGGGGCCTCTGCCTAGCCTGGTTGCCATGTCGACATTCGCTGTAGACGCGCAGGCCCTGGCTGGCCTCGCCGAGGTGCTGGGCACGCTGGGGGATGAGCTGGCAGGCCTGGCCGACGGTGATCTCACCGCGGACTTTCCTCGGGGGGACGTCAGCGGGGCGACCGAGAGCCTCATGGTGGGTTGGCGGCGCGAACGGCTCGCTCTCGCCGACTCGCTGCACGACCTGCGGGTCGGGGTCGAGGAGGCCTCCCGGCAGTATGCCGCCGCTGAGACCGAGGTGGCGTCGGCTCTGCAGAGCGGGGATCCCCGGCCATGACGCAGACTCCCATCGGGTCTTCTCCAGACCCGGGAGGGTCCCCCGAGGCCGTGCTGGCCTTCGCCTCGGCTCTGCACGAGCGTGCCTTGTTCATCGGCTCCCTCATCGACCTCGCCGACTCGCTCAGGCCCGACGCGGGGTGGACCGGTGCCGCCGCGGAGGCCTTCGCCGCGCAGGTTCGTCAACTGAGCCCGGTGCTCGAAGCCGTGGCCCAGCGGTATGCCGCTGGCGCCGAGGCGTTGGCCCGGTTCGCCGATGAGTTCTCCATGACACGGCTGGATCAGCTCCGGGCGCGCTTGATCGCCGATGAGGCCCGGGAGCAGCGGGAGGGTCTGGAGCTCGCGCTCGTACAGACCACCGATCCGGTGGCCCGCTTGGCCCTCAGCCATCGGATCGACGACCTCCTCACTCGGCAGTGCGAGGCCAACCTGCGGGAGCTGGCGGCGCACCAGGACTACCTCAAGGCAGACCTGTGCTGGTCGCGCCGGCTCGATGCGATCTGCGAGGACAGCCTTGCCGATCGTGGCCTGTATGCCTTCGTCTCCGGCGTGGAGACCTGGGGGTCGAGGATGTCGATGGTGTCGCTTGGCGGTCGCTGGTTCCCGCCCTTGGAGGTGGCCGGCTGGGCTGCGGATCTGCTCGGGACGGGAGCCAGCGTGGCCCGATGGGTCATGTGGGGTGAGGGTGACGGTACGGATCTGGTGGTCGCCGGCGCCTTCACGGCTCTGGGCGGCTTCGGCTCATGGGCCCGCAAAGGATCCGGGCTGTTGGGGGCGACTGACGAGGCCTCGCGCACGTTTGCCTACGGACTGCGCCTTGGCGCCCAAGCCCACGAGCGGCAGAAGTGGTCCCAGCGGCTCGCCGACCTGCGCACGCTTGCGCCCGCCAAGGCCGTCAACCCGGCGCTGCCCGCGCAGGCCGGGGGCGTGCTCGGACCGGCCCGGGCTCGGGTGGAACAGACGGTGGACACGATGCGGGCCGAGTGGGTGCTGGCCGACCCGAGCGGGTCCGCGGGGCGGGGACTCTTCTGGTCGGGCTGGGGAGCCACCGGCGTCGTCAAGATCCAGGAGTGGGGTCAGCAGGCCCAGGACATCAAGGAGGAGGCCGAGCAGGTGACCGAGGAGCGTCAGCCGGGACTGCGACATCTCACACCCGTGGGACCACAGCCCTGACTCGTGGTTGGTGACCAGGGGTCGACCTGTGCCCGCCACCTATCCTTTGGCGGTGTCCTCGCAGCCCCGTCGCCCGCGGCAGGATCGGCCCCGCCGACCCCCGATCCCGGTGAGCGCGCTGCACTACCCCGAGCAGTTGCCCGTCGTCGGGCGGCGGGACGAAATCCTCGACGCCATCCGCGCGCACCAGGTCGTCGTCATTGCGGGGGAGACCGGCTCGGGCAAGACCACCCAGTTGCCCAAAATGTGTCTGGAGCTCGGGCTAGGCGCGACCGGGCAGATCGGCCACACCCAGCCTCGTCGGATCGCGGCCCGTTCGGTGGCGGAGCGGATCGCTGAAGAGCTCCAGGTGCCCCTGGGGGATCTCGTCGGATATCAGGTGCGTTTCACCGATGCGAGCAGTCGGTCCACGCGGGTCAAGGTCATGACGGACGGCATTCTGCTCAACGAACTGCAACGCGACCGTGACCTGCGGCGCTACGACACGATCATCGTCGACGAAGCGCACGAGCGGTCACTCAACATCGACTTCATTCTCGGCTACCTCAAGTCCTTGCTGCCGCGGCGCCCCGACCTCAAGGTCATCATCACGTCGGCGACGATCGATCCCGAGAAGTTTGCCCGGCACTTTGCGACGAATGCCGCGGGCGAGGTCGTGCGGGAGGTGCCGGTTATTGAGGTGTCGGGGCGGACGTACCCCGTTGAGATCCGCTACCGCCCGCTGGTCGAGCGGGCTGGTGACGGACGGCTGGTCGCCGAGCGTGACCAGATCACGGGGGTCGTCGAGGCGGTTGAGGAGCTGTGGACCGAGAGCGGGCCGACGCGATCCGCCGACGATGTCCTGGCCTTCTTCTCCGGTGAGCGGGAAATCAAGGACGCGCGGGACGCGCTGGAGTCGCTGCGCCTGCCGGACACCGAGATCCTGCCCCTGTATGCCCGGCTGTCGACCGCCGAGCAGCACAAGGTGTTCCATCGCGGGAAGCGGCGTCGGATCATCCTCGCGACCAACGTCGCCGAAACCTCGCTGACCGTGCCGGGCGTCGGCTTCGTCATTGACACCGGCGTGGCCCGGATCTCGCGCTACTCGCAGCGCACCAAAGTGCAGCGGCTGCCCATCGAGCCCATCAGCCAGGCCAGCGCGGCTCAGCGTTCGGGTCGCTGCGGACGGGTGGCGGACGGCATTGCCATCCGGCTGTGGTCCGCAGAGGAACAGCTCGTCCGGGCCGAGTTCACCGAGCCCGAGATCCTGCGCACGTCCTTGGCCGCCGTCATCCTCCAAATGACCGCACTCGGCCTCGGCGACATCGCGGCCTTCCCGTTCCTGGATCCACCCGACCCGCGCCAGATCGCCGATGGGGTGCGACTCCTCGAGGAACTCGGCGCGTTCTCGACCAACGGGCAGGAGCCTGGGCGACATCGTGGCCGAGGGCGGCGCCTCACGGCCTTCGGGCGCACCTTGGCCCGCCTGCCCGTCGACCCTCGACTTGGACGCATGCTCATCGAGGCCGGGCGTCTGGGCTGCACCCGCGAAGTCCTCGTCCTCGTCGCCGCCATGTCGATCCAGGACCCGCGCGAGCGGCCCGCCGATCAGCAGACCCAGGCTGACCAGGCGCATGCCCGCTTCCGCGACCCGGACTCCGACTTCGCGAGCCTCTACACCCTGTGGGGTTATCTCAAGAATCAGCAGAAGGCGCTGTCCCAAAGCGCTTTTCGCCGCATGTGTCGCACGGAGTTCCTGCACTACCTGCGGGTTCGCGAATGGCAGGACCTGCATGCGCAGCTGCGTTCGGCGTGCAAGGCCGTCGGGATCGACCCCGACCAGGCCACCGCGGCCCGCGAGGCCACGCCCGCCTGGGACACGATCCACCGGGCCTTGCTCTCTGGGCTGCTCAGCCAGATCGGCCTGTGGGAGGAGCCCAAGCGCGAATACCTCGGGGCACGCGGGGCGAGGTTCGCGATTGCTCCCGGATCGACCCTGTTCCGCAAACGCCCTGACTATGTGATGGCGGCCGAGCTCGTCGAGACGTCGCGACTGTGGGCGCGTCGGGTCGCTCCCATCGATCCACAGTGGGCCGAGGACGCTGCCGGTCACCTGGTGCGGCGTACTGTCAGCGAACCCCGATGGTCCAAGCGGCTCGGCGCCGCTGTCGCGAGCGAACGGGTCACCTTGTTCGGAGTGCCGCTGGCGGTTGATCGGACCGTCCAGTACGGCCCCATCGACGCCGAGGTGGCCCGGGACCTGTTCATCCGACACGCTCTCGTCGAGGGCGACTGGGACAGCCACCATGCCTTCTGGAAGCACAATCAACGCCAGCTACGCGGCATCGAGGAGTTGGAGGAGCGCACTCGTCGGCGCGATCTCATCGTGGATGACGAGGTCGTCTTCACGTTCTACGACAACCGAATCCCACCTGACATCTCCAGCGAACGCCATTTCGACCGATGGTGGCGCGGGGAGCGACAGCGCCGACCCAACCTGCTGACGTTCCCCGCCGACCTCCTCCTGTCCGACCGGGCCCGGGAGGTCGAGACTGATGACTACCCCAGGGTCTGGAGGCAGGGTGATCTCAGCCTGGCCATCACCTACCAGTTCTCACCAGGTGCCGACGCCGACGGCGTCAGCGTCCACATCCCTTCTGCCGTACTCAATCAAGTGCAGGACAACGGTTTTGACTGGCAGGTTCCCGGGGTGCGCGAAGAGCTCGCGGTCGCCCTCATTCGCGCCCTCCCTAAGGCGACGCGGCGTCACTTCGTCCCGGCGCCCAACTTTGCCCACACCGCTCTCGGTGGCGTCGATCCCGACAGTGGGCAGAGGTTCGTCGATGAGCTGGCCCGAGTTCTGCTCTCCCACACCGGCATTCGTATCCCTGCTGAGGATTGGGACGTGTCACGAGTGCCCGACCACCTGCGGATCACCTTTGTGGTCGAGGATACCCGGGGGCGAGCGGTGGCCACCGGCAAGGACCTGGCCGCCCTGCGTGAGCGCACCGGGGGAGCGGTGCGGGGAGCCATGGCGACGGCGGCGTCCTCGGTCGAGCGGACCGGGCTGACGGCATTCCCCGCCGAGGGTGTTCCGGACACCTTCTCCGGGCGGTCTGGACGGCACGACGTCGTCGGGTTCCCTGCGCTCGTCGACGAGGGGTCCACCGTGGCGGTCCGGGTGCTCCCGGACGTGGAGTCGGCCAATGCCGCCCACCGGCGCGGCCTGCGCCGACTCCTCCTCCTGGGCACCCAGCCGCCCTGGAAGCGGGTCCTCGCTCGGCTGACCAACGCCGAGAAACTCGCTTTGGCGACGGCACCCCACGGGAACGTGCCCGCGCTGCTCAATGACTGCCTCGCGGCAGCCGTCGATGACATCGTCGCCGAGTTCGTCAAAGACCCGGTGCGGACGCCTGAGGCCTACGACGCCGCCCTGGCAGCGGTCCGCACGCACGCCGCGGCCAGGGTCCTGAGTGCTGTGGACCAGGTCGGCCCTGTGGTCACGGCTGCAGACGGCATTCGGCAACGGTTGACCGCCGTGGAGCGCGGTGCTGCGGGGGCTCGACTGGCCGCGACGGTGGCCGACGTCCGGGCGCAACTGGACTCGCTGATCCGACCGGGGTTCGTCGCCGACACCGGCCTGCGTCGCTTGCCGGACCTCCGCCGTTACCTGCGTGCCATGGAGGTGCGGCTCGACCGGGCGCCGACGAACAAGCGGGAGGGCGAGCTCCAGGCCCAGATCGATGCGGTGGAGGCCGACTACGCCGATCTGGTCGATTCGCTCCCGGCGCACCGCCGACTGGCCGCTGACGTGCGCGACGTCGCCTGGCTCATCGAGGAGTTGCGCGTCGGGCTTTTCGCCCAATCCTTGGGGACCAGCGTGCCCGTGTCGGTCAAACGGGTCCGCGCCGCCCTGGCTGCTCTCCAGCCGTGACGGCCCGGTCGTTCGGCCCTGAATGCCGTGTGGCCCAGGCTCAATCGTGCGGCGTCGGCAGGATCCGCTCGTTCTCGACGAAGGTCAGTGTCGTCTCGACGTCATAGGCATGCACGGCCGCTGCATGGGTGGCCAGCATCGACGAGAGGCCGTCAGCGGCCTCGCTGAAGAACCGGCTGCGCGCGGCCCCATCCGGGAATCCCACCGTGACGAAGGCGTGGAATCGCTGGTCCTTGGGGTTGTCGTGGGCCACGTGAGGCGTGTCCCAGGTCTTCTCGCTCCAGGGCAGGAAGGTATGGGTGCGCAACTCCGTGAGCTCGGCACGAGCGGCGAGGGCTGGGGCAAACTCCTGGTGGACGAAACGGCTAAAGCTCCGCTTGCTCACACCACCCTTGCGGCGCAAGTACAACACGGCGCGCGCACCCACGGACGCGTCGTCGTCTGCCACGGCGTACCAGCGGGAGGAGCCCGGCAGCCCCGCGTACAGCAGCGTGCGTCGGAAGACGTTGACCTCGTCGGCGTAGGCGAGTTGGGTCTGGGTCCGGCCCATCAGGGGCGCCAGGGGCGAGGTGAAGGTGACCTCGGCGATGCCGTCGACCCGGCGGTCGTCGGGGATCGCGGTCTCCAGACTCGGCGTCTGTGGCCAGCGGCCCGGGTTGGTCTCGGCGAGGTGGACCTGGCGGTACTCAAGCAAACCGGGTGTCGCGGCGATGATGCCGGAGTGGGGGCCCTTCCAGTGGTCCATGCCAGCCTGGCGTGGTTGGTCCTGGCGCATGAAGAGCAGAATGTTGGAGCCGAAGTGCTTCGTCACGGACGTCGAGGCGCTCATGCTGCGTCACCAGTGCCGAGGAAGGCCGTGGCGACCGGCGCGAACTGCTCGTGGAACTGGAAAACGGCGCCATGGCCAGAGTTCGGATAGATCACCAGCTCCGACCCAGCAATGCGGCGGTGCAGGTCATCCGACAGCACCGACGGCACCATGCGGTCGTTGTCCCCGTTGGCGATCAGGGTCGGCGCGGTGATGATCGAGAGGTCGGAGGGGGCCGACTGGCCGTACTTCTTGATGGCGGCGAGCTGGGTGCGCATCGCGCTGAGCGTGATCTCGGTGTCCCGGTCCACGGTGCGTTCCTTGAGGCGTGCGACGAACTCCTTGCCGGCGCGCTTGCCCTGGGCATCGCGGTTGAAGAAGAGGAACTCCTTGGGGTCCGACCGGGTCAGCGCGGCCCGCGCCATGTCCGCGTAAGTCGTCCCCGCCACCTTGTCGATGCCGGCGCCGCCGCGGGGGCCCGTCCCCGAGAGGACCATCCGGCGTACCAGCTCGGGGTGCTTGACGATGAGGTCCTGCGCGATCATGCCGCCCATGGAGAAGGAGAAGATGTCGATCGTGGTCAACCCCAGGGCCGTGATGACGTCGTAGGCGTCGTCGGCGGCCTCCTCCAGGGTGCTGCGCACGGTGCCCGTGGAGGCGCCGACCCCGCGCTGATCGAAGGCGATGACGTGGCGGCTCGCGGCGATCGCGTCCACGATGCGCGGATCCCAGTTGTCCAGGGTGCCAGCCAGGTGGACGAAGAAGACGACCGGAATGCCGCCCGTCGGGCCGAGCTCACGGTAGGCATAGGTCGCGCCACCCGTGGTGATCCTGCGCGTTGGTGCCTTGGCGTAGGACGTCACGACGTGATCCTGCTGGTTCATTGCTGGCTCTCCCTTGCTCGATCCGTAATATGACGAACGTAATATTACATACGACAGCCAACAGGGTAAACTCAGCCTTGACGCCAGCTACCCAGGCATCCAGGAGGACCGATGGCGCGCTACGGAAGCGAACACAAGGCAGCCACTCGGCAACGGATCGTCGCCAAGGCCGCCCGACGGTTCAAGCAGGACGGCATCGACGGCTCGGGCATCGCCACCCTCATGGCGGACGCAGGCCTGACCAACGGCGCCTTCTATGCGCACTTCGACTCCAAGGACGACCTGGTCGCGACCGTGGTCTCCGAGGAGCTTGCCGGGCAGCTCACGGCATTCAACGCCCTGGAGCCGGGGCGGGCCGGGGCAGAGGCTTTCATCCGCGGGTACCTCTCCCCGGATCATCGCGACCAGCGGGGGAGTGGATGCCCGTCAGCGGCCCTGCTGGACGAGATCGTTCGGTGCGAGGGGCAGACCCGCGAGGCTTACACCCACGGGGTCAGCGGGATCGTGAATGCCGTTGCGGCTCGTCTTGAGCCGGACGATCCTACGGCGGTGCGGGAGAGGGCAATCGGGCTGTTCACCCTGTTGGTTGGCAGCCTGCAACTGGCGCGAGCTGTCACCGATCCGGATCTGTCTGACGAGGTGCTGCGTGTGGCGCTCGGTCAGGCGTTGCGAATGCTGGACTGAGCGAGCCGCCGATCGGGCTCCTCAGAGAGCCAGGGTCAAGAAGATGCTGTGCGGGTCCGGTCGGTATGACCCAAAGGGTGCACAGTCGGTGAAGCCGGCGCCGCGGTACAGGGCCCTGGCCGGCTCAAAGAAGGCCATGCTGCCGGTCTCGAGCCACAGCCTCTGGACGCCGCGCTCGCGAGCATCGCGCAGGAGGTGGGTCAGCATGGCGCGGCCGACACCGCGACCTCGGACGTCGGGATGCGTCCGCATGCTCTTGACCTCTTCATCGAGGCCGAGCGGGTCGAGTGCGGCCAAGGCGCCGGTCGCGACCAGGGCGCCACCCTCATGCCCGGTCCACATCCGCACGGACGACTGATTCAGGCCTCTGAAGTCCAGCGCGTGTCGGCTCTCCGGGGGAGCCGTGGGTGCCATGTCGTCGAGATGGCCCCGCAGAAACGTCGCCAGGTCCGGATCACCGAAGTCGGCACGGCGGATGGCGAAAGACACGGCCAGCAAGCCTACTCGCGCGGTCCGCGTGAAGTCCCATGGGGGCATCGGGCCATCGTCACGGGTGACGTGGGTGGGGTCAGGACCACAGCGAGGTCACCCACGACCACTCTCGCACCCGCGGGGAATCGTCCGCACTGCCTCGTCGTTGAACGCGACAAGTATCACTGAGAGGCTTGTCCCGTGCAGAACCCCTTGGACCTCACTCGTTTCGAGACCGACGGCGAAATCACGCCCCGTCCCGGCGCACTCATCGTCGCCCTCGGGGCGTTCATTGACGCCGGAAATGTGCAGAAGGTGCTGGCTGAGCACCTCCTCGCCGGTGGCGAGGCGCGCGTCGTCGCGTCCTTTGACGTCGACCAGCTCATCGACTACCGCGGCCGTCGGCCGGTCATGGTCTTCGACACCAACCGCTGGGTCGGTTACGACGACCCGAGCATCCTCCTGTACGCCCTCACCGACCGGGACGGCCAGGCCTACTACCTGCTGGTCGGTCCTGAGCCGGACTTCCAATGGGAGCGCCTCGTCGAGGCCGTGCGCATGGTGATGGCATCGCTCGGCATCAACCTGGCCGTCCACGTGCACGGCATTCCGATGGGAGTGCCCCACACCCGCCCCGTGGGCATGACCGCCCACGCCACCAACCCCCGACTGATCGGTGACGCCTCGTCCCCGTTCGGACGGGTTCAGGTCCCAGGCTCGTTCGCCAGCCTGCTTGAGCTGCGGCTCGGTGAGGCCGGCGTGGACTCGCTCGGTTTCGTCATCCACGTGCCGCATTACCTCGCCGCCGCAGAGTGGGCTGAGGGCGCGCTCACCGCCCTGAATGC
This sequence comes from Phycicoccus sp., assembly GCA_017993715.1. Taxonomy (GTDB): domain Bacteria; phylum Actinomycetota; class Actinomycetes; order Actinomycetales; family Dermatophilaceae; genus JAGOME01. Next base: position 44,964 of record JAGOME010000034.1, read on the forward strand.
CGTCACGGACGCCACGGGGCTCAACCTGCCCAACGACGACCTGGTGACCCGCGCGGGGGTCAACACGCGCGCGATTGCGGACGAGCTCGCCGACAACGAGGAGGCCGGCCAGTTGGTCAGCGCTCTTGAGCAGCAGTATGACCAGTTCGTCCAGGGGACCCAGCGGGCCAGCCTGCTGGCTCCCCAGGAGCCTGAGCTGCCGTCCGCCGATGAGCTCGGGGCGGAGTTCGAGGCATTCCTGCGCAGCACCGCCGACGGCGACAGCTGAGCGGGTCGAGACGACCTCAACACGGCGCGCTGACGATCGACCGTCTCATCATCGGGACGGCCGATCGTCCAGGTGCGTGGCCTTTGTTAGGGTGCTTGACGAAAGGGAGTAGTCCCCAATCGCCGTGTCGACATACTGACCCGCAGGCCCATCACCTGTCCCGGTCCGGTGCGGTGGGCCACCTGCGTGGCGGACGAGACTTTCGGCCCGTTTGACCTACCCATCGTGGGCGTCGTCGGCCGAGAGGACGTCCCCGAGGGGCCTCTGCGGCCGGGCGCCGAGAGGATCTGCCCCATGGAAGCCTTCCTGCTCTCCACCGCTGTGATCTTTGTCGCCGAGCTCGGCGACAAGAGCCAACTCATGGCGATGACGTTCGCCACCCGGTTCCGAGCCCGTGACGTCCTCATCGGGATCACCGCCGCCACCGCCATCGTGCACCTGGCGTCGGTGGCCATCGGAGCCTTGCTCGGCTCGGTTCTGGCCGATTACCAGATGTGGATCTCCATCGCGGCGGGCGTCGCGTTCTTCGCGTTCGCCCTATGGACCCTGCGTGGCGACGAGCTCACCGAGGCCGAGGCCTCCAAGGCCAAGGCCGCCACCGGGAGTGCGATCCTCGCGGTGGGCGCGGCCTTCTTCCTCGCCGAGCTCGGCGACAAGACCATGCTGGCCACGATCACCCTGGCCACCCAGGAGGGGTGGTTCGGCACGTGGATCGGGTCCACGGTCGGCATGGTGGCGGCCGATGCTCTGGCGATCGGCGTGGGCATGCTGCTCGGGAAACACCTGCCCGAGAAGACGATCAAGTACGGCGCGGCCGTACTGTTCGCGCTCTTTGGGATGTTGCTCATCGCCCAAGGGGTGGGCTGGCTCTGATCGACGCGAATGCCGTAGGCCCCGGTCAGGGCTTGGCTTCAGACCACCGGTGGATCACGCTGGTCTCGGCGACGAACCTGACCGGGGCTCCCTGCGTCCATCGTCGAGCCGCGGCCTCGAGGGAGTCCTCGACCCGGGCGCGGACCTCTTCTGCCTGCTCAATGGGCGTGTGCACGAGGAGCTCGTCGTGCAGGCAGAGGACGATCTGGGCGCCCAGGTCGTGGGTCGTGGCCCGCACGGTCGCGGCCCACGCCTTGAAGAGCTCCGCGGCGGCTCCCTGAATGATGGCGTTGCGGGCGAAGCGTCCTCGGGCGGCGTCCAGCGCGGGGTCCGCTCCCAACGGCTGGTCACGCAGGAAGGTCCCGGTGTGGATCAGGCGCCCTCCGAAGGTGCGCAGATCGGCCCCTCGGACCCCCGCGGCATACGCCGCATCGAGGTGTCCCATCGCGACGGGGTAGGCCCGTTCC
>JAGOME010000080.1 GCA_017993715.1 Phycicoccus sp.
CTCACGCGCCCCGCGGATGATGGCGGCGGTGTCCTTGCCGGGCTGGTCGGGCAAGCCGATGACCTGCCACACCTCGGACACCTCGGCCCGCGCGCTGGCCACGTCGGCCGGGCGGCCACCGGGCAGCAGGGTCGGGAAGGCTCCGGCCTCGAGCGCACCGCGCTCACCGGCCCGACGCGGCACCCAAGCGAGCCGGGCGCCGGTGCTCGCAGCCAGCGCTGCGGCGGCCGACAGGGCACCAGGGATGGCCGCGAGGCGCTCGCCGACCAGGAGGACGGCACCGCCCCCTGCCAGCGCGGTCGCGGCTGCCCCGACGGGACCGTCGGCGGCGGCATTCGAGAGGGCTTCGATGACCTCGGGCTCGGTGCCCGGCGCGGTCGGGATGAGCGTCCCGCCCATCTTGGTCAGACCGCGCGACTCCAGCGCGCTGACGGCATACACGGCGGTGGCGTGCTTGCGGTAGGCCTTGCGCAGCCGCAGGAAGACCATCGGGCTCTCGTCCTCGGGCTCGAAGCCGACGAGGACGACCGCCTTGGCGTGCTCGAGGTCGTCATAGGTGACGGCCCCGCCCTGCGGTCCGGTGCCGACGACACAGGCGCCGAGGAATGCCGCCTCCTCCGCCGAGTGCGGACGGGCACGGAAGTCCACGTCGTTGGTCCCGAGGACTGTGCGCGCGAACTTGCCGTAGGCGTAAGCGTCCTGGACCGAGATGCGACCACCGGTCAGGACCGCGGGGGCGCTCGCAGCGCGCAGGCCCGCGGCCGCGACGGCGAGCGCCTCGGGCCAGGAGGCGACGCGCAGCTCGCCGTTCTCGCGCACCATCGGGTACTCGATGCGGTCACCGACGGTGGCGTACTGGAAGGCCCAGCGACCCTTGTCGCAGTTCCACTCCTCGTTGACGGCCGGGTCCAGGGCCGCCATCCGACGCAGCACGGTGCCGCGGCGGTGGTCGGTGCGGATGGCGCAGCCGCTGGCGCAGTGCTCGCACGCGCTCGCCGTGGAGACCAGGTCGAACGGGCGCGACCGGAAACGGTAGGCGGCTCCGGTGAGGGCGCCGACGGGGCAGATCTGGACCGTGTTGCCCGAGAAGTAGGACTCGAAGGGCTGGCTCTCGTAGATGCCGACCTGCTGAAGGGCACCGCGCTCGACGAGGGCGATGAACGGGTCACCGGCGATCTGGTCGGAGAAGCGGGTGCAGCGCGCGCACAGGACGCAGCGCTCACGGTCGAGCAGCACCTGGGAGGAGATGTTGATCGGCTTGGGGTAGGTGCGCTTGATGTCCTCGAAGCGCGAAGTGGCCCGGCCGTTGCTCATGGCCTGGTTCTGCAGGGGGCACTCGCCACCCTTGTCGCAGACAGGGCAGTCGAGAGGGTGGTTGATGAGCAGCAGCTCCATGACACCGTGCTGCGCCTTGGCCGCGCCCTCGCTGGTGTACTGCGTCTTGACGTCCATCCCCGGAGCGACGGTCATCGTGCAGGAGGCTTGGGGCTTCATCCGTCCGGGAGGGCCTTGCATGGTGCGCAGCTCGCCGGGGGCGCCGTCCGGTCCGGGCGGGCCGGGCATGGCCACCTCGACCAGACACTGTCGGCAGGCGCCGACCGGGTCGAGGCCGGGGTGGTCGCAGAAGCGCGGGATCTCGATCCCCGCCTCTTCGGCGGCCCGGATGATGAGGGTCCCCTTGGGGACACTCACCTCGATGCCGTCGATGGTGAGGGTGACCAGGTCGGCGGGGACGAGCGCCTTGGCCTGCTCGGGAGTCGTCGTCATGCGGACACGTTCTCCTTGTCGGTGGCCCACAGCGTCGACGCGGAACGGTCGAACGGACAGCCGCCGTGGGTCAGGTGGGCCAGGTACTCGTCGCGGAAGTACTGAATGCTGCTCGTGACGGGGCTCGTTGCGCCATCGCCGAGCGCGCAGAAACTGCGCCCGAGGATGTTGTCGCAGATGTCGAGGAGCTTGTCGAGGTCCTCCTCGCTGCCCTCCCCGTGCTCGAGCCGACCGAGGATCTGCTTGAGCCACCAGGTGCCTTCGCGGCACGGCGTGCACTTGCCGCAGGACTCGTGCTTGTAGAAGTCGGTCCAGCGGTCCACGGCCCGCACGACGCACACGGAGTCGTCGAAGATCTGCAGGGCGCGGGTGCCGAGCATTGAGCCGGCCGCGCCGACGGCCTCGAAGTCCAGCGGCACATCGAGGTGCTCGGCGGTGAACATCGGGGTGCTCGACCCGCCAGGGGTCCAGAACTTGATGGGGCGCTGGGGGTCGCGCATGCCGCCGGCCATGTCGAGCAGCTCGCGCAGCGTGATGCCCAGCGGTGCCTCGTACTGGCCGGGGTTCTTGACGTGGCCCGAGAGGCTGAAGATGCCGAAGCCGCTGGAGCGCTCGGTGCCCATCTCCTTGAACCAGCCAGCGCCTCCGAGGAGCAGCGGCGGGACCGAGGCGATCGACTCGACGTTGTTGACGACTGTCGGTCGGGCGTAGAGACCGGCGACCGCAGGGAACGGCGGCTTGGAACGCGGTTGTCCGCGCCGACCCTCGAGGGAGTCCAGCAGGGCCGTCTCCTCGCCACAGATGTAGGCGCCAGCGCCGGCGTGCACCGTGACGTCGAGGTCGAAGCCGGAGCCGTGGATGTTCTTGCCCAGGTGCCCCGCGGCATACGCCTCCTCGACCGCACGCAGCAGCCGACGGTAGACGTGGACGACCTCACCGCGCAGGTAGATGAAGGCGTGGTGGCAGCCGATCGCGAACGACGTGATGGCCACGCCCTCGATGAGGAACTGCGGTGCCGCCATCATCAGCGGGATGTCCTTGCAGGTGCCCGGCTCGGACTCGTCGGCGTTGACCACGAGGTAGCGGGGGCCGCCATCCGGCGGGGGCAGGAAGGACCACTTCATGCCCGTGGGGAACCCGGCGCCGCCACGGCCACGCAGGCCGGACTCCTTGGTCATCGAGACCAGGTCGGCCGGGTCCAGGGCCAGCGCCTTGCGCAGCGCTTGGTAGCCGTTGTGCTTCTCGTAGGTCGCCAGGGTCCATGACTGCGGGTCATCCCAGAATGCCGTGAGGATCGGCGTCAGCTGCGTGCTCAACTCAGGCGTCCTTTCCCTTGGCCTGGCGACCGCTGGCCTTGCGGTCGGCGGCCTTGGTGGTGGTAACCGCGGGGGCTGGCTCCGGAGCCTGCCCGTCGGCGTAGGCCGGGGCGGTCCAGTCGTGCGCGTGCGCGACCTCGAGTCCGGCGAGCGAGGCCGGTCCGGCCCCGACGCCCTGGTCGGCGCGGCCGTCGAGGAAGCCCGCGAGCGTGTGAGAGACCTGCTTGAAGGTCGGCACCTCATCGGGGCCGCGCGTGGGGCGCACCGGCCGGCCGGCCTGGAGGTCGTCGACGAGCGCGACCGTGGACTGCGGGGTCTGGTTGTCGAAGAACTCCCAGTTGACCATGACGACCGGCGCGTAGTCGCACGCGGCGTTGCACTCGACCTTTTCGAGGGTGATGGCCCCGTCGTCGGTGGTCTCGTCGTGGTCCAGGCCCAGGTGGTCCGAGACGGTGTCCCAGATCTCGTCGCCGCCCATGATGGCGCACAACGTGTTGGTGCAGACACCGACCGTGTAGGTGCCGTTGGGGTGGCGCTTGTACTGGGTGTAGAACGTCGCGACGCCCGACACCTCCGCCTCGGAGAGCCCGAGGACGTCGGCGCACAGGCTGATGCCGCGGCCGGTGACGTAGCCGTCCTCCGACTGGATCAGGTGCAGCATCGGCAGCAGCGCGGAGCGCCGCTGCGGGTAGCGCGCGATGATCTGGGCCGCTTCGCCGCGCAGCCGTGTCTCCACGTCGGCGGCATACGGCTCCTTGGACTCCGCGGCGACGGTGAGGTGACCTGCGGCGCTTTGCATCCCGAAGTTGCCCGACATCAGCGGTCCACACCTCCCATGACGGGGTCGATCGAGGCGACGGCGACGATGACGTCGGCGATCATTCCGCCCTCGGACATCGCGGCCACGGCCTGCAGGTTGTTGAAGCTCGGGTCGCGGAAGTGGACCCGGAAGGGGCGGGTGCCGCCGTCGGACACGGCATGCACACCGAGCTCGCCCTTGGGCGACTCGACCGCGACGTAGGCCTGACCCGGCGGCACGCGGAAGCCCTCGGTGACGAGTTTGAAGTGGTGGATCAGGGCCTCCATCGAGGTGCCCATGATCTCGCGGATGTGCTCCAGGCTGTTGCCCTGGCCGTCGCTGCCGACCGACAACTGGGCCGGCCAGGCGATCTTCTTGTCCGCGACCATGACCGGCTCGCCGACCGAGCTCTCCAGCCGCGGCAAGGTCTGCTCGATGATCTTGAGGGCTTCGTACATCTCGTCGATCCGGTTACGCAGCCGGTCATAGGCGTCTGCGCCGGTGCGGGTGATGACCTCGAAGTCGTAGGTCTCGTAGCCGCAGTAGGGCTCGGTCTTGCGCAGGTCATGGGGCAGGCCCGCGCTCCGCAAAACCGGCCCCGTGATGCCGAGCGCGACGCAGCCCGTCAGGTCGAGGTAGCCGACGCCGACGGTGCGCCCCTTGAGCAGCGGGTTCTCGTTGAGCAGGGCTTCGAGCTCACCCAGGCCCTTGCGCAGCTCCCCGACGGTGCGGCGGATGAGGTCGGTGGCGCCCTGCGGGAGGTCCTGTGCCACACCCCCGGGACGGATGTAGGCGTTGTTCATCCGCAGCCCGGTGATGGTCTCGAAGATCCGCAGGATGCGCTCGCGCTCGCGGAAGCCGACCGTCATGACGGTCGTCGCGCCCATCTCCATGCCGCCGGTCCCCAGGCACACCAGGTGCGAGTTGATCCGGGTCAGCTCCATCATGAGAACCCGGATGACGTTGGCGCGCTCGGGGATCTGGTCGGTGATGCCGAGGAGTTTCTCGACGGCCAGGCAGTAGGCCGCCTCCTGGAACATGGGCGTGAGGTAGTCCATGCGCGTGCAGAAGGTCACCCCCTGCACCCAGGTGCGGAACTCCATGTTCTTTTCGATGCCGGTGTGCAGGTAACCGATGCCCGCGCGGGCCTCGGTCACCGTCTCGCCGTCGATCTCGAGGATGAGGCGGAGCACGCCGTGCGTCGAGGGGTGCTGCGGCCCCATGTTGACGACGATGCGCTCCTCGTTGAGGGAGGTGGCCTCGTCGACCAGGTCGTTCCAGTCGCCGCCGGTGACGTTGTAGACCGTCGTGTCGTCGTCGCTGCCGTCACCGTAGAAGTCGGTGCCGCGCAACGACTCGGTCCCCTCGAACTGGTTGACCCAGTCGGGGGTGTCCGTCGCGTCTTCGAAGACGGTGTTGTCGTGAGTCGACATCAGTTGTACGACCTCCGCTGGTCCGGCGGCGGGACAGTGCCGCCCTTGTACTCCACGGGAATGCCGCCGAGGGGGTAGTCCTTGCGCTGCGGGTGGCCGGGCCAGTCGTCCGGCATGAGGATGCGGGTCAGGGCCGGGTGGTCCTCGAAGAGGATCCCGAACATGTCCCAGGTCTCCCGCTCGTGCCAGTCGGCTCCGGGCCAGACGGCGACGACCGAGGGGATGCGGGGGTCGGCGTCGGGGACGGCGACCTCGACGCGCAGGCGGCGCCCGCCGTGCGTCAGGGAGATCAGGTGGTAGACGGCGTGCAACTCACGCCCGGCCTCATCGGGATAGTTGACCCCCGAGACGCCGGTGCACATCTCGAACCGCAGGGCCGGGTCGTCGCGCAGCGTCTGCGCAACGGCCGGCAGGTCGGCAGCCCGCACGAAGAGGGTCAGCTCATCCCGATCCACCACGACGCGTTCGGGTGCGATCCCGCCAGCGGTCACCAGGGTGTCGACGGCCTCGTCAAACCAGCCGCCGTAGGGCCGCTGCGCGTCACCGGGGAAGAGGATCGGGCTGGACAGACCGCCGTAGCCGGAGGTGTCGGTGACGCCCTTGGCGCCAAACATCCCCTGACGGTGACCGATCTGGACCGGGTCGGTGTCGAGCGGGAACTCGACCATGCCGGACTCGGCGAGGGCAGTTGCATCCTCGGCTTCGGCCTCAATCAGGTCGGACTCGGCGATGTCGTCCGCGGGCGCGACCGTGTTGGTCGGGTCGGGCACGTGCTTGTTGTCGCTCATGCGAGGAGATTCCTCCCGGGGGTGGCGGTGAGCGGAGCGTGATGCTCGTGCGTCGCCGCCATGAGGTGCGTCGGGACGGCCTCCAAGGCGGCCTGCTCGGCGGCGCGCGCTGCGGCGATCCGGTTGACCCCGAGCTTGCTGCTCTGGATCTGCTTGTGCAGCTCGATGATCGCGTTGAGCAGCATCTCCGGCCGCGGCGGACACCCGGGCAGATAGATGTCCACGGGGATGATGTGGTCGACGCCCTGGACGATGGCGTAGTTGTTGAACATGCCGCCCGAGCTGGAACACACGCCCATGGAGATAACCCACTTGGGGTTGGCCATTTGGTCGTAGACCTGCCGGACGACGGGCGCCATCTTTTGCGACACGCGGCCGGCGACGATCATCAGGTCAGCCTGGCGGGGGGTCGCGGCAAACCGCTCCATCCCGAAGCGCGCAATGTCGTAGTCCGGGGTGCCGACGGCCATCATCTCGATGGCGCAGCACGCCAAGCCGAAAGTCGCGGGCCACATCGAGGCCTTGCGCATGTACCCGGCGACGTTCTCCAGCGTCGTCAGGACGAAGCCGGCGGGGAGTTTCTCCTCGAGTCCCATCAGCCCTCCTTGGTTTCAGCGGGTGGGGTGGCGACGCCCGTCAGGCACGCACACGGCATTCGGACAACCACGGTCAGTCCCACTCCAGACCGCCGCGCTTCCACACATAGGCGTCGGCGATGAAGAAGGCGTTGAGCAGGAAGATGATCATCGCGACCAGGGCATAGAGCCCGAGCTGGTCGAAGGCGACCGCAAACGGGTAAAGGAACAGCGCCTCGACGTCGAAGATGATGAAGAGCATCGCCGTCAGGAAGTACTTGATCGGCACACGCTGCCCGGTCTGGGCGCGCGGGGTGGGCTGAATGCCGCACTCGTACGCCTCGGACTTGGCCCGGTTGTACCGCGCGGGGCCCACAACCAGGCTGGTCCCGACCGAGAGGGCCGCGAACCCGAAGCCCAGGGCCAGGAGCGTGAGAACAGGGGTATACGGGTTCGACATCAGAACGCCGCCCTTTCGGTGCCTGCGGAGTCGGTCACGCTCGCCATCCTAGGGGCGTGACACGGATCTCACCGGGACATCCCGACCTACGGATCCTGCCCGGCATGAGCCTGTCCTCCGACCTTGTGAAAGCCTTCACCAATGCGCCACGGGAGTCTAGGCGGACGCCAATCGCGCGTGAAGGTCAGGTAAGCCTTACTTGGTTGCGGCCTTGGTGGCGCGGTGCAGCGCGACGATCCCGCCCGACAGGTTGCGCCACTGCACGTCCACCCAACCGGCACCGGCGATCGTCGTCGCCAACTCCACCTGGCTCGGCCACGCCCGGATCGACTCGGCAAGGTAAACGTAGGACTCGGGGTTGCTGCTCGTGCGCCGCGCGATCGACGGCAGGGCCCGCATGAGGTACTTGCTGTAGACCGTGCGAAAGGGCCGCCAGACCGGCTGGCTGAACTCCGAGACGACCAATCGGCCGCCAGGTTTGGTCACGCGCGCGAACTCGGCGAGCGCGATGGCCGGATCCGCGACATTACGCAGGCCGAAGCTCATCGTCACCACGTCGAAGGACTCGTCGGCAAACGGCAGGTGCATGGCGTCGGCGGCGGTGAACATCAGGTCACCGCGCCGCTGCTTGCCCACCTCGAGCATCCCGAGGGAGAAGTCGGCAGGGACGACCAGGGCCCCGGCGTCCGCGAAGGGCTCACTGCTCGTGCCCGTGCCCGCGGCGATGTCCAGGACCGTCTGCCCGGGCTCGACAGCGGCTGCCTCGAGCGTGGCCCGGCGCCACAGCCGGTCCTGACCCAGCGACAGGACGTCGTTGGTGACGTCATAGCGCGCCGCGACGTCATCGAACATGGCGGCGACGTCGCGAGGGTCCTTGTCCAGGGAGGCACGGCTCATGGCCGTCATCATTCCACCGCCGCTGCCGGCTCGGTTTCGAGGGACGGCGCGGGCTGCGGGAGCCGCGACCTCCCCTGACCCGGCCCGGTCGCAGGGTGCGGGCTGGGTGACCGATTGATCTAGGCTGCATGGTTGATGACGTCCCTGCCCGAAGCGGGCGCGAGCGTTGCCCGGACCGGCGCCCTCGTCTCCCGCACCACGCCTCTCCCGGTCCCGGTCGCGCAGTCCTTGCTTGCGCTGCTCCCCGACCGACCTGCCGCAGACCTCATTTCGTGGGTGCGCCGCGGCGAAGGCCTGGTGGGCTGGGGCCGGGCCGCGGAGCACACGGCATTCGGGACTTCTCGGTTTGCCGAGCTCGAGCAATGGTGGGTCGACCAACGGGCCGGCGCCGTGGTCCGCGACGAGGTGCGGCGCCCGGGGACCGGACCCGTGGCGTTCGGATCGGTCGCGTATGCCGCGGGCTCCCCTGCCGGCGCCACTCTCCTGGTGCCCTCGGTGCTCATCGGGCGCCGCGGCGATGATGCCTGGGTCACGGTCACGACCGTCGGCAACACCGTCCCGTATGCCGAGGGTGAGGCCCTGTGGACCCCCGTGCCGCCAGCGCGACGACCCGCAGACGTAACGTTCGCCGACGGCGCCCAGTCCTGCGCCCAGTGGGCCGGATCGGTGGCCCAGGCCGTCGACCTCATCACGGCTGGACAGATCGACAAGGTGGTCCTCGCGCGCGACCTCCACGTCACGACGTCGGACGCCATCGACGCGCGGTGGCTGCTGCAGCGGCTCTGTGAGGACTACGAGAACACGTGGGTGTTTGCCGTGGACGGCCTTATCGGGGCGTCGCCGGAGATGCTCGTGCGCGTCGAGAAGGGCCTGGTGACCTCGCGGGTCCTCGCCGGGACGATCCGTCGCAGCGGAGATGACGAGCACGATCTGGCCCTCGCCGGGTCGCTCGCCCGCTCCTCCAAGGACCTCGAAGAGCATGAGTATGCGGTGCGCTCGGTGGCCGACGCGCTGCGGCCGCACTGCTCGTCCATGAACGTGCCGGAGTCGCCGTTCGTGCTGCACCTGCCCAATGTCATGCACCTGGCTACCGACGTCACCGGGGTGCTGTCGGACTCGACGACGTCGCTCGCGCTGGCCGAGTCGCTCCATCCGTCGGCAGCGGTGTGCGGCACGCCGACGGCCGCTGCCGATGAGGTCATCACGTCGCTGGAGCGGATGGACCGGGCCCGCTATGCGGGTCCGGTGGGCTGGATCGACGCCACCGGGGACGGCGAGTGGGCGATCGCACTGCGGTGCGGCTCGGTGGATCCGGTCGAGCCGAGCCGGATGCGGCTGTTCGCCGGGTGCGGCATCGTCGCCGGGTCGGACCCGGATGCCGAGGTCGCCGAGTCCGACGCCAAGCTCGTGCCTATGCGTGACGCCCTGACGTCCTGAGAGCTGACGTCGCAGGGGCCTGACGTGCTGACCTTGACCAAGGGCGGGTCAGGCCTGGCACCCTCGCCTCCGGATCCGGCGCGGCGCTGACCCATGGCTTTGCTGAGGACCACATAGCGCCACAACGGGCCCTCAAGAGTCAACCATCGGTAAAATCCGTCCCATGTTCGGCCCCAATTCTCTCTCGGTACAGCGCCTTGTCCCGGCGTCCGCCGAAGATATTTTCGCGCTGTTGGCCGACCCCGCCGGCCACGCCCTCATCGACGGGAGCGGCACAGTCCAGTCGGCTCGCAGCGGCGGCCGTCGGCTGGGTCTCGGCGACCGCTTCGGTATGAGCATGAGGATGGGCGTCCCCTACTCCACCCTCAACACCGTCATCGAGTTCGATGACAACCGTCGCATCGCCTGGCAGACCACGGCGGCCGGCCCGCTCGGGTTCATCCTCGGCGGCCGCGTCTGGCGTTATGAGCTCGAGCCCGTCATCGGCGGCACCCTGGTCACCGAGACCTGGGATCTGCGGCGCGAGCGGATGACGAGCCGGCCGGCGGTCAAGGCCGCCATGGCCCATCGCACTCGCACCAACATGGAGCGCACCCTGGCCCGGATCGAAACCCTGGCAACCGCCGCGTAAGTCCCCCACCCTGCCCCGTCCGCCCCTCTGCCTCATTCGTCCCCCGCCTCATTCGTCCCCCGCCTCATTCGTCCCCGCCTCATC
>JAGOME010000081.1 GCA_017993715.1 Phycicoccus sp.
GCACGATGGACCATGCGGTGGAAGCCCGCGCTCAACGCTTTCGCCGTCACCTTCGGCGACCGCATGCCGGCGGCGGAGAACCTCTGATAGAACCCAACGCCAGAAACACCGTTCATCGGACAGACCCGACTTTTTTCCGGTCGCGGGAGGGGTGCGGGTTCGGAGATTGGGCCAGGCCCTCTGCGTCAGGCTGGTTGTGAGTCAGTTCCGCGATCAGTGATGGAGGGTTCTCGGTGTCGGTCAGTGCGGGGTTTACCGCTGAGGAGATCCGTGAGTTCGTGTTTGAGTATCAGTCGCAGCCGTATGGCCGAAAGGGCCGATGGTTAGCGGATCAGGGTGTCTCTGATGACCGGCTTCGTCGTTGGCAGGCGGCGGTGTTCGACGGTGATCTGGAGCGTGGGCTGATCCCGCGGGACACTGCGGTGGTGAAGACCCCACCTGGCCAGCGCGCGGCTCTGCAGCGGCATCAGGCGAAAGAGCGTGCCGAGCATGCCGCTGAGCTCGCGCGTCTGAATGCTCGAATTCGTGAACTCGAGGAAACCAACGGTGCGCTGGGAAAAGCTATCGGGCTCTTGCACTTGATGAGCGAGCAAGAGCCCGACGCGCTCCCGATGACGACCGATCCGTCGGGTTCCTGACCGCCGAGAACGCCCTGGTTGCGCAGTTGACCGCGGCCACCGGGTCGCAGCGGCAGGCGTTGGCCTTGGTAGGGCTATCCCGCTCGACCTGGCACTACCGCCGCCACCCACGTGAACGGGTCGCCTCTCCCATTGCGCAGGCTGAGCGGGCCTACCCGTCCCGGATCAGCACCCACGACCGGGCACAGGTCGTCCAGCGGATCGAGGCGGGCTGGGCCGACGGGGTCTCGGTGGACCACGCCTTCGCCACCGCCTGGGACGCCGGGATCATGCTGGCCTCACGCCGGACCTGGTGGCGGATCGCTGCCGCGATCCCCGACCAGAGCATTCGCCCGGTGGCGCCGACCCGCCGACAATCCAAGACACCCCGCCAGCCGCCGGTCCTGGAGGCCACCGCACCGGGCCAGGTGTGGTCCTGGGACATCACCGACCTACGCTCACCCTGGCGGGGGGTGGCATTCAAGGCGTACTCGATCATCGACATCTTCTCCCGCAAACTGGTCGGATACCGCGTCGAAGACCGCGAAGCCGACCACCTGGCCGCGCACATGTTCCACGACGCGATCACCACCCACGGACCACCCCAGGTCGTGCACGCCGACTCCGGACCCGCCATGCGCTCCAGCGCGGTAACTGACCTCCTGGGCCCCCTGGGCGTGACCCAAACCCACAACCGGCCCCACGTCTCCAACGACAACCCGTTCTCGGAGTCCGAATTCCGCACCATGAAGTACCGACCCAACTACCCCGGCATCTTCGCGGACCTGGCCACCGCCCGCGCCCACGTCGACGCCTACGTCCCCTGGTACAACGCCAACCACAAGCACTCCGGCATCGCCCTGTTCTCCCCTAACGAAGTCCACGACGGCACCTGGCGCCAACGCTGGCACGAACGCTCCCGCGTGCAACACGCCTACTACACCGCCCACCCCGAACGCTTCCGACACCCCCCACACACACCCACACCCCCCGGCTACGCCGGCATCAACCTCCCCGACGAACGAAAACTCGAGCTCGAACGACTCCACACAGGTTGACAACGCCCGAGGTGTCCGACTTTCCGGTCGTGGGAGGGGTGCGGGTTCGGAGATTGGGCCAGGTGTCCGACTTTCCGGTCGCGGGAGGGGTGCGGGTTCGGAGATTGGGCCAGGTGTCCGACTTTCCGGAGTCCCGGTCAGCCCGGTTTGAATGCCGCCCGCCGCGTCGTGGTGCCGGCTGCCCGTCCTCCCGAGCCTGCCTGGCCCCTATCCGTTCACTCTCCTCGCCGCCGCCGCCGTCGCCACCACAGCCGCTGCGCCCGCCCTCGCCGCCGCGGCGCCCGCCCTCGCCGCTGCTGCACCCGCCCTCCTTGCTGCAAGCCTGGCCCCTCCTGTTCTGCCTCCGGCCTGCCAGCGGCGCTAGGGCGGCATTCGGAGCAAATAATTAGGGGTCTTTACAAAGCCTCCCTGAGCGTGCCACACTATTAATTAGGAGCCCTAACCAAGACCGAGACCCGGACGAAGGAGTCCCCATGAGCACCCCCGGCACCGACACGGCATTCGCCCTCACAGACCCGACCACGCTGCCCGCCCTCCCCCACTGGGAGACCCCGCCGGCCGACCTCAAGGCCGCGACCCGCGAGATCAAGGCCGCCCTGCGTGCCCGGGTTGCCGCCAGCGGACGCACTGTCGAGGAGGTCTTCGCCGAACTCGAAGCCCGCATCCGTCCGCAGGTCGAGGAGATCGAGGCCGCGCACGCCCGCGGCGAGAACGTCTGGCCGCAGGTGCAGTTCTCCGATATTCAGGCCGGCACCGTGCCCGCCGAGACCATGGACGCGATTCGCCGTCGCGGCTGCGCCGTCATCCGCGGGCACTTCACCCGCGAGCAGGCCACACAGTGGGACCAGGACATCGTTGACTACGTCGACAGCAACCAGTTCTTCGAGAACTACCGCGGCCCCGGTGACGACTTCTTCTCCAGCGTCGGCAGCAAGCCGGAGATCTACCCGATCTACTGGAGCTCGGCCCAGATGGAAGCCCGTCAGCACCCGGATATGGCTGCGGCGCAGGCGTTCCTCAATAGTTTCTGGGAGTCGGAGTCGGAGGGTCGGCAGTGGTTCGACCCGAGCCGGGACTCGCTCTACCCCGACCGGATCCGGCGCCGCCCGCCGGGCACCAACTCTGGTGGTCTCGGCACCCACCTGGACCCCGGCACGCTCGACCTCTGGATGACGCAGGGGTATCAGCAGGCCTTCCGGCACCTGTTCGACGGCACTGTCGAGCAGTACTCCCCTTGGGACCCCGCCTACCGCACCGACGCCAACCAGTACCCGGGCTCGACCATGTGCTCGGCCTTCCGGACCTTCCAGGGCTGGACAGCCCTCTCCGACATGGCGCACGACCAGGGCGTCCTGCACACCGTGCCGATCCCCGAAGCCATGGCCTACCTCATGCTGCGCCCACTGCTCGACGACGTCGCCGATGACGACATGTGCGGCGTGACGACCAACAAGACGTTCCCCGCCAACCAGGAGTGGCACCCGCTGCTCATGCGCGCCATCGCCGGCATCCCCGACGTGGCCCCCGGCGACACCGTCTGGTGGCACTGCGACATGATCCACGGCGTCGACCCGGTCACGGACCAGCAGGGCTGGGGCAACGTGATGTACATCCCGGCCGCGCCGTGGTGCACCAAGAACGAGGAGTACGCGGCCAACGTGCGCGCCTCGTTCCTCACCGGCAACAGCCCGAGCGACTTCCCGGAGGAGAACTACGAGGCCAGCTGGCCCAACCGCTTCCCCGAGAGCGCCCTGAACGACACCGGCAAGCGGGGGATGGGTCTGCCTGTCTGAGCCGATACCGACCCCGAATGCCGTGGGGCGCCATCACAGGGGGGCGCCCCACGGCATTCGTGCGGCCTACCCAGGGAGAGCCCGGACGCACAAACTCAGCGAGGGCGCGGCAATGGCCGCGCCCTCGCTGAGCTTCCCCGTCCGGGACGGAAGGACTACGCCGTCGAGGAGTCCTCGGCGGCCGTCGCCTCGTCGGTGGAGTCGGTGTCGGTGGAGTCCGTGTCAGCGGTGTCGGCCGCAGCCGCGCTCGGGGCCTCCGCATCCGCGGCAGCCTCCTCCGGGGCCGAGTCCTCCGCGGCATTCGCGTCGGCATTCGCAGCGGTGGCTTCCTCGGCCGGCTCGTCGGTCGCCACCGGCGGCGCCCACGGGCTGGCCGTCACCCACGGGTCGGGCTTGGCGCTGCTGCGTCGGTAGGCCGCGATCGCCACGCCACCGGCGAGCGCTCCGAGCAGCAGGAACCACTTGCCCTTGCCCCCGCGGCCCTTGGGCTGCGCCACCGCGTCGCCCTTGAGGACGGCCAAAGCGGCAGGCGCGTTGTCGGCGACCTCCTCGGCCGCAGCCCGAGCGGCGGCGGCACCGGCCACCAGGTTGGCGCGCAACGCATTGACCTTGGGGACGACCTCGTCGGCGAAGGCCTCACGAGCGGATTCGACGGCGGACTCGGCCGCGCCCGCGACCTCCTTGGCCTGCTCGCTGGCGCGGTCACCGAGGGCGCGCTGTGCTTTCTGGGCGGCCTTGCGAGCCTTGCGTCCGGTTTCCTGTGCCTTGAACACGTGCATGCCTCCTGGTCACTGTGGCGGTCTTGTCCTCCATCCTGCCCGAACTCGCGGCCAATGGACGGTGACCGGCACGACAACCCCGTATGCCGTGCCGTCGCCACACTGCAGGCGTGCCCCTATCGGGCGTGGGCACTGCCGCCGCCAGCACGCGGCATCCCGTGGAAGACTGAGGCGCATGAAGGCAACACTGCACACCAACCATGGCCCGATCGTCATCGAGCTCTTCCCCCACCACGCGCCCAAGACGGTCGCGAACTTCACCGGTCTGGCCGCCGGCACCAAGGACTACAAGGATGACGCGGGGCGCACCAACCCCACGCCCTACTTCGACGGCCTGATCTTCCACCGGATCATCCCGAACTTCATGATCCAGGGCGGCGATCCCCTCGGCCAGGGCTTCGGTGGCCCCGGCTACACGTTCGACGACGAGATCCATCCCGAGCTCGGCTTCGACCGTCCCTACCTGCTCGCCATGGCCAACGCCGGCAAGCGCGGCGGCAAGGGCACCAACGGATCGCAGTTCTTCATCACCAACGTCGCCACCCCGTGGCTGACGGGCAAGCACACGATCTTCGGTGAGGTGGCCGACCAGGCCAGCCGCGACATCGTCGACGCCCTCGGCGCGGTCGCGACCGGCGCCAACGACAAGCCCATCGATGCTGTCGTCATCGAGAGTGTCGAGATCGAGGACTGAGCAGGCCGACCAGAGTGAATGCCGCGCGGCTCGGGGAACCCCCTGGGCCGCGTTGGCGTTGACGGAGGGATCATGAGCGAACCCACTCCCTACGGCCCTGCCGGGCAGGCCGCCGCCGAGCCGGTGTGCCCGCGGCACCCCGATCGGGTGTCCTACGTGTCGTGCCAGCGGTGTCGCCGCCCGGTGTGCCCCCAGTGCCAGCGCCCCGCCGCGGTCGGCGTCCAGTGCGTCGACTGTGTCGCCGAGGGCGCCAAGTCCGTGCGCCAGGGCCGCACCGTCTTCGGCGGCGCGCTCACCGATGGCCGCCCGCGCGTGACGATGGCGATCATCGGCATCTGTGTGGCGGTCTTCGGCGCCCAGCAGCTCATCCCCTCGGTCACCGAGCGGCTCGCATTCGCCCCCTTCATCGGGGTCGCCGAGCCGTGGCGGTTCCTCACGGCAGCCTTCGTCCACGGCGGCTTCATGCACATCGCGTTCAACATGTACGCGTTGTGGTTAATGGGCCAGTACCTTGAGCCTCTCCTTGGCCGTGGCCGCTTCATCGCGCTCTATCTCATCTCGGCCCTGGGTGGGTCGGTCGGCTACCTGCTGCTGGCCGCCCCCCTGTCGGGCGCTCAGCTCGCTGCCGGGATGTGGGGGGCCTGGATGACGCCGGCGGTCGGCGCGTCCGGGGCGGTGTTCGGCTTGTTCGGCGCGTTCCTCGTGCTCAACCGGAGCCTGGGCCGGTCGTCGGCCGGCATCGGGGTCGTCATCATCGCCAACGGCGTCATCGGCTTCGTCGTCCCGGGGATCGCCTGGCAGGCCCACCTGGGCGGACTGGTCACCGGGTTGGCGTGCGCCGCCGTGCTGGCCTTCACCGGACGCAAGCGGGATCCCCTCAAACCGGCGAATGCCGGGGGTTCCTGGGCGATCCAATGGCTCGGCCTCGCGGGGATCGCTGTGCTCTTGGTGGCGCTCGCCGTGCTGAAGTACGCGATGTCTGGCGGCTTCCTCGTCTGACCCTTGCTTGCGTCTGGCACAGCGGCTCCTTGCGGGGTATGCCGTGCCGGACGTTGCGTCGGCGCTCGGCTGGCGCCGGGATTACACGGTTGTCATTTTGTCCCCAATGGGGATAACCCCTGTGGATAACTCGTCGCGCCGCCGGCCGGTGGCGTCGTAGACCTGCCGTCCGATGGCGACGACAAGGCCGAGTACGGCGCAGGGTCGGCGCCCCCCGCCGCTGCCGACCGAGGCCACCGGAACTACGCAACCCCGTCGAGATGACACGACACGCCGACGGAACCGAAGTTCCGTCGGCGTGTCGTGTCATCTCGACGGGAGTGCGGGCCCAGATCAGACGCCCGACGGGTGCAACCGAGGGTCAGCGCCAGCGGGTCGTCATGAGGAAGCCGACCATCATGAACCCGAAGCCCGCGCCCAGGTTCCAGCGGCCGATCTGCGGCACCGGATACTGGTGCGCCCCCGAGATGTAGTACGTCGCGATCCACAGCAGCCCGATGACCATGAACGCCACCATCACCGGCGCGTACCACGTGGGGTTGGGCCCCATCTTGACCTTCTGCGCCGTCCTCGGCGGGGTATACGTCGCCTTGTCGCGACCCTTTGACTCAGGCACCGTGGACTCCTGGACCGACCGTGGGGGATGACTTTCCCCACTAGCCTAAGAGATCAGCGCGCGAAAGGGGGTGACGGTCATCCAGACCCACCCGTCATCCGACCCGGCCCGGGTCCCCGACGCCGCATCCATTCAGGCCGCCGCGGATGACGCCACCAGCGACCTGCACGCCGCCGCCGGCGAATCGACGGCCCCCGCCCCGCAGGACCGCGCCCGGCGTGCTCACCCCGCCCGGATCGCCTTCCTCACGCGCCGACCCACGCGCTGGTCCCTCGTCGTCCCCCTCGTCGCGATCCTCGCCGGTGGCATGTTCGCCGCGAGCAGCACCACGTCGGGCGGCTCCACCCTGCGATCGGCCGCGACCGGCATTCCGGATCTCATTCGCGAAGGCAACCGCACCAACGCCAGTGCCACCGACCGGCTCGACGCGCTCGAGAGCGAGATTGATGCTCTGACCGAGCAGGCCAGCGTGGACGACGCCGATCTCGAGCAGCTGTACGACCAGGGCAACGCGCTCGCCCCAGCAGCCGCCCGCACCGCCGTCATCGGCCCGGTCATCGAAGTCCAGCTCAACGACGCCCCGGTCTCGGCCAGCAACATCCCCGAGGGGTTCACCGTCGACGACGTCGTCGTGCACCAGCAGGACGTCCAGGCCGTCGTCAATGCCCTCTGGGCCGGCGGGGCCGAGGCGATGATGCTCATGGACCAGCGGGTCATCAGCACCAGCGCCGTCCGCTGCGTCGGCAACACGCTCATCCTGCAAGGCCGGGTCTACAGCCCGCCCTACGTCATCCAGGCGATGGGCGACCCGGTGGCGCTCAAGGCCGCCCTCGACGCCGATGAGAAGGTCGCGATCTACCGCCAGTACGTCGCGCGGCTGGGCCTGGGCTACAACGTGTCGGCGCATGGGGAGCTGACGTTCCCCGCCTATGCCGGCTCGATCACCCCGGTCTACGCGGAAGCGACCAGCTGACCAGCGCCCGCGCGACCTGCCGAGCGGAGCCGGCGTTTGGTCCAGGGCCGGACAGCACCGATGATGGGCCCGTGCGGCGCGTCGTCGGTGTTCTGGGTGAGTTGCTGATGACTGCCGGGTTGGTCGTGCTCCTTTTCGTGGCCTGGCAGTTGTGGTGGACCGATGTCGAGGCCAATGGGGACCAGCAGCAGACGGTGACCCAGCTCGAGGAAGCCTTCGAAAGCCCGGACCCCACTGCCGCCAGCGTGCACCCCGCAGACCCGGCTGTTCCGGCTGAGGCCTTCGCCATCGTGCGGATCCCCCGCTTCGGCGAGGACTACGCACGCCCGGTCCTCGAAGGCACGGGACAGGACATCCTGGCTCAGGGCCTCGGGCATTACCCCGAGACCACGGGGCCTGGCGAGGTGGGGAACTTCGCGGTTGCTGGGCACCGCACGACCTGGGGGCGTCCACTGCACGATGTCGAGCTCCTCGAGGTCGGGGACACCGTGATCGTCGAGACCAAGGAGGCGTTTGACGTGTATGCCGTGCGCTCCAGCGAGATCGTCGACCCCACCTATGGCGCGGCGATCGCCCCCGTGCCGGACGCCGTCGGGGAGGAGCCGACCTCGGCGTGGCTCACCCTGACAACCTGCCACCCTAAGTACAGCGCGCAGCAGCGGTTCATCGTGCATGCCGAACTCGTTCAGTCGTATCCGCGCGCCGACGGCATACCCCCGAGTGTCCTGACCGACCCGACGTGGAAGGCCTGATCGGATGTATGCCGCCCTGTGGCGAAGCCTCCCGGGTCCCGTCCCGGTCAAGGCGGTCCTGGTGATCCTCCTGCTCGCGCTCGTGGTGTACGCATGCTTCACGTGGGTGTTTCCGTGGGTCGGTGAGCGGCTGCCGTATGCCGACACGACGGTCGGTGCGGCATACTCCGTGACCACTGCTCACCCCGGGAGGCTCACGTGACCTCGATCCTCGTCGTCGATAACTACGACAGTTTCGTCTTCACCATCGTCGGCTACCTCGAGCAGCTCGGTGCACAGTGCGAGGTCGTGCGCAACGACGCCGTCACCCCCGACGAAGGCGCCGGCTACGACGGGGTGTTGATCTCCCCCGGGCCCGGCACACCCGAGGAGGCCGGGGTGTCGATGGACATGATCGCGGCGTGCGCGGACCGTGCGCAGCCGATGCTCGGGGTGTGCCTGGGCCACCAGGCGCTCGGGGTCGTCATGGGCGCGACGGTCGGTCGGGCTCCGGAGTTGCTGCACGGCAAGACCAGTCAGGTCCAGCACGACGAGTCTGGGGTCCTGGCCGGGTTGCCCGACCCGTTCACGGCCACGCGCTACCACTCGCTGTCGATCGACCCGCCGACCCTGCCGGACACGCTCGTGGTCAACGGCTCGACGGCCTCGGGGATCATCATGGCGGTGCGTCACCGGGACCTGCCGCTGCACGGCGTGCAGTTCCACCCCGAGTCGGTCCTCACCCAAGGTGGCCACCGACTGCTCGCCAACTGGTTGACGCTATGTGGGGCGTCCGACGCGCTCGAACGGTCGGTGGGGCTGAGCCCGCTGCTGCATGACGCGGCCGGTGTGGCCGCGATGGTCAGCGGCTAGCGCCGCGCCGGTCCTTCCCCGAAAGCGGGAGCGGGCACTCGCGCCCTGGCGCGAGTGCCCGCTCCCGGTCTCGGGGAGGAATCAGGGGGACGTTGACGGCGAGGAGCCGCCTGCCGATGGGGTCGGCGTCGATGATGGCGAGGGCGTCGTAGCCGTCGGCGAGGGAGCTGCTGTCGCGTAGGTGAACGTCACGGTCGAGCCCCGATCGACCTTCTCGCCGGCCGCGGTGGATTGCGAGATGACCTGGTCGGCCGGGACCGAGCTTGACTGCTGCGGCTGCGGATCGGGCACGAGCCCGAGCGCGGTGAGCTCCTGCAGGGCGGCGGCGCGCGTCTTGTCCTTCAGGTCCGGGACGGTGACCTTGCCGGAGGAGATCTTCAGGGTGACGGACGACCCTGAGGCGACCTGTTCGCCCGCGGCCGGTGTGCTCTCGACGACCTTGCCCTTGTCCTGGTTGCTGTCATCGACTTCGGTGACGTCACCAACGGTGAGCTTGAGCCGCTCCAGGTCCGCGCGGGCCTGGGCCTCGGTCCGACCCGCGAGGTCCGGGATGGTGACCGCGTCGGCGCCGCTGGAGACATAGATGGTCACATCCGAGCCCTTGTCGACCTTGAGGCCGCCCTTGGGGTTCTGGTCGATGACGATGCCCTCTTGGACGGTGTCGCTCTTTTGCCGCTCGACTTGGGGGATGAAGCCGTCGCGAATCAACTCGGCGGTCGCAGTCTCAACGGGCTTGCCCGTCACGTCGGGCACGGCAACGGTGGCGTTGTTCGCCTGCGCCTGCAGATAGTTGTTGATGCCCCACCCGATGAGGCCGAGGGCGACAAGGCTCGCGACGATGAGGGCGATCCAGCCCAGCGACCGGCGACTGCGCTGCCGCTCCTCGCTGCCCACCGGCGGGAACGACCCGGTCGAGGGGTCGCGCAGGTCGCTGCGGTATGCCGGGCCGCTCGCCGCGGGGACCGCGGTCGTCTGCGCGGTCTGCCGGCTGGGGTCGCCGTAGACCTGGGTGGCGTTGGGGTCCACGGGGGA
>JAGOME010000002.1 GCA_017993715.1 Phycicoccus sp.
ACGATGGCGGTCTCGGGGGGCAGGAAACGATTGCCGTACCCATGGTCGGGGTGGTGGTGCGTATTGAGCCGCCCCCGCGGCGCCCCGGTGCTCACCTCGGCCACTGAGGCCAGGATCGCGCGATTGCGCTTCTCGGTCGCGGCAGTGTCGATGAGGATGGCCCGCCCGGACGCATCGACGATGGTCCCGGTGTTGTTGACCATCCAGCCACCGGTGGGCTGGATGTAGGCGTAGAGGCCGGCTCCGACCTCCTCGAGGTACGGGGTCCCGTCGTCCCAGCTCATCGGCATTCTCCTTCGTCGGCTTCGTCGGCGCGGTCCCTTCAGTCAGCCGCACCCGCGCGCGAGATACAAGCCCGTCAGTCATCACCAGCCGCGATGACTGACATGGGTGGGACGACACTGCCGGAATGCCGGGTGCTCACCGTTGACTATGGTCGTGCCCGATCCGCTCCTGCCCAGTCCGGCGCTGCCCGCGACCCGCGCGCTGAGCCCCATCGGCTGGCCCCTCACCGTTGTCCTGGCCTCCCTGGTCGCCGTCGCGCCGCTGGCCACCGACATGTACCTGCCGGGCTTCCCAGCCATCGCCGCCGACCTGGAGGCCACGCCAAGCGCGGTCCAGCTCACCCTGACGACGTTCCTCGTGGGGTTGGCCTTCGGGCAGCTGGTCTTCGGGCCCATCTCGGATCGTTGGGGGCGGTTCTGGCCGCTGCTGACCTCGGCTGTCATCTGCGCCGTCGCCGGCGTGGTCTGCGCGCTGGCACCCACGCTGACCGTGCTGACCGGGGCGCGGCTGGTCCAAGGCTTCGCGGGCGCTGGCGGGATGGTCATCGGGCGGGCCATTGTCGCCGATCTGGTCCAAGGACGGGCTGCCGCCAAGAGCTACACGATGATGTTCACCGTTGGGGGAGTGGCTCCGGTCCTGGCCCCGATCGTCGGTGCCCTCCTCCTGGGTCCGATCCAGTGGCGCGGCATTCTCTGGGTGGTCGCCGGACTCTGCGCGGCCATGGCGGTGCTTGTCGCGATCGTGGTCAAGGAGACCCACCCTCCTCAGGTCCGGCGCGCTCACGCGAGCACGCTGAGCCAGGACGTGCGCCGGGTGTTGACCACGCCGGGCTTCCGCGGACCCGTCGTCATCGTCATCGCCTGCTTCGGGCTCATGATGGCCTACATCGCCGCCTCCCCGTTCCTCTACCAGAAGGTGATTGGCCTGACAGAGGTCGAGTACGGCCTGGCCTTCGGCATCAACGCCACCGCGATCATCGGCGTCGGCTACGTCGCCGGCAAGCTGCTGGACCGGGTCTCGTCCAGGACGATGATCCGCTGGGCCGCCGCCGCGCAGTTCGGTGCCGCCGCCGTCCTGCTCGCCCTCGCCCTGGCCGCAGTGGACGGCATCATCCTGGCCGTGCCGATCTTCGTCGCCGTGGGCGCCGTCGGCGCGATCATGGGCAATGCCTCGGCCCTGGCCATGTCCCGGGTCCGGGCGGTGGCCGGCACGGGGAGCGCGGTCGTCGGTTTCGGCCAGTTCTTCGGCGGCGCGCTCACCTCCCCACTGGTCGGGCTCGGCGGCGAGCACACCGCTCTGGTGCCGGCCCTGGTCGTTGCTGCGTGTGCCGGTGTCGTCGCGGTCGTCAGCCTGCTCGGGCTGCGGTCGTGACCTCAGGCAGGGTCCACCGTGTCGGAGAGCGCTTCGTCCACGGCCTCGTCCTCCACCTCGATGGCGACGTCATGGAGCAGCCTGCGAAGCCAGACCACCGCGGGATCGTTCTCCCGGCGGGGATGCCAGTGTGCAGCCTCGACGATGCCGACGGCCGGGACCGGGGTGGCCGCGATGACCAGATCGAGCAGCTCCACACTGCGCGCCGCCAGCCGGGATGGCACGAAGCCGCACATCGGCGTCCCGCTCACCGCGAAGGGGACGGTGAGCAGACTGGTCACCTGGACCAGGACCGTGCGGCCGGTGACCCCGATCGACTCCAGGGCCGACTCCAACGGGCGCTGCCGCCCGCCGGCGGCAGTGAACTCGGCGACCGCGTGCGGCATTCTCGACAAAGCGTCGACATCCAGGGACCCGTCCACGAGAGCGGGATTGCCGTGGGCCACAACACAGACCAGATGGTCGGTGAACACAGGCTGCGAGCGCCCCGGAAACTCGAAGCCCTGCGGGATGACCATGAGATCCCGGCGCATGAGTTGAGTGTCGAACTGCTCCGGTGTCGTGACGACGGTGTCCAGGTCCAGCGAGCACCCCGGGGCCTCGCGGCGCACGGCGGCGGCCAGCGGCCGGGCCAGGACACTCATCGCATACTCCGACATGCTCACGCTGAACCTCTTGGTGCTGCGTGCCGGGTCGAAGTCGCGCTCGGCCCCGAGCAGCGCGTCCGCCGCCTCGACAGCCTCCCGCACCGGATCGGCCAGCCAGGTCGCCAGCTCGGTGAGGTCGAACCCGCGCCCCGAACGCACGAGCAACTCATCGTCAAAGTGAGCCCGCAGCCGGGCCAGCGCCCCGCTCATGGCGGGCTGGCTCATCGCGAGCCGCTCGCCGGCGCGAGTGAGGTTGCGCTCCTCGAGCAGGGCGTGCAAGGCCAGGACGAGGTTCGCGTCCACCTCACGCAGTCGTTCGCGCATGGTTCCTCCTTGGCCTTGGCGGGCAGCCTAGTCTGGGGCCCTGCGCGGGAATCGGCACGGTGACGGGAACGCGATGGCTCTTGGTGGTGTGGACCTCAACCTGTTGCTGCCCTTGAAGGTCCTCCTCGAGGAGGGCAACGTCACCCGGGCAGGGCAGCGGCTGGATGTCAGTCAGCCGGCGATGAGCGCTGCCCTGGCTCGGCTGCGCCGACGCTTCGACGATGAGCTGCTCGTTCGCGCGGGGCGGGACTACGAGCTGACGCCCTTTGCGGTCGAGTTGCTGCCCGAGGTGCAGCGGGCCGTGCGGCTGCTCGCTCGCGCGCTGCAGGTGGAGGAGTCCTTCGATCCGGCCACGAGTGACCGGGTCTTTCGGGTCGCCATGAGCGACTACGCCCTTGCCGTTGTCCATGAGCGACTCGTTGCCCTGATCGGCGCGCAGGCCCCGGGGGTGCGGCTGGAGATCGCCAACATCGACCCGGACGCCAGGCGATCCGACCGCGTCCTCATCGACTACGACGCCCTCATCGCGCCGCTCGGACTGGGGTTCCCGGGGCGGGCCCGACCCCTGTGGCGGGACCGGATGGTGCTCGTGGTGGATCGGGCAAACCCCTTCTTGCACGAGGGGACTCTCGACCTGGACGACCTGCGCACCATGCCGCATGCGGCCGCCACCTTTGGCCCCGGCATCCTCACCCCCGTCGACCGGATGTTCGGCGAACTCGGCATTGAGCGCCGGATCAAGATGCAGGTGGCCGGGTTCCTGCCGCTGCCGTTCGTCGTCCGCGGGACTGACCTGGTCGCCGTGGTCCCCGAACGCCTTGCCCGGATCCATGGCGCCCCGCGGGGCGCCATCGTCGTGCTCGAGCCACCCTTTGCTGAACTGGTGCTCGCCGAGGGGTATTGGTTCGACCCGGACCGCACTTCGGACCCAGCCCATCGTTGGTTCTTCGGAATCCTGGACGATCTGGCCCTCGAGCTGGCCGCGGACCCGACCTGAGCCGCTCACTCCCAGTGGTTGCGGTTGAGCGCCTCTGCATCCCCGGCGAACCAGCCGCAGAACAACCGGTCGGGGTCTCGGTCGTCGCGGATCGACAGGAGCCGGGCAAAGTTCTCAGCGGACATGAACTTCACCTGCCGGCGGGACAGGTCACCGTCCCCGAGGTACTGGCCTTGGGTGACCGGCTCCAGATCCGCCATGACCGACGTCAGCCAGTCGATGGGTCCGCGGTCATCCTCGCCCTCACGCCACGGCACGTAGGCCGCCAGGTAGATCTCTGACTGCATCGAGAAGGCCATGTCGGGCAAGGTCCGCAGCGGCGCCATCGAGAACCAGATTGTGAACGCTAGTTCGTTGGGCAGCGTCGTGTACGCCCGCCTCATGGCAGGCACCACCTCCTGCGCCGACCCCGACAACCACGCGTTGTCCACGACCCAGCGGTGGCCTTCGGGGTTGGCCTCGAGTTGGCGAGCGCGTTCCTTGTCGAAGGTCGTCGGAACGTTGTCGACGAGCAAGAGAGCTCGATCGATGGCGGGGTTGCTCCGGAAGGGTTCTAGCGCAGTGTTGGCCTCGTCCTCGTCGGCGACGAGTGCCACCGCGGTGACCAGCAGGATCGGGTCGGGAGACAGGTCGACATCGGTGCGGGTCAGCGCGACGATCTCCACGGTGTCGTCGACGGTGTGGTGGGTGTCGTGCAACCAGGTCATCACCTCGTCGAAGTCGGTGAGGGCGAACGCTTGGACCGTGTGCGCGAGGTGCGCCGGCGCCGGTCTGGTCCGCAGGTGGAATCGGGTGACGACCCCAAAGAAGCCGGGACCGGACCCCCGAGCGGCCCAGAACAGGTCGGCATTCTCGGTCTCGCTGGCCCGGACCAGCTCGCCCTCGGCGGTCACGACATCGATCGCCTCGATGTGCTCGGCCGCCCAGCCCCAGCCGCGGGCATTCCATCCCTGACCGCCTTGGAGCAGGAAGCCGCCGATGCCCACGGTCGGGCAGTGCCCGCCGACGAAGAACCGGCCCCGATCTGCGAGGAACGGTGCCAGGACTTCGCCGCCCTTGGTCGATGGGGAGGCGCTGACGATGCCAGTCTCCTCATCGTAGGAGAGGTACTCGAGCCCGCCGAGATCGATGACCAGGGCATTGTCCCGGATCGACCACTGGGCCCAGCTGTGCCCTCCGGACCGGACGGCAACCTGCCAACCGCGCTCGCGGGCCAGCCGGACGCCGAGGACGACGTCCTGTTCGGTGACCGCCCGCAGGACCGCTGCCGGCATCCGATCCTGTGGGAGCCGGCGGTTAAAGATGCGATCAATCCTGGCCGCCTCGAAGTCGACGTCGCTGCGCAGGATCAGGGTGCCCGAGAAGTCGGCCACGTCGACCGGAGCGGCGGCTCGGCTCATGCCGGCTCGCACAGGGCGTGCAGGGTCATCCCCATGAGTCGACCGGGGTCCGCGCCGGGGGTGTCCGGGTTGATCTCCCACTGGGCGAGGAGCAGGCTGTTCTCGAGCACCATGCCCACGCGGGGGTCACGACGGGACTGGAATGCCGCCAGCGCCGCCCCGAGGTCTGCATGACGGTCGAGTTCGTCGGCGAGGACGATGCCGTCCTCGGCGCTCATGGCCGCACCCTGCGCGATGAGTGGGGGACAGGCATGGGCGGCGTCCCCGATAAGCAGGACATTGCCGCGGTACCAGTCGCCGTCGATCTTGACCGCCTCGATCCACTGGTAGTTGACAATGGCGTCGTCAGCGATGCTGGCGATGACCTTGCCCCAGGTCCCGCCATAGCCCTGACCGTGCTCCTTGAGCACCGCACCATTGGGCTTCTCCCCGACATAGCTGCGGTCGAGGTTGCCTTCGAGGAGGAACGCGTAGCACTGGGTATCGGAGATGGGGGTGTAGCCGGCCTTGTACTTGGGCCCGTTGTAGAAGAGCTCGGAGCAGTCCATCTCCTCCGGGCGGTCGGCCACGACGCGCCAGATGCCCATGCCGACCGGCTCGGGCATGGTGTCGATCCCGATGAGCCGCCGCACATCCGAGCGAATGCCGTCGGCGCCAACGAGGAGATCGGCGCTCAGCGTGGAGCCGTCGGCCATCGTGATGGTGACGCCCTCGGCGGTCTGCTCGACCTCAGTCACCTTGGCGCCGAGACGGACGTCGATCCCGGTCTCGTGGACGGCGTCGGCGAGGATGTTGGCGACGTCGGCCCGCAGGGCGCCCATGGTGGGCGGCAACTCGGGACCGCCCATGGGTGGGGTGGGGATGTCCATGATGAGGCCACCGTCGGGGGTGCGCATCCGCAGGCCGCCGAAGGGCAGCCCTCGTTCGGCAATGCGGTCGAAGACACCGACCGAGTGAAATGCCTTGAGAGCGTTGCCCTGCAACGTGATGCCGTGGCCGATGCCGCGCAACGCGTGTGCTTCGACCAGCACCACCTCGTGTCCGCGTTGGTGCAGGGCCAAGGCAGCGACGCCGCCGGCGATACCGCCACCCGCGACAATGACGCGGCGGCGTGGGGTCGTGGTCTCGGACATGGGTGGAACCTCCTGGGTACTGCTTCCTGGGCTGGTGGCTGCGTGATCAGGCGAAGACCATGGGCGCGCGTGCTCCGGTGATCCACCCGACGAGGTGCTCGGTCTCGGTCTCGGTCATGGCGACGTCCGCGACCTTGCGTCCTCGGTTGAGAATGACGACCCGGTCGGCGACGGTTTGGCACAGCGGCAGGTTGTGGGTGACCAGCACGATGGCAATGCCCTGCTCGGCCATGGTGCGGATCAGTCGCTCGACCTGCTGGGTCTGTTCGTAGCCCAGGGCGGCGGTTGGCTCGTCGAGCAGGAGGACCCCGCGGGACTCCTGCCCGACCCGGATCGCGGAGCGGGCGATGGCGATGGTCTGGCGCTGACCGCCGGAGAGCATCTCGGTGGGTCGCGTCATGGGAGCGGTGCGGACCCCCAGCCGGTCCAGTTCCTCCTCGGAGCGCTTGCGCATGGCCTTGCGGTCCACAAAACCGAGCATGCCGAGCAGGCCGGGACGCAGGGGCTCGCGACCCAGATTGAGGTTGGTGGCAATGTCCTGGGCGTCGACGAGGGCAAGGTCCTGATAGACCATCTGAATGCCCGCGTGGCTCGCATCGCTCGGCGAGTGGAAGTCGTGCTGCTGGCCGAACACCGAGATGGTTCCCGAAGAGGGACGATGCGCCCCCGACATCACCTTAAGCAGGGTCGACTTGCCAGCGCCGTTGTCCCCGAGGAGCCCGACGACCTCGCCGGGCATGACGCGCACGTCAATGCCGTCCAGCGCCCGGACGAAGCCGTAGTGCATCTCGATGCCGCTGAGCTCAAGGGCCGGGGTGCCCGACCGGTCAATGGTTGCAGGATCGCTCATGGTCACACCTTCTTGCTGTGCACGCTGAGGTTGGACGACATCAGGCGGTTCGAAACGCCTGTCTGGATGGCCTTCTCCAGGCCGATGGCGGCCAGCAGGAGGACACCGGTGGAGACCGTCGCCCAGTAGGGCTGCACCCCGCGGATGGTCAGACCATTGGCAATGGTCGCCAGAATGAGCGAGCCGACCAGGACGCGGGGCAGGCTGCCTCGGCCACCACTGAGGGCAACACCGGCCAGCGCCACCGCGGTGAGCGCGCTGAAGATGATGGCAGGACTGGCCTGAGGGTTGGCCTCGGTGACCACCGCCGTGCTGACCAGGCCACCCAGGGCTGCCAGCATGCCGGAGATGACGAAGCCGAGCACCTGATAGCGCGGGGTGTGAATGCCGGATCGGCGCACCGCTTCGGCGTTGCCGCCCACCGACATCAACCGGATTCCCTCGCGGGTCCGCGTCAGGAAGATGGTGCCGATGATGTAGACCGCCCCGACGATGTAGACCGGCGCCGGGACCCGCAGATACCGATCGGTCCCCATGAAGGTCAGCTGGGTCAAACCGGGGAAGGTGTAGCCGCCGGCCACGACGGCCGCCAGACCGGAGAGGACCGACAGCGTGCCGATCGTCACGATGATGGGGTTGAAGCCGCGCAAGGTGATCAGGCCGTTGGCCACCCCCACCAGCGCTCCGCAGAGCAAGCCCGCGGCCAGCGCCAGGACGGTGTTGGTGCCATTGGTGAGGAGCCAGCCCGTGACGCAGGAGGCGAATGCCGCCGTCCCCGGCAGGGACAGGTCCAGGACGCCCGTCATGATCCCGATACCCACGCCTGCGGCGAAGATCGCGGTGATGGCCCCGGCATTGAGGATCAACAGGGCGTTGTCGATGGTGGCGAAGTAGGGGGCCGAGAGGATCGCGAAGGCGAGGATCAGCACCCCCCAGAGGATGAATATCCCCCTGTCCCGCAGGAACACCAGCGCGGTGACCGTGCGGGAGACGTCATGCGAGGCGGTGGCGGCGCCGGTGCCGGGCGCCTGGCCCGACACCGGCGCGGTCGTGTGGCTCATGGTCAGCTGCCGGCCTTGATGACCTTCTGCGGCACCGTCATCTGCGTTCCGGTCTTGGTCGGGTCATTGATCATCGCGACCAGCGCGTCGAAGGACTGGGCCATGTCGTCCTGGAACTGCAAGGCGACGACGGCATAGATGGTGCCGGCCTTGGCGGCGGCCAGGGCCTCGTCGTTGCCGCCGGCCTCGGTGACGCAGGTCAGCTCCTTGCCGGCTGCGGCGAAGGCCCCGACGGCTCCGAGGGCGCCCTCGTCGTTGGTGCCGAGCACCGCGCGCACCTCCGGGTTGCCCTGCAGGGCGGCGCCGATGTCGGTCTGGGCGCCGGCGCGGTCCTTGACCTGGACCGTCGTCACGATCTCGGCACCCGGGGCGGTCGCGAGCAAAGCGTCCTTGGCGTTGGACTCGAGCTCCTCCTTGCCGGCCGTGCCGGGAGCGTTCTCCTCCATGATGACCTTGGCGGTGCCACCGAGCTTCTCGTTGATGCACTTGCCGAGCTCTTCGCCGATGGCCTTGCCCTGGGCGACGTAGTCGATGGTGGAGAAGGAGACACCGGGGACCAGGCCGGACAGGCCATAGTCCTCCGGGACGCCGTTGAGGATGAGGGGGACCTTCTTGTCCTGGGCGATCTTGACCAGGGCGGCCATGGATGTCGGCTGAACCGCGATGGCCCAGACACCGCTGGCCTTTCCGGACTCGATCACGCTCTGGAGGTCGGTGACCTGTTTCTGCGGGTCCAGATTGGGGTCCTGCACGATGACCTCGAAGCCCTGGCTCGTGCCATAGCCCGTGACGCCTTCGGACAGCCCCTTCATTGCGGGGATCTGCAGGCCGAGAGGCGAGAAGACGATGGTCTTGCCGGTGGTCGCGGCGGAGGCGCCATCGGACGAGGAGGCCGAGGGGTCGGCACTCTGGGTCGAACCGGATCCACAGGCGGCGAGGAAGAAGAGGCTGCCGCCGGCGACGAGGGCAGCGGCGCGGCGCGCGGAGGAGGGGAGAGACATCGTTGTGGCTCCTGGGGCTCGCGGCGGGAGTCCGCCGTCGGATGGATGACGACATCAGACACCGGCGTCGGCCTCGGCGGGAACCCCTGTCACGGTGATGGCTGGCATTCGCCTGACGCTGGTTCACACAGAACTGACACCGACCTAGCGTGAGGGCTCCACCGATGTGTCTGCTGCTGCGCGCCACGGCCGCAGCAGGCAAACCGAACTTTCAGGAGGCATCTCATGGCCTATGTCGTCACCGCCGTGTGGACAGCGAAGCCTGGCCACGAGGACGTCGTCATTGACGCCATCGCCAAGCTCACGCCGATCTCGCGCGCCGAACCGGGCAACCAGTTCTACCAGGCCTATCAGGACCCGCAGGAGCCGAACGTGTTCCGCCTCTTCGAGATCTACGACGATGAGGCCGCGTACAAGGCTCACGGAGAGTCCGAGCATTTCGCCACCTACGGCTTCGGCCAGGCGATCCCCGTTCTGGACAACCGTGAGCGCGCCTTCTACGTCACCCTGGACTGACGTCCGATGAAGATCGTGGCCTTTCGGGCTCCCGAGGACACCACCCACACGCCTCGGGTCGGGCTCGTGCTCGGAGACGAGCGCATGTGGTGGGTCCACCCGTTCCCTGAGGGGACTGACCTGGTTGCTCTGCTCGCCGCCGACCCTCGGGATCGCGACGCCCTCGCGGACACTGCTGCGGAGGCGGACGGCATTCGACTCGGGGACGTCATCGTGCTGCCGCCGGTGTATCCCGTCGCGATGCGCGACTTCGTTGCCTTCGAGGCGCACGTGGAAGGGATGGAGAAGGGCCACGGCAATCCGGGTGTACCGCAGGAGTGGTACGAGGCGCCCGTGTTCCTCTTCATGGCCCCCCACGCGGTGGTCGGCGCCTTCGACGACGTGGCGTACCTGCCGGGCACCCAGCGTTTCGACTTCGAGTTGGAGCTGGCCGCCCTCATCGTCAAGGACGTCCGCAACGTCACGCCGGAGCAAGCCCGGGACGCCATCGGCGGCTACCTGGTGATGAACGACTGGTCGGCGCGCGACATCCAAGGCACCGAGATGAAGCTCAAGCTGGGCCCCAGCAAGGGCAAGGATTTCGCGACCACGATCGGCCCCTGGGTCGTCACCCCCGACGAGCTCGAGCATCATCGCGACGCCGACGGCTTCCTCGACCTATCGATGTCGGTCAGTGTCAACGGCACCCGACTGGGCGGCGACACGTCCGCCCACATGGGCTGGACCTTCGAGCAGTTGGTCTCCCACTGCTCGCGCGCCTCGTGGGTCAAGGCCGGGGAAGTGCTCGGATCGGGCACGTGTGCGTCCGGGTCGCTTGCGGAGTCGTGGGGCCGGACCGGCCAGTTGCTCCCGCCGCCACTCGCGGTCGGTGATGTCGTCGAGATGACCATTGAGGGCCTGGGCACGATCCGCAACCGCATTGTGGAGAGCCACGAAACGCTCCCTGAGACGCCCGCGCCGCGCCGCCGCCAGCCGGAGCCGGTGGGCTCATGACGGTCGCTGCCCCGGCCCAGGTGGTGACCGCCAACCCCGCAACGGGAGAGCCGCTTGCGTCGTACCCCGCACATGATGCGGCGGCGGTGGAGGCCATCCTGGCGGCGGGCGCGCGGTCCGCGCGGACCTGGGCGCTCACCCCGCTGGCCGATCGTCTCGCCCTGTTGGTGCGGGTTGGAGAGCTGTTGACGCAGCGACGGGACGCGTATGCGGCACTGATCACCGCCGAGATGGGCAAGCCGCTCAGCGAGGCGCTGGCCGAGATCGACAAGTGCGCCCTGAACTGCGCCGTCGTCGCGCAGCAGGCGCCGTTGTGGCTGGCCGACCGCCCCTTGGAGTCGGGTTCGGGGCGCGCCTTCGTCGCCTACGAACCGCTCGGGGTGGTGCTGGCTGTCATGCCATGGAACTACCCGTTCTGGCAGGTCATCCGCTTCGCGTGCGCCGCGCTGGCGTCCGGGAATGCCGCGCTCCTCAAGCACTCTCCCGACACCACGGGGTCCGCGTTGGCCATGGAGCAGCTGTTCCTCGACGCGGGCGCCCCCGCGGGCCTGTTCGGAGTGCTCGTGCTGACCGCAGACCAGGTCGGCGATGTGGTGCCCGGCATCATCAGCGATCCCCGCATCGCGGCGGTCACGTTGACCGGCAGCGAGCGTGCGGGCTCGGCCGTGGCCGCGGCGGCCGGAGCGGCCCTGAAGAAGACTGTGTTGGAGCTGGGGGGATCGGATCCTTTTGTTGTCCTGCCTGGCGCCGACCTTGTCGCTGCCGCGGCTGCGGCTGCCAAGAGCCGCTTCGGCAACAACGGGCAAAGTTGTGTGGCAGCCAAGCGGTTCATCGTCGTCGACGAGGTCGCCGACGAGTTCGTCAGCCACTTCGTCAATGCCGTCCAGGCCCTGGTCGTCGGTGACCCGATGACGCCCGGGACGACGGTCGGGCCGATGGCCCGCGCCGACTTGCGTACGGCCCTGCTCGCACAGATCGCCGCCACGGTGGCTCAAGGCGCCGAGGTCGTCACCGGCGGTCAGGCGATCGATGCCCCCGGCTGGTTCGTCGAGCCCACGGTGCTCGATCGGGTCGAGCCCCGCATGACGGCCTTCGACCAGGAGACGTTCGGCCCCGTCGCTGCGGTGATCCGGGCTCGGGACACCGCACACGCCATTGCGCTGGCCAACGACACCGAGTTCGGCCTCGCGGCCAGCGTCTGGGGTCGATCCGTGGAAGCACTGGCGGCCGGCCGCCGCATCGCCTCCGGAGCCTTGTTCGTCAACACCATGGTCGCCTCGGATCCTCGGATCCCCTTCGGCGGGATCAAGCGCAGCGGCTACGGCAGGGAGCTGTCCGCCGACGGGCTGCGGGAGTTCACCAATGTCCGCACGGTCGTGGTCGCGTGAGCCTGACCTTCGATCATGTCGGCCTCACCGTGGCCGACCTGCCGGCGATGACGCGGTGGTACGGCGCGGCATTCGGCTTGTCTGTGGAGTTCGAGTTCGCGCTGGAGCAGGTGTCGTTCTCGGGAGTCATGTTGCGCGGCAGCGGATATCGCGTCGAGCTCCTCACCCGGCCCGGCAACCAGGCCGGGTTGCAAGCGGCCAACCCGGTGGAGGCTGCCCTGACTCGAGGCTTTGGCCACATTGCCTTCGACGTCCCCGACGTCGACGTGGCGTACGCCGCGCTGCTCGGGCAGGGGGCCACAGATCGGATGAGTCCGCGGCCCTCGCCCGAGCCCGATGTCCGGATGGCCTTTGTGGCCGACCCCGAGGGCAACCTCGTCGAACTGTTGGACCGAGGCGCCGTGCGCGCCGCCCAAGCCACCAAGGAAGGATCATCATGAGCCATCTCAATGAGTTCGGGATCACCCACCTGCGTCACGTCGATCTCGCCGTACCCGACTACGCCGCGCAGCGCGCGTTTTACCTGGACACCTGGGGCCTGAGCGAGATCGGGACGGACGGCAACCTGTCGTATCTCGCCGCCGAGGGCTCTCCGGAGCAGTACGTGGTCCGCCTGCGGGGGGCCGACGAGAAGCGCCTTGACCTCGTCTCGTTCGGCGCCGACAGCCGCGAGTCCGTCGACGCCCTCGCCGCGAAGCTAGCGGCGAGCGGGGTGCAGCTTATCGGGGACCCGGGAGACTTGCAGACTGCCGGCGGCGGCTACGGCGTGCGCTTCTTCGACGGCGACGGCCGCACGGTCGAGGTCTCCGCCGAGGTCGCCACCCGCCAGCACCGTGAGATCGAAGAGGGCGAGGCCATCCCGGTCCGGTTGTCGCACTTTGTCATCAACAGCACCGACATTGCGGCGACCCGCACCTGGTACGAAGACAACCTCGGGTTCAAGCACAGCGACAGCCTGTGGGGTCAGCACATGGGCGACATGATGCACTTCATGCGCTGCAACGACTGGCACCACAGTTTGGCCATCGCCCGCGGCCCGCACACGTCGGTGCACCACGTGTCCTTCGAGATGCGTGGCCTGGACGAGTACATGCGCGGCACGGGCCGCGTGATGCGCGCAGGCTTCAAGAAGGTCTGGGGCCCGGGCCGGCACCTGGCCGGCAACAACACGTTCTCGTACTTCATCGACGCCAGCGGCAACACGATGGAGTACACGACGGAGCTCGAGCGCCTGACGACGGATGAGTGGCACCCGAGCATCTATGACATCGGGGACCCGATGACGCAGGACCAGTGGGGCACCTCGGACCCGATGAGCGAGCTCATTGCGAAGGAGTCCTTTAACGACGTGGACCGCGGCCTGTTCGTCGCGCCCCCCGTCTAAGGTCGCCGGCATGGCGGACGTCACCGGCAAGGTCGTCGTCGTCACTGGTGCCGCTCGAGGCCAGGGCGCGGCTGAGGTCGCAGCCCTGGCCCGAGCGGGTGCGACGGTCATCGCGACCGATGTCCTCGACACCGAGGGTGAGGAGGTGGCCGCTGCGTTGCGGGACGAGGGCGCGTCAGTGGAGTACCGCCGCCTCGATGTCACGGACTCGGTCGCGTGGGCGGACCTGGCCGCGTACTGCCAGGCGACCCATGGGCGAGTGGACGCGTTGGTCAACAATGCGGGTATCGCTGCGCGCGAACGCCTCCCGCACGTGTCCCTCGATCAGTGGGACCGGGCGTTGGCGATCAACGTCACCGGGCCGATGCTCGGCATCCAGGCCCTCGTGCCGCTCATGCCGGCCGGATCGAGCATCGTCAATATCTGCTCTGTCGCGGCAATGTCCGGACACGCGGCCGCCGCCTACACGGCGAGCAAGTGGGCGTTGCGGGGCCTGACGCGGTCGGCATCCCTGGAGCTGGGCACCCGGGGGATCCGGGTGAATGCCGTCATGCCCGGTCTCGTCGACACCCCACTGATGGCCAACGCGTCGCCGGCCTTCCGCGAGGCCGCCCTGGCGGAGATCCCGCTGTCGCGGGTCGGCGTGCCCGCGGACATCGCGCCGACCATCGTCTTCCTCGTGTCCGATGACTCTGCCTACTACAGCGGCGCTGAGCTGGTGATCGACGGCGGCTTGACGGCGCACGTCTCGCACAAGGGGATCGCCGACGCGACGCGTCCGGCAGGGGGTGGGTCGTGAAGCTCGCCAGCGTGGCCCTGCAGTCGGGGCAAGTTCTTGGGGCTGTTGTCTCGGGCGAGGGGTATGCCGTGCTGCCTGACGGCCTGGGGGTCGCGGATCTCATCGCCGCGGGCCTGGATCGAGCACTGGAGATCGGTGGCCGCGCGGGCGGCATTCGGCCGTGGGGGACGGACGATGCCCGGTTGGCCCTGCCATACCGGCCGACGTCGGTCCGGGACTTCGTGACCTTCGAGTCGCACGTCGAGGGCGTGCGCAAGAGCATTGACAACGCAGTCGGCGTGCCGGAGGCCTGGTATGACGGGCCGACGTTCTATTTCACCAACCCGCATGCGCTCTATGGTCCGGGCGAGGCGATTCGCCGTCCGCGGACGTGCCGCCGGCTCGACTTCGAGCTCGAGGTTGGGGCGATTGTCAGCGGCGGGGGAGCGGACCTGAGCGACGAGGCCGCGCACGCGGCAATCTTCGGCTACACGATCGTCAACGACTGGTCGGCGCGGGACATCCAGTCGCGGGAGATGCAGGTTGGTCTCGGGCCGGCCAAGGGCAAGGACTTCGCGACGTCGATCGGGCCGTGGATCGTCACGGCGGACGAGGTCGCGGATCGCCACGATGCACGGGGTCGGCTGGACCTCACAGCCACGGTCTCGGTTAACGGGGTCGAAGTGGGTCGAGACACGTTGGCGCACATGAACTGGTCGTTCGCCCACATGGTCGCCTATGCCTCCCGGGACTCGGTGGTCCTGACGGGGGACCTGCTGGCATCGGGGACGACCGGTGGCGGCGGATGCCTCGCCGAGCTCTGGGGTCGGCGAGGCACGGATGATCCGGCGCCGCTGGAGCCGGGCGATGTCGTGACCATGCGCGTCGAAGGGCTCGGTGAGCTGACGGGCCTGGTGGCCACCGCGTAGGGGCCGTCCTCGTGCTCGTGGGTGAGTTGGGTGGGGCTCTGACCCCACCCAACTCACCCACGAGCGTCACGCGGACGTCAA
This sequence comes from Phycicoccus sp., assembly GCA_017993715.1. Lineage (GTDB taxonomy): Bacteria > Actinomycetota > Actinomycetes > Actinomycetales > Dermatophilaceae > JAGOME01. The sequence goes on from JAGOME010000002.1 coordinate 15,139, forward strand.
TCACTCGTGTTGTGAGAGTGCCCTACGCGCGACTTGCGGCGACGAGGCCGGCGTAGACCGCGGCGCTTGGCTTGGGGGTCCGGTCGAAGGTCACCCGATCGACCTCGCACAACCCGAGCTTGCTCTCGTACCCAAAGACCCACTCATAGTTGTCCAGCAGCGTCCAGTGGGTGTATCCCAGCACCGGGACGCCCTCCGCGACGACCTCCGACAGCCCGGCCAAGGATGCCGGGATGAAGGCCGCCCGCACCGCGTCGTCTTCAATGGCGATCCCGTGCTCCGTCACCAGCACCGGTAGCCCCGCCCGCTCGTACGCATAGCGAACCGCCCCCGCCAACGAGTCTGGTTCGATCGCCGAGTGCATCTGGTTCACCGGGGTCCCCGGCCCGGGCGGTACCACCCCGGCACCGTCAAAGACGATCCGCTCATAGTTCTGCACCCCGACGAAGTCGTCATCACGGGCCAGCCCCAGCCACCGCTCGTAGCACTGGTCGCGCTTGACGTCTCGAGCGGTGGGGTCGTCCCCGACGACGATGTCGTCCATGATCGCGATCGACAGCCCCACGGGCAGGTCGGCGCGTTCGGCCTTGATGGCCGACGTGGCAAGCACGTGAGCAGCGGCTAAGCCGTCCTCCAACTCACCGAAGACCTCCGGCAGCACGACATTGCTCGCGACATATCGCGGCACGCCAGCCGTCCGAGCCGCACCCTCCAACGTGGCCCGCTCCAGGTCGCAGACGAACTGCGGCAACGTAATCCAGGACAGCAACCGCGGCAGGTTCGGCTCGTTGAACGTTATGGCGTAGCCGATCCGGTCCCCGAAGCGGCGGGTCACCCGAGCGCAGTACTGGGCGAAGTGCTCGCCGACCGACTCGGACGTGAAGCCGCCCAGACGCGCGACCCAGTGCGGGTTCGTAAAGTGGTTGTACGTCACCAGCGGGGTCATCCCGCGAGCCAGACAGCCATCGACGATCGCCTCGTAGCGGTCCAGGGCCGACTCGTCGATCTCGCCGGGTGCCGGCTCGACCCGGCACCATTCCACCGAGAACCGGTAGGCGTCCAAGCCCATCCCGGCAGCCAGGTCGAGGTCCTGCGCCCACCGTTCCCAACTGCGACACGCCGGACCGGCAGGTTCTCGAAAGATGGTGGGGGACAGCGACTCCAGGAATGCCGTGTCGCTGGTGACGTCGTCACCCTCGGTCTGGTGGCCGGACCCGGCGACACCGAAGAGGAAGCCAGCAGGAAAGGACGAAGTGGACATGTGGGCAGCCAACCGCGCTCGGGTGCGTTACCGATAGTCGCCGTCGCCGATGCCAGGCATCAGCAGGTCCGGCTTCCGTCGGCGGGGCCCACCCGGCAGGGTGGTGCAAAGCGACTGAAACCGGCAACGAGGAGAGCGGCGTGTTCGAGTACTTCCCCGGCAATTACATCTGGAACCTCGGTGTCGTCGCGACGCTGAACTCCGGTGGCGCCATCGACGAGGTGGACCGCGCCTGCCGTCCGATCCGTGAGCTGTCCGCGCAGGGCAGTGATGTGGGCACCCAGGAGTTCATGGCGTCCTGGCGCGTCGTCGCCGACCAGGTCATCGAGCAGGCACGCGAGTCCGAGGCCGCTGGGCACACCCGCACCGCCGGCCAGAAGTACCTGCGCGGCGGCGCCTACTTGTGTCAAGCCGAGCGGATGCTCTCCAACTCCAGCCCGGACCGGATCCCGACCTACCGCTACCTGTTGGAGGTCATGGAGAAGTCGTTCGAGCTCATCGATCCCCGCACCACGCGGGTCGAGGTCCCCTTCGAGGGCACCACTCTCCCGGCCTACTTCACCAACGCCAGCGTGGACGGCGAGCCCGTCCCGACCATCATCATGTGGAACGGCCTGGACTCGACCAAGGAGCACATGTACACCTCCGGGTGGCCCAGCGAGATGGCTGCCCGCGGCTACTCCGTGCTCCAGGTCGACTGCCCCGGCTCGGGAGAGGCGCTGCGCCTGCAAGGCCTCACCTCACGGATCGAGTCCGAGGACTGGGCCAAGGCCTGTGTGGACTACCTGGAGACCCGCGACGACGTCCGCGCGGACCGGATCGGCCTGGTGGGCTGGTCTCTCGGGGGCTACTACGTCCCCCGCGCGGCGGCATTCGAGAAGCGGCTGAAATTCGCTGTCGCCTGGGGCGCCAACCACAACTGGGGCGAGGTGCAGAAGCGCCGCCTTGAGCGCGAGGGCGAAAACCCCGTCCCGCACTACTGGGAGCACGTGCTGTGGGTCTGGGGATACGACGACCTCGACGCGTTCATCGACTACGCCGAGGGCGTGACCCTCAACGGCGTGGTGGACAAGATCGAATGCGCCTTCCTGATCACCCACGGGGAGAACGACCGTCAGATCGCGCTGCCCTACGCATACCAGTCCTACGAGCAGGCCACGAATGCCGCCCGCCGTGACCTACGCGTCTTCTCACCCGCGGAGGGTGCGACCGAGCACATCGGGCTGGACCACCTGCCCCACGTGGGCGCCTACACGGCCGACTGGATCGACGACGTCGTCGCCGACCTCGATGCCCAGGCGTGAGCGCACCCGCCGCCACTGACCTCACCGGCCGAGTCGCCCTCATCACGGGCACGGCCGGCGGCCAGGGCCGCGAGGCCGCCCTCCTGTTCGCCGCCGCCGGCGCCCTCGTTGTCGGCTGCGATGTCAACGCTGCAGGCGCCGACGAGACGGTGGCCCTCGTGCGGGCCGCGGGCGGCACGATGACCACGGCCGTCGTCGATCTCACCGACCGGGCCGACACCCAGGCGTGGGTCGAGGCGGCATTCTCGCTCCACGGCCGGATTGACGTCCTCTACGCCAACGCGGGTGCGACGCGCTTCGCGCCGCTGGAGGACATCACGCCGGAGCACTGGGACTTCGTGCTGCGCCATGAGCTCGATGTGGTGCTCTGGCCGGTCCAAGCCGCCTGGCCGCACCTCAAGCGCTCACCCGGTGCTGCGGTCATCCTCGTCGGTTCGACGGCCGGACTCACCGGGTCGCTCACCAACCACCGCGTCGCCCACACCGTGACCAAGGGCGGCATCGTGGCCCTGACGCGGCAGTTGGCCGCCGAGGGTGCACCCCACGGCATTCGGGTCAACTGCGTCAGCCCGGGGATGATCGACACACCCGCGACGCGCGGTGACCTCCTGGCCGCTGACCACCCCATGCGGACCATCGCCACCGCCATCCCTCTCGGGCGAGTGGGCCGGCCCGACGAGGTGGCACAGTGTGGACTGTTCCTGGCAAGCGACGCCGCTTCCTACGTCACCGGGGCCAACCTGGTCGTCGATGGCGGCTGGTCCAGCGTCCTGCCCGGAGCCACGAACCTCTCAGCAGATCGGAGCCAGCCATGAGCGACACCAGACACGGCACCATGCCGACAGACCGTCCCGCGCGATACGCCAAGCAACTCGGCGGCCACTGGGGGAGCAAGGGCACGGTCGAGCAGAGCGACGCGGCCACCGTGATCACCTTCGACTCTGGCCAGGTCGTCACGATGACCCCGCAGGTGGACCGCCTCGACGTCACCATCACCGTCCCCGAGGGCGGTGACGCCGACCGCTTCGCCGAGGTCGTTGCGGCCCACCTCGAGCGCTTCGGTCAGCGCGACGAGCTGCACGTGGAGTGGGAGTCCGCCGCCCCGTGACCACGCTCTGACCACGCGTTCTCTGGCATCCTGGCGCCGTGACCGCGCCTGATCGACTCGCCACCCTCACGGACCGGGCCGCCGCACTGAGCGCAGCGGTGCCGGGGAGTCGGGTCATCCTCGGGATCGTCGGGGAGCCCGGGGCGGGCAAGAGCACCGTCGCGGCGGCCCTGGTTGCCGAACTCGTCACGCGGGGGGTCTGCGCGGCCCTGGTGCCCATGGACGGCTTCCACCTGGCCAACAGTGCCCTGGCCCACCTTGGGCTGAGCGACCGCAAGGGCGCCCCGGAGACCTTCGACGCCCACGGTTACGTGGCGCTGCTGCGTCGGCTGCGGGCCCGCGTCCCCGGCGAGATCGTCTACGCGCCCACGTATGAACGGGCCATCGAGGAGTCTGTGGGCAGCGCCCTGCCGGTCGCCGAGGACGTCGACGTGGTCGTGACCGAGGGCAACTACCTGCTCCTGCCAGCCGACCCCTGGCCGGCCGCCGCCGCGGAGCTGGACCAGTGCTGGTTCGTCGACCTCGACCCGGACGTGCGGATCCGGCGCCTGATCGCCCGCCACATCGCGTTCGGCAAGGCACCCGAGGCCGCGACAGCCTGGGTCCATCAGGTGGATGAGGGGAATGCCGCGCTGGTCCGCGGGAGCCGTGACCGCGCAGACCTGATCGTGACGTGGTCATGACCGCCCGGTTCGGTCACCGGATCGCCTCCGACGTCGAGCAGGTGACCGACGACCTGGCCGAGCTGCGTGAGGGCTTCTGGGCGGTCGTGGTCACCTTCGAGGGCGAGGTGACGGCGATCCGGTATGCCGACGTGCGGGCCCGCGGCCTGCGGGTCCCGGCACCCTGGCCCGGCGTGAGCGGTCCCTGGCGGACCAGCCTGAATCGGACGGCCTACGTCAATGCCGTCGCGCAGGTGCGCGACCGGGTCGCCGCCGGCACTGTCTATCAGGTCAACATCTGCCGCGTGCTCACCGCCCCGGTCGCCGCCGAGGCGCGGGTAACCAGCCTGGGATACGTTCTGGCGCAGGGTAATCCCGCACCGTACGGCTGCGTGATCGACGAGCCCGAGCTTGGTGTCGAGATCGCCTGCGCCTCTCCGGAGCTGTATCTCTCGCGGGACGGTGACCGCCTGGTCTCGCGGCCGATCAAGGGCACCGCGACGACGATCGAGACGATGCTGCCCAAGGACTTCGCCGAGAACGTCATGATCGTCGACCTCGTTCGCAACGACCTGGCCCATGTCAGCGCTCCCGGCTCGGTCTCGGTCGACCACTTGTGCCGCCCCGAGGTCCACCCCGGCCTGGTGCACCTCGTCAGTGACGTCTCCGGACGCCTGATCGATGGGGCCGCGTGGCCCGAGGTGTTCGACGCGACGTTCCCGCCGGGCTCGGTCTCCGGCGCCCCCAAGTTCACCGCCCTGGAGGCCATCGCCGACCTCGAGCCCGTGCCTCGGGGTCCCTACTGCGGGGCGATCGGGTGGATCGACGCCGACGCCGGGACCGCCGAACTGGCGGTCGGGATCCGCACCTTCTGGATCACACCGGACGAGAGCGGCATTCGATCCCTACGGTTCGGCACGGGCGCGGGGATCACCTGGGGCTCGGATCCACAGGCGGAGTGGGAGGAGACCCAGCTCAAGGCTCGTAAGCTCATCGCCCTGGCCTCTGGGAGAATGCAGGCATGACGGTGCAGGTGTGGGTCGACGGTGAGCTCGTAGGTGCCGATGCCCCCTCGATCAGGGCCATCGACCACGGGGTGACGGTGGGGGACGGGGCCTTTGAGACGTGCAAGATCGTCGCCGGTGAGGGGTTTGCGATCTCTCGGCATCTGGGTCGGATGGATCGCACCCTGGCTGGTCTCGGGCTCCGCCCGATGGATCACGAGCAGGTGCGCGAGGGCATCAAGGCGGTCCTGTCGGCGGGCGACCCCCTCGCCTTTGGTCGGCTGCGCTGGACGGTGACCGGAGGTGTTGGCCCGCTCGGGTCGGACCGGCTCGACTCCGACCTCACCCTCATTGTCACGGCAGGGCCGACCCCCGCCCAGGCGGAATCGGTGGCCGTTGCCACTGTCCCGTGGGTCCGCAATGAGCGCTCTGCGACAGCCGGGCTCAAGACGACGTCCTATGCCGAAAACGTGGTCGCCCTCGCCCGAGCCAAGGAGAGCGGCGCCAGCGAGGCACTCTTTGCCAACACGCGCGGCGACCTGTGCGAGGGCACGGGCAGCAATGTCCTCATTGTCACCGGCGGCGAGATCATCACCCCGACGCTGGGCAGCGGCTGCCTGGCCGGCATCACCCGTGAACTGGTGCTCGAGTGGGCCGCGGCCGCCGGGATCACCATCGTCGAGCGAGACGTTCCCCTGAGCATGTTGGACTCGTGTGACGAGGTCATCCTCACCAGCTCGCTCAAAGACGTCGTCCCGGCCCACCGCGTCGACGGGCGAAATCTGACGCCCGGCCCGGTCGCGGCGCAACTGCGAGCGCTATGGCGGGAGCGCCAAGCCGAAGGTCTGGACCCGTGACAGAGCCGATGACTGCCCCGGGGGACCAGGAGTCCGACGACGCGGTGCCGTCGCGCCCGGTCCGTCAGGACGACCATGGTGAGCACCCCGAGCATCTGCTGCGTGATGCCGACAGCCCCGACGACTGGGCCTGGCGCCGTGCGATTCGAGCGCGGCGCCCTCTCCTGCTGGTATATCGCGGCATCATCCTCACTCTCGGGTTCACCCTGGTCGGCTTCGGGCTCGTACTCGTCCCGCTCCCCGGGCCTGGCTGGCTCATGGTCTTCCTCGGGCTGGCCGTTTTGGCCTCCGAGTTCGAGCCGGCCAACCGATTGCTCCAGTTCGCGCGTGCTCAGTTGCACCAATGGAACGTGTGGATCAAGGCCCAGTCGCGGTGGGTCCAGGTCGTCGTCGGCGTGGCCACGTTCGCGTTCGTCTGCGCTGTGCTCTGGGTGACGATGCACTTCTCTGGTGTGCCCGCCTGGCTCCCGGACCCCATCGAGGACGCACTGGTCGATGTGGCCCGGCTTCCGCGGGCCTGATTTCACTGCGGCTGACCGGACGGGTATCCTCACTCACGCCCGCGCAGACGGGTCACCTGGATGTGTAGCTCAGTTGGTTAGAGCGTTCGCTTCACACGCGAGAGGCCGGGGGTTCGAGTCCCTCCACATCCACTGCACGACCCGGTGATGGCCCTGGCCCCATCGGCGTGGTGCCCGCCAATCGCTGCACTTCGGGACCAGCACCACGTAGGCTGGTCACCACCTGCTGTTGTGGCGGGGAGATTCAGCCCACAGGGGCCTTGGCTGATCGAGCTGGCTTGCGTGCGACTGAATCAGTTTCGGCGTCCTGCCAGCACGTCGGCTGCGTCGCGTCAAACGCCTCGGCGTCCGGTCCACGGTGGGCCCGACGACGATCTCGGCGTCCGCCTGTCCCACGTCAGGAGAAACAACCGCTTTGGCACAGCGACCATCGCGCCGACACGGCGCGCCACGTTCCGCGCAGCACTCGGGTCGCCCCGGTGGCGGCGACAACGAAGGCCTGATCCCGGTCCTGGCCAAGGCCGTCCGCCAGGTCGAGCTCGCCGCGCAACGCGGCAAGGTCCGGCCCAGCGTCCGCACGGCCTACCAGGTGGTCGCCCTCCTCGCGCGCGAAGAGCGGGCCCGCGCCAAGGGGGACCCGTCGATGAAGGAGTCTGAGCGGTCCAACCTGCTGACCCGACTCGACGGCATCGCCACGATCCTGGCCAAGACTGCGGTCCGCGACACCTCACTGCTTGCGCTCCTGGCCGACGGGGCGCCGGTGTCTCCGGCCGCCATCACCCTCAAGAACGACCTCCTGCGAGAGGCCGGGCGCGAACCGGACCCCGAGCCGGAGCCAGAGCCGGAGCTCGCCGCGGCGCCGTCGAGCGCCGCGCGGCACGTGGTTCCGCAGACGGTCATCGCTCGCCAGCTGGCCAATCCATTCCTGGCGCCGGACTTCTCGGCCGTTCCGGCGGCGCGACCGACCTCCAACCGGCTCGGCAGTTGGGAGTTGCTCACCCCCCTGTTCCGGGCCTTCGAGTCCGGGGGAGACAGCACCTGTATGCCGCTGCCCGAGCCCTCTCAGGTGCCCCACGGCATTCGCGGCCTGGAGCTCATGCACCACCAGGCCCAGGTCGTGGCCGCCGCCGCAGACGGCCACCGGACGTTCCTCCTCGCCGATGAGCCCGGCCTGGGCAAGACCGCCCAGGCGCTCTTGGCCGCCGACGCCGCCGGTGCGTTCCCGCTGCTGGTCGTCGTGCCGAATGTCGTCAAAGCCAACTGGGCTCACGAGGCCGGCCTATGGACGCCACGTCGCACGGCGACAGTCATTCACGGTGATGGCGAGACCATCGATGGCTTCGCGGACATCGTCATCGTCAACTACGACATCCTCGACCGTCACGTCGCCTGGCTGGGTCGGCACGGCTTCCGCGGCATGGTGGTCGATGAGGCCCACTTCATCAAAAACAAGTCCTCTCAGCGCTCCCAGCACGTCCTGGAGCTCTCCGCGCGCATCCGGGACCGCCACAGTCGGGCGCTGTTCATGGCCCTGACAGGGACCCCGCTGATCAACGACATTGAGGACTTCCGCGCCATCTGGCAGTTCCTCGGCTGGATCGATGACCGCAAGCCTCGCCATGCCTTGATGTCCGCTCTGGAGGACAACGGCCTGACGCCCGCGGACTGGGGTTTCTCCGCGGCAGCCAGGACTGCCGTGATCGACCTGGGCATCGTGCGTCGGCGCAAGGTCGACGTGGCCTCCGACATCCCCGCCCGGCGCGTCGCGGACCTCCCCGTCGAGCTCGACGACGCGGCCGCCCGCTCGATCCGGGCCGCCGAGCAGGACTTGGCGCGCCGCCTCGTGGCGCGCTACGACGCGGCCATGTCCGCGCGCCCGACGAGCACCCAGGACGGTGGGATCGACGAGGACCTGGTCAGGCGAGTTGCCGCCGCGGAACGCAAGAATGCCGGGACCGACCCCAGCGGGGACAACGTCTTCTCGGTCATGCGGCGGATCGGGCAGGCCAAGGCCGGCCTAGCTGCCGATTACGCTGCCCAGCTCGCGCGCAACGTCGGCAAGGTCGTCTTCTTCGCCAAGCACATCGACGTCATGGACACGGCCCAGGAGGCGTTCGCCAAGCGCGGCATTCGCTACGCGGCCATCCGCGGCGACCAGAGCGCCAAGGTCCGCAAGGAGAACATCGAGGCCTTCCTCACCGACCCCGATGTGGCCATCATCGTCTGCTCGCTGACCGCGGCCGGCGTCGGGATCAACCTCCAAGTCGCCTCCAACGTCGTCCTCGCCGAGCTGTCGTGGACCTCGGCGGAGCAGACCCAGGCCATCGATCGGGTCCACCGGATCGGCCAGGCCCAACCCGTCACTGCATGGCGGATCATCGCCGCCAAGACCATCGACCCCAAGCTGGCCGAGCTCATCGACGCCAAGGCCGGGCTGGCGGCGCGGGCCCTCGACGGCTCCGACGAGGAGGTCGGCTCCTCCGCCGACGTGCAACTCGAGGCCTTGATCTCGCTGCTGACCGAGGCGTTGGACGCCCGTGGGTAACGGGCCTACGAGCGAGTCCCGGTGACGTCACGATCCGCCGACGCGGATGCGACGGCCTACCTCAAACGCATCCTCACCTCCGCGGTCTACGACGTCGTCGCGGAGACGCCGCTCGATCCCGCCCCGGGATTGAGCACGCGCCTGGGGCACCAGGTGCTGCTCAAGCGCGAGGATCTGCACCCGGTCTTCTCGTTCAAGATCCGCGGCGCCTACAACAAGATGGCGCAGCTGTCCGCGTCGGCGCTGACGGCAGGGGTCGTGGCCGCCTCGGCCGGCAACCACGCGCAGGGCGTGGCCCTCGCGGCGCACCGGCTGGGGAGCCACGCCGTCATCGTCATGCCGGTGACGACACCTCGCGTCAAGATCGATGCGGTGCGGGCGGCCGGAGCGGAGGTCGTGCTCCATGGTGAGTCCTACAGCGACGCCTACGGCCGAGCCGCCATCCTGGCCGAGGAGCGGGGCCTGACCGTCGTCCACCCCTTCGATGACCCCGATGTCATCGCCGGTCAAGGGACTGTCGGGATGGAGATTCTGCGACAGCATCCCGGGGACATCGATGCCGTCTTCGTCCCCATCGGTGGCGGTGGCCTTATCAGTGGCGTTGCCGCCTATCTCAAGGCGCTGCGTCCGGACATCAGGGTCGTTGGCGTGCAGACCGGTGACTCCGACGCGATGGCTGTCAGCATCCGGGCCGGTCAACGCACCGAGCTCGAGCGGGTGGGGTTGTTCTCCGACGGCACCGCCGTCCGGCTAGTCGGGGTCGAGACCTTTCGGCTCGTTCAGCAGTTCGTCGACGAGATCATCACCGTGGACACCGACGCCGTGTGCGCGGCGATCAAGGACGTCTTCACGGACACCCGGGCGATCCTCGAACCGGCCGGTGCCCTTGCCGTCGCTGGCGTGAAAGAGTATGCCGCCCGTCACGTCGGCGCTGCCCAGACGTATGTCGCGGTGGCCTCCGGCGCCAACATGGACTTCGATCGGTTGCGGTTCGTCGCCGAGCGAGCCGAGATCGGCGAGGAGCGTGAAGCGGTCTTCGCGGTCACCATCCCGGAGGAACGCGGCAGCTTCCGCCGGTTCATCGACACCATCGGACCCGGGCGGGCGATCACCGAGTTCACCTATCGGATCTCTGAGCAGCAGGCTGCACATGTGTTTGTGGGTATCCAGGTGTCCGGTGCCCTGGAGACCGCGGTCATGCAGCGGGCCTTCGACGCGGCCGGTCTGGACGCCCTGGACCTGACCGGTGACGAGCTGGCCAAGCTGCATCTGCGGCATCTGGTCGGTGGCCGCTCACCCTTGGCGCGCGACGAGCGGATCTTCCGGTTCGAGTTTCCCGAGCGCCCGGGGGCGCTCGTGCGCTTCCTCGCGACGATGTCGCCAGAGTGGAACATCTCGCTCTTCCACTACCGCAATCACGGCTCCGACGTGGGCCGTGTCCTGGTCGGCATGCAGGTGCCCGACGAGGACCGCGACGCATTCGCGGCATTCCTCCATCGCCTCGGCTATGCCTGGATCGAGGAGACCGACAACCCGGCGTACGCCCTGTTCCTGCGCTGAGTCATGACGGCCTTCGACGACCTCGAGCCCGACCACCAAGTCGACGCGCTGCGCCCGATCGCGCTCGCTGGCGCTGGCAGATTCGGGATCGACGTCGCCCAGCTGGAGTTGGTTGTTCACGCCTTCAACACCACGTTCCGGGCGCAGGCGACCGACGGGTCCACCTTCGCCGTCCGGGTCAATACCAACTCGCAGAGTTCGCCCGCCCACGTGGTCGCCCACCACGCCTGGCAGCGCGCGATCGCGGCCCAGACCAAGGTGGTGGTGCCGGTCCCCACACGGACGGCTGCCGGCACCGACGTCGTCGTGATCCCCGGAGGCGACCTCGGCCGCGACTTCCTCGTCGTCGCCCATAGCTGGCTCGACGGTGCTGACGTGGGGGAGTGTGATGAGGAGCAGAGCGCGGCCCTGGGCGAGGCAATGGCGCACCTGCATGCCCACGCCGAGCGCTGGTCACCACCACCCGGGAGCACCTTGACGGCATTCGACGACCCCCTCTTTGGGGACCAGGATGTGCTCACGGACCGGCTCAGCACTCTCGTGCCCGGGGACCAGAGCACCGTTCGGGAGGGCTGGCGGCGGGCTGCGCAGGCTTTCGTCGACGTGCGACGGGCGCAACGACCGATCCCCGTGCACGCCGACCTACACGGGGGCAACCTGAAGTGGCACGGCGGCCAGTTGGCGATCTTCGACTTCGACGACGCGGGGATCGCAGCCCCTAGCGTCGACCTCGCGGTCGCCACGTTCTATGTGAGGTCAGGCGACGAATGCCGTGAGGTCGCCTTGCGGGCCGGCTACGAGCGCGTGCGGCCGTGGCCGAGCCTGCCGCGGGAGGTCTTCGAGGGACTGGTGGCCGGCCGGCAACTCCTCTTGGCCAACAGCCTGTTCCTCTCAAGCACACCGAACCTGACCGCGATGGCTGCGTCCTATCTGGACCGCACTGTCGTCCGCCTGAGGTCGTGGCTGGACACCGGGCGGTTCGTGCTGGACCCGCCCGGTGTCGACTGATCAGACCGGTTGCGTGGGATCAGGCGCGCAGGGCCGCGGCCAGCTCGGTGAAGTCGTTCACGAAGTGACCCATGTCCTCGTCGGTCGTGACCAGCGAGACCAGCCACTGCTCGTCGAGTCCGGGCGGGGTCAGGACGCCACGGTTGACACCCCAGAGCCAGGACAGCTCGGCGACGCCGAAGTCGGTGACCTGCTTGTAGTCGCGGTAGTTGCGGATCGGGGTCGTGGACCACGTCACGCAGCCCTTGACGCCGAGCCCGACGGTGTGGGCCGGCAGTTCATACTGGCTGATGACGGCATCGATGGCGGTCATCGCCCGCACGTTGACCTCCTCGGCGGCGGCTAGCGCCTCCGGGGTGCAGATCTCGTCGACAGCGCGGGCGGCGGCCATGACGAGCGGGTTGCCGTTGTAGGTGCCGAAGTGCGCCATGCGTCCGTCGACGACGACCTGCATGACCTCACGCTTGCCGCCGAATGCCGCCAGCGGCAGGCCTCCGCCGATGGACTTGGCGAGCGTGATCAGGTCGGGCTGGACCCCGAGTCGCTGGGCTGCACCCGCGGGGCCGGCGGTCAGGCCGGTCTTGACCTCGTCGAAGATGAGGACGACGCCGTGCTGGTCGCACAAGGCACGGACACCCTCGAGGTAGCCGGCGTCCGGCAGCACGATGGCGAGGTTCTCGATGACCGGCTCCACGACCATGCAGGCCACCTGAGGGCCGTGCTCGGCCAGGACGGCAGAAAGCATGTCGAGGTCGTTGTAGGCCACGACATGGACCGTGCCGGCCTCGACGTCGAACGGGGTCGCGGGCACCGGCGCCTCGGCGGGACCGATCTCGTCCAGGCCCGGCTTGACCGAGACCTGCATGGCGTCGTATCCGCCGTGGTAGCCACCCTCGATCTTGATCACGGCCTTCCGGCCGGTGTAGGCGCGGGCGGCGCGGATCGTGTACATGAGCGACTCGGTGCCGGAGTTGGTGAACCGGATCATGTCCAGACCGAAGCGGCGGCAGAAGCGCTCGCTCATGTCAGTGGCTTGCGGCGAGGGGGTGACGAATAGGGTGCCGGTCTCGCGCAGGGCCCGCTCAACGTGCTCGACGACGACCGGGTTGAGGTGACCGACGAGCATGGCGCCAAAGCCCATGGACAGGTCGAGGAGCTTGCGACCGTCGACATCGGTGAGCCAGGCGCCGCGTGCCGACTCGATGGAGATGGGGTACGGGTCCCAGTGCTGGAACGAGGACGTGACCCCCAGGGGGAGGGTGGCCGCCGCGCGCGAGTTGTGTGCGCCCGAGGCCGACGTGGAGGCGGTGAACCGCTCCCATTCGGCGGCCAGGAGCTGGGCCACGCGACCAGGATCGACCGGCTGCGACGTCTCAGGGAGCCAGCGGCGGGTGCCGGGGGCGTTCGTGGGGATAGCAGTGGACGACATGGGAAGTTCCTCCTGGATTCTGATTGGGAAGAATCTAGCCGATATTGCTTCGGATTAGCAAGAATCCAGCCGTAGATTCCGCGGAATCCGTGGTGACATTGTTCTTGGGAACAATCGTGGTCCCGACGTGACGGGGTAGCGTTCGGCGCCATGACGCAGGACCTGCCACCTTGGGAGCCTCCGATTGCCGGCACGGACGCCGAGCAGATTGTCGGCTCGTTGGACCGGATGCGCGCGACGTTCCGCTGGAAGGCCGACGACCTGGACGCCGACGGGTTGTCCCATCGAGTCGGCGTCTCCGCGCTCACGCTGGGAGGCCTGCTGGCCCACCTGGCCCTGGTCGAGGATCACTACTTCACGCACCTGATTGGGCGTCAGGACTACCCCAGCATCTGGGGCGAGCGGGGCCACGATGGCAGTCCCGACTGGGCCTTTCAATCGAGCGCAGGGTCAGCCCCGGCGGAGCTGTACGCGCTCTACGACGATGCGGTCGGCCGATCACGCCGCGTGCTCACCGCGGCCCTGGAGTCTGACGACCTTGACCAGCGGATCGACCTGGGGCAACCCGACCGTCAGCCGAGCCTGCGGGCGGTGCTCTGCAGTCTGATCGAGGAATACGGTCGCCACACGGGGCATGCTGATCTCCTTCGCGAATCCGTCGACGGCCGGGTCGGTGAGGACCCGCCCGCTGATTGGCGTCCGCCACAGGGGTGAGCGCCGTGACGAGAACACCTGGCGGACAGCGGATGTTCGTCGCGGTCGTCCCCCCGCCGCCGGTTCGCGATGCCCTCAGCGACTTCCTCGAGCCGCGTGAGGGGCTGCCATGGATCATCCCCGAGCAGTGGCACCTCACCCTCGCGTTCATGGGCGCTGTTCCGGAGCATCGCATCGACGACCTGGCGCAGGGGCTCACCGAGCGGTTGGCGCGGCACACGGCATTCACGGTCCGGCTGGTGGGGGCCGGCTGCTTCCCCTCGCCGGAGCGGGCCCGCGTGCTCTGGCTCGGGGTCGACCCGGTCGGGGCCGGTCACCTGAGCGAGCTGTCCAGCCAGGCCCGTCAGGTCGCGAATGCCGTGGGCGCGGCGCCGGACGGCACGACATTCATGCCTCACCTGACCCTGGCGCGACTGCGACGTCCGATCCAGGCGACGAGGTGGCTTCGCGTGCTCGACGCCTTCGCCGGGGCCTCGTGGCAGGTCACGACGATCGAAGTCGTCGCCTCGCACCTCGGGGAGGGCCCACGCCGGCGCCCCCGCTACGAGAACGTGGCGACGATTGATCTGCGAAAGCCCCACGGCGTCCACTGACGTCCTGCAGGATCAGGACATGGACGAGAACCGGCTCACCGCCGATGTGCTACTCGCCATCACCGATGCCAGCACGGGCGCGCCGGTCATCGACTCCGCACACCTGCGGCCGCTGCTCGCGGGCACCGCGATCACTGAACTGGTCCTTCGTGGGGCCTTGACGCTCACCCAGGGAGGACGCTTCGGCGTCGGACGAGTGCCCATGCCCGTCGATGCCCGCTGGACCGATGTCGTCCAGCGGGCCCTAGGCCGCACTCCGACGTCAGCCATCACCCGAGTCGCCGGCTCCGCGGCCTGGCGCGACCGCACTCTCGCGCTGAGGGCGGCGGCCGCGGAAGATCTCGCCGTTCGAGGCGTGGCGCGCGACGCGTCGACCTGGGTGTTCGGCATTCTCCCGCGGCGGCGCCTGGAGATCCTGCGCCCGGATGACCGCATTCGACTGCTGGCGCGCGTGCACGAGGTCCTGGCCACAGATCGAGGCACGCGCCACGACCATGCGGTCGCCTCGATGCTGGCGGCCGGAGGGACGCTGCGCACGCTCTTCCCGCAGAGCAACCGGCGCTGGATCGAGCACCGGGGGACCGGCGTCACTCAGGGGGAGTGGGCCGGATCCGGCCTGCGCCTGACCATTCGTGAGGTGCTCGTGGCCGAGGCGGCCGCGGTCTGGACCGCCGCAGCCAGCACCGTAGCCTCGGCCTGAGCGGCGCGGGGGCTCGAGGAAGTCGTTCGGCGCGGGCCGACGGGGTGACTACCCTTGGCAGAGGTATGCCGCGCGGCGTACCGCCACCAGCCACCGGCGAGGAGCCCCCGCATGTCTGCCCAGATCACCGTTCACGTCGCTGGAGACGAGCGATCGGTGCCGGGAGGGACGACCGCCGCCGAACTGTTCGACGGCGACCGTGCCGTCGTCGTGGCCCGCGTCAACGACGAGTTACGCGACCTGGCCCATCTGCTGAACGACGGTGACCTCGTCGAGCCGGTCCGGGTCGACGAGCCGGACGGCCTGGCCGTGTTGCGGCATTCGGCGGCTCACGTCCTGGCCCAAGCGGTCCAGGAGATCAACCCGCAGGCCAAGCTCGGCATAGGCCCCCCCATCCGTGACGGCTTCTACTACGACTTCGACGTCGAGGTGCCCTTTACCCCCGAGGACTTGAAGTCCTTGGAGAAGGTCATGCAGCGGATCATCAACGAGGGCCAGACCTTCCGTCGCCGCGAGGTCAGCGACGGCGAGGCGCTCGTTGAGCTCTCCGACGAGCCGTACAAGTGCGAGCTGATCGGCCTGAAGGGTGGCGCCTCCGAGGACGCCGCTGAGGGCGCCTCAGTCGAGGTCGGCGGTGCCCAACTGACGATCTACGACAACCTGCGCAAAGACGGATCCGTCGCCTGGGGTGACCTGTGCCGCGGCCCGCACATCCCGACCACCAAGCTCATCGGCAATGCCTACAAGCTCATGCGCTCGGCGGCCGCCTACTGGCGCGGCTCCGAGAAGAACCCGCAGCTGCAGCGCGTCTACGGGACGGCCTGGCCCAGCAAGGCAGACCTGACGGCCTACCTCGACCGCCTCGCCGAGGCCGAGCGACGCGACCACCGCAAGCTCGGCGCCGAGCTCGACCTGTTCTCCTTCCCGGACGAAATTGGCTCCGGCCTGCCGGTGTTCCACCCCAAGGGTGGGGTCCTGAAGCGGGAGATGGAGGACTACGTCCGCCAGCGGCACATCGATGAGGGTTTCCAGTACGTCGGGACCCCGCACATCTCCAAGGAGGGGCTGTTCCACACCTCCGGACATCTGCCCTACTACAAGGACACGATGTTCCCGCCGATGGAGTTCGAGGGCTCGGACTACTACCTCAAGGCGATGAACTGCCCCATGCACAACCTCATCTACAAGTCCCGAGGGCGCTCGTACCGGGACCTGCCGATGCGGCTGTTCGAGTTCGGGTCGGTCTACCGCTACGAGAAGTCCGGTGTCATCCACGGCTTGACCCGGGTGCGCGGCTTCGCCCAGGACGACAGCCACTCGTACGTGACCAAGGAGCAGGCGGCCGACGAGATCAAGCACTTGCTGAACTTCGTCCTGGGGCTGCTGCGCGACTTCGGGCTCGACGAGTTCTATCTCGAGTTGTCCACGCGCGATGAGTCCAAGAAGGACAAGTTCATCGGCTCCCAGGAGCAGTGGGACGAGGCGACCAAGGTCCTGGAGGAGGCCTGCCTGGAGACGGGACTGACCCTCGTCCCGGATCCTGGCGGTGCCGCGTTCTACGGGCCCAAGGTGTCGGTCCAGGCCAAGGACGCCATCGGCCGCACCTGGCAACTGTCGACGATCCAGTACGACTTCAACCAGCCGGAGGGCTTCGAGCTGGAGTACCAGGCCTCCGACGGCTCGCGCCAGCGGCCTGTCATGATCCACTCGGCCAAGTTCGGGTCGATCGAGCGCTTCATTGGGGTGCTCACCGAGCACTACGCCGGGGCATTCCCGCCCTGGCTCTCCCCGGTGCAGGCGCTCGGGGTGCCGGTTGCCGACGAGTTCGCTGACCACCTGCGGGCCGTCGGTGAGGCGCTGACCGTCGCCGGGATCCGGTTCGAGCTGGACGAGAGCGACGATCGGTTCCCCAAGAAGATCCGCAACGCCTCCAAGTCCAAGGTGCCGTTTGTGCTGATCGCGGGCGCGGAGGACCAGGCGGCCGGTGCGGTGTCGTTCCGCTATCGCGACGGCTCGCAGAAGAATGGCGTGCCCGTTGCCGACGCCATCGAGGAGATCGTGACGACGGTGCGCGAGCGCCGCCAGGTGTGACGACGCCGCGCCCGGCCTCACGGCGCGCGGTGCTGTCGGGCCTGGTCGCCGGCGGCGCGGTCAGCCTTGGTGCGGCCGCTTGCGGCACGACGCCTTCGCCGCAGACGCGGGGGAATGCCGCAGGCCGCCGGATCCTCGTGATCGGCGCCGGAGCGGCCGGGCTGAGTGCCGCCCAGGTACTGCTGCAGGCCGGCCTGAACGTGCAGGTGCTCGAGGCACGTGATCGGATCGGTGGTCGGATCTACACCTCGAGGCTCTGGAGCGACCTGCCCGTGGACCTTGGTGCCTCGTGGATCCACGGGGTCACGGGCAACCCGGTATCGGACCTGGCGGCGCAGGCGGGCGCCACCACCATCGCGACCAGCTACGAATCCGGCGACCTGCACGTGGCGGCATCCCTGCACAGCCAGGGTCTGCGGGCGTCCGAGACGTCCCGCTGGGAGCGACTGGTCGGCCAGGCATTAGACGCGGTCCGTGAGCAGGATCACGACGCATCCATCCAGGCCGCGCTATCCGCGCAACCGTGGCATCAGGGCCTCACAGCTCTGGAGCAGGCCGATCTTGCCTTTTACCTGGCGGCGACGTACGAAACGGAGTGGGGCGCCTCGGTCGACGAGCTGTCGTCCTGGTCGGTCGACGACGGCGGTGAGTTCGGCGGGGGAGACGTCCTCCTGCCGAACGGTTTTGATGCAGTGGTCCGGTCGCTGGCCCAAGGTGTGGACATCGCGCTGGCCACGCCGGTCACGGCTGTTCGACGGAGCGATCCGGGCGTGTCCGTCACGACAGCGACGGGCGAGGTCACGGGCGATGCCGTCATCGTGACCGTCCCGCTCGGCGTTCTCAAGGCCGGCGGGCTGCGTATCGAGCCAGGCTTGTCAGGCGCTGCTCGCGGAGGCGTCGAACGGCTGGGGATGGGGTGTTTGAGCAAGACCGTCCTGCGATTCTCCGACGTGTTCTGGCCCACGGATGTGGATTGGCAGGAGTTTGTGGGCCCGGCGCCGAGTCGCTGGTCACAATGGGTCAGCCTGGCCAAGGCAGGCGCGCCTGCCCTCATCGGCTTCAACGCAGGTGAGCAAGGTCGCCACGTGGAATCCGCCCCCGTGTCCGAGGTCGGGCGCGACGCGATGGGCGCGTTGCGGGACATGTTCGGCGACGTTGTCCCGGAGCCCATCGGGGTGCAGACCAGCGCCTGGTCGACGGACCCGTGGGCGAGAGGCAGCTACTCCTACCTGGGCGTGGGCTCCGAGCCCGGGGACTATGCGGCCCTGGCTCAACCGGTTGCTGAGTTGATCTTCTTCGCCGGTGAGGCCACCGATCCCGAGTATCACAGCACGGTGCATGGAGCGGTCCTCTCGGGCCGCCGCGCGGCCGCCGAGGTGCTCGATGCTGTCTCGTGAGCGCCGTGCGTCACGGCCGTCACACGACACGCGGACGACACGCCGGGCGGGGAAATTCGTCGGCAATTGTGGGGCTGAACCTGTTGCGCTGCAGGCGGATCCAGACTAGAAATGACCTAGCAGATCACCCCGGTGATCGGCGATCAGGAGAAGTTCTCGGTCATGACCCGCGGCTTGCCGCAGGTGCCACATCGTGATGGGCGTGGGACCACAGGACGGATCTCGATCAGGCTCGGAGCATCACGCCAAGTCGACCTGAGGCCCCGCGGAAACTCATACTTTCCGCGGGGCCTCACCCTTGTCGGCCCTGTGTCGGTGACCTCCCACATGGCGGGTCGGCTGACATGCTGTGGTCATGGACGGTGGGTCATTGGACGCGACGATCCGGCTTGCCGAGCCCGAGGACGCGTTCGCGTTGGCGGCCTTGACCATGCAGGACGACCGCGAGTGCGGAGCGGCCATCGAGCCCGGCTTCCTCACCGCGTATGCCGACGCCTGGCTGGCGGATCGGCACCGGGTCAGCTTCCTCGCGGTCGCACCCGATGGACGCCCTGTCGGCATGGTGACGGCGGCTTTGGTCACAAAGCTGCCCAGTTCCCGTCGGCCGGTTAGCTCGTGGATGCATGTCTCCCTGCTCTTTGTCACCGCCGATGCCCGGGGCTCTGGTATTGGCACCGCCTTGATGCAGCACCTCCTGGAGTGGGGCCGGATGCACGCCGTCGACCGGGTCCAACTCAATGCCGCTGCGACGGCCCGAGGGCTCTATCGCCGGATCGGGTTCACGGAGCCGGATGCCGGGCTCATGGAGCTGCGGTTGGCGCAGCCCCACGGGGCGGGTCAGGGCGAGGGTGGCCGGTGAGCCTGTACTCGGTCGGTGTCCTGGCCATCGACGGTGCCTTGGGTGCGGTGACTCAGCGGGTCCACTTCGGACTCGAGAACATCCCTAGCGAGGGGCCGCTCGTCATCGTCTGCAATCACCTCTCGATGGCCGACCCTCTCGTGCTGGCTGCGGCCCTGCGGCGGGGTGGTCGACGGGGGACGTTCCTGGTCATGGCCGAGGCGTTCCGGTGGCCCGTGGTCGGGACCTTGCTGCGGTGGACCGGCCAGATCCCGGTCACCCGAGAGAAGAATGCCGCCGCCGCCCTTGCTCCGGCCTTTGAGGCTCTTAAGCAGGGGCGCGCGGTCGCGCTCTACCCCGAGGGGCGCATCACTCGCGAAGCCGACTATCGGCCCGAACGGGAGGTGCACACCGGTGCGGTCAGGCTGGCGCTGGGGGCAGACTGCCCGATCGTCCCGACCGCCCAGTGGGGCGCTCACCACCTGCTGACCCGCGAGGGCTCCAGTTCGCTCACCCGCCCTCCGCGGCTCCTTGGCTGGGTGCGACAAGGGCGGGTGCCTCGTCGACCCATCACCTACTTCGTCGCTGGGCGTCCCATCCAGGCGCGGGAGCTGCGCCGGGCCGCGGGTGACGCCGGTGACCTCGATGCCGCCACCGAGCTGGTCATGGACCGCATTCGGGTGATGCTCGCGGGAGTCGCCGGCCAGCAACTGCCCGGCCTGCTCGACGACTGAACGGCCGCACTAGGATCACGCCCATGCCCAGCCCGCCCCCCGTCGTGAGTGGCATCTCCGATCTGGTGGGGGATCCGGACGGGTTCGAGAGACTCTGGACGCCGCATCGTCTGGCCTACATCGAGGCTGATCGCCCTGACCCCGAGCCCGGCGACGGGTGCCCGTTCTGCGCCGCTCCGCATCGTGCGGACGAGGAGGGTTTGATCGTCCATCGGGGCGAGCTCTGCTACGTCGTGCTCAACTTGTTCCCCTACAACCCGGGCCACCTGCTCATCTGCCCCTACCGCCATGTGCCGCTGTATCTCGACCTCACTGATGAGGAGACCACGGAGTTCACGGCGTTGACCAAGGACGCGATGCGGGCTCTGCAAGGGGCCAGCGCCCCCATGGGGTTCAACCTCGGGATGAACCAGGGAGCGGTGGCCGGTGCCGGCGTCGCCGCCCACCTCCATCAGCATGTCGTTCCGCGCTGGGGCGGAGACAGCAATTTCCTGCCGATCGTGGCGCGCACCAAAGCGCTCCCGCAGCTTCTTGAGGACACCCGCCAACGACTCGTCGTCGCTTGGCCCCAGGACTGATCGGCTGGGTCAGGCCAGGTGAGCGCGCGAGAGTCGCTCGGGCATGGGCTCGTACCCGCGCAGCTCGCGCGTGAATGTGCCTGTGCCGTGTGCCAATGAGCGCAACACGATCGCGTAGTCCAGCAGCTCCAGCTGAGGGACCGACGCCGTCAGGACGCTGCGGCCCTCCTCATCGGCGCTCTCGGTCCCCACGATCTGGCCCCGGCGCGTGCTGACATCGGTCATGACCGCGCCGAGGTAGTCGTCGTCCACGGTGACCCGGACCGTGTCGATCGGCTCGAGCAGGGTCATGGTCGCCGGCGAGGCGAGCTCGCGCAGCGCAAGGCCGGCGGCGGTCTGGAAGGCGACATCGCTGGAGTCCACCGAGTGCGCCTTGCCGTCGGTCAAGGTCACCTTGACGTCGACGACGGGCCAGCCGGCAAGCAACCCCTTGGCCAGCTGGGTGTGCGTGCCCTTCTCGACGCTGCTGATGAACTGCCGTGGCACGGCGCCACCGACGACCACCTCGTGGAACTCGTTGCCCGAGCCGCGCGGAAGGGGGTCGATCGTCATGTGCACGACCGCGAACTGGCCGTGACCGCCGGACTGTTTGACATGCCGACCCTGCGCTGAGGCATGGCGGATGGCGGTCTCTCGCAGAGCCACAGCGACCGGAACCTGACGGACGGCGACGTTGAAGCGTTCCTTGAGTCGGGCCAGGGTGAGGTCGAGATGGGCCGGGCCCGTGGTCCACACCACGACCTGGCCGGTCTCCTGGACGTGCTCGATCCGCAAGGCCGGGTCCTCGGAGGCGAGCTCCCGGAATGCCGAGGGCATGCGGTCCTCGTCGGCCCGCGATGCCGGCTCCAGCGCCGTCGGAAGCAGGGCCTCGGGCAGCGCCCATGGAGTGACGAGCAGCGGGTGGGTTGGGTCGGACAACGAATCAGACGTCTGGGCGGTCGCCAACTTCGAGACGACAACGACTTCGCCGGCAATGGCCGAGCCCTTGGGCAGGAAGTCGCCGGTCGCGGGTGCGCCGATTGCGCCAGGGCGGGTGTCCTCGTCATGGGCAGCGTGTCCCTCGCCGGGAATGGCCTCGAACCGGTCGAGGTGACCGGAGACGTGCAGCGGGCGATCCGCGGACAGCGTCCCACTGAAGACGCGCACGAGGGAGAGATGCCCTAGGTAGGCGTCACTGCGCGTGTGGACGACCTCGGCGACGAGCGGGCCGTCAGGATCGGCGGTCAACGTGAGGGGAGCGCCCCCGTCGACCGGCGTCACTGTCGGCAGCGCGTGCATTCCTGGGTGGGGGAAGCCGACAGCGATGAGGTGGGCGACGACGCCGATGCCCGCGCCGGTCTCGGCCGAGGCCGGCAGAACGGGATAGAAGTGACCCCGGGCGACGGCGGCGAGCAGATCCCGCTCCAGCGTCTCGAACTCGATCGACTCACCCTCGAGGTAGCGGTCCATGAGGGCGTCGTCCTCGGACTCCTCGATGATGCCCTCGACGAGCGGACCCCGATAGGCGTCAAAGGCTCCGGCGTGCTCGGCGCTGGCCTCGCGCACAATGCGATCCCCACCATCGGAGTAGTCGTGGATCTCGCCGAGCAACAGGTCAGCGATAGAGGACACCGCGCCCGCGGAGCCGGCCACGGGGACTCCGAGCGGCTGGACGCCGGCCCCAAAGTGCGCCCGACAGTCGGCGAGAGTGCGCTCGAAGTCCGCGTCGCGGGCATCCAAAGCGGTGATCACGACGGCGCGGGGGACCCCGACCACCGCGCACTCGTGCCAGAGCGACCGGGTGATCGCGTCGACGCCGTCCGCCGCGGAGACAACGAAAAGGGCCGCATCCGCGGCCCGCAGCCCTGCTCGTACCTCGCCCACAAAGTCGGGGCTCCCGGGGGCATCCAGGAGGGTGACCACCACCCCGTTTCCCTCGACCGTCGCCGCCCGCAGGCTCGTGCTGCGCTGCGCCTCGCCGCGCGGGGGCACCCCGCCCGAGAAGGTTGCGACGAGGCGATCGAACAGCGCCGACTTCCCAGACCCACTGGGGCCGATGAGGACGACGTTGCGGATGGCCTCCACGGAGGCGACGGCGGGAGCATTGCGCGGTGTTGCACTCATAGCACCCACTGTCGTCCTCTCCCGGGCCCGGCACAACCAGAATCGCCAGGTCCGCGGCGATCGCGAGCGTGATGTACGTCCCGCTGCCGTACCGCGGGGAATAGGGGGCCTGGCCCGGGCGCGGCTAGGCTGGCGCCACCATGCTGAACCGATACGCGCGCGCCTTCTTCACCAAGGTGTTCACCCCCGTGGCGTCCCTTCTGCTTCGGCTTGGGATCAGCCCCGACGTCGTGACCGTCGTCGGCACG
This sequence comes from Phycicoccus sp., assembly GCA_017993715.1. Taxonomy (GTDB): domain Bacteria; phylum Actinomycetota; class Actinomycetes; order Actinomycetales; family Dermatophilaceae; genus JAGOME01. Next base: position 38,394 of record JAGOME010000002.1, read on the forward strand.
ATCGGCGTCTGCGGTGCTGCGTTGTACTTCTATCCGCGCGGTGAGTTCCTCGTCGGCACGCTGGTCATCGTCGCCTTCATCTTCAGCGACACCATCGACGGCGTTATGGCCCGCCGCTCCGGGCGATCCAGCACGTGGGGAGCCTTCTTGGACTCCACTCTTGATCGGGTCCAGGACGGGGCGATCTTTGGCGGACTCGTGCTGTGGTATGCCGGTGACGGCCGCAGCGCCTACATGGCCGGACTGGCCCTGGCGTGCCTCATCCTCGGGTTCGTGGTGTCCTACGCCAAGGCGCGTGCTGAGGGCTTGGGCATGACGGCCAATGTGGGGATTGCCGAGCGCGCCGAACGGCTGGTCGCCGTCCTGGCCGCGACCGGTTTCGTCGGCTGGTTCCTGCCCGAGATCGTCCTCGGGGTCGTCCTCGCCCTCCTCGCTGTCGCCAGCGCCATCACCATTGTCCAGCGCATGCTCGAGGTGCGTCGCCAGGCGCTCCTGCCGCGATGAACGGCCTGCCCGCCGGGCTGCGCGAGGCCGCCGACGTGGCCGGGTACCGGATCGGGTGGCGTGCGGTGCGGCTCATGCCCGAGTCCGCCGCGTATGCCCTGTTCAATCGGATTGCCGACGTCGCCGTTCTTCGAGGCGCGGGCGCCATGATGCGCCGCAACTATGCGCACGTCCGCCCCGACCTCACCGCGACCGAGCTTGACCGGCTCGTCGTTGAGGGCATGCGGGCCTACCTGCGCTACTACTGCGAGGCGTTCCGCCTGCCCACCCTCAGTGCCGAGGATTTGGGCACCCGAGTCCGTGCCGAGGGCGACGCCCCGATTCGCGAGATCGTCGCCGCCGGTGGCTCCGTCGTGCTGTTTCTCGGACATATGGGCAACTGGGACCTTGCGGGGGCCTGGGCCACCACCCACTTGGCGCCGGTGACGACCGTCGCGGAGCGGCTCAAGCCCGAGCCGGTCTTCGAGGAGTTCCGGTCGTTCCGCGAAGGCCTTGGGATGACGATCATCCCGCTCACGGGTGGGCCCCCCGTCTTCCCGGCCCTGCGCGAGGCGGCCCATCGTCCTGGCCTCATCCCGCTCCTCGCCGACCGCGACCTCACCTCGGGGGGCGTGACTATCGACCTGTGCGGCCAACCCGCCCGTTTCGCGGCCGGACCTGCCGCGCTCGCCCTCGTCGAGGACCGCCCCCTGGTGCCCGTCACGATCCGTCACGAGCGGCGCGGGGCACGCTGGGGGATCGTCCTCACCTTCCACGAGCCGGTGGCGCGACCTGCGGCGGGGCCGACCAGCCAGCGGGTCAAGGCCATGATCCAGAGTTGCGCCGATGTGCTCGGCGCGGCGATTTCCCAGGCTCCGCAGCACTGGCACATGATGCAGAAGGTGTTCGTCGCGGATCTGGAGGGGGAGGCGGACCGGTGAGGATCGGCATGGTGTGCCCGTACTCGTTCGATGTACCGGGCGGGGTGCAGTTCCACGTGCGGGACCTCGCCGAGCACTTTCTGGCCCAGGGCCACGACGTCGCGGTGCTGGCCCCGTCCGAAGACGACGAGGGAATGCCGCCGTGGTTCACGTCCTCGGGGCGGGCCGTCGCCGTGCCGTACAACGGCTCGGTGGCGCGGCTCACCTTCGGTCCGATCACCTCCAGCAGAGTCGGCCGCTGGCTTGAGGATCATGACTTCGATGTCCTGCACATCCACGAACCGGTGACCCCCAGCGCCTCGGTGCTCGCCCTGTGGGCCGCGACGGTCCCGGTCGTCGCGACCTTCCACACCGCCACGGTCCGCTCACGGGCGATGCATGCGGCCCATCCGCTGCTGCGGCCCTCGCTGGAGAAGATCCGCGCGCGGATTGCCGTGAGTGAAGAAGCGCGCCGCACGGCGGTCACTCACCTCAAGGGTGACTGCTACGTCATCCCCAACGGCGTGGACACGCAGCGGTTCGCCGGGGCGCCGCACGACCCCCGATTCGCTGGGACCCCAGAGCGGCCCACGCTGGCGTTCCTCGGCCGGATCGACGAGCCACGCAAGGGGCTCGACGTGCTCCTCCGCGCGCTGCCCGACGTGCTCACGGAGTTCCCTGGAGCGACCGTCCTTGTGGCCGGCCCCGGCGACGTCGACGACGTCGCCAAGGACATCCCTTCCACCCTGCGACCCCATGTCACCCTCCTCGGGCCGGTCTCGGAGCTGGACAAGGCGGCCCTCCTGGCTTCAGCCACGGTCTACGTGGCGCCCCATACGGGCGGGGAGAGCTTCGGCATCGTCCTCGTCGAGGCGATGGCCGCCGGAGCGCCCGTCGTGGCCAGCGAGCTCACGGCATTCCAGGCCGTTCTCGGCGACCCACCCGCCGGGGTGACGTTCGCCGTCGAAGACAGTGCGGGCCTGGCGACGACGCTGCGGGCGGTCCTGCGCGATGAGGGCGAACGGCAGCGGCTGCGCGAGCTCGGACGTGACCGGGCTGCCGACTTCGACTGGGATGTGGTGGCGGAGTCGGTCATGGCCGTCTACGAGACCGTGCTCGACGGCGCGACGATCACTCCCGAGGACGACCCGACTGAGCAAACCTTCTGGGGCCGTCTGGTGCGCCTGCCCTATCGGGGGGCCGAGCGATGATTGATGTCCTGACCACCGTGCTTGTCGTCGTGGTCCTCCTCTTCGCGGCCGGCTGGTACCTGTCCTACTCGGCGGCCCGACTGGACCGGTTGCATGCCAAGGCCGAGGGTTCGCTGTCTGCGCTGGACGCCCAGTTGGTCCGGCGGGCAGAGGCCGGGCTGGAGTTGGCGACCAGTGGCAGTCTGGATCCTGCCAGTGCCCTGCTCGTCGCCGACGCGGCGACGACCGCCCTGGAACGGCACACCACCCATCCCCTCGGAGATGACCCTCTGGATGGCCAACACTTCGGCGGCCTGGAGAGCGTGGAGAGCGATCTCACCGCGGCCCTGATGGCAGCACTCACCACAGAGTCGGTGGCCACGATCCGGGAGGACCAGCCGGAGTCGGCCGGCGTCGAGGCCCTGGACCGGCTGGAGGCTGCGGCGTTGCGCGTGCAGATGGCCCGCCGATTCCACAACCAAGCGGTGCGGGAGGTGCGGCGGGTGCGGGCCAAACGCGTCGTGCGGGTCTTCCATCTGGCCGGACATGCCGCCCTCCCTGAGCCGGTGGAGTTCGACGACGCCCTGCCCGCCGCCTGATCCCGCCAGCGCGCAACTATGCTGTCAGCGCCCCATTCGCGGAGAAATCTCCGCGTAGAGAACTCAAAGGACCTTCCCCGACATGACCACTGACCCCATCGCGCCCAGCCTCGGTACAACCCGCGTCAAGCGCGGCATGGCCGAGATGCTCAAGGGCGGCGTCATCATGGACGTCGTCACGCCCGAGCAGGCCAAGATCGCCGAGGATGCCGGCGCCGTGGCCGTCATGGCGCTGGAGCGGGTGCCCGCCGACATCCGCGCCCAGGGCGGAGTCTCTCGGATGAGCGACCCCGACATGATCGACGGCATCATCGCCGCCGTGTCGATCCCGGTCATGGCCAAGGCGCGCATCGGTCACTTCGTCGAGGCCCAGGTGCTCCAGAGCCTCGGGGTCGACTACATCGACGAGTCTGAGGTGCTGACCCCGGCCGACTATGCCAACCACATCGACAAGTGGGCGTTCACGGTGCCCTTCGTCTGTGGCGCGACCAACCTGGGTGAGGCCCTGCGCCGGATCACCGAGGGCGCAGCCATGATCCGGTCCAAGGGCGAGGCCGGGACCGGGGACGTCTCCAACGCCACGACGCACATGCGCTCGATCCGCGGCGAGATCAACCGCCTGCGGTCGATGAGCCCCGACGAGCTCTATGTCGCTGCCAAGGAGCTGCAGGCCCCCTACGACCTGGTCAAGGAGATCGCCCAGACCGGCAAGCTCCCCGTCGTCATGTTCACCGCCGGCGGGATCGCGACCCCCGCCGACGCCGCGATGATGATGCAGTTGGGCGCCGAGGGCGTCTTCGTCGGGTCAGGGATCTTCAAGTCCGGCAACCCGGCGGAGCGCGCCGCTGCGATCGTCAAGGCGACCACCTTCCACGACGACCCCGACGTCATTGCCCAGGTCTCGCGTGGACTGGGCGAGGCGATGGTCGGGATCAATGTCGACGACCTGCCAGTCTCGCACCGGCTCGCCGAGCGCGGCTGGTAGTCGCCACGGTCGGTAAGGCAGCGTCAGCGGGCGGCATTCGGAGCGGATCCGAATTCCGCCCGCGGTGCATGAGCGAGGGCAACGGCCTGTTCGTCACGTCGGCAAGGTGGCGAACCACTCCTGGATCGGCACATCACCGGCCCCAATGATCAGGGTGCGTCCTACGGTCACGGGCTCGGCCAAGGCACTGACGATGATGTCGGCGACGAGGCCTCGCGGCGCGTGATCGCCGTCGTCCCGCGTGGCCTGCGGGTTGACTCGTCCCGTGCTCGGGTCATCGTTCAGCGGTCCCGGGCCGAGGATGGTCCAGTCGAGACTCGAGGCGCGCAGGTGCTTGTCGGCGGCGATCTTGGCATCCGCGTAAGGCCGGAACGGGTCGTCCTGCGCCACGAGGTACGTCGGGTCGGCGCCGGAGAAGCTCACCATGACGTACCGGGAGACCCCGGCCTGAACGCAGGCATCCATGGATCGCATCGCGGCATCCCGATCAACGGCCCGGGTCCGGGCCGGGTCACCACCCCCGGCTCCGGCGGCCCACACGACGGCATCCTGACCGGCGAACAGGTCTGCCAGCTCCGCCGTGGAGGCGTCCTCGACGCTGGCCAGGCGAGGGACTGCGCCCGTGTGGGCCACGTCGTCTGCGTGCTGGGGATTGCGGATGAGCGAGGTCACCGTGTGTCCCGCAGTGACCAGCCGTGGTGCGAGCTGCAGGGCCACCTTGCCGTGCCCCCCGATGATCGTGACCTTCATGCTTGTGCCTTCCTGAATGCTGTCCGGTCAATGCCACGTTGCCACACTGGGCACAGAGCGGCTTAACTCGGCGGGTGGGCCCAGCCGGTGATGAGGGCTCGCAGGCCGCGATCAAACTGCGCGTCCGGTGCCACGTCATACCCCTGCATGAGGGCCCCGAGCAGGTAAGGATGCGAGGCCGGGGACACCGACGCCAGCGCTGCAGCGATCTGCTCTTGCCCGCCGGGTCGCGTGAGCGTCGTCTCGGCGAGCAACTTGCCGATCGTGAAGCCGGAGAGGCAGTCCAGCAGCGGCATAGCCTCGCCCGCCGGTAAGCCGGCCTCTCCCAGCCGCTGCACCGTGCTCTCCATCAAGGCCAGCTGAGCGACGGTGGTCGCTGGCCGGCTGCCGAGGATCGCGACGGCCCCTGGGTGGGCACGCAGTTGGTCGCGCAGGCTGCTGAAGAGGCCGAACAGCAGGTCCGGCCACGTCTCCCCGGCCACGGGCGGCGGCATTCGCACGCCTGCCCACAGGTGATCGAGCACTCCCTCCAGGACGGCGGCCTTGTTCGGGAGGTGGTAGTAGACCGCCATCGGGTCGACGCTGAGCCGTTGCCCGAGGCGGCGCATGGTCAGCGCATCCACCCCATCGGTGTCGATGATCTCCAGGGCTGCGGCCACGATGTCCGCACGCGTCAGCGGCGTGCGTCGCGGGGGACTGGGCACGGCGTCACTGTCTCACGCACCGCTCAGGTCGCGGTGCTGCGGGCGGGTAAAGAACAGCTCGCGGTCGCGCCAGACGACGACGGCGGCCACGACGAGCAGCAGACCGGTCTGGATGATCTTGGTGTCCGGGTCTGTCAGGAAGATCTCGTTGACCAGGTTGGCGGTCAGGTGGAAGACGATGGGGATGAGGATGCTGCGCCCGCCACGGAAATACAGCCAGTTCATCAGGAGGACGAACGCCACCATCGACAGCGGGAAGTTGAGCACCTGCAGGAAGCCTTGCTCGACGACTTCCTGGTGGTAGTAGCCCTTGATGAACCCGAGCGGGAGGTGCCACAGAGCCCAGATCACGGTGAACAGCATCGAAGCGGAGAAGACGCGCATCCGGCGCACCAGCGTGTCAGTGCCGTAGCCGTGCCAGGCCAGCTCCTCAAGGATTGCGGCGCCGATGAGCGTCACCCAGACCGGCAGGACGCCGGCGGTGAACGTCCAGCCCCCTCGGAACTGGAACTGCTCGGGCGACGCGCCGAAGAGCACGGAGATCGCCGTCGCCAGCTCAATGCTGGCCAGCAGGAGCAGGAAGGTTGCCGCGAGGATGGACCAGGGCACCTGGCGAGGCCAGCGAAGTCGGGCGGCGATGTCCGCGCGCAGCTCGGGACGGTTGCGCACGAGCCACGCGACCACCAGGACGGGGGCGATGAGTCCGGCCAGCCCGAATGCCGCCGTCCCCGTGCGGACCAGATCCGTCTGGTTGTCCAGGTTGCTCAGGTATGCCGCGGCGAACCAGAACGCCCAGGGCCAGGCCGTGGCAAGGACGTAGAACAGGACCGGCCGGTTGTAGCCCTGCACGACGTCGCTGATGCCGCGCTCGTCATCCGGTCGGGTGTGGTCGGGGGTGAATGCCGTGTCGCTCTGGTCTGCCTGATGCATGGGAGCCGCTCCTCTACGTTGTAGAAACGACGCTACGCCGGAGTCTCTCTCGTGCGGGGCGCTTTGACGTCGGGGACGACCCGGACGTGACCCGGAGGTGACCCGGAGGTGCCGCAGATGGCAGCACACGGCATACGATGGACGGCTTGTGAGCCCTCTCATCGGTGTCCTGGCCGTCCAAGGCGACGTCCGCGAACATGCCCACGCCCTCAAAGCCGTGGGCGCCGACGTCGTTCTCGTCCGCCGCCCCGCGGAGGTGGCCGCGATCGACGGCCTCGTCCTGCCCGGCGGGGAGTCGACAACGATCGACAAGCTCGTGCGGGCCTTCGACCTGCAGGCACCACTGCGCGAACGGATTGCCTCGGGCATGCCGGTCTACGGATCCTGCGCCGGGATGATCATGCTCGCCGACCGCATCACCGACGGGCGCCCCGACCAGGAGACGCTGGGCGGCATGGACATGACCGTCCGGCGCAATGCGTTCGGTCGACAGGTGGACTCCTTCGAGGAAGACCTGCATATTCGCGAGCTCGGACCCGAGCCCTTGCGGGCTGTCTTCATCCGAGCCCCATGGGTCGAGGAGGTGGGCGATGCTGTCACCGTCCTGGCCAAGGTGGAGGCCGGACCGGCCGCGGGTAGGATCGTCGCGGCCCGGCAGGGGTCCCTTCTGGTGACCTCCTTCCACCCCGAAGTCACGGGGGACACCCGGGTCCACCGGTACTTCACCGAGATCGTCACGCAGCAGATCAGGGAGCGTTCATGAGCGGCCACTCCAAGTGGGCGACCACCAAGCACAAGAAGGCGGCCATTGACGCCAAGCGCGGCAAGCTGTTTGCCAAGCTGATCAAGAACATCGAGGTCGCGGCGCGCACCGGTGGGGGCGACATCGCCGGGAACCCGACGCTGTACGACGCGGTCCAGAAGGCCAAGAAGTCCTCGGTGCCCAACGACAACATCGACCGCGCCGTCAAGCGCGGCTCGGGGGCCGAGGCCGGCGGGGCCGACTGGCAGACCATTACCTACGAGGGCTACGCCCCCGGTGGGGTCGCCGTGCTCATCGAGTGCCTGACCGACAACCGCAACCGGGCCGCGGCCGAGGTGCGGACCGCACTGACCCGCAACGGCGGCAACCTCGCCGATCCCGGATCGGTGGCCTACGTCTTCGACCGCAAGGGCGTCGTCATCGTGCCCAAGGGCGAGAAGTCCGAGGACGACCTGCTCGAGATCGTGCTGGACGCCGGCGCCGAGGAGGTCAACGACAACGGGGACACCTGGGAGATCGTGTCCGAGGCGACCGACTTCGTCGCGGTGCGCAGCGCCTTGCAGGAGGCTGGCGTCGACTACGACTCGGCCGAGGCGTCCTGGGTCCCCAACCTGCAGGTCCCGCTCGACCTGGACGGCGCCAAGAAGATGATCCGCGTCATCGAGGCTCTCGAGGACTCCGACGACGTCCAGGACGTCTTCGCCAACGGCGACATCCCCGACGACGTGCTCGCTCTGCTCGACGAGGAGTGACGTCCCCGGCGTGTTGCTGGGGACCGGTCGGTCCAGGTCGGTACGGTGGTTCACCGAACAGGTGTTCGCCATCGGACCCGAATGCCGTGGGCTAACCGACCCGGAAAGGACCTCCCCGTGCGCGTGCTCGGCGTCGATCCCGGCCTGACCCGCTGCGGTCTGGGCGTGGTCGACGGTCGACCCGGCCGGGCAAGCATGGTCGCGGTCGGCGTCGTGCGAACCCCGAGCACGGGGGACCCGGGGGAGCGGCTCGTTTTTCTTGAGCGTGAGCTCGAGTCCTGGCTGGAGCGGTTCGCTCCGGACGTCATGGCGATCGAGCGGGTCTTCGCGGACGTCAACGTCCAGAGCGTGATGACAACCGCGCACGCGACCGCGATCGCACTGCTTACCGCAGCCAAGCGCGGCATTCCGGTGCATTTCCATACCCCGACAGAGGTCAAGGCCGCCGTGACCGGCACCGGTCGGGCCGACAAGAACCAGGTGACCGCCATGGTGACGCGGATCCTCGGCCTCGATCAGGCCCCCAAGCCCGCGGATGCGGCCGACGCTCTCGCCTTGGCGATCTGCCACGTGTGGCGGGGCGCTGCGACGACCCGCCTGACCGAGCTCGCCCAGGCGGCCCGCCGATGATCGCCTCCGTCCGTGGCACGGTCACCCATGTGGGTCTGGACCGGACGGTCGTCGAGGTCGGGGGGGTTGGGATGCTGCTGCACACCACGCCCGGCACGGCTGCGGCCCATCGCACCGGCGAGGAAGCGCTGTTCGCCACCAGTCTGATCGTGCGTGAGGACTCCTTGACGTTGTTCGGTTTCGGCTCTCCGGCCGAGCGGGACATGTTCGACACGCTGCAATCGGTGTCGGGGGTCGGGCCCCGACTCGCCCTGGCCATGCTGTCGGTCATGGGACCCGAGGAGCTGCGCCTTGCCCTGTCCGGTGGCGACACCAAGGCCCTGACCAAGGTCCCCGGTGTCGGTCCAAAGTCCGCTCAACGTCTCGTCCTGGAGCTGCGCGACAAGATGGGCCGGCTGCCCGGGACCGCCGACCTACCCCTCGCACCGACGCCGTCCACCGGCAGCATTGGTTGGCGGGATCAGGTCACCGAGGCGCTGACCGGGCTGGGCTGGTCGACCAAGCAGGCCGCCGATGCCGTCGAGTCGGTGGCGGCGTCGGCTCCCGCCGACTCGCCAATCGCCACCTACCTGCGGCTCGCTCTCAAGGAGCTGCGCCGATGACGGCCGACGGCTACCGCAGCGAGATCCGCGAGGCCGACGGATCGTTCGAGGCCACCGCGCGCATCGTCGATGCGGACTCTTCGTCCGACGACGAGCGGATCGTCGAGGCCGCGCTGCGACCCAAACGGCTGGCCGAGTTCCCGGGACAGCCACGGGTGCGCGATCAACTCGGACTGGTCCTGGAGGCCGCTCGTCGGCGGGGGAGTCCGCCTGACCACGTCCTGTTGTCGGGGCCTCCTGGACTGGGCAAGACCACCTTGGCCATGATCGTGGCCGCGGAGCTCGAACGGCCCATCCGGATCACGAGCGGCCCGGCGATCCAGCACGCGGGGGATCTGGCCGCCGTCTTGTCGTCCTTGGACGAAGGCGAGGTGCTGTTCCTCGACGAGATCCACCGGATGAGCCGCTCCGCCGAGGAGATGCTCTACCTGGCGATGGAGGACTTCCGGGTCGACGTGATCGTCGGCAAGGGCCCTGGTGCCACGGCCATCCCGCTTGAGCTGCCGCCGTTCACCGTCGTCGGAGCCACCACCCGGGCGGGGCTGCTGCCGGCGCCGTTGCGGGATCGCTTCGGCTTCACCGGCCACCTCGACTACTACATCCCCGCCGACTTGGTGCTCATCCTGCGCCGATCGGCACGGCTGCTCGGTGTGGACGCCGACCCCAGCGGCATCGCCGAGATCGCCGGCCGGTCCCGGGGCACCCCTCGGATCGCCAACCGGCTGCTGCGCCGCGTCCGGGACTGGGCTCAGGTGCACGGCGACGGAGCCGTCGACCTCGGGGCGGCCCGCGCCGCCCTTGCCCTTTTTGATGTCGATGATGCGGGCCTGGACCGGCTCGACCGCGCCGTCCTGGAGGCCCTGTGCCGCCGGTTCGGGGGAGGGCCGGTCGGTCTGTCGACGCTCGCAGTCGCGGTCGGCGAGGAAGCTGACACCGTCGAGACCGTCGCCGAGCCGTATTTGGTCAGGGAAGGGTTCATGGTGCGGACCCCGCGGGGGCGGGCGGCCGCGGCCCGGGCGTGGGCGCATCTGGGCCTCACGCCACCCAAGGATGCCCCGCCCCAAGGCACGTTCGTGTTCGACGACGCAACCGGCCGTCTGGGCTGATCCGGTCACCTAGAATGACAAAACGGCCCGGGGCTCCCGGGCCGCACCCGCGTGCAATCTGGACGGCGCGGGCCCCCAACCGTGAGGACACCTCCGATGCCCACTGGCGGAACCGGCAGCCTTCTGCTGCTCGCCCTGCCCCTGATCCTGCTCGTCTTCCTCATGTGGAGCCAACGCCGCCGGATGCGCGAGCAGGAGCGCATTCAGGCCGGCCTGCAGGTCGGCCAGGAGGTCATGACGAGTTCCGGGATGTACGGCCGGCTTGTCGGGCTTGAGGATGCGGTGGCGACAATCGAGGTCGCCCCCGGGGTGCAGGTGCGCTTCGACCGTCGTGCGGTCACGGTGCCGCCGGCCGGACGGCCTTCGCCTGAGGCGCCCGCCTCGGGCGAGGACCAGTAATGGCCAAGGCGCGCGCCAAAGGCACCGGCCCCCGCAATGCTCTGCTGGCCACCCTGGCTATCGTCATTGCCCTCGTGGGGCTGCTGCTCGGCACCCACCAGTGGTCGAATGCCGCGCTGACCCCCAAGTTGGGTTTGGATCTCGAGGGCGGCACCCAAATGGTGTTGTCGGCCCGACTCGAGGGCTCCGACACGGTCTCTCCCGAGCAGCTCAGCCAGGCGCGCGACATCATCGTCCAGCGCGTCGACGCCGGCGGCATCAGCGGCGCCGAGGTCACCACTCAGGGTGACCGCAACATCGTGGTCAGCATCCCAGGGACGCCCAGCGAGGAGACGCTCAACGCAATTCAGCGCTCCTCGGAGCTGGTCTTCCGGCCTGTCCTCGCGGTAGGAGCAGGCGGCGTCAACCCCAGCGCGAGCCCATCAGCCACCGCATCCGGCGACGCGTCGGCGAGCCCCACGCCCGAAGCGTCGGCGGCCAACCCGTCAGCGTCGGCCTCTCCCGAAGCCAGCGCCTCGACGCAAGCCAGCGCCTCGGCTGAGCCGTCGGCGACGGCTGAGCCGTCGGCGACAGGGGAGACCTCGGCGACGGCCAGCCCATCCCCGACCGCGTCCGACGCCGCGCTGCCGTCCCCAGGGACCGACGCGACGAGCATGGAGTGGATCACGCCGGCGATCCAGCAGCAGTTCGTCGACCTCAACTGCCTCGCGCCCGATGCGCTTGACTCTCTCGTCGACGACCGCACCCTGCCCCTGGTGACCTGCGACGAGAGCGGCGCGACCAAGTACATTCTCGGCCCGGTCGTCGTGGCCGGTTCCGAGATCTCCGACGCGGTGGCGGGCTACCAGCCGCTCCCCAATGGACAGCCCGGCACGACCGTCGAGATCGCACTCTCGCTGGACTCTGAGGGCACCACCAAGTACGCCGAGATCTCCAAAACCATGGTTGCCCTGGCCGAGCCCAACAACCAGCTCGCGGCCGCGCTCGACTCGCGCGTCATCGTGGCGCCCCGCTTCAACGAGGCCATCCTTGACGGCCGAGCCAGCATCACCGGTGGCTTCACCATCGAGTCGGCTCGCTCCCTGGCACAGCAGTTGAAGTTCGGTGCCCTGCCCACCTCGTTCGACCTGCAGACGCGTGAGCAGATCAGTCCGACCCTGGGCTCCGAGCAGCTGCGCTACGGCCTGATCGCCGGGCTGATCGGCTTGCTCCTCGTCGTGGTGTACTCGGTCTTCCAGTACCGGGTCCTCGGCCTGGTCACCGTCGCCTCGATCGCGCTGGCTGCCCTGCTGACCTACCTGACAATCACCATCATGGGCTGGGCCTACAACTACCGCCTCGACATGGCGGGAGTGACAGGTCTGATCGTCGCCATCGGCTTCACCGCCGACTCGTTCATCGTCTACTTCGAGCGAGTCCGAGACGAGCTGCGCGCCGGACGGGCACTGGAGAGTGCCGTCGCCACCGGGTGGGATCGAGCCAAACGGACCATCCTGATCGCTGACGGGGTCAACTTCCTCGCGGCCGGTGTCCTCTATCTGCTGGCCTCATCGAACGTGCGCGGCTTTGCCTTCACGCTCGGCCTGACCACGCTGATCGACGTCCTGCTCGTCTTCCTCTTCACTCACCCGGTCGTCGCCGTGCTCGCCCGCCGCCCCTTCTTCCGAGATGGCCACGCCTGGTCCGGGCTGGACCCGCGACGACTCGGCGCCATCTCCCGCAGTTATGCGGGCCGGGGACGATTCACCACGCCGGCCACCGGCAACCACGGAGGTGCGGCATGAGCTTCGCCAACTTCGGCAACGACCTCTACTCGGGCAAGCGGTCCATCCCCGTTGTCGCGCAACGTAGTCGGTTCTATCTCATCTCCCTGATCGTCATTGCGATCGCCGTCGGTGGCCTGGTCTGGAAGGGGCTCAACCTCGGTTTGGAGTTCCGCGGCGGCTCGGAGTTCCGGGTGGCCTTGTCGGCGGAGCCGAGCAACTATGAAAGCACCGCCCGGGACGCCGTCACCGCCACGGGGTCCGAAGGCACCGTCAATGTCACGCTGCTGGGGACCAACACGGTCCGGGTGCAAACCGAGCGTCTCGACCAGGACACGAGCGCCGCGGCGCGCACCGCCTTGGCCGAGTCTTTCAACGTGCCCGAAGCCGATGTCAGCGCGACCTTCATCGGACCCTCGTGGGGGGCCTCGGTCTCCCAGAAGGCGCTCCAGGCGCTGATCATCTTCCTGCTCTTGACGGCCTTGGTCATGGCGGTCTACTTCCGCACCTGGAAGATGGCCCTGGCGGCATTGCTCGCCTTGGCCCACGACATGGTTATCACCTTGGGTGTCTACGCCCTGGTCGGGTTCGAGGTGACGCCGGCGTCAATGATCGGCTTCCTCACGGTGCTCGGATACAGCCTCTATGACACGGTCGTCGTCTTCGACAAGGTCCGGGAAAACACCGACGAGGCCTTCGGCAACGGCCGCCTGTCCTACGCGCAGGCTGCCAATCTCGCCGTCAACCAGACGATGGTCCGCTCGATCAACACCACCGTCGTGGCGCTGCTGCCGATCACCGCGATCCTCGTCGTCGGCTTCGGTTGGCTTGGCCCCGGCACCCTGCTTGACCTCTCCCTCGTGCTGTTCATCGGCATCCTGGTGGGCGCCTACTCCTCGATCTTCATCGCGACACCGTTGCTGGTGTCGCTGCGGTCGCGCGAGTTCAAGGTGCAGGAGCTGGCCAAGCGCGCCGAGCGCAGCCAACTCGCCCGCACCAAGAAGCAGGAGCAGGCACAGAGCGTCACGTCGGCGAATGCCGCCGCGGCTGCCGATGAGGCGGGTCCGGGAGCCGTCGGTGTCGAGCCGGGAGAGACCAGCGACTCCGAGGACCAGGGCGAGACGACGGCAACCCTGACGGGACGGGCGGTGCACAAGTACGCCCGACCGAGCGGCCCGCGCAACCAGCCCAAACGCACGCCACGCTCCGAGCGATGACCTCCGTCCCCGGCGACATCTCGCAGGTCATCGCGACGCACCTGCGAGACGTCCAGGACTTTCCGGTGCCGGGGGTGGTCTTCAAGGACATCACCCCACTTCTCGGTGCGCCCGCGGCCTTCGGGGCCGTCGTCGCCGAGCTGGTGCGACGGCATTCCGGTGTCATCGACAAGGTGGCCGGGATCGAAGCCCGCGGCTTCATCCTCGGCGCCCCCGTGGCCCACGCTCTCGGCGTCGGCTTCGTGCCGGTCCGCAAGGCCGGCAAACTCCCGGGGGAGGTGGTCTCGCAGACCTACAACCTTGAGTACGGCACGGCGACCATCGAGGTCCATGCCGATGCCGTGCGTCAGGGTGACCGGGTGCTCCTGGTTGACGATCTGCTCGCCACTGGCGGGACAGCGATCGCCGCGTGGGACCTCCTCGAGGGTTTGGGCGCTGCCGTCCACGAGCTCACGGTCCTGGTCGAGCTCAGCTTCCTGGAGGGTCGCACGCGGCTGGGCGAGCGGCCCGTCCACGCCCTCCACGTGATCTGACCCCGGTCGGAGCTGTCGCCGGTGCCGCCTACACTTCGTCCATGGCGGAGGACACGACCCCGATTCCGGTGACCCCGGTGGCCACCGCCCCCGGGGGGTCGCGGGCGCGTGCCCGCGCGCGCCTCGCGCTCTTTGGGGGCCCTCGCTCGGCCACTTTGCCCGTCCTGGAGCCCTTGCTGCGGATCGTGCGGCAGACCCACCCCAAGGCGGACACGGCCCTGATCGAGCGGGCCTATCTGGTCGCCGAGCGGGCGCACACCGGTCAGAAGCGCAAGAGCGGCGACGACTACATCACGCATCCGTTGGCCGTGACGACGATCCTCGCCGAACTGGGCATGACCCCCTCGACCTTGGCTGCCGCGTTGCTGCACGACACCGTCGAGGACACCGGTTACGAGCTGCAGGAGCTGACCAAGGACTTCGGCACCGAGATCGCCATGCTCGTTGATGGGGTGACCAAGCTGGACAAGGTCACCTACGGCGATGCCGCTCAGGCCGAGACCGTCCGCAAGATGGTCGTGGCGATGGCCCGCGACATCCGGGTGCTGGTCATCAAGCTGGCCGACCGCCTCCACAACGCGCGGACCTGGCGCTACGTCTCGGTCGAGTCGGCCCAGCGCAAGGCCAAGGAGACGCTGGAGATCTACGCTCCGCTGGCCCACCGGCTGGGGATGAACACCATCAAATGGGAGCTGGAGGACCTGTCCTTCCAGACCCTCTATCCCAAGGTCTACGACGAGATCGTCCGCCTTGTCGCCGAGCGAGCCCCCGCGCGCGAGGAGTATCTGGCGCGAGTCCGCGACGCCATCTCGTCGGATCTGCGCGACGCCAAGATCAAGGCTGTCGTCACGGGCCGGCCCAAGCACTACTACTCCGTCTACCAAAAGATGATCGTCGGCGGCCGCGACTTCGAGGACATCTACGACCTCATTGCCGTCCGGGTGCTGGTCGATACGGTCCGGGATTGTTATGCCGTCCTCGGTGCGATGCATGCGCGCTGGAACCCGGTCCCTGGCCGGTTCAAGGACTACATCGCCATGCCCAAGTTCAACATGTACCAGTCGTTGCACACGACGGTCATCGGGCCGGGCGGCAAGCCGGTCGAGATCCAGATCCGCACCCACACGATGCACCGGCGGGCCGAGTATGGCGTTGCGGCACACTGGAAGTACAAAGAGCAGGGCCTGGCCGGCAAGCCTGACGACGCGGGCAAGACCGGCCCGATCAACGACATGGCGTGGCTGCGACAGTTGCTGGACTGGCAGAAGGAGACCTCAGATCCGGGGGAGTTCCTGGAGTCCCTGCGCTACGAGATCAACGCCCGCGAGGTCTACGCCTTCACCCCCAAGGGTCAGCTGGTGGGTCTGCCGGCCGGGTCGACCCCTGTCGACTTCGCCTACGCCGTACACACCGAGGTCGGACACCACTGCATCGGTGCGCGCGTCAACGGTCGCCTGGTTCCTCTGGAAAGCCAGCTGGACAACGGGGATGTCGTCGAGGTCCTCACCTCCAAGGCCGACGGTGCCGGGCCTTCGCGCGACTGGTTGCATTTCGTCAAGTCGCCGCGGGCGCGCACCAAGATTCGGCACTGGTTCACCCGCGAGCGTCGCGAGGAGATGATCGAGGAGGGTCGCGAGTCGCTCGCCAAGGCGATGCGCAAGCGAGGCCTCCCGTTGTCCCGGTTCACGACGGTCGAGTCCCTGACCGGCGTGGCCGAGGAGTTGCGCCTTGTCGGCATCGATGGGCTGTATGCCGCTATCGGCGAGGGCCATGTCTCAGCCCAGCATGTGCTGAGCAGGCTCCTGGCTTCGGTCGGCGGGGAAGAGGGCGCGGGCGAGGATCTCGCCGAGACCACGATCCCGGGAGCCTCCCGCAACCGACCACGACGCGCCGGTGACCCGGGCGTTGTGGTGCGCGACCTGTCCGACGTCTGGGTCAAACTGGCCCGCTGCTGCACCCCTGTCCCCGGCGACGACATCATCGGGTTTGTCACGCGCGGCAACGGCGTCTCGGTGCATCGACGCGACTGCCCAAATGCCGAGAATCTGCTCAGCCACCGCGAGAAGATCATCGAGGTCGACTGGGCGCCCACGGCCGGCAGTGTCTTCCTCGTGCAGCTCATCGTCGAGGCCCTGGACCGCAACCGGCTGCTGTCCGATGTGACTCGGGCCTTGTCCGACAGCGGGGTCAACATCCTCTCGGCCGCTGTGCAGACCAGTCGCGACCGGGTTGCCCTGCTGCGCTTTACCTTCGAGATGGGTGACCCAGGGCACCTGGATCACGTCATCCGACAGGTCCGCCGGATCGACTCGGTCATCGATGCCCGTCGCGACCTGGGTGGCAAGCCCTCCTGACGCCCCGCCGCGCCCGTGGAGGTGGCTGGGCAGGTACGGCAGCAGTTACCCCTTGGTAGCTGGGGCGCCAACCCCATCTACCAAGGGGTAACTGCTGCGCTAGCCCCCCACCAGCACCACGCAGTCGGCACGGCACATGAGCGCGATCGTCTCTTAGGCGTCGCCCTGGACGGCCTGCGCTTGGCCCAGCCAGGCCTGTTGAGCCGCGAGCTTGGCGGTCAGGTCCTTGACCTTGCGCGCGTCACCCTTGGCCTGCGCCGCCTCGAGATCCTCGGTGAGGGAGGCGATGCTGGCGACGAGTTGGCTCACCAGGCTGCTGGCCCGTGCCGACACCTCGGGGTCGCTGGCTCGCCACTTGCGCTCGTCGGCGTCGCGGACGGCGGCCTCCACTCGGCGCAGCGCCTTCTCGACACGCTCCAGATCCGCCCTGGGGACCTTGCCTGCCCGCTCCCACCGATCCTGAATGCCGCGCAGGCTGGCCTTGGCCGCCTCGAGGTTGGAGACCGGAAGCAGCGCCTCCGCCTCGACCAGCAGCGCCTCCTTGACGCTGAGGTTGCCGCGCAGGGCCTCATCCTCGGCGTGTGAGACCTCATCCTTGGCCGCGAAGAAACTGTCCTGGGCGGCCTTGAACCGGGTCCACAGGCGGTCGTCGTCGGTGCGGCTTGCCCGTCCTGCCGTCCGCCACCGATCCATGAGCTGCTTGAAGGAGCGGGCTGTGTTGTTCCAGTCCGTGCTGGCCGCCAGCTCCTCGGCCTCGGCGACCAAGCTCTCCTTGAGCGACTTGGCTGACGAGCGCGTCTCATCAAGCTCGGCAAAGAAGGCGCGGCGGTTCTTGTCGAACGCGTTGCGGGCCTTGCTGAAGCGCTGCCACAGCTCGCTCTCCTGCGGCTTGTCCAGCCGCGGCCCGCTGCGCTGCATGGCCTTCCACTGGTCCAACAGGGCGCGCATTTGCTCGCTGCTCTGCTTCCACTGGGTGGACTGGGGCGGCTGGTCCGCGATGACCTCGGCCTGGGCCACGACGTTCTCACGCTCGGCCATCGCAGCGGCCTTGGCCTCAGCTCGGGCAGCCGACTCCCGTTCGCGCTTGTCCGTGATCTGCGTATCGAGCGCGTCGAGCTGGGCCCGCAGGCCCGGGAGGTCGCCGACCACGTGGGCGTCGGCCACCGCGGTGCGCAGAGTGCTCAAACCGTCTGAGAGCTCCTTGGCGGGCACCTCCGGATTGGACACCCGCGCCCATAGCAGATCGGCGGTGCTCGCCAACTCGTCGTACTTGCGGGCGAAATACTGCAGAGCCTCATCCGGGGTCCCGCCGGGGAAGGACCCGACCTCGCGCTCCTCGTCACCGTCCTGGACGAACACGTGCCCCTGCTCGTCAACCCGGCCGAACCGCGCCGAGTCCGAGTGGGGAGGGGGGGCGGCCGCCGCGGGGTGCGGATGGAGCCGGGCCAATGCCGCCGGGCTCGGAGCGGCCGGGCGGGGCGCGCTCGGACGTGGCAGGGCAGCCGGGGACGGCTCCGGTGTCTCCGCCACGACGACCTCGACCTCCGTGGCGGCCTCGGCCTCAGCCGGGCTCTCGACTTCACCCACGATCTCCGCCTCGGCGACCGGCTCGACCGGCGCCTCAGCCTGGGTGACCACGGCGTCAGCAGCCGCCTCGTCCGGCAGGTCGGCGGCCTCGACCACCACGTCCGGCTGGGCCTCGTCGGCGGCCGGTGCCGACTCCTGCACCTGCTCGCTGGGGTCCAGCGTCTCGGGCTGCGTCGGGAACTGCTCGCTCATGTCAGGCCTTCTTCTCGGTGACAGCAACCCGAAGGATGCTGATGGGCACTGCGGGGGTGCCGTCGGTCGCGCTCGTCCCGTCTCCGGCCACGCCTTCGCGGACGA
Source organism: Phycicoccus sp. (assembly GCA_017993715.1). Taxonomy (GTDB): domain Bacteria; phylum Actinomycetota; class Actinomycetes; order Actinomycetales; family Dermatophilaceae; genus JAGOME01. The sequence goes on from JAGOME010000002.1 coordinate 56,958, forward strand.
TGGTGTCGACGATATCCAACCCCTGGGTCACCGTGCCGAAGATTGTGTAGCCGTCGGGGTCCGGAAGGGTCGTCTCCTGGTCGACGAGGAAGAACTGTCCGCCGTTGCCCTCAACCGGGTCACTGGTGCGAGCCATCGCCACGGAACCTCGCGGATAGATGCCGTCCGTGGGGGCGTTCTCCACGCCGAAGCCGTAGCCGGGAGTCCCCTGACCGGTCCCTGTCGGGTCCCCACACTGCAGGATCGTCATGGGATCGCTGACGACCAGCCGGTGACAGGGCGAGTTGATCCAGTAGTCCGCCTCGGCCAACTGGATGAAGCTCGCCACGGCCGCAGGAGCCTTGGCACCGTGCAGCTCCATGACGATGTCACCGCAGTTCGTCGTCAGCGTCGCAACCCAGGTCGCCGCGTTGGCGGTGGTGGGGTCTGGCAGGGTGAGCACGGCCCCGGTGCCCAGCGACTCCGGCGGCGGCGTGCACCCTGGGGGCATGGACACCGAGGCAGTCGGGGTCGCCGACGCGGAAGCCTTGGCCTCCTGCGCCGCGCGACTGGCCAAGAGTTGGGTGCCGAGCCAGCCCAGACCGGCGGCAACGAGGAGGACCACGGCGACAATGGCGGCATTGCGCTGGTACTGACGGCGCCGCTTGTCCCGCTGGGCGAGGACGACTTGCCGCTTTTCCCAGCGACGCCGGGCTCGCGCCCGTTCCTGCTTCTTGGTCACCGTGGTGGCCTCTCAAATCGTTGGTGTCGGCTGGCCCGACGTGGGTGGCTCCGCGAAAGTCTAGGCAGCCCCGCCCACGACTAGGCTTGGGTGTCGTGTTCACCGTCGCTCTACCCGCCCCGGTCTTCGCGACCAACTGCTACATCATTGCGTCCGGACCCGGCGAGGACTGCCTCGTCGTCGATCCCGGTATCGGCGTCGAGCAGGCCGTCATGGAGGTGCTCGCGGAGCATCGACTGCGCCCGGCCGCGGTGCTTCTCACCCACGGCCACCTCGATCACGTGTACTCGGTGACGCCCGTGTGTGGGGGCTCGGCGGCGGCATTCATCCATGGAGACGACCGCTATCGGCTCCGGAGCCCCCTGACCGAGTACAACCCCGCGATGATCGCCATGATCGAGCAGCAGTTCGGCGCCAAGGCCACGTGGCGCGAGCCGGAGCAGATCGTCGAGGTCCACGACCACGAGCGACTGACCCTGGCCGGCTTTGACGTCGACGTTATTCACGCCCCAGGCCACACCGAGGGCTCGGTGATGTTCGCCATCCCCGGGCTGCCCGATGGTCTGCAGGCTGACGAGGAGCTCACGAGCACGCTGCTCACCGGCGACGTCGTCTTTGCCGGATCGATCGGACGGACAGATCTCGCGGGCGGCGACCACGCCGCCATGCAGACCTCGCTGCGCACCAAGGTTCTCCCATTGCCAGACTCCACACTGCTCCTCACCGGGCACGGCCCGGCCTCCACCATGCGGCGCGAACGCGCCACCAACCCCTACCTGCAAGGACTGGATCGATGACGTCACCCGCCCCTCGCGCCGAGAAGGTGATGCCGATCTCCGGCTTCCCGGAGTTCCTGCCGCGCGAACGCATCGCCGAGCAGCTCGTCCTCGACATCATCCGGACGACCTTCGAGCGTCACGGCTTCGCTCCCATCGAGACCAGGGCGGTCGAGCCGGTCGCCCGCCTCCTTGGCAAAGGTGGTGATACCGACAAGGAGATCTATGGGGTGGCTCGGCTCGCCGATGCTGGTGCGGAGGCCGACTTGGGGCTGCACTTCGACCTCACGGTCCCGTTCTCGCGCTATGTCATCGAGAATGCCGGACGCCTGGCCTTTCCGTTTCGTCGCTATCAGATCCAGAAGGTCTGGCGCGGAGAGCGGCCCCAGGAGGGTCGGTACCGCGAGTTCACCCAGGCCGACATCGACGTTGTCGATGTGGGAGAGCTCGCTGGACACTTCGAGGCCGAGATGCCCCTCGTCGTCGCCGAGATCTTCGCGGCGCTGCCCATCGGCCGCATGATCATCCAGGTCAACAACCGTCAGATCCCGCAGGGCTTCTACACCGGCCTGGGCATCGACGATGTGGCCGGCACCCTGCGCATCGTCGACAAACTCGACAAGATCGGGCCCGATGCGGTGACCCGCATGCTGCTGGAGGCGGGCCGGACGCCCGAGCAGGCCGCGGCGGTGCTCGCTCTAGCCCGGATCCGCTCGCAGGACCTGTCCTTCGTCGAGCAGGTGCGCGCCCTGGGTGTGCACAACGGCACGCTCGACGCTGGCCTGGACGCGCTGTCCGCGGTGATCCGCACGGGAATGGCGCATGCGCCAGGTGCCCTGGTCGCCGACCTGAAGATCGCCCGTGGTCTGGACTACTACACGGGCACGGTCTACGAGACGCAGTTGGTCGGCCGCGAGTCATGGGGCTCGTTCTGTTCGGGCGGTCGCTACGACGCCCTCGCGTCGGACGGGCGCACGACGTATCCCGGGGTAGGGATCTCCATCGGCGTCACCCGACTGCTCGGACTCCTCTTTGGCGAGGGGCTGCTCACGGCCAGCCGGAGCACGCCGTCGGCTGTCCTTGTGGCCGTCACCACGGAGGAGGCACGCGAGCGCTCGGTCGCTGTCGCAGCCACCCTGCGCGCGCGTGGCATTCCCTGTGAGGTCGCACCGCGGGCCGACAAGTTCGGCAAACAGATCCGGTATGCCGACCGGCGCGGCATCCCTTATGTCTGGTTCCCGGGAGCGGACGGCGGCGATCAGGTCAAAGACATCCGCAACGGCGTCCAAGTCGATGGTGACGCGGCGACGTGGGACTGCCCCTCGAGCGACGTGCGGCCGGTCCTGGTCAGCCCCTGACCTCGCGCCACGAGGGTCGGGCCGGAATGCGGCATGGTGGGGGCATGGATTCCCCCGCAGTCGGCGCGCGCCCTGGGCCCGGGAAGGCGACGGTCAATGTACTGCTCAACGTCGTCATCGCGGCGGCCGGCGTCTGGCTGGGCCTGGTCGTCGTCGGGAGTCCGGTCCGGCTGAGCGCGGGCGGGGCGGTGCTCGTCACCGTCTGCCTGCTCGTGCTGGAGAGTCTGCAGCGTCCTGTCCTGCGGGTGCTGGCGGCCCGGGGGAGCGTGCTCCTCGCGCTCGTTCTCGGGGTGGCCGCGCAGGTCGCCGTCATCGCGCTGGTCTTCAATGTGGTCCTCGGGATCCGCTTCGATGACTGGTTCAAGCTGCTGACGGTCACGGCGGTCGCCGCGGCGGTCATCGCCGTCGGTCGATGGCTCGCCAGCGCGAGCGACGCGGCCTATGTCATCGGTCACGCAACCCAGCTGCGCCGGGTTTCGGCGAGTGCCGGACCGCGACCCCGAGGTCTGGTTGTCCTTCAGATCGACGGGCTGTCCGTCGATGTCCTCGAGCGGGCTGTGCGCTCCGGCGAGGTCCCGACCCTGGCCCGCTGGCTGTCCAGCGGCAGCCACCGCCTCCAGCCCTGGTGGGTCCAAGTCCCCTCGACCACCCCAGCTAGTCAGGCGGCGCTCCTTTACGGTGACGAGCACACCATCCCGTCGTTCCGGTGGTGGGATCGCGCGACGAGCCGGCTGCTGGTCTCCAACCGGCCGGCCGATGCCACCCTCATCGAGTCTCGCCTCCCGGCCGATCGGGGGCTGCTGCGTGAGGGGGGTGTCGCGGTGAGCACGGCATTCTCCGGGGGTGCGGATGAGACCTACCTGGTGTTCTCCACCGCCCTCAAACGACGGGGGCTGGGCTCGGGCGACGTGGTCGTGCCGGTCTTTGCGAGTCCCTTTCTCTGGCCCCGGACCGTGCTGCTGACGCTGGGGGAGATGATCAAGGAGACCTTCCAGGCCCGCCGCCAACGTCGTCGCCGCGTGCGTCCACGCATCGAGCGCAAGCTCTCGTTCGTCGCGTTGCGAGGTTTGACCAATGTCGCCCTGCGCACCCTGAACCTCGTGGTCGTCGTGACGTGGATGAGTCGTGGGGCGCCGATCATTTTCGTTGACTTCGTCGACTACGACGAGATCGCGCACCATGCCGGTCCCGAGCGACCCGAGGCGATGCGTGCCCTCGAGGGGATCGATGCCGTGCTCGCGGAGCTGGAGAAGGTCGCCGCCCAGGTCCATACCGACTATGACCTCGTCATCTGGTCCGATCATGGCCAGAGCCTGGGGTCCACGTTCGACCAGCTGACAGGCCAGTCGCTCACCGATCGGATTCGGGAGCTCATGGACGAGCCGCTCGCGGCGGTGGAGAGCGCCAGCGGCGACGACTGGGGGCCGCTCAACACGCTCATCGCGGCCACCATCGGTCGCACCCGGGCGCATCCCGACTCGTTCGTCGTCGGGCCGGATGGGGCCGACGATCCGCGGGTGGCTGCAGACGTGCCCGACCTGGTGGTCGTCGGTGGTGGCAACCTCGGGATGGTCTGGTTCCCCCATCTGCCGCAGCGGCCGACCTTGAGCCAGGTGCAGGAGCGCTGGCCTGGGCTGGTCCCCGGCCTCGCCCTGACCCCCGGAGTCGGGCTCGTCATGGTCGGTCTCGGACCGGGAGAGGCACTGCTCGTGGGTCCGCAGGGGACGCGCCGGGTGGGCGGCTCACACGACGGGGACGTCGAGGGGGAGGACCCCAGCACTCAGTACGACCCTCGCGGTCTGGCCAACTTGGCTCACCTGACCACGTTGGAGTCCTGCGGTGACCTCGTGCTGCTCTCGACGGTCGACGAGTTGGGCCTGATCCACGCCTTCGAGTACCAGGTGGGCAGCCACGGCGGCCTCGGTGGACCGCAGAACCGAGCCATCTTCATCCATCCGACCCGGCTGCCGATGGACGACGAGCTGGCTCGAGCCGACGGGTGGGTCTATGGCGCCGGCCCGCTGCATCGACAGGTGGAGAGCTGGCGACGCATGCAGGGCACACTGAGCGACGACACGTCGGCGGCAGCGCCGGCGTCGATGCCGCAGCCCTAGCGATCGGCGGAGAGGACGGGAGTGGACACGGCGACCAGGATCACCTGGCTGGGTCACGCGACGGTGACGCTGGACGTCACGGGCACGCAGGGTCCGGTGCGGATCCTCACCGATCCGGTGCTCGGTGCACGCTGTGGCGCCCTCGCCCGGCTGCCCGATACTCCCGACGTCGCCGCCTGGGTGGCGCCCGACGCGATCCTGCTCTCACATCTGCATCACGACCATGCGGATATTCCTTCATTGCGTCGGCTGCACCGGGTGCCGATCGCGGCGTCCGCGGACAACTTGGGCTGGGTGGCCCGCAACAAGCTCACGCCGGCCCTGACGCCTCGCCCCGACGCGACCAACCCGTGGTGGACCGTGGCGCCCGGGGTTCAGGTGCGCTTGGTGCGTGCCGACCACGTGTCACGTCCCATGCCTCACCGCCCCAATGCCGCCGCGGGTTTCCTTATCCGCACCCCTGAGCACGTCATCTGGTTCGCAGGCGATACCTCGCTCTATCCGGAGCTCGACCGAATGCCCGAGTTGGCCGGCGCGCCTATCGACGTGGCCTTGGTGCCCATCGGTGGCTGGGGACCCCGGTTATCGCCGGGACATCTGGGCCCGGTCGAGGCGGCCGAGGCTGTCGCGCTGATCGGTGCCGCGCAGGTGGTGCCCATCCACTATGGGACGCTCTATCCCCGCGGGTGGCCGGCGGCCCGGCTGACCTGGCTCACGGCACCGGCGGAGCGGCTCGTTGAGGTGATGCCGCAGTGGTCCCGGGCGGTTGTGCATCCGCTGTCGGCGGGGGAGTCCTTGATGCTCTAGGAGGGGCGAAGGCCGCTTGAGCGCAGCTCCAGGGCCGCGAGGCCCGCGATGGCGGCCTCGTCGCCGCTTCGCCAGGCTCCGACCGGATCCGGTGAGATCGTTGTCAGCCGGTGGAGAGGCTGGCGTGAGAGGGCCCGCAGCGCGAGCAGATCCTTGTCACCATCGGTGCCCAGGAGGCGCTGGGTCGCCGTGGCTCGGCGGGCGAAACGTAACCGCAGCAGCGACCAGACCAGGCCCACCAGCAGGATCGGAATGGCGGCGGTGGCCCAACTGGCGATGGTTGCGAGGTCGTTCACGCCGTCAGCGAGGCCGGTGCCGACCGCGGACAGACCGTCACCCGCCGAGGCCGCGCTGCGAAACGGGCCGGCCAAGTCGTCGCCCACGAGGGGGAGATCACTCGCGGCGGCCCCGGCCTCAGTCATCGCGTGGGCGAAAGAGATCCCCGTGCTCTCCAGGCGGCGGCCCGGCGCGGCGAGAGCCGAGATGGCGTCATGGAGGGCACGGCCCAGCAGCACGCAGCCGGCGACCCACGCCAGCATCGCGAGATCAGCGACAATCTGAGCGGTGCGACGGCGGGGCACATCCGCATAGAGCTTCATGGCTGCACAGTAGGGGCGAGCCGGGAGATGTGGGTCGGCTCGCCGCCCTCAGACGGGCAGCTCGTGGGTGTTCTTGACCGTCTTCATCGTGACCAGCGAGCGCATGGAGACCACCCCGGGCAACTCGCCGAGGCGCTCGGTGAAAAGGCGGTGATACGCGTCGAGATCACGCGCGACGACGCTGACGAGGTAGTCCGCATCGCCGGCAATGAGCGAGCACACGGTGACCTCCGGCACGGCGAGGATGGCCTCCTCGAACGCCCGGAGAGTCTCCTGCCGTTGGTCGGTCAAGCTGACCATGACCACGACCCGCAGGGAGCGCCCCAGGCGCTGCGGGTCGAGCAGGGCGGCATAGCGGGCGATATAGCCCCGGTCCTCCAGTGACTTGACCCGGCGCAGGCACGGGGACGGTGACAGGCCGACCCGGCGGGCCAGGTCGACGTTGGTCAGGCGACCATCACGCTGCAGCTCCCGCAGGATGGCCCGGTCTAGCTTGTCCAACCGGTCGGTCGTCGAGCTCGCCTGCAGGGCCTTGGTGGCTCGTGACCCAGGTAGCCGGGACGAAGGCATAATCTGCTCCCATTATGGTCAGAGTGGGCTCATATAGTGCTGTGAATGCTCAAAGTGTGCCAGAAGTGAGCAGCACATGTCGTGGTCGCTTCATTAGACTGCGGGACACGGCAAGGTGGCCGTACCGCACCCCCATGCGGATACCAGGAGAGAAGGCAGCACGGTGAAGGTCGGCGTTCCCAGCGAAGTCAAGAACAACGAGTTCCGAGTCGGCATCACGCCCGTCGGAGTCAACGAACTGGTCTCCCGTGGACACGAGGTGCTCATCGAAAAGGGAGCCGGTCTCGGCTCGTCGATCACCGACGAGGAGTACGTCGCCCAGGGGGCGCGGATCCTCGATGAGGCCGACGATGTCTGGGGCGAGGCCGACATGGTCATGAAGGTCAAGGAGCCCATCGCCTCCGAGTACCACCGGCTGCGCGAGGGCCTGACCCTCTTCACCTACCTCCACCTCGCAGCCGACGAGCCCCTCACCCAGGAGCTCGTCGCCAAGAAGGTCACCGGCATCGCCTACGAGACCGTGCAGCTCCCGAGCGGTCTGCTGCCGCTGCTCTACCCGATGTCCGAGGTCGCCGGGTGCCTGGCTCCCCAGGTCGGTGCTCACGCGATGATGAAGCCACAAGGGGGGCGCGGCGTTCTCATGGGTGGCGTCGGTGGCGTGGCCAACGCCAAGGTCGTCGTGCTGGGCGCTGGGGTCGCCGGTCAGAATGCCGCCAACATCGCCCTGGGGATGGGCGCCGAGGTCACTCTCCTGGACACTGACCTGGACAAGCTGCGGCTGAGCTTCTGGCGCTATGACAACCGCGTGCGCCAAATCGCCTCGTCCAAGCTCTCGGTCCGCGAGCAGGTCCTCTCCGCCGACCTGGTCATCGGCACCGTCCTCATCCCCGGGGCCAAGGCTCCCAAGCTCGTCACCGACGAGATGGTTGCCCAGATGAAGCCGGGCTCGGTCCTGGTCGACGTGGCGATCGACCAGGGGGGCTGCTTCGAGGGCTCGCGTCCGACCACGCACGCTGACCCCACGTTCCAGGTCCACGACTCGATCTACTACTGCGTGGCCAACATGCCTGGCGCGGTCCCGCACACCTCAACGTGGGCCCTGACCAACGCGACGCTGTCCTACGCCACCAAGCTGGCCGACAAGGGCTGGCAGGACGCGATGCGCGCCGACGCCTCCTTGGCCTTGGGGCTGAACACCTATGCCGGTGAGATCACGTACGGCGCCGTGGGCGATGCTTTCGGAATGCCGTCCACGAGCGTCGCGCAGGTTCTCGCCTGAGTCCCGACGCCGCCCGCCCGCCGGCCCGATCCACACCCGTGGACCGGGCTGTCGGCGCGTGGCTGACCCACCTCGACGTCGAGCGCGGGATGTCGCGCCACACGCTGTCGGCCTACCGGCGCGACCTGCGTCGTTACACGGGCTACCTGCGAGATCGTGGGATCGATGACCCTGCCGACGTGACCGAGGGCCTGCTCGACGACTTCCTGGCCTCGTTGCGCGAGGGGGACGCTCACCATCAGCCGCTGGCCGCCTCATCGGCGGCTCGCACCCTGGTCGCGGTCCGTGGGCTGCACCGGTTTCTGGTCCAGGAGGGGGAGGTCGGCGATGACCCGGCCCGATCGGTCGCGCCTCCACGCCCGCCCAAGCGACTGCCCAAGGCCATCTCGCTCGCGCAGGTCGAGCGCCTCTTGGAAGCGGCTCAGGCTCAAGAGCCACCCGCTGGCCTGCGAGATCGAGCGCTCCTAGAGATCCTCTACGGCTGCGGAGCCCGCATCTCCGAGGCGGTCGGCCTGGATCTGGACGACGTCGACCTCGAGACCGGCCTGGTGCGCCTGCGCGGCAAGGGCGGCAAGGACCGCGTCGTGCCGCTGGGCAGCTACGCCAGAGACGCGCTGACTGCCTACCTCGTGCGCGCTCGCCCGACGCTGGCGGCGGCGGGCCGCGGCACGCCGGCCGTCTTCCTCAACCAGCGCGGCGGCCGCCTGTCGCGACAAGGGGCGTGGGGTCGCCTGCGCGACGCCGCCGAGCGCGCCCAGCTGCCGGGCCACCTCTCTCCGCACACTCTGCGGCATTCCTTTGCGACGCACCTCCTCGAAGGAGGGGCGGACGTGCGGGTCGTTCAGGAACTGCTCGGCCATGCGTCGGTGACGACGACGCAGATCTACACGCTGGTCACCGTGCAGCACCTGCGTGAGGTCTATGCCCAGGCTCATCCCCGCGCCCGCTGATAGGGTCGGCACCGATCGGCGAGAGCCAGACCGCGTCAACCACGGGAGAGAGATGGAGTCCGACACCGACCTGCAGCGGCCGGAGACCGACCCTGGTCCAGCCGGGTCCGCGCAGGAGATCGGCCCGACGGGCCGCCCCGTCCCCGACTTCCCGCAGCCGGCCCCGCTAGCCTCGCACGGCCCCGCTCGGGTGATCGCGATGTGCAACCAAAAGGGCGGTGTCGGCAAGACGACGACCACCATCAACCTCGGGGCGACGTTGGCCGAGCTGGGTCGCCGGGTCCTGCTCGTCGACTTCGACCCGCAGGGCGCGCTCTCGGTGGGCCTGGGCATCGCCACGCACTCGCTGGACGTCACCGTCTACGACCTGCTCGTGGAGCGCAGCCACGACATCCGCGACGTCATCGCGCACACCAAGGTCGAGGGCTTGGACATCGTTCCGGCCAACATCGACCTGTCCGCGGCCGAGGTCCAACTCGTCGGCGAGGTGGCGCGCGAGCAGATCCTTGCCCGCGTGCTGCGCCCAGTGCTCGACGACTACGACGTCATCCTCATCGACTGCCAGCCCTCGCTCGGCTTGCTCACCGTCAACGCCCTCACCGCGGCCCACGGCGTGATCATTCCGCTCGAGTGCGAGTTCTTCGCCATGCGCGGCGTCGCACTCCTCGTGGAGACCATCGAGAAGATCACCGATCGGCTCAATCCGCGCCTGACCATCGACGGCATTCTGGCCACCATGTACGACGGGCGCACACTGCATTCGCGCGAAGTCGTCGCCAGCGTCGTCGAGCACTTCGGGGACCAGGTGTTCCACACGGTCATCAGCCGCACGGTCAAGTTCCCGGATGCCTCCCTGGCCGCCGAGCCGATCACCATCTACGACGGGACACACAAGGGCGCTGAGGCCTACCGGCAGCTGGCCCGCGAGCTGATCGCCCGCGGCGGGGCGGCCTGAGGGTATGAGTCAGGGCCCCGTCACGGCGGCCCCGTCGGCCTCCGCCCCCGTCGTCACCCCCGCCACGCCGGGGGGTGTCATCACCCGGCGGGCTGCCGCGACGGCATTCGAGGTCCATCTCGATGTCTTTTCCGGACCGTTCGACCTGCTTATCGGGCTCATCTCCAAGCACAAGCTCGACATCACCGAAATTTCCCTGGCCAAGGTCACCGACGAGTTCATCGCCCACATCAAGGCGGCCCAGCAGACCGAGGCCGGCTGGGATCTCTCTCAGGCCTCGGAGTTCCTCCTGGTCGCGGCCACACTCCTGGACCTCAAGGCGGCCCGGCTGCTCCCACAGGTCGGTCCCGAGGACGAGGAGGACCTGGCCCTGATCGAGGCCCGCGACCTGCTCTTTGCGCGCCTGCTGCAGTACCGCGCCTTCAAGGACATCGCCCAGGCCTTCGGGGAGCGGATGGCCACGGCCGGGCGGATGGCTGGGCGCAACGTGGGCATGGAGGAGCAGTTCGCCTCTCTGCTGCCCGAGCTGATCATCTCGGTGACGCCCGAGCAGCTGGCCGCCATTGCCGCGCGGGCATTGTCGCCCAAGCCGGTCCAGACCGTGGGCCTGTCCCACCTGCACGCCCCCGCTGTGTCGGTGCGCGAACAGGCCACCCTCATCGGCGAGCGGCTGCGACGCGACGGGGCGGCCTCGTTCCGCTCCCTGGTCGCGGACGCCGACTCGACCCTGGTCATCGTGGCGCGATTCCTGGCCCTCCTGGAGCTCTTCCGGGAAGCCGCCGTCGCGTTCGAACAGGTCGAAGCCCTCGCAGAGTTGACCGTCCGCTGGACCGGGCCAGATGCCGAGGTCGAGGTCGATGACGAGTTCGACGAGGATCTGGCCGAGCCATCCCCCGACCCCGGAGACCTGTTCGACGCGGCCGAGGACGCCGCCGCCGAGGCAGCTGCCCACGCTGGCTCCCACCCCACCCTCCCCACCGACCCCGACACGAGGACCGACGATGAGTGACCCCAGTGACCTGGAGGGCAACGGCGAGCCGCAGGCTCTCGACGTGGCCAGCCTTCCCGGCGGCCTGCCGGGTGCCCTCGAGGCCGTGCTGATGGTGGTCGAGGAGCCCATCTCCGCGGTCACCCTCGCGGCTGCTCTTGAGGTGCCGGTGCCCGACGTCGAGGACGCGCTGGGGGAGTTGGACCATGCGTATGCCATGGCCCACCGCGGTTTCACCCTGCGCCAAGTCGGTGGCGGCTGGAGGTTCTACAGCAGATCCGACTACGCCCCCGTCGTGGAGAAGTTCCTCCTCGGCGGACAGCAGGCTCGCCTCACCCACGCTTCCCTGGAAACCCTGGCCGTCATTGCCTACCGCCAGCCGGTGTCGCGGGCTCGGATCGCTGCTGTCCGTGGAGTCAACGTGGACGGGGTCATCCGCACGCTGCTCACCCGGGGGCTGATCGAGGAGCGCGGCCACGACGAGGAGTCCACGGCGATCCTTTACGGGACCACCACCTATTTCCTGGAGCGGCTCGGGCTGCAGTCGCTCGATGATCTGCCGGCTCTGGCGCCCTACCTCCCCGAGGCGGACCTCCTCGACGAGATCGCCGAGCGGGGACGGGCATGACGCCGGCGAGCGGCCGTGGCGGTCGTGGCGGGTCAGGCGCAGGGCGCGCCGGATCAGGTGGCGGCCGGTCCGCTGGAGGATCGCGCGGCCGGGATGGCGGCGGTCGTGGCGGTGGCCCGAGGACCCCACGAGAGGGGCAAGGCGGGCGCGGCACCTCGCCCTCCAAGGACCGCGATCGGGACCAGCGGCGTGGACGCGTCGGGACCACCAAACCCTCACAGCCCACCGCTGCCCCGCAGTGGCCTTCACGGCCGACCCGCGACGTGCACGACCCGGACGGCATTCGACTGCAAAAGTTGCTCGCCGGTGCCGGAGTGGGGAGTCGCCGGGCATGCGAACAGCTCATCGTCGACGGTCGCGTCGAGGTCGACGGTCAGATCGTCACCGAGCTCGGCGTGCGGGTGCGCCCCGACCAGCTCGTGCACGTCGACGGGGTGCGGGTGCAGTTGGACGCTTCGCGCGTCTACCTCGCCTTCAACAAGCCCCTCGGGGTGGTCACGTCCATGAGCGACGAGTTGGGGCGCGCCGATATTGGTGACTTCCTCCAGGGTCGTTCCGAGCGGCTCTTCCATGTCGGACGACTCGACGCCGATACCGAAGGTCTGCTCATCCTGACCAACGACGGGGATCTGGCGCACCGGCTGCAGCACCCGACCTACGGAGTTCTGAAGACCTATCTCGCCGTCGTGCCAGGCCCGGTCGCTCGGGATGCCGGCAAGCAATTGCGCGAGGGGATCGACCTCGAGGACGGCTTGGCCCGCGTTGACTCTTTCCGGGTGGTGGATTCCCAACCGGGCAAGGCGTTGGTCGAGGTCATCCTGCACGAGGGGCGCAAGCACATTGTGCGTCGCCTGCTCGATGCCGTTGGCCACCCTGTGCAGTCACTCGTCCGCACCCAGGTCGGCCCGATTCACCTAGGCGACACCAAGGTCGGCAAATGGCGGGTCCTGACCAAGGCTGAGGTCGGCGCCCTGTACTCCGCGGCAGGTTTGTGACGTGGCTGATGCTCCATTGTCGGTCCGGGTCGTCGGTTCCGGTCTGATCGGGACCAGCATCGGCCTGGCCCTGACCCGGGCTGGCTGGGATGTCAGCGTCGATGACGCGAGCGAGACCACGGCATTCCTGGCGCGGGACCTCGGGGCCGGGCGACTCCCGGCGGACGAGGACCAACCCGACGTTGTCGTCGTCGCGACGCCGCCCGACGTGACCGCTCACGTCGTCGCCGGCACTCTGTCCCGCTGGCCCCGGGCGGTCGTGACGGATGTGGCGTCCGTCAAGGGCGTCATCGCGGAGGAGCTCACTCAATCCGGCGCCGATCTCGCCCGATACTGCGGGTCACACCCCATGGCCGGGCGCGAGAAGTCCGGTGCCGTGAGCGGGCGCTACGACCTCTTTGACGGTCGGGCCTGGGTGCTGACCCCAACCTCGGATACGGCGCCGGAGAGCATCGACGTCATCCGATCGATGGCTACTGCCACCGGGGCGGCCGTCGTCGTGCTGGACCCGGCATCGCACGATGCAGCGGTTGCGGCGGTCTCGCACGTCCCCCAGCTCATCTCATCTCTCATGGCGGCCCGGTTGACCGACCTGCCCGACTCTGCGGTGGCCCTGGCCGGGCAGGGACTGCGGGACGTTACCAGGGTTGCGGCCAGCGACCCGGGGCTGTGGACCCAGATTCTCAGCGGGAATGCCGCCGCGGTGCGGGAGGTGCTCGGGGCGCTGGCACAGGATCTCGACGGAGTTCTCGGGGCCCTCGACCTGTTGTCCGCCGACGCCTCCAGCCGGGTGCCCGGGGATGCGCCCGGCGCCCGCGGCACGATCGCCCAGGCGATTGCTGCCGGGAATGCCGGCCACGCCCGGATCCCGGGCAAGCACGGCACAGCACCGACGGCCTACACGACCGTGCGCGTGCTCATTCCGGACCGTCCCGGGCAGCTCGGCCGACTGTTTGCCGACGTCGGGGAGTTGGGCATCAACATCGAGGAGTTCCGGCTCGATCACGGGCTCGGTGCGGCATTCGGTCTGGCGGAGGTGGACGTCGTTCCTGTCGTCGCGGTCGAGTTGGCCGAGGGGCTGACCGAGCGCGGCTGGCGGATCCACGCGTAGCGACGCCCTGGCGAGCGCTGACCCGGGCGCGGCCGTCGGGTGAGCCGTGAGGCGACAGGCGTAGGCTCCCTGGCTGTGACGCGCCGCCTCTTGATCGCCATCGACGGACCCTCGGGGTCCGGTAAGTCCAGCGTCTCCAAGGAGGTGGCGCGGCGGCTCGGATTTGGCTTCCTGGACACCGGTGCGATGTATCGGGCGCTGACCTGGTGGGTGCAGGAGCGGGGCTTGGACTTCGCCGACTGGCCCGCTGTCGCCGAGGCTGCCGAGGACCTGCCGTTGGCGATCGGGACGGACCCTGACCTACCGCACGTCGAGGTCGACGGCACGGACATCACCTCGGCCATCCGGAGCGAGACGGTGACGTCAGCGGTCTCGGCTGTCGCGACCAACACCCTCGTGCGCCCAATCTTGCAGCGCCGCCAGCGTGCATTGATGGGCGAGATCGCCTCTCGCACAGGGGGAGTCGTGGCCGAGGGTCGGGACATCACGACGGTCGTGGCGCCTGATGCCGATGTCCGCATCCTCTTGACGGCCTCGGAGGAGGCGCGGTTGCGGCGGCGCTCGACGGAGCTGCACGGGCACGCCCAGGCCCACGCCGTCGAGGCGACCCGGGACCAGATCGTCCGCCGCGACCGCGACGATGCGACCGTCTCGGAGTTCTCCGTGGCTGCCGACGGAGTCGTCACCATCGACACCTCAGACCTCGACTTCGAGCAGAGCGTCCAGGCCGTGCTCGAGGTCGCCGAGCAGGCCCAGTGATCGAGAGCGGCTCGCACACAGCCGCACCCGCCGCGTGGCGGGCCCAGGTGGGCCGGCGAGCCGCGCGGGCGGCCTTCGCGCTCCTGTATGCCGTCCGCTCAGTGGGCGGCGACCGGGTCCCCACGACGGGGCCGATCGTGCTGGCGGCCAACCACATCGGCTTCCTGGACGGGGCGTTGGTCTTTGCCTTGTCGCCGCGTCCGGCGCACTTCCTGGTGCTCAAGCAGACCTTCACGGGTGTGCTGGGTCGGGTCCTGACGTTCGTCGGACAGATCCCGCTCGACCAGCAGGTGGGCGACCGGGTCGCGCTGGGCCAGGCGCTGGAGGTGCTGCGACGGGCCGAGGTGGTGGGGATCTTCCCTGAGGGCGGCCGGGGGCGTGGCGACCTGAGCACCGCGGGCCGGGGGGCTGCCTGGATCGCCTTGCAAGGGCACGCGCAGGTCGTGCCGGTGGCGTGTCTGGGGACCCGTCGCACGGGGGAGTTGGCGTCCTGGTGGCCGCCGCTGCGCAGCCGGCTCGTGGTGGAGTTCGGCGCACCGATCACGCTCGACCTGCCCGCGGGTCTGGCCCGGCGAGGCAGGGTCGAGCTGGCGGGTGAGCAGATCCGGGTCGCGTTGGCGGCCCACGTGACGGCGGCCGCGCAGCGGCACGGCATTCCGCTGCCGACCGATATTCCTCCCGACCTGGTGCGCCTGGACTGACCACGGGATTCGGGCGGAGGGGCAGTGGTGCGCGAGAATGACCGGATGAGTTCTGACGAGTTGACGGTCCCCAACGATGAGGCGACCGCGCACCCCGCATCCGACGCCACGACAATCACCCCCCACACCCCCGCCGAGGACGAGGACATCGCGCGGGCGCTACGCGCCGGGTTGGAGTCCTTCGAGCTCGAGGACGACGACCTGGCCCTGCTGGATCGCGACGAGGACGACCTCGACGACGACGCCGAGGAGGAGTCCTTCCCCGTCGTCGCCGTCGTCGGCCGGCCCAATGTCGGCAAGTCCACGCTGGTCAACCGCATCATTGGGCGCCGCGAAGCTGTCGTCGAGGATGTCCCCGGCGTGACCCGCGACCGCGTCGCCTACGACGCGGAGTGGACCGGGCACCGGTTCACCCTCATCGACACCGGCGGCTGGGCGATCGGCGCCCAAGGCATCCACTTGAGGGTGGCCGAGCAGGCCGAGATCGCCGTGGAGCTCGCCGACGCGGTGCTGTTCGTCGTCGATGCCACCGTCGGCGCCACCGACGACGACGAGGCCGTCGTCAAGCTGCTGCGCCGCGCCGGGAAGCCCGTCGTCCTCATCGCCAACAAGGTCGACGACCAGCGGACCGAAGCCGACGCGGCCTACCTGTGGAACCTCGGCCTCGGGGAGCCCTGGCCGGTCTCGGCACTGCACGGCCGGGGGAGCGGCGACGCGCTCGACGCGCTCATCGACGTCCTCCCGGAGAAGTCTGCCGTCGGCGGTGCCTACCGACGTGGCGGCCCGCGGCGGGTGGCCCTGCTGGGCCGTCCCAACGTTGGCAAGTCCTCGATGCTCAACAAGCTCGCCCGCGAGGACCGGGTCGTCGTCGACGATGTCGCCGGCACGACCCGCGACCCGGTGGACGAGCTCATCGAGCTCGGCGGTCAAGAATGGCGCTTTGTCGACACCGCCGGCATCCGTCGCCGGGTGCATCAGACCCGCGGCGCCGACTTCTATGCCTCGCTGCGCACCCAGACGGCGCTGGAGAAGGCCGAGGTCGCCATCGTCCTCGTCGATGCCTCCACGACCCTCTCTGAGCAGGACATCCGGATCATCCAGCAGGTCATCGATGCTGGCCGCGCGCTCGTCATCGCGTACAACAAGTGGGACCTGACCGACGAGGAGCGCCGTCATTTCCTCGAGCGCGAGATCGAGCGGGATCTGGTCCAGGTGCCCTGGGCGCCGCGGGTCAACGTGTCTGCCCGCACGGGTCGGCACCTCGACAAGCTCGTTCCCGCGCTGGAGACGTCGCTGAACTCGTGGGATTCGCGGATCTCGACGGGGCGTCTCAATGCGTTCCTCGGCGAGGTCGTCTCGGCCCACCCGCACCCGGTGCGCGGTGGCAAGCAGCCGCGCATCCTCTTTGCCACGCAGGCCGGGACGCGGCCCCCGCGGTTCGTGCTGTTCGCGTCGGGGTTCATCGAGGCCGGCTACCGGCGGTTCATCGAACGTCGGCTGCGTGAGGAGTTCGGCTTCGAGGGCACGCCCATCGAGGTCTCGGTCCGGGTCCGTGAGAAGCGGTCGCGCCGCTGACGGTCAGCGCGACCTGCGGGCGCTCGCCCACCCTGTGGGTGGGTCCTGGACCGATTGGGTGACGGTGTGGCGCATGGGATATGGTTTCGACCGCTCCCGCTCGCGGGAGTGACACCACCCTTTCGGGCTGTGGCGCAGCTTGGTAGCGCACTTGACTGGGGGTCAAGGGGTCGCAGGTTCAAATCCTGTCAGCCCGACCGAAAAGCGGCGGTTGCTTCGACGAAGTCGAAAGCAACCGCCGTTTCGTGTCGGGCGACATGATGATGGGAGCGTGAACCGGCGGCGAGGAACCAGCCGACGGCGAACGCGGGTCCTGTCAGCCCGACCGAAAAGCGGCGGTTGCTTCGACGAAGTCGTGAGCAACCGCCGTTTCGTGTCGGGCGACATGATGATGGGAGCGTGAACCGGCGGCGAGGAACGAGCGGGGCCGTCGGCCACGTCGCTTGGTACCTTCGAGTCGATGTCCAAGAAGCAGGTCGCCCCACGCACCGGGCCAGCGAGGTTGCCATGACTCCGAATGCGGCCGACGCTCCGACCTGGCTGCCGGGCGTGTCCACCCAGGCCGGACAGCTGCTCGGGCTCCTCGAGCCGCTGCGGCTCCCCACCTCGTTCATCACGCTCGTCGCCTCGGGTGTGGACGTGATCACCCTCGACCCCACGGGGATACCGACGAGCCGATCTGCGGCGCCCCAGCCGGAGTTTGGCGCGCTCGGGAGGGACATGCCCGCCTACTTCATCGACTACGAGTTCGCGCAGTACCTCCCGGGGGCGTGGCCGTTGGCCCTGGACGGCGGTGGCGGTTTCTACTGCCTGGACCTGCGCGATGTCGTGGCCGGGCGTGCACCCAATGACGGGACAGTTCCTCTGGTGTGGTCCCACGCCGGGAGCCTGGGGTGGGGGCCTGACGAGCACATCCGGGTCGCCGCGGATGCTGACGGATTCCTGGCCGGGGTCTCGTCGCCACTGGTCGGGCCGACCAGCGGGCCCATCCTGACGCTGCAGGACGTCCTGGCCGATCCGGCGGCCTACGCATGGGGTTCCGCCCTCTACGGCCCGCGGGACAACGCCTGGGCGGCCGACACGGTGGTGATCGTTCATGATGTTGACGACGTCGATGAAGACACCGACCTCCCCACCCAGGTGAGCGCGGCCGGTTTCGACTACGTACTGGACCTGCAGACGGTGGGCTCGATCGTGGCCAATGCCCGACAACAGCGGCCGGGAGCAACCCGTCGGGAGCTGCTGTCGGCATTCCAGTACTACGTGAGGACCGACGCCTTCATCGTGTGGTGACCCAACCCTGCGGCGACCCTGTCAGAAGATGGAGATGAGCAGGGCGACAGTCAGCAGAATGCCGACGATGCTCCACATGAGCCCAGATGCGGGCTGGAGCGCCTCCTTGAGGTTGGCAAGCCCTGATGGCTGGTCGTTCGACCATGAGCGCCAGGTTCCTCTGTATCCCATGGACCTAGCCGCGGGCGGCCTTCCAGCGCCGGTATCGGTCGGTGCAGCAGACGCCGCACGGGCGATATCCCGCAGCGATCGCGGTGTCCTCATCGGCGAAGAACACCCGGTGCGTGACATAGCCACCTCTGGCGATGGCACGCAAGGCGGTCGGGCAGTCGAACCGACCGTAGATCCGCGACCGGCGATGGCCGCCCCACTGACCCTTGACCCGGGACGGATACGTCGTGCCGTCCCGGGCCACGAGCGTGTACGTCCTGGGCTGGCCGTTCACGGAGTACCGCACCGAGGTGAGTCGTCATCGCTCACGTTTCTCGCGGATCTCCGCCGCATCTCGACCGAAGGACACCTCGTCACGGCTACCATCATCGCTCTCGCGCCGGCCGTCCAGTGCGCAACGCCCCGAGCGACCCGTGTTGGGTCCCTCCGTCAATGCCGAATCGTCGGCAGCCAGCGCGGACCGGTGTGCGCCCGCCGACCGAGGAGCGCCAGCGTCGCCGGCAAGAGGACGCCGCGGACCAGCGTGGCGTCGAGGAGCACCGCAACGGCCAGGCCGACGCCCAGCTGCTTGAACTCCAGCAGCGACAGCGTGCCGAAGATCGAGAAGACCCCGATCATCACTGCCGCCGCCGCGGTCACGACCCCGGCCGAGCGCGCGACCCCTGTCCGGATGGCCGTCCGGATGTCCTGGCCCGCGGCATACGACTCCCGGACCCGGCTGACGACGAAGACGTGGTAGTCCATCGAGAGGCCGAAGAGGATCACGAACAACACCGTCGGGAGCCACGACGCGATGGCACCCGTCGAGGTGAAGTCGAGCAGATCCTGGGCCCAGGTGCCACCAAAGACCAGGGCGGTCACCCCATAGGCCGCGCCGACGGAGAGCGCGTTGAGCCCGATCGTGGTCAGCGCGAGCCACGGCGACCCGAACGACACGAGCATCACAGCAAAGGTGAGCACCAGGACAAACGCTACGACCCACGGGAGGCGCTCGTCCATCCAGTGATCCAGATCCGTCACTCCCGCGTCCCCGCCCACATGGACCTGCGCGCCCGGCACACCCGCGGCGTCCAGCTGCGCCTGCAGGTCTGGGACGACGCCAGTGCGCACGTCCTGAACCACCTTGGACAGGCGCTCGTCGGAGACCGTGAGGCCGACCCCGACGGGCAGGTACTGCGCCGTGCGGTCCGTCGAGATGACCGTCGTCTCCGCAACCTCGGTCACGTGCGACACCGCCAGCAGCGCCGGTCCGGCTGCGCTGAGCACCTCGGTGACCCGATCGGCATTCTCGGCCGTCGAGGAGACGACGAGCGTGAGGTGGGTGCCCTCGGTCGGCATGGCTGACTCGACCTGATGATAGGCCTGCACAAAAGCGAGGTCCTGGGGCAACGCCTCGGCCCCGCCGAGGGCGGTCTTCATCCCGAATGCCGGCAGGCTCAGGGCGAGCAGGAGCGCGGCCGTGGCAGCTGCCCAGGCCAGGGGAGCGGCAGTGACGACCCCCGCGAGCCGGCCCCAGAAGCTCGCCTCGGGTGCCCGAGTCCGGGTCCGGCGACGCCACGGCATGCGGAGCGCATCGAGCTTGTCCCCGAGAATCGCCAGCAGGGCAGGCAGCGTGGTCGCGGCCGCCACGACCGCGACGCCGACGACGAAGATCGCGCCGATGGCCAACGATCGGAAGAGCCCACCAGCGACCAGCAGGCCACTCAGGGCTACAACGACGGTGATGCCCGACACCACGACGGCGCGCCCTGCGGAGCCGGCAGCGACCGCGATCGAGTCGGCAACGTTCAGACCCCGGGCTCGTTCCTCACGGGCCCGACGCGTGACAAAGAGCGCGTAATCCACGCCGACCGCCAAGCCGATGAGCAGCAACATGCTCTGGGCCGTTTGGGTCACCGGGAAGACCTCATGGCTCCACACCGCCGTCAGCCCCAGGGCGACCCCGACCGCGCCAACGCCGAGGAGCAGCGGCACGCCTGCCGCCACGACCGAGCCGAACGCGATGAGCAGGATGATCAGCGTCAACGGAATCGCCGAGTACTCCGCGGTGACGAAGTCCTCACTAAGCATCTGGGCGACCTCCCGGTTCGCTGACGCCGCACCGTACTGACCGACCTGGAGCTCAGGATGAGCCTGCGCGAACTCGGCCGTGCGGTCCAGCAACGGTTCGATGTCGCCATCGGTGGGCTCGGGAGCCACCAAGGCCACCGGCAGGACCAGTGAGCGACCGTCCACGCCGGGCACCACCGGACCGACCTGTTCGGTCCCCGCAGTCCCGGTGAATGCCGCCTCCAACTCGGCACCCAGCGTGGTGGCCTGCTGGTCGGACAGCGAGCCGTCGCGCAGGGTCACGACGACCAGTTCGCTCTCGGGGTCGTCCCACGTCCCAGAGTCGAGCGCGCGCTGAGCCGCCGCAGAGTCACCGACGAGCTCGCTCTCGGACGAGGCGATGGTGATCCCGAAGCGGCCCATGAGCCCGACACCCGCGGCAAGCAGGACCACCGATGCCGCGATGACCAGCCACCGGCGACGGATGCACCACCAGGCCAGAGCGGAACCACGCGGTGGCCCAACCGGGGGTGGGCCGTCCGTGGGTGGCGCGGCAGGGGGGCGGGATGAGGTGGTCGTGTCCATGCGTCGAGCCTGCTTGCCGCAGTCGGTCGCGACGATCCGGCTGCACCCCGAACACCACCGGGGGTTAACCCCACTCCGACTCGGGGGGCGGCCTGCTGCCCAGCGGGCCCGCCGCTCCCTACGCTCACCATCATGACCACCACCGCCGAGGCCACGACCCTGTCTGGCCGCCTCGCCTCGCAGTGGTGGGACGTCGTCTATCTCATGACCGGGTTCCTCCTCGCGATCGCCCAGTCGACGGTGGCCATCCTCGTCGTCACTGGGGCGCTCACGGCGCCGATCGCCGGTGTCGGGCTGATCCTGCTCATCCCGGGGCTCTGGGCTGCCCGCTGGCTGGCGGTGCTGGACCGCAGCCGAGCCAGTCTCGTTGGCCCGGTCATCCCGGCACCGATGACCACCCCCCGCTCGGGCTGGCGCTTCCTGGTCGACCCGGTGGCCTGGCGGGGCACCGCGTATCACGCCTTGCACGGCCTGTGGGCCTTTGTCGCCGGCCTTTGCGCCGTCGTCTTCCTGTCGGTCGGTGTGGCGCTGACGATCCTCATTCCCTGGTCGCTGCTCGACGTGTGGCCCCGCCGCGATGCCCTCGCGCTGCCGCTGTGGGTCACCCTGCTCCTGGTGCTGCTCACGGGACCGGTGCTCGTCACCCTCGGTCTGGCAACGACCCACGGCACGAATGCCGTGAGCCTGGCGCTGGGTCGCTGGCTGCTCGGCGACGACCCGGCGCGCCACACGGGAGAGCTCACACGGCGGATCGCCGATGTCGAACGGACCCGGAGCGAAACCGTGGATTCCGTTGAGGCAGAGCGGCGCCGGATCGAGCGGGACCTGCACGACGGACCCCAACAGCGCCTGGTCGCGATCGCCATGGACCTCGGGATGGCACGGGCGGCATTCGACTCTGCGGTGGCGACCGACCCCGATCGGCTGCGGGTGATCCTCGACCGCGCCCACGAGCACAGCAAGGCAGCCATCGTCGAAATGCGTCACGTGGCCCGCGGGATCACGCCGCCGATCCTCACGGACCGAGGTCTCGGCGCAGCCCTCACGGCACTCACGAGTGGGCTGTCGATCCCCGTCTCCCTCGACGTCGCGCTGCCGCCGGGGGAGGGCAGCCGCCTCGATCCGAGCATCGAGGCCATCGCGTACTTCTGTGTCTCCGAGGCGCTGACCAACGTGGTCAAGCATGCACAGGCGAGCAGGGCACAGGTCGAGATCGGC
This sequence comes from Phycicoccus sp., assembly GCA_017993715.1. Classification (GTDB taxonomy): domain Bacteria; phylum Actinomycetota; class Actinomycetes; order Actinomycetales; family Dermatophilaceae; genus JAGOME01. Next base: position 79,160 of record JAGOME010000002.1, read on the forward strand.
CAGCATGAGGGCCGCCTGCACCTGACGGTCTCCGATGACGGGATCGGCGGGGCCCGGGTTGGTAGACCGGGCGATCGGGCCACCTCTGGGACGGGTTTGCACGGTCTGCGACAACGCGTCGGTGCCGTGGACGGCACGCTCGACATCCTCTCGCCATCCGGCGGGCCCACCGCCGTCGCCATCATCCTTCCCGCTCGGCCCAGGAGGAGTCCATGACCGAGGTGCCCACACCGCCTGACCTACGCGTGGTGATCGCCGAGGACTCCGTGCTCTTGCGCGAGGGTCTGGTCCGCCTGCTCGGCGACGCTGGCTTCGAGGTCGTCGCGGCGTGCGGCGACGCCGACGGGCTCCTGGCCGTTGTCGCGGCCGAGCGTCCGGACCTCGCCGTGATCGACGTCCGGATGCCGCCCACTTTCACCGCCGAGGGGATTCGGGCGGCGTTGGCGATCCGCAGTGCCTACCCCGAGACGGCCGTCCTCGTGCTGAGCCAGTATGTCGAGCAGGAGTACGCCACCCAGCTCATCGCCAGCCGCCCCCGGGGCGTGGGCTATCTGCTCAAGGACCGGGTCGCCGACCCGATCGAGTTCATCGAGGGGCTGCGCACTCTCGCCGACGGAGGCACAGTCCTGGATCCCGAGGTGGTCCTCCAACTGCTTACCAGGGCCCACCACACCTCGCCGCTTCAGCGCCTCACTCCGCGTGAGCGCGATGTGCTCGAACTGATGGCCGCCGGGCGGACTAACGCGGCGATCGCCGAGGGGCTGGTGGTCACCGAAGGCGCCGTCGAGAAGCACGTGTCTTCGATCTTTGCCAAGCTCGATCTACCGCGCGACGAGGCGGACCACCGGCGCGTGCTTGCGGTGCTCAGATGGCTGGAGGGGGCATGAGCGAGCGCGACGCCGAAGCCCGGACCCGGCGCACCTGGCGGATCGCCGGCAGCGTGATCACTGCACTGGCGCTGGCGAGTGCGGCCTTGGGTGTGGGCTTCGGCGTCGTCTCCGCGGATCCGTCCTCGGACCTGCCGGGTCTGTTGCTTCCCGATCGCGCCTACTTCACCTCGCTGCGCATCACCCGGTAGATGCCGATGGACAGGGGGAGCAGGACCCAGATCCCGCTGGTGCTGGCCAGGTGCGCCCAGTCATCGCCGGTCGGGGAGCCCGCGACGATCGGGCCCACGGCGGCGGTGAAGTCGGTCCACGGGGCCACGTCAATCAGGGCCGGAATGCTGGTGGCCATGATTGTCCAGATCGTCGGAGCCACGATGGCGGCGATAATCGCAGCAGGCGTGTTGAGGAAGGCGAAACCCATCGCGCTGCCCTGAATGACGAACAGCACCATAATGGCGGCGACCCCCACGAGCGAGATCCCGGCCAGGTTCCACACCATGTCGTTGCCGAGGACGCCCCACAACAGGGTGAGCGCGGCTGCCGCGGCCATGGTGGCTGCGACCACGATCAGACCCAGGAGTACAGCTGCCAGGAGTTTGGCGGTCAGCACCCGACCCCGGCGCGGCTCCAAGGTGAAGGTGGTCAGCCCCGTGCGTTGGCTCCACTCGGCGGTGGCGGCCATGACGCCGAGCACCGGCAGGATGATGAACAAGGGCAGGGTCGAGATGCCGAGCAGCGACACGAAGGTTTGATCCTGCGGCGAGCCCCAGATCATCAAGGCGCCCATCGCGGCCGCCCCGATCAGGCTCATGATGATCAGGAGCCAGAGACCCGCCCGGGTGTCCACGGTCTTGCGGAGCTCGACCCGCACCAGCCGGTGGAAGGGCACGGGTGCGATGTGCTGCTCGTGCCGACCCCGTCGGGTGGTCGGGTGGTCGGCGCGTGAGGTGGTGTCGGGGGTCATGATCGTGGCGGTCATGCCGCGCTCTCCTGTCGGTCGGTGCCTGAGGTCAGGCGCAGGTAGGTCTCCTCCAGGCCGGAGGCGTCGCCGGCCCGCAGGCCGGTCAGGACGACGCCCGCGCGCAGCGCGACCTGGCCGATGGTGGTGGTGTCGGCCGCGACGAGGAGGCCAGCTGAGGTGCTGGCCACCTCGTGGCCGGCCTCGCTCAGTGCGGCGGCCAGGGTGGGGTTGTCGAGAGAGGTGACGGTGGCGCGACCCTGGGCGAGCATCGACGCGGTCGAGCCCTGGGCGACGATGCGGCCCTGGCCGATCATGACGATCTCATCGGCAATGATCTGCACCTCGTGCAAGAGGTGCGAGGACAACAGGACTGTGCCGCCCTCGTCGGCGAAACCGCGCAACAGGCCACGCATCCAGTGGATGCCCTGGGGGTCAAGGCCGTTGGCCGGCTCGTCGAGGACCAGCACCTCAGGGTCGCCCAGGAGGGCCACCGCGAGTCCGAGCCGCTGACGCATCCCCAAGGAGTAGGCCCGGACCCGACGGCCCGCCTCGTCCGAGGTGAGTCCCACGGTGTCGAGCACCTCGTCGACGCGACCACGGGGGAGGCCCATGTGGATCGCGGCGACTCGCAGGACCTCGCGGCCGGTGCGTCCTGGATGCTGCGCCGAGGCGTCGAGCATGACCCCGACCCGGCGGCCGGGATTCGGCAGCGAGCGATAGGGGACGCCGAGGACATCGGCAACGCCCGCGGTGGGCGGCGTCAGGCCGGTGAGCATCCGCAGCGTCGTCGACTTGCCGGCGCCGTTGGGACCGAGGAAGCCGACAACGTGTCCCGGACGCACGTCGAACGAGATGTCATCGACGGCGGTGAAGCCGCCGTATCGCTTGGTGAGGTTCTCGATGTGGATCATGTGCCTCAGCCTGCCCTCGCATCACCGCCTCGCGGATCAACCCACGGTCCCTTTCGGGTGCGACCAGTGGTTGACCCTCGCTGACGGGCCTCAATCTTTGGGATGACCCCGTGGCCCACGTGGGCTGCCTAGCCTTGGGTCATGCCGCCCGACCCGCTCGCAGCCGCGATCAACCGCACCGGTTGGTCCGAGGCGTGGCGTCTGGCCTTGGCCGGGGTGCTCGGGCTCCTGGGCTGGGCCATGTCGGCCCCAAGCGGATCCACGGCAATCACCGGCGCCGTGGGTATCACGCTGGATGCGGGTCTCGGCGCGCTAGCGCTGGCCATCGTGCACTGGCGCCGGAGCCATCCCATGCTTGTGGTCGTCATCACCTCCGTGCTCGCGGGGGTGTCGGCCGCGGCCACCGGGCCTGCCGCGCTCGCCCTGTTCTCCGTGGCGGCGCGCCGCCGGATCATCCCCATCGTGGTGGCCGTCTTGGTGAACTTCGCCTCCGCCTTGGCCGCGGAGTTCGTGCTGTTCGGTGCCGCCAGCCGCAGTTGGTGGGGCACGGCCCTCTTCGCCGCCTTTATCGTGCTCATCACCACCGCGATCGGATATGCGGTGGGCTCCCGCCGTGAAGTGGACGCGTCCCGGGCCGCCGTCGTGCAGTCCCTGCGGGAGCGGGCCGAAACGGCCGAGCGCGAGCAGGTGACCAGGGTCGCCGCGGCCAAGGCGACCGAACGCACACGGATTGCCCGCGAGATGCATGACGTTCTCGCGCATCGCATCTCCCTGGTGGCCATGCATGCCAGCGCCCTGACCTACCGCACAGACCTCACCCCCGAGGAACAGCAGACCGCCGCGCGCACCATCGAGGCCAATGCTCAGCAGGCACTCAAGGACTTGCGGGGCGTACTCGGCGTCCTGCGGTCCACCGACAGTGACCAGTGGGCGTCCCTGACGGGCCAGGTCGAGGCCCCGCAACCGGTGCTGGCCGACGTGGACACCCTGGTGGCCGAGGCGCGCGAGGCCGGCGAACGGATCGTCGTCCACAGTGAGATCGAGGGTGAGCCGTCTGCGACCACCGGGCGCACGGCATACCGGATCATTCAGGAGGGACTGACCAATGCCCGCAAGCATGCGACCGGCGCGGCGGTCACCGTGACGCTCACCGGAGCACCGGGCGACGGCCTGTGCGTGGAGGTCCTCACCCCCCGCAGCCGCGCGGCAGCCAACGGGCTGCCCGGTGCCGGCCTCGGCCTCGTGGGACTGCGGGAGCGGGTCGCGCTGGCCGGGGGCCGGTTGACCGCCGGGCCGACGCCCAGCGGCGGCTTCCGACTCGCCGCGGAGCTACCGTGGGGCGACGAGAGCGAGGGCCGATGACGGAGTCCACGATCAGGGTGGTGCTGGTCGACGATGACGCCATGGTGCGCTCGGCCCTGCGCATGTTCCTCGGCGGTGACCAGGGCATCGCCATCGTCGGTGAGGCAGGGGACGGCGCTCACGCTCTGGCGGTCGTGCGCGAGCACCGACCGGACGTGGTCCTCATGGATATCCGCATGCCGCTCGTGGACGGCTTGGCCGCGACAGAGGCCATCATGGGCTGGCCGCAGCCGCCGCGGATCATCGTGTTGACGACCTTCGATACCGATGAGGACGTCTTGCACGCCCTGCGGTCCGGGGCGGCTGGCTTCCTGCTCAAGGACACCCCGCCCGGCCAGCTGGTCCAAGCGATCCGCACGGTCGCGCGCGGCGAGCCGATGCTGTCCCCGAGTGTGACCGCCCAGCTCATCGCGGCCGTGTCGGCCTCGCCTGTGGGTGTGGGATCACCGGTGGCAGACAAGGCCCGGGCCGCGCTGGAACAACTGAGCGACCGCGAACTCGAGGTGGCCCAAGCGGTGGCCCGTGGCCTGTCGAACGCCGAGATCTCTGGAGAGCTCTACTTGTCAGTGGCCACGGTCAAGACGCACATCGGCCGGATCCTGAGCAAGCTAGGTCTGGACAATCGGGTCCAGATCGCGCTGGCCGTCCGGGACGCGGATCTTCCCTCGTAGGACCCAGGGGTCTGGACGATTCTCTCCCGAAATTGATGGTGCCGTTACCCATTTATGACGGTTACGTGACTCTGCACTAGGGTCACCCGCGATCCGATCAATCGCAAGGGTGCCCATGAGTATTGACGTTCGTCACGCCGTCGGACGGCGGAGTCTGATGCAGGGGAGTGCCTGGCTCGTCCCGTCCATCGCCGTTTCCGCGACGGCCCCGATGGCTGCTGCCAGCCCCGTCAAGACGTGCCCCGTTTCGCCGCCCGTGCTGGGATACGGGGAGTTAGTCGTGCCGAGTGGCCCATGTGTGGGGGCACCGTTGACGGGCGCCTTCACCTTCACGATCATGAGTACCCAGTCCACCTACACCGTCGTGGTCCTGCGCGTGGAGACGCAGAGCTACGTCGCGTCGGGCTGGACGGCCTGGACCTCGGTCACGAGCGCCACGTGGACGCCCACCGCACCCACGGTCGTGGCTCCGGGGGCCAACATCGCGGGGACCGGGAGCGTGCCGTCCTTCTCCCAACCACTAGCCCACCATTTCCGGGTCTTCTATTCGCTGCTCAGCGACGGTTTCCCAGAAGGCGGCTGCGAGTACCACCTCAACCTGGCAATCAACCCCCCCTGCCCCTGAGGCCCTCGGCGCTGAGCACTGCGGTGCTGCGGTGTGCCCGCGCTCAGGTCACTGACACGCCCCGGCGCAGGTGCAGCGGGGGCACGATCCAGCCCTGGGAGCCTGCCCAGGTCCCATACGCGGCCGCCGCGTGCTCGTCCGGGAAGAGGGCGGTCAGGGAGCCGCCTCGGCCGCCGGCACCATTGACCTTCCACCCGGTGGCTCCCCGCAGGCGGGCGCCCTCGATGGCGGCCTGATGATGCCGGCCGACCAGATCGGCGTGCATCAGCCGCTGCGTGTCGGTGCTGGCGCGCAGCACCCGTGCCCAGTCATCGAGGTCACCGCTCACCAGAGCTGCGGCAGCCTCGACCGCAAGATCAGCGAGGTGGCGCAAACAGCCCAGCGCCCTGGGGTCTGGCGAGCCATCTCGCACGATTGAGCGGATCACCTCGCGATGCACCGCGCTGGAGTCGTGCGGACCGAAGACGACGGTGCGAAGCCTGGTGTCTAGGGCGTGGATCGTGCGTGCAGACAACGCAATTGGCTTGGCGTGACCGCGTGGATACGGATCGATCGTGAGCAGGCTCGCGCCCCCGGTGGCGGCCGCCCATTGATCCTGAATGCCGGCCTCGCGGCCGACCCGCTGGACCTCCACCTCGTGCGCCTCCGCGGCGATGCGTGCCGGGTCGACGATCTGCCCGGTCAGCGTGCGTAGGGCGGCGATGAGGGCGACGACGACACTGGCGGACGTGCCGAGCGAGGCGCCTGGCGGGACGGCTGAACGGATCTCGACGGCAATCCCGGCTGTCGGCGGCTCGCACAGGTCGCCCAGCACGCTGGCGACTGCGTGCTCCAGGAGTGGATGACTGCCGCTATCCGGCACGCACCAGCCCCGCGGCGGATCGGCGCGGATCTCCAGTCGAGCCCCCACGTCGGGCGCCCCGAGGAAGACGGACCCTGGCGGGCGGTCCCGGCTCCATCGGGCGTGGACCGTGATCCCCGGGCCGACGGCGAGATGGCAGACCTGGCCTGGGCCACCGAACCAGGTGTCGGTCCAGCCGCCGACATCGGCAACCCGGACGGGGGACGTGGCGATGACGGCATTCGGCGGCAGGGGGGCCGGCGAGGACGTCACCGCAGCGAGGCTGCCATCCGCGATACCGCCTCGGCGATGATCTCCGGTGAGGTCGCGAAGTTGAACCGGGCGAACCCCCGACCGCAATGGGCGCCGTAGTTCGGGCCCGCCGACAGCGCGACCCGCCCGCGCTCGAGGAACACCGCGGCGGGGTTGTCGCCCAGCTCGAGGCCGCGACAGTCCAGCCAGGCCAGATAGGTGGCGTCCGGGACCGCCATGGCGACGTCGGGCAGCTCGCGGGCGAGCAGATCGGCCAACAATCGCCTGTTGGCATCGAGCTCGGTGATGACCTGCTCGAGCCAGGGCTGCCCCTGCGTGAAGGCGGCGATATGGGCGATGGAGCCGATGTGCCCCACTCCATGGGTGTGCACCTCATGAATGCGGGCGAGATCCGGGAGGGAGCCCGGTCCCGCGACAGCCACCGCGGCCTTGAAGCCAGCCAAGTTCCACGCCTTGGAGGCGGACCACACGGCGAAGGCCAGCCCCTCATCGGCGACGGTCAGGTATGGCGTGAAGGGATCCCCTCCCGGGTACACCAGAGGGGCGTGAATCTCGTCGGAGATCACGGTGATGTGGTGCCCGGCTGCCAACTCAGCCAACGCGGTCAACTCGGTCCTGGTGTGTACCGTGCCGGTCGGGTTGTGCGGGTTACACAGCAGATAGGCCGCGCGACCGCCCCCCGCCGATGCCGCGGCGAACGCCGCCTCTAGGGCAGCCAGGTCCAGCCGGCCCGACGCGGTGAGCGGCACATCCAACCGGGGTCGCCCCGTGGTCGTGACGAACCCGTAGAACGAGTCGTAGACGGGCGGGGACACGATGACGGTGTCCCCGGGACCGGTGACGGTGCGCACAATGGCCTCGATGCCGATCATGACGTCGGCGAAGCCCATGGTCGATCTGTGGTCGAAGGACCAGCCCCAGTGCTGCGCGGCATACCCACTGGCGGCCTGCGCGTACGGCACCCCGAAGTCGTAGCCGGTGTCCCCGCGTCGCACGGCAGCGGTGACGGCGTCGACCACGGCGGGACACGGAGCGGCATCCATCTCCGCCACCCAGACCGGGAGAACGTCCGGCTCGAAAGCCACCCATTTCACGCTCGTCCGGTCACGGCGCAACTGGTCCTGCGAGGAGCCCAGAATCGTGTCCACGGCAGGACCCTAATCGGCCGCGCCCCCGTCGGGCGCGGGGGTGCACTCGCATTAAGGTTGCGGCCATGGCTGGGTCGGGGCAATCCACGGTGAGCAATCAGGTGTTCACGCTGCCCAACGCACTGTCGGCGCTGCGGCTCATCGGGGTGCCCGTCTTCCTCTGGGCCATCCTGACCCGGCGCGACGGCCTAGCCCTGATCCTGCTCACAGCGTCAGGGATCACCGACTACCTTGACGGCAAGATCGCCCGCCACTACGGCCTCGAATCCCGGATAGGCCAGCTGCTCGACCCGGTCGCCGACCGCCTGTACATCGTCTCGACGCTCCTCGGTCTCGCGTGGCGCGACATCATTCCATGGTGGCTCGTCGCCGTGCTCTTCGCCCGGGAGATCTTCATGGGCGTGGTCGTGATCGTCGCCCAACGCCACGGTTGGACTGGGCTGCCTGTGCACTTCGTGGGCAAGGCCGCCACCTTTAACCTGCTCTATGCGTTCCCGCTGTTGTTGCTCGCGGACGGGACAGGCACCTTCGCTCAGGTGGCCAGCCCGATCGGCTGGGCCTTCGCGTGGTGGGGCACCATCCTGTATTGGGTGGCCGGCATTCTGTATGCCGTCCAATTACGCTCGCTGATCTCCCGCCAGCGTGAGCGCGTCGCGTGAGCACTCCGACCCGGCGACCTGATGCGTCGATGACGCTCCTGACCTCGATGATGGAGCGCCCCCTCGATTCGGGGTATGCCGCCGCTGCCGCGCGCCGGACCGAGCAGGGCCTGCCCGCACAGACCTCCCTGCGCTCCGCGCGCCTGTGGGCGGCCACGGTGGGCCTGGGGTTGGTGCTCGGGATCGGGGGCGCCGCCCTGAATACCTCCGCCAGTGCCAACTCAGCGGCCCGTTCGGGCCTCGCCGCCCAGATCGAACAAGCACGGGCCGTCACCGACGATCGCACGGAGCGAGTGCAGGCATTGCGGGGCGAAGTCTCCGCCCTCCAGGCCCAACTGCCCGGCGGCGCAGACGCGTCCGTGTCACCCCTGGAGGTCTCGGCCGGCGCGGTGGCGGTGCAGGGGCCCGGCTTCGTCATCACTCTCGACGACGCCCCGACCAGCGCCGTCCGCGGGGAAGGCTTGGACCCGCGCGACGTCGTCCAGTCCCAGGGCACCGTGCTCGCTGTCGACATCCAGACCGTCGTCAACGGCTTGTGGCAGGCCGGGGCCGAAGCCGTCAGCATCAACGGCCAACGGCTCACGTCGACCTCCGCCATCCGCTTTGCCGGCCAGGCCATCTTGGTGGACTACCGCCCGCTGGCCCGGCCCTACGTCATCACCACGATCGGCGATCCGGGCCGGCTCCCAGCGGCATTCGCGGACGGTCCCGCCGGGACGTATGCCGCGACGCTGAGGGGGACCTACGGAATCGTCGTCAAGACGGCCATGGCTGACTCCGTCGAGTTGCCGGCCGCCGCCACCTTGATCACCCGGTATGCCGTGTCGCTCGACAGTGTCGGGGATACTGGACCGGCAGGTTCGCCCCAGGAACCGGAGAGGTCACCGTGATTCCCGCGTTCGGTCTTGTCGTCGGCATCGTCCTCGGCATCATTTTGCAGCCGGCTGTCCCCGTCGTGCTCCAGCCGTACCTGCCGATCGCGGTGATTGCCGCGCTGGACGCTGTTTTCGGGGGAGTGCGGGCGGTCCTGGACGGGATCTTCGATGACAAGGTCTTCGTCGTCTCCTTCCTGTTCAATGTGGTCGTCGCCGCCGTCATCGTCTTCATCGGGGACAAGCTCGGCGTCGGCAGCCAGTTGTCGACCGGCGTCGTCGTCGTGCTCGGAGTGCGGATCTTCAGCAACGCGGCGTCCATCCGCCGGCATCTGTTCAACGCATGACCAGCGAGCCCGACCCGACCGAGCCGACGGCCCCGGCGCCCACAGGACGGTCGTCCGCCAGGCGGGCCTGGCGCCGGCTCGCCCTCGCCGGGCGCCCCCGCGCGACCCGCGCCAATGGTCTGGCGGCCCTGCTGGCGGTCGCCCTCGGCTTCGCGATCGCGGTGCAGTTCCGTCAGACGTCCGATGAGGGCCTCGACGGCCTGCGGGAGGACGAGCTCGTCCAGATCTTGGCCAACGTCAACCAGGACAACAGCCGGCTGGCCGAGGAGGTTGCCAGTTTGCAGGCAACCCGGGATCGGCTGGCCAACTCTGGGGATGACGCCGAGGCAGCCCTGGCCGCTCAGCAGCGCATCGATGCGCTCGGGGTCCTCGCGGGCACGGTCGGTGCCCAAGGCCCCGGAATCGTGCTGACCGTATCGGCTCCCAGCGGCAAGTACACCGCGGCGATGATGCTCGACGCGATTCAGGAGTTGCGCGACGCCGGCGCCGAGGCCATCCAGGTCGGCGACGTGCGCGTGGTCGCTAGCACGTACTTCTCGCAGGTGGGCGAGGGCATTTCCGTGGACGGGCGACCGGTGAACGCGCCGTATGCCATCCGCGCCATCGGCGACAGCAAGACCCTGGCCTCGGCGATGGCGATCCCCGGAGGCGTCATCGACAATGCCGCCCGGGTCGGGGGCAACGCCGACGTGGCCCAGGTCGATAGCGTGTCCATCACCGCGTTGCACGTCGTTTCCGAGCCTCGCTACGCTCTGCCCGTCGCCCCGGAAACCCCGAGTCCGTGACGCCTTCAACCCAGGAGAACCCATGAGTGACCTCGAATACCCCAACGATGTGCGCTACACCGTGGAGCACGAATGGGTGCGCGTGAACGACGACGGCACCGTCCGGGTCGGGATCACCTCGTATGCACAGGACGCCCTCGGGGATGTCGTCTTCGTGTCGGTGCCGGGCGTCGGTGACGACACGGCCGCCGGCGACACGTGCGGGGAGGTCGAGTCGACCAAGTCGGTCAGTGATCTGTACGCACCCATCAGCGGCACCGTGACGGCCGTCAACGAGGCGCTCGACACCACCCCCGAGCTGGTCAACTCCGATCCCTACGGCGAGGGTTGGATCTATGAGGTTCGTCCGTCCAATCCTGCCGACGTGGATGCGCTGATGGACGCCGCCACGTATCAGGACCAACTGACCTGACGCCTGTCCCGCCCCGCCCCCTGCGCCTAGGGGTATCCACTCCTCATCGCCTGATCTAGGGTGAGGCCTCCCGAACCCACGAGGACGAAGCACCATGAGCAACGACGGACCCCTGGAGCGCGACGAACCGGGACGCGGCCCTGCGATCGCGGGCGTGGGCGATCCCACGACCATGCGGATCCCCGGCATCGGCTCCGTCGAGCCTGCCGAGAACATCCAGGGCGAACACACCTTGACCCGCGCGGATCAGGCCACCGTCGAGGCGCTGCGCCCTGGCACGGCACTCCTGGTCGTCTTGCGCGGGCCCAACACCGGCGCCCGCTTCCTGCTGGACGACGACGAGGTCACGTCGGGTCGTCATCCCGAAAGTGACATCTTCCTCGACGACGTGACCGTGTCCCGGCGCCATGCGACATTCAGTCGCATCGACGGCCGTTTTGTGGTCCGCGACATCGGCTCCCTCAACGGCACGTACGTCAACCGGGATCGGATCGACGAGCAGTGGGTGCTCGAAACCGGCGACGAGGTCCAGATCGGCAAGTACCGGCTGGTGTTCTACGCCGCCCGGGACTGACCGCCGGCCGTGCCTGCTCGCTCTGCGCAGACCCCGATGAGGATCGGGGCCGTGCTGGACCTGTTGCGGTCCGAGTTCCCCGACGTCAGCATCTCTAAGATCCGCTTCCTGGAGGCCCAGGGCCTCCTGGAGCCGGATCGCACGCGGGCTGGCTACCGGGTCTACTCCACGGGCGACGTGGAGCGTTTGCGCTACATTCTGACCGCCCAGCGGGACCGCTTCTGGCCCCTGAAGGTCATTCGTGAGGCCCTGGATGCTCTTGATCGCGGGGTGTTGCCCTCCGGTGACGAGTCCGACTCCGCCACACCGCGTGCGGCTCCCCCTCCGCGCGATGCGGACGTGCCCACTGTCGCCGCGCTGCTGCGCTCGGATCGCGTGCGTCTCACGCGATCCGAGCTGGCCGACTCCAGCGGCTGCGCCCCAGCGACGATCGACAGCCTCCTGGAGTTCGGTCTGATCCAGCCCGATCCGACCGGCCACTTCGGCACCGAGCAGGCACAGGTCGCCGCGGCAGCGGGGGCGCTGACGGCCTTCGGTCTCGAACCCCGACACCTGCGCGCCTTTCGTGCGGCAGCGGACCGCGAGGTCGGACTCGTCGAGCAGGCGCTGGCCACCCACGCGGACCCCGGTGACCGGGAGCGCGCCGCGGGACACATCGCTCATGCCTGCCTGCAGTTGCATGCCGCCTTGGTCAAGGCGGGCTTGCGCCGCCATTGACACGCGACCCCGGCGAGGTCAGCGGGGTACCGTGACAGGGTGAGAGTGATGGACGTCCTCGGAGTCCGGGTGGAGATGCCCACCAACCAACCCATCGTGCTGCTGCGGGAGCAGGGCACCGACCGCCATCTGCCCATCTGGATCGGCGCGGCCGAGGCCAGCGCGATCGCCTACGCGCAACAGGGCGTCATCCCGCCCCGACCGCTCACCCACGACCTCCTCATCGATGTCATCGAGGCGGTCGGCCGCCAACTGAGCCGGGTGCGGATCACCAGCCTGACCGATGGCGCCTTTCATGCGGTCCTCGAACTGCGCGATGGGGACGGCCGCGTTGTCGAGATCGACTCCCGATCCTCCGACGCGATCGCTCTCGCCCTGCGCGCCAGCGCCGAGATCGTCGCCGACGATGCCCTGCTGGATGATGTCGGTGTACGGATCGCCGACACCGACGACGACGACTCGCAGGGTGAGTCGGGCGAGGGGCAGAGCGACGTTCTCGAGGAGTTCACGCGATTCCTGGACAGCGTCTCGCCCGAGGACTTCGGGACGGACAAAGGTCAGCCGGGGGATGGGCCGGCCGGCGACCTGCCTCCGGAGCGACCCTCACTGTAAAGGTGAGAGTGAGTGTTACAGAAGTGATGTAAAGGAACTTATGTGAAACTCTGCGGTGGTAGTTGACGTCGATACTCCGGCGTTCTACCGTCGGGAACCGAGCGAACCACCCCCATGTAGTCCACCCCGTGAATTCGGGACCGGACCAGCACAGCGCAGGCGAAGGACACAGATGAACGCCATCGAAGAGACTCCGGTCGCCGGCCCGACCCCCGTCGTTGCCCCGGGAGGGCAGGGACTGCTGTTCCAGGACCACCTGGTCACCCACGACGAAGAGGTCGGCTACCGCGGACCGACCGCCTGCCGGGCCGCAGGCATCACCTACCGACAGCTCGACTACTGGGCGCGCACCGGGTTGGTCGAGCCCTCAGTCCGCAGCGCCACAGGATCCGGCTCCCAGCGGCTCTATGGCTTCCGCGACATCCTGGCCCTGAAGGTCGTCAAGCGCTTGCTGGACACCGGAGTCTCCCTCCAGCAGATCCGCGGCGCCGTCACGGTGCTGCGCGAGCGCGGCGTGGACGACCTGGCCGAGATCACCTTGATGAGCGACGGCGCCTCGGTCTATGAGTGCACCTCATCCCAAGAGGTCATCGACCTGCTCGCGGGCGGCCAGGGCGTGTTCGGCATTGCCGTCGGTCGGGTGTGGCGCGAGGTCGAGGGGGAGCTGACCCACCTGCCCAGCGAGCGCGCCGACGCCGAGGTCCCGGTCGCCATGCCCGGGGATGAGCTCAGTGCTCGCCGCGCGGCACGCCTGGCCTGACACCAGGACCGCCGGACTGACCGTGCGCTAACCTGGTTATCGCTGACGACCACGCACGGGAGAGTCCACGACGATCCTCGACGGATCGCGGTGGCGCCGAAGGGGCAACACTCCCCGGAACCTCTCAGGCCCACGAACCGTGCGTGCAGGCACCTCTGGAGCGGAGCGTTCGCGACAGAAGGGGAGGCTCGATCATCCGTGAAGGAGCCTTCCGTGACCCTGTCCTCCTCCCTGCCCGACTTCGCCGCTCGGCACATCGGACCCCGCGCCGCTGATCATGACGCCATGCTCGCCGTGGTCGGGCAGCCCGATTTGGAGACCTTGACCTCCGTCGCTGTGCCGGCCGCGATCGCCATGCGGGGTGCCCTGACGATCGACCCGGCCGACTCGGAGCTGTCGGTCCTCAAGGAGCTGCGGGGCCTGGCTCGGCGCAACGTCGTCAACACCTCGATGATCGGCCTGGGCTACTACGGCACCTTCACGCCCGCGGTCATCACCCGCAACGTCCTGGAGAACCCCGCCTGGTACACCGCCTACACCCCGTACCAGCCGGAGATCTCCCAGGGGCGACTGGAGGCCCTGATCAACTTCCAGACCATGGTTGCGGACCTGACCGGCCTGCAGACAGCCGGGGCCTCGCTGCTCGACGAGGCGACCGCAGCGGCCGAGGCCATGACACTCATGCGCCGGTCCTCCAAGGCGCCCGCCGATGCCGTCCTGCTCGTCGACGAGGCGATCTTCCCCCAGACGCTGGGCGTCATCCGCACGCGCGCCTTGCCGCTGGGGATCGAGGTTCGGGTTGCTGACCTCAGTGGCGTCGATGACGCCACGGCGCTCCAGTCCGCCGCTGGAGGCGCCCCGGTCTTCGGGGTCCTGGTCCAGTACCCCAACGTCCACGGCATTCTGGGAGACCATCGCGCGCTGGCGGCCGCCGCCCATGATGCCGGTGCCCTCGTCACCGCCGCCGCCGACCTGCTCGCCCTGACCTTGGCGACGCCGCCGGGGGAGTGGGGCGCCGACATCGCCGTCGGGACCAGCCAGCGGTTTGGCGTGCCGATGGGCTTCGGCGGACCGCATGCGGGCTACCTGAGCGTGCGTGCCGGCCTCGAACGCAGCCTGCCCGGACGGCTCGTCGGCGTATCGATCGACGCCGATGGGGCCCCGGCCTACCGCCTGGCTCTGCAGACCCGTGAGCAGCACATCCGCCGCGAGAAGGCGACGTCCAACATCTGCACCGCCCAGGTGCTCCTGGCCATCATGGCGAGCATGTATGCCGTCTACCACGGCCCCAGTGGGCTGCGGGCGATCGCGATCCGCACCCACTCGCACGCGGTGGGGCTCGCCTCGGCGCTGCGTGCCGGTGGATACCAGTTGGTCGAGGGCGACTTCTTCGACACCCTGCACGTGTCGACGCCGGGGCGGGCGGACGCGATCGTGCGGGCCGCCCTCGCCGAGCGGGTCAACATCTGGAAGTACGACGCGAACTCGGTCCTGGTCAGCGTGGACGAGACCACCGACATGGATGATCTGGAGCGGGTGGCCCGGGCCTTCTACATCAACACGCCCGAGGTCGCTCTGGCCGCGCCCGACTGGGCCGATGCTGGGCGGCGCACCAGCGAATACCTCACGCACCCGGTTTTCAACGCCTATCACAGCGAGACCGCGATGCTGCGGTACTTGCGTCGTCTCTCGGATCGGGACTACGCGCTGGACCGGGGCATGATCCCGCTCGGCTCGTGCACCATGAAGCTCAACGCGACGACCGAAATGATGGCGGTCACCTGGCCGGAGTTCGCCCACCTGCACCCGTTCGCGCCGGCGTCCCAGACCGCAGGGATCCGCGACCTGATCGACCAGCTCTGCGACTGGCTGTGCGAGGTTACCGGCTACGACGCGGTGTCGCTGCAACCCAATGCCGGCAGCCAGGGCGAGTTCGCCGGTCTCCTGGCTATTGCTGCCTATCACCGCGCCAACGGTGAGGACGAGCGCCGCGTCATGCTCATCCCGAGTAGCGCCCACGGCACGAATGCCGCCAGTGCCGTCATGGCCGGCATGAAGGTCGTCGTCGTCGGCACCGACCCGATCTCGGGGAACGTCGACATGGATGACCTGAAGTCCAAGGTGGAGGAACACCGCGAGCGTCTCGCCGGGATCATGGTGACGTATCCGTCGACGCATGGGGTGTACGAGGCGACGATCACGGACTTGTGCGCCATGGTCCATGACGCTGGGGGACAGGTGTATGTCGACGGCGCCAATCTCAACGCCCTGATTGGCTTGGCCCGCCCTGGTCGCTTCGGCGCGGACGTCTCGCACCTCAACCTGCACAAGACCTTCTGCATCCCGCACGGCGGTGGTGGGCCCGGCGTGGGTCCGGTTGCCGTGCGCGGACACCTCGCCCCGTACCTGCCCAACCACCCGCTCGACCCCGCCGCGGGCCCGAGCACTGGGGTGGGCCCGGTCTCGGCGGCTCCCTACGGCTCGGCGCTCATTCTGCCGATCTCGTGGGCCTACATCCGACTCATGGGCGGAGCGGGTCTGACCGAGGCGACCCGTGTTGCCGTGCTCAACGCCAACTACGTCGCGGCTCGACTTCGCGACTCGTACCCCGTGCTCTATGCCGGTGAGCAGGACCTCGTGGCGCACGAGTGCATCCTTGACCTACGGCCGTTGACCAAGGAGACCGGCGTCACCGTGGACGATGTCGCCAAGCGGCTCATCGACTATGGCTTCCACGCCCCGACCATGTCTTTCCCAGTGGCCGGCACCTTGATGGTTGAACCCACCGAGAGCGAGGACAAGACCGAGCTGGACCGGTTCTGCGAGGCGATGATCGCCATCCGGGCCGAGATCGACGAGGTCGCTCGAGGGGACGTGGCCGCAGCGGACAGCGTCCTGCGTGGAGCGCCGCACACAGCGCATTCCCTGGCCCAGGCCTGGGAGGTCGGGTACGACCGGGCGCGCGCGGCATTCCCATCAGGTGTCGACCCGCGGTCGAAGTACTGGCCGCCGGTGCGCCGGATCGACGGGGCCCACGGCGATCGCAACCTCATCTGTGCGTGCCCGCCGCCGGAGGCATTCCAGGACTGAGCCGAGCTAGTCCTGAGCCCTGCTTGATCCTGTCCTAAATCCTTCCTGATAGAACCCGCCACGGTCTCTACTAGGCAGAGTTGGTGCCGCATCTCTACGGTGGTGGGCGGGAAGCCAGGGTTGGAGGGAGACGCACGTGTTCGAGGGCCTACCGACGGCCCAGGAAAGATTGGCATACGGCCTGCTGATTGACGAGGGGCCGCTGTCAATGGTGCGCTTCGCGACGGCGCTGGGGGTCGACACTGAGGTTGCCGCCGATCTGGTCGCCTCCTTGCATCGCCAGGGGTTGGTCACCGACAACGGCAAAGGTGAATACACCGCCGCACCCCCTGCCCTCATGCTCGGACCGGCCGTCGAACGCCAACAACAGGAGGCGCGCGCCCTCCAACTCGAAATCGAGAGCCTGGTCTCGCGCTACCGTTCGCGCGCAGGCGGTTCCGGACTCGGCAGCGAGTTCGACATCATCGAGGGCGCCGACAACGTCCGGCGCCATGTCCGGCACATCATGGCCAGTGCACAGACCACTTTCCTCGCCCTCGCACTCGAGATCGACATCGACGAACTCCCGGAGGACGGCTACCCCGAGCAGCACAGCGTCGCCGCCGCCGGCCTGGACCACCGGGTCATCCTTGATGACCAGGTCCTGCGACGGCCCGCCCTCCTGGATGACCTGGCGGTGGCCCTCAAGAGTGGGGTCCGAATCGGCGTGCGGGCCGGCATCCCCACGCGCATGATGATCATCGACAGCCGGGTCGCCACCATGCCGCTGACGTCGGACGTGGCCGCCTCAGAGCGGCTGCTTTTCGTGTACAGCAGCCCCATGCTGCGTGTCTTGATCTCGCATTTCGAGGCACTGTGGACGCAGTCCAGCCCCATCGTGCTGGATGCCTTGGGTGCGGCGCAGGTCTCCGACGAGCTCGAGCCCGCCGACGCCCAGATCCTCGGTTTTGTCTTGGCTGGAGCCACGGACGAGGCCATCGCCCGGCAGCTCGGTTTGTCCCTGCGGACGGTCCAGCGGCGGGTCCACCAGCTCATGGTCCGGTGGGGTGCGGTGACGCGTGTCCAACTGGGCTTCGAGGCTGGGCGGCGCGGTTGGAGCCGTCGCTAACTCGGGCTCTCATTCTCGGGACCGCGTGCCGGTTCTCCCGGGCGGTCCTGCGATCCCTGGCGTCCGGGGCCGCGGCTGGCTGCGGAGTTAGCTGCCGCAGCCAACCGCCCGGTCGGAACCGGAAACTCGTCCTCTGCACCTCGCGTGCGGGCGAGGGAGGGGAGTGCCGGCGCCTGCTTTGGGGGGATGGGATCAGGCGCTGGGCCAGAGGATGAGTGGCACCTCCAGTCTGAGTCACGCAGGCCCTGGCCACATCTTGAGTTCCTGTCAGGTTCTCAGCCTGGCGCGATTGCGACAGCCAGCGCCACGCCGTCTGAGCCTCACGCTGCGCCCGTCGCTGGCGTCTGGATCTGCGCCGTCGACCCCGTTGCGGTCTTGTCCACCACGACGCGATGGGTGATTCGTGCGCGGAGGTCTGCGACGTGCGACACCACGCCGACGGCTCGACCGCCTTCGCGCAGCCGGTCAAGCACATCGAGCACCTCCTCGAGGCTGTCATCATCGAGGCTGCCGAAACCCTCGTCGACGAACAGCGTCGCGAGTTCGGCGCCCCCGGCAGCGCCACGCACGGCATCGGCGAGCCCGAGGGCCAGCGCGAGGGAGGCCATGAACGTCTCGCCGCCGGACAGCGAACTGGTCTCTCGAGATCGACCGGTCCACTGGTCCAGCACCCGAAGTCCCAACCCACTGCGTCGCCCACCGGGGGCCAAATCGTCGGTGTGCTCGAGCACGTAGCGGCCGGACCCCATGACGTGCAGCCGCTCATTGGCGAGGTGCACGACCTCCTCCAGCCGCGCCGCGAGGACGAACGAGGTCAAGCGCATGCGCATGTCGTTGCTCGCACCGATACCGGTGACCGTGTCTGCGAGGGCCCGCACCAGCTCCGCCCTCGCCGCCGCGGGGGTCAACGCCGTCAGCGCGGCCAGCAGGTCAGGCGTCAGCCGACCCACGGCGTCAGCGCGTCGCTGAGCCTGACTCTGCAGTGCCGAGGCCGTGAGCAGCACCGAACGGGCCGCCTCGGCCTGGGCCTCCAGGGATGGGAGGTCGGGGGGCGGTGCCACCAGGGCGGCCGAGACCTCGGGGTCGGCCAACGTGGCGTCGACGATGGCCCGGGCCTGCGTATGCGCCCTGATGAGCTCCTCGAGGGCGAGGCCGGTGGCGTCATCGAGCATTGCGGCCTGGGCGGCCTCAGCGGAATCGAACTGCTGGGAGCGCAGGGCGATGGTCAGCTCCTCGGCGGCGCGGTGCTGGCGACGCACCGCAGCGGCGAGGTCGTCCTGGGCTTGGACGAACTGGGTCAGGTCGGTGACCCAGCGTGCATGACGGTCAGCCGAAGCGCGCGCCTGGTCCGGGGTCGACTCGGTCACGACCTCCTGGACGCACGGGCATCCGGAATGCCGCGTGCTGGCGATCCTCATCCGGTCTCGCGCCGCCCGGAGGGCAGCGGTTGCCGACTCAGCGCTCCCTGCAGTGCGGACCCGAGCCTCCTGTGCCAGCGCTGCCCGGGTGGCTGTGCGACGAGCCTGGACGGCGAGCGCCGCAACCTGCTGGGCGGCCGCCGCCTGCGTGGAGCGCTCCTGGATCGCCGCGGCCAGCGTGGCCTGCAGACCTGCGAGGTCCTCGGACAGGGCCTCCACACCGCGATCATCGGGCAGCTGCGAGCGTCGCTCCGTGATGCGCACCGTTGCGGCCTGACGCTCCAGCTCCAAAGCGGTGCGTAGAGTCTCGGCCCGGACCGCATGCTGTTCTGCGCGCGTAATGTCGTCGGCCGTGACGAGCCGGTCGGCGTGGGCCGGGGCCGGATGCTCAGGGCTCCCACACACCATGCAAGGCTCGCCGTCAACCAAGGAGGTGGCCAACTCGGCGGCCATCCCTTCGAAACGCTGTCGACGCAGGTCAAGGACATGAGTCTGGGCGCGCACCGCGTTTTCCGCGGCGGTCACGACCTGCTCGCGCAACTCGAGGTCACGCAGCCCGTCCTCCTCGACGGCTCGGCGCAGCGACAGGCGGCGCGTCGCGATCTCCACGGCAGACTGCAGCGTGGGGATGTCGGCCACGACTGCGGCAGCCGTGGCGTCGACCGCCTCGGCCGACTCCAACTCCGCGGCCGCGGCGTCGGCGTCCGCCTGAGCCAGGGCCGCCACCTGCTCCGCCTGGTCCAGCGCCTCCGCCACGGAGCGGGAGGTCACCAACGACAGCCCGGCGCCGTCGGCAGCCAGGCGCAACTCGGCGACGACGTCGTCGCCCGCCAGCAACTCCTCGAGCAGATGGCTGATCTCGACGTCAGCGGTGGTGGGCAGATGTTCCAGGAGCTGGCCGAGCCTGGCCACGTCGAGGTGGGCCAGCTGCACGTCAGCGTCCGCCGCAGCCACAGCGCGACGATGACCGGTCACAATCTCGGCGCGGCGCGCGGCCGCCAGACGGGCGATCCGGGCCTGCTGGGCGGGCAGGTCGGTGTCGAGGCTGTGCCGCTGGGCGGCCGCCCGCTCGCCCCGCTCTCGGGCGGCGCTGATGAGCCGGGCCGCCGCCAATGCCTCGCGGGCGGTGCGGTCACTCCCGGTCGCGTCGTCATAGGCCGCCATCGTCGTCGTCACCTCTTGGTCGAGGGCGAGGCGAAGGTGATCCAAGGACTCGGCCGTGGGCAGCTCACCCTCGGTGGAGCCCCCCGGCTCGTCGTCGGCAGTGGTGGCACCCGGTGCGGTCGCCAGGGCATCGTGCAGCCTGACCACCTGGGTGCGGACCTGCTCGATGAGGCCGGCGGCCAGGGCGGCACTGCGACGTCGCTCCTCAACCAACCAGTCCTCGACCTGCCGAAAGGTCGAGATGTCGAAGAGCCGCTCGAGCACCGCACGTCGGTCCTCGGGCGTGGCGCGCAGGAAGGTCGCGAACTCACCTTGGGGCAGGACTGCCACAGTGGCGAACTGGGCCAGGCCCAGGCCGAGGACCTGGTCGATCAGATCGGCGACCTCGTCGTGGCGGGTGCTGCGGGCCAGCCAACTGCCGCCCTCGAACTCGTGGAGCACCACCTGAGCCGGCACCTTGAGCAGTCCCTGCCCGCGCTTCTTGGGGCGCGAGTATTCCGGAGAGCGCGTGATCCGCAGTCGCCGGCCACCCGCGGTGAACTCCAGCCGCACGCGGGGCACGGCACCATCCTGGGCATGGTCACTGCGCAGCCCCTTCTTGCTGCGAGCGCCGGGCACGTCGGCAAACAGGGCGAAGCAGATCGCGTCGATCAGGCTCGTCTTGCCCGAACCGGTGGGTCCATGGACGAGGAACAGACCGCCCGAGGAGACCTCATCGAGGTCCAGCAGGCAGGGGCGGGCGAACGGACCGAACGCCTCGACCTCGAGCTGGTGCAGTCTCATGCCACCCCCGCGATTCCGGCCTGGCCCTCGTCAGCGACCATGGCGTGCTCGACCCGCGCGGACTCGATCGCCTCACCCAGCAGGGCCCGCTCCTGCAAGGTCGCCGGGTACCCCCCGCGCACATGCTCCAGGAAGGCACAGCACACCTCTTGGGCGGACGGCGCCTGAACGCGCGCGGCGTAGGACCGGACGGCCGGAGCCGCTCCGCGTGGCGCGAACCGCAGCTCGAGGGTGTGCGGGAAGCGGCGGCGAATGCGGTCCATGGCTCCCAGGGGCCGGACTGGATCGGTGAGCGTCACCTGGCACCAGGCCGACTCGGCAGCGGCGAAGCGGTCTTGAGCGAGCAGGTCGTCGAGATCACCGCTGAGCACTGCCAGGGGCCGCAGCACGGGGGCGTCGATCCGCTCGACTCTCGCCGTCCCCGCGGTGACCTCGACCAGGAGCGACCCCTTGCGGTGGTTGGCCTCACCGAAGGACATGGCCACAGGCGAGCCGCTGTAGTGCTGACCCTCGGCGACCTGCTGGCAGCCATGCAGATGCCCGAGGGCGGCATACGTGAACCCCTGGAACACGTTGGTGCCCACGGCGCTCACCCCGCCCACGGTGATGTCACGCTCGGACTCGGAGGTGATGCCAGCACCGACGAAGGCATGGGCCATGACGATCCGTGGTGCTCCAGCCGGCGAGGCCGCCTCGATCCTGGACACGGCAGCGCGCAGGACGCCTGCATGGGTCCGCTCGGCGGCCTCCAGGGGGTCGGCGACGACGAGCGGCTCCAGATAGGGGATCGGGTAGACCTGGACATCGCCGATCTGCACCGGACGGGTGAGGTCGGACAGGCCGGTCCGCACGTGCACGCCCGCGCGCTCGAGCAGCCCGGACGCGAACCCCAGCCTGACGGCGGAGTCGTGGTTGCCGCTGGAGATCACGACCTGGGCGCCGGTGTCGACCAGTCGCTCCAGGGTGTCGTCCAGAAGGGCGACCGCGTCCGGGCCGGGCAGCGCCCGGTCATAGATGTCCCCGGACACCAGCACGGCGTCGAGGCCCTGCGAGCGCACCGTCTCGACGAGATGGTCGAGGAACAGCCCCTGCGCAGGCAACAGCCCCACCTGGTGGAACGAACGTCCCAGGTGCCAGTCGGAGGTGTGAAGGAACCGCACGACACCCACGCTAGGAGGAGGCACCGACACTCCCGGGGACCGAAACACGTCCAGTGGGTTTCTCTTGGGCAGGACATGTGGTTGGGTCTCGCCATGGGTAAAGAGGTCAACGCGCAGAGTTACACGCGCGAGGAGCGGCAGCGCTACCGCGAGAAGGTCCGAGCCAATCTCGACGTCTTTGAGCTCATGCTCACGACGAGTCAGTTCGAGTTCGAGCGGCCGATGACCGGCCTGGAGATCGAACTCAACCTCGTCGACGACCACTACGACCCGCATTTCGCCAATGCCGAGGTCCTCCAGGCCATCGCCGATCCGGGCTACCAGACCGAGCTCGGGCAGTACAACATTGAGCTCAATGTCCCTCCGCGGCCGCTGCCGGGCGAGAGCGCCTTGGAGCTCGAAGAGGAGCTGCGCGCCTCGCTCAATGCCGCGGATCACAAGGCCCAGGAGGTCGGGTCGACGATCATCGCGATCGGCATTCTGCCGACGATCATGCCCGAGCACTACGAGCGCGAGTGGATCAGCGACAACAACCGGTACCTCGCCCTGAACGACTCGATCTTCGTGGCACGAGGCGAGGACATCTACCTCGACATCGAGGGACCCACGGGGGAGCGGATCGCCCGCTACTCCGACTCGATCGCGCCGGAGTCCGCCTGCACCAGCGTCCAGCTCCACCTACAGGTTGAGCCGGCCACGTTCGCTGAGCATTGGAATGCTGCCCAGGCCATCAGCGCCCCTCAGGTCGCGCTGGCGGCCAACAGCCCCTTCTTCTTCGGCCAGCGACTGCATGCCGAGACCCGTATCCAGCTGTTCACCCAGGCCACCGACACCCGTCCCATCGAGCTGAAGAACCAGGGGGTCCGCCCCCGTGTCTTCTTCGGTGAGCGCTGGATCACCTCGATCTTCGACCTGTTCGAGGAGAACGTCCGCTACTTCCCGGCCCTGCTCGCCGAGACCTCCGACGAGGACCCGCACGCAGCGCTGGAGGCCGGCTCGGCGCCCCAGCTCGACGAGCTGCGCTTGCACAACGGCACCGTCTATCGCTGGAACCGCCCCATCTACGACGTCGTGGGCGGCAAGCCGCACCTGCGGGTCGAGAACCGGGTCCTGCCCGCCGGCCCCACCATTGCCGACGTCCTGGCCAACGCGGCCTTCTACTACGGCGCGATGCGGATGCTCACGACCCAGGACCGGCCTGTCTGGACCAAGATGAGCTTCCCGGCGTGTGCCGAGAACTTCGCGCTTGCTGCCCGTGACGGGATTGACGCCCGGCTCTACTGGCCGGGCTTTGGCGAGGTCCCCGCCGACGAGCTCGTCCTGCGCCACTTGCTCCCGCTGGCCCACGAGGGTCTGACCGACTGGGGGGTGAGCCAGAGCGTGCGCGACCGCTTCCTCGGTATCATCGAGGGACGGTGTGTGACCGGGGTCAACGGCGCCACCTGGCAGACCCAGGCGGTCGAGCGGCTGGAGGAACGTGGCCTGGACCGGCGCGAAGCCCTACGCCAGATGCTCGAGATCTACCACGAGCACATGAGCACCAATGAGCCGGTGCACACCTGGCCCTTGCCCTGACCCCAGTCCGTGGGCTGTCAGCTCACGGCGGTCTCTCGCCGGTTCCAGACCCGGATTGCCGGATCATCATGCTGGTATCCGAGCACGCTGACGGCGCCCGGTTCCAGGACCAGCCCCGCAGCGAGCCGCGGCGGCATGCGCAGCCAGGTCGCCGCCAGCACCCGCAGGAGGTGCCCGTGGGCGACCAACAGGACGTTGCCGTCGGCCAGCACCGGAGTCACCTGGGCCAGGACCCGGGACGCCCGCGCCGCAACCTCCTCGATCGTCTCGCCGGGTGTCGATCCCGGGACCACGCCATCGCGAAAGATGTCCCACGGCTGCTGCGTCTTGTCCTGGATCTCGGCGCGGGTCAGCCCCTCATAGCCGCCGTAGTCCCACTCCTGCAGATCCCGCGTGACCGTCGGCGCGAAACCGGCCAGCTCGGCGGTGCGTCGCGCTCGCTGCAGTGGGGAGGAGAGCACGAGGGCGAAAGGCAGGTCAGCCAGGGCCGCGCCCGCGCGTCGCGCATCCTGTTCACCCTCGGGCAGGAGGGGAATATCGGTGAGGCCGGTATGCCGCCCCGAGCGACTCCAGGACGTCTGGCCGTGGCGAACAAGGACCAGACGCCCGGTCGGGAGTGCCAATGGGTACTTCATGTCGCAGCAGACTAGTGTGCGGGAGGGTCCGGCTCGGTGGTCACGGCGATCGGGCCGGTCATCGGTCACGGCCCAGCATGGAAGGACAAGCGTGCGCGATCAGCGAACTCTGAGCGGGTGGGGCCGCACGGCTCCCACGATGGCCAGGGTCGAACGTCCGGTCAGTGACGAGCAGTTGCAGGAAGCCATTTCCGGAGCGGGGGAGCGTGGTGTCCTGGCGCGCGGACTCGGCCGGTCCTATGGCGACGCCGCCCAGAATGCCGGGGGGCTGGTCCTGGACCTAACCGACCGAGATCGAGTGCTGCACGACGACGGGGCCGGGACCCTGCGGGTCGAGAGCGGGGTGAGCCTGGACACCCTCATGCGCCGCTTCGTTCCTGCGGGCTGGTTCGTCCCGGTGACACCGGGAACTCGCCAGGTCACGGTCGGGGGCGCGATCGGCTCCGACATCCACGGCAAGAACCACCACGTCAAGGGGACCTTCGGCCAGCACATCCGGTCGATGGATCTGCTCCTGGCCAGCGGTGAGATCCGGACGGTCACGCCGGACGACGCGTTGTTCTGGGCCACCGTGGGCGGCATGGGGCAGACCGGGGTCATCCTGCGCGCCGAGGTGGCGATGACGGCGATCGAGTCGGCTTGGTGTGCGGTGGACACCCAGCGGTGCCGCAACCTCGACGAACTCCTGCTGGCGATGGCCGATGACGCGGCCTACGAGTATTCGGTGGCCTGGGTCGATTGCCTGGCCAAGGGGGAGTCCCTGGGTCGCTCGGTCCTCACCCGCGGACGCTTCGCGCGCGCCGACGAGCTGTCGGACAAGCAGGCACACGAGCCCCTGGACTACCGCCCCCGAGTGCTGCTCACAGCGCCCAGTTTCGTCCCCGGCGGCCTGCTCAACAAGTTCTCCGTGGCGGCATTCAACGAGGTGTGGTTCCGCAAGGCGCCAGCGCACCGGGTGGGTGAGCTGCAGTCGATCACGACCTTCTTCCATCCGTTGGATGGGGTTGCCGACTGGAACCGGATCTACGGAGCCGGGGGCCTGATCCAGTATCAGATCGTGGTGCCCGACGGACACGAGGACACCATCCGCACGTGCATCGAGGCCTTCAGCAGTGCCGGTGCCGCGTCCTTCCTGGCTGTCCTCAAGCGTTTCGGCCCGCACAATCCCGGGCCGCTCTCGTTCCCCATGTCGGGCTGGACGCTGGCGCTCGACGTGCCCGCCACCATGCCGGATCTGGGCCCCCTCCTAGACCGGCTCGACGCCCTCGTCATCGCCGTGGGTGGCCGCGGCTACCTGGCCAAGGACTCGCGTATGACGCCCGAGACGTTCCGGGCCATGTATCCCCGCTACCCGCAATGGGCGGCGGTGCGTGACGCCGTCGATCCCGAGCACCTCTTTATCTCCGATCTCGCGAGGAGACTGGCCCTATGAGAAACGCACTCGGCTCCTACCAGCGGGTGGTGCTGCTGGGTGGCACCTCCGCCATCGCCGTGGCCACGGTGTCGCGCTGGGCCGCCACAAGCCCCGGTCTCGAGGTGGTCCTCGCGGCGCGCCCCTCGAACAAGCGTGACGGAGTGGCGGCTGAGCTCGCCGCACGGGGGGCCCGGGTCGAGGCAGTTGACCTCGACGTCGAGGCCGACCCTGCCGTGCAGCAGGAGACCATGGCCGCCGTTTACGGCCGCGACCGTGCCGATGTCGATGTCGTCCTCGTGGCGTTCGGTGTGCTGGGGGATCAGGAACAGGCCTGGCAGGACCCTGACGCCGCCGTGCGAATGATCGACGTCAACATGCGATCGGCCGTCCTGCACGGAGTGCTGGCGGCCAATCGCCTGCGAGTCCAGGGACACGGCGCGCTGGTGCTGCTCTCGACGGTGGCCGGGGAACGGGTCCGCCGGAGCAACTTCGTGTACGGAGCCACCAAGGCGGGCGCGGACGACTTCTATCTCGGATTGGCCCAAGCGGTGGCGCCCAGCGGAGTTCAGGTCCTCATCGTGCGGCCGGGGTTCGTTCGTTCGCCGATGACCGAAGGACTGGCCGATGCGCCCCTCGCGGTCGACCCGGAGGATGTGGCCTCGGTGGTGGATGAGGGTCTGCGATCCGGCCGCGAGGTCGTGTGGGCTCCAGGCCCCATGCGGTGGGTCATGGCCGGGTTGCGGGCACTGCCCACCCCTGTCTTCCGTCGGCTGCCGATCTGAGTCGGCCGAGCGCTGGCGCTACGCGTACAGCGCGATGGCCAGCGTCATAGCCCAGAGCGCTCCGAGCGCGAGAAGGCGCCGGTCACGCAAGATGATCTCCTCGGGTTCCCCTCCGTTGCCGCGATCGACGACGACGGCATACATGAGCAGGGCCATGAGGAACGGGACGATCGAGAACACCCGCCACGCCCGGTTGTCCGAGGTGTCGGTCAACGCCCATTGCGCGTAGGTGAGGCTGACTGCGCCCGCGGACAGCGTCCAGACGAACCGCAGATACGACGTCGTGTATGACGCGAGTACCGGTCGGGTCCGGGAGGCCAGACCGGCCTCGGCCCGTGTCAGCTCGGCATAACGCTTGCCCGCGGCCACAAACAGTGAGCCGAAGCCGGCGGTGAGGATGAACCAGTCCGACAGCAGGACCCCGGTGGCGACACCGCCGGCGATGGCCCGCAGGAGGAAGCCGCTGGCGACGATGACGAGCTCGATCACCGGCTCGGCCTTCAGGCGCAGCGAGTACGCCACCGAGACCGCGAGGTAGAGGACGATGACCAGGCTCAGGCGCCATCCGGAGAGCAGGCCCAGTGCCGGGCCGGCGACGACCAGGACGGCGGCGGCCACTCGGGCGACCGAGACCGGCAAGGCGCCGGAGGCGATGGGACGGTTGCGCTTGGTCGGGTGGGCACGATCGAGCTCCACGTCGACCAGGTCGTTGACGAGGTAGACCGCGGCGGAGGCCACCGTGAATGCCGCCATGGCGAGCAGACCGAGCGTGAGCTCGTGGGGATCGGAGAGGGCACCGCCGGCTAGGGGGGCCGCCAGGACGAGGATGTTCTTGGCCCACTGTCGCGGCCGCAGGGCTTTGATCAGGGCCCGGACGACACTGGTCGTTGATCGCGCCGACGCCACGGGCGATGCGGTCATCGGGCGTACAACGCGACGAAGTCCCGGTTTGAGGGGGTCAGGTAGCGGTCGGCGAGAGGTTCATCGCTGGCCGTGAACATGGTGCCGATGGTCTGCCCATTCTCCTGGTGGTAGGTCATGAAGTTGACCCATGCCTTGTTGATGTCGAGCTCCATCGCGCGCACGCAACCGGCGCGCTTGAGGAGCTCAGCGAGGGACTGGATGCTCAGGGCATCACCGCCCACGAAGACGACTGTGCCGTCGCTCCGCACGCCCACCCCTGAACGCCAGACGAAGGCGGCGTTGCCCACCGTGGCACCCCATTGCGCGGTGACATTGGCATTGGTGACTGCTGGGGTGATCTCCCCGTTGTCGACCATAAGAACGAGGTTTTGACGCACCGCGGCGATGCCCGCGGTCGGCGCGCCGCCCTCCCAGGAACGCACATCCACGGTGCCGTCCTCGCTGAACACCATGCTCGCCGCCCCCGGCACGAGGTCACCAACCTGCTTGCCCTGCTGCCAGTACCCACCGTGGGCGTCCACGATCATGAAGCCGCTGTTGAACGTGCCGAGCAAGGACCCGCGCAAGGTCTCAGGAACTTGGGTCTCCTGCGCCCAACCCGTGTCACCAGGGACCTTGAGCCCCGGGTGGAGGGAGAAGCGCGCGAGCTTTGGGTCCATCCACACGATCCCGGCGAGGTAGCCGGTGTGCTCAGTATCGGGTCTCAGGTAGGTGCCGCGAATCGCGACCTGGCCATTGGGGAGCGTCTTCAGGTCCTGCCACAAGCCTTCGTTCTCCACCGTGCCAGCGGCGATCGGGACGATGTTGCCGGGCGCCGAACTGGTCGGCGGCAGGGTTGGGGTCGCCTCCGTCGACGGCGTTGGGGTCGGCTCGGCGGCGACCGGAGCCACCGTCGGCACGGCCTCGACAGAGCCGCCCGTCTCGGGCTTAGTGAACTCGTACTGCACCTTCTCGGCGAGGGTGACGGCCCAGCCGAAATGGTGCAGACGTGCCCACTGGGCACCCTTGGCCATGATCGAGTCGGTCCCGGGGGCCAGCAAGGCACTGCCGAGCGACCACGTCAGCCAAAGTCCGACGATCGCGAGGATCGCGACCACGCGGCGGCGCCAGTAGGTGCGCTGGGTGGGCCGACGCCGATGCCGGGGCGGGGGGCGGCGCCGCGTGGGGCGTTGCCGCATAGGGCGCAGCGCCTCCGGGCGACGGGTGTCCAGGCTCATCAGTTCCTCCGCGACCGCGGATGGGCGCCGCGGAAAGAATGGACCCGAGGGCCGTCGCCACCTGGCGCCGGCCCCTCGGTGCCCGCTCAGGATAACGTGACGAGCCTCCTCACCCCGGCAGCGATCCTTAGGTGTCGCGCCCCGTTCCGCCCGTCCGCCGCCTTCAGGGTGCTCTCTAGACTGAGCGGGATCGGCCAGGTCCGCGGACCGGAGCCAGGGTTGGCACATCGACGATGAGGAGCACAGATGGCGCAGCCAGAGACGGGTGGAACGGGCCTCGGCCACCGCGAGGTGGCGCTGACCCGGACCGCGCACGGGGAGTTCGATGCCCGCAACGTGCGAGGTGGGATCATCCATCTGGGCACTGGTGAGACCGCCGATTTCACCCCGGTGGAGCTGCTGTTGACGGCCATTGCCGGGTGCAGTGCCGTGGACGTCGACTTCATCACGAGCAAGCGGGCCGAGCCGGCATCGTTTGACGTGCGCAGCGCGGGTGAAAAACTCAAGGACGAGCAGGGCAACCACCTGGGCGGGCTGGAGGTGACCTTCACGGTGCGCTTCCCGGAGGGTGAGGAGGGGGATCGGGCGCGCGAGATGCTGCCCCGGGCCATCGCCATGAGCCACGACCGGCTCTGCACGGTCTCCCGCACTGTCCAGCTGGGGACCCCGATCGCCATGGACGCCGACTGACGTGGCGGTCTACCTCGACGTCCATCCCGTCGACCCCCAGCCACGTGCCATCCGCACGGCGGTCGCCTCCCTGCGCGACGGTGGCCTCATCGCCTACCCCACCGACAGTGGCTACGCCCTGGGGGCCAGGATGGGCAACCAGGGTGCCAAGGACCGGATCCGCGACATCCGGCGGCTCGATGACCGCCACCACTACACCCTCATGTGTCGAGACTTCGCTCAGCTCGGGCAGCTCGTCATCATCGACAACGCGGCCTTTCGGGCGGTCAAGGCCGCGACGCCCGGCCGCTACACGTTTGTCCTGACGGCCACCAAGGAGGTTCCGCGCCGCCTCCTGCACCCCAAAAAGAAGACCGTCGGAGTGCGCATCCCCGACCACCCGGTCGTCCGGGCGCTTCTCGCCGAGTTGGGTGAGCCGATGCTCACCAGCACCTTGATGCTGCCTGGGGAGGTCGAGCCGATGACGGACGGGTGGATGGTCAAGGAGGAGCTCGATCATCAGATCGATGTCGTCCTGGACTCGGGCGAGTGCGGCACGGAGCCGACAACAGTCATTGACTTCAGCAGTGGGGTTCCCGAGGTGTTGCGGGTCGGCGCCGGTGACCCGAGCAGGTTCGAGGCATGAGCGGGCCGCGGCCTGGTTCAGACCGGGTGCCCTCCCTGTGGGAGGAGAAGCTGGCTGCCGACCCTGGGCACTCCGCCTGGTACATCGAGCGGTTCCGGGCGATGGCCCGCGCGGGAGCCGACCTTGACGGGGAGGCGCGTCTGGTTGATGCCATGGTCGCGCGTGGCTCCCGCATTCTGGATGCCGGAGCTGGTCCCGGTCGGGTGGGGGGCGCCCTACACCGACGCGGCCACACCGTCGTGGGGGTGGACCTCGACGCCGCCCTCATCGCCGTCGCGCAGGAGGACCATCCCGGGCCAACCTGGCTCGTCGGGGACCTGAGCGAACTGGATCTGCCAGGGCGCGGCATTCCGGATCCGTTCGATGTGATCGTGTCCGCGGGCAATGTCCTGGCGTTTGCGGCGCCCTCGACTCGGGCCGAGGTGGTCCGCCGCCTCGGAGTGCATCTGGCACCGGGTGGCCGACTCGTCGTCGGGTTCGGGACGGATCGGGGCTACGAGGTGGGGGACTACCGCCAGCACGCCGACGCGGCCGGGCTGACCGAGGACCTCCTGCTGGCCACGTGGGACCTGCGCCCCTATCGGCCGGGCGACGGCTTCCTCGTGGCAGTCCACAGCCGCCCAGCCTAAGGCGTCAGGCGACCTCTGCCTCACCGCTGATGTCGACGTCCTCCCGGTTGACGCCGGTCACCAGGTGGAAGGTGGCACCGGCTATCGCTGCGCCGACGATGGGCGCCAGCCAGAAGGCCCAGAGCTGGCCGGGGGCGCCCGCGCCGTTGAAGAACGCGACGGCTGTCGAGCGGGCGGGGTTGACCGAGGTGTTGCTGATCGGGATCGAGATCAGGTGGATCAAGGTGAGCCCGAGGCCGATCGCGATCGGGGCGAACCCGGTCGGCGCACGGTCGTCGGTGACGCCGAGGATGATGTAGAGGAAGACGGCCGTGAGGAGAGCCTCGGCGACGAGGACCGCCATCAGGCTGTAGCCACCGGGGGAGTGCTCGCCATAGCCGTTGGCGGCCATGTTGCCGATCGGGTCGAAGCCGGTCTTGCCGCGCGCGATGCCGTACAGCGCTCCACCGGCGGCCAGGCCGCCGAGGACCTGCGCCACGACGTAGCCCGGCACATCGCGCCATTCAAAGCGTCGGGCGACGGTCAGTCCGATGGTGACCGCCGGGTTGAAGTGCCCACCGGAGATGTAGCCGACGGCGTACGCCATGGTCAGGACGGTCAGACCGAACGCGAGGGCGACGCCGACGAATCCGATCCCGAGGTGGACGCTCTGTCCGGCAACGATGTTGGGAGCCATGAACGTCGCCGCGAAGATCGCCGAGCCACAGCCGCCGAAAACGAGCCAGAACGTGCCCAGGAACTCTGCGCCGAGCCGTTGCGCAATGGAGGGGTTTCTCATGGTCACCATTGTGACGCCTGGGACGGACGTGATGGGTGTGTTTGGCGAATGCCGCGCGTGTCCGGCCTAGCGGCGTTCGAGCAGGACGAGCACCTCGGCGTGTCGGGTCTGCGGGAACATGTCGAACAGGCGGGCGCGGACGGCGTGCAGTGACGGCATCACCGCGAGGTCGGCGGCGAGGGACTGCGGGTGGCAGCTCGAATACAGCATGCGGGGGACGCCGGACCCCTCGATCCAGGTCGCCAACTCATGACCGATCCCGCGGCGTGGTGGGTTGACCACGATCACATCGGGGACGGAGGGAGATCGCTGGGCGAATGCCGTCGCGTCGTCGACGAGGAATCGCAGCGGTCCCTGCTGCGCGGGTTTGCCCTCCCGGGCGCTAGCGATGGCTGCCGGGGAGATCTCCACGCCGGTGATCTCCCGGTCCGGATCGCTGAGATGGAGCGCGAATCCCCCGACTCCGCAGTGCAGGTCCCAGACCGTCGACGAGGCCGGGCCCTGCGCGAACCACTGTCGCGCCTGGCCGTAGAGGCCGGCCGCGACCGTCGTGTTGGTCTGGAAGAAGCTGCCTGGCCGCAGCATCAGGGTCACCTCCGGCAGGCGCATGGGCAGCACGTTGCCCGCCGTGAGGACGATTTCGGTGTCGCCCTCGAGCACGGCCTTGTGGGCGGGCTGAAGATTGATGCTCAGCACCCGCAGCTGGGGCATGACCCGGCGCAAGTGCGGCAGGGCCTCACGGATGCGGGCCGCCTGGCGTTCGCTGCGCAGCACGATCCGCACCTGTAGCTCCTCGTCGGTATTGACCGTGACGAGCAGGTGCTTGAGCTCACCGCGACCCTTGGGGACGTCATACGGCAGCAATCGCAGATCATTGACGAATGCCGCGAGGTCCGGGATCGCGTCGCGCAGAGCGGGCTCATGCAAACCGCAGTCCCGCAGGTCAACGCCTCGCCCGACC
Source organism: Phycicoccus sp. (assembly GCA_017993715.1). Taxonomy (GTDB): domain Bacteria; phylum Actinomycetota; class Actinomycetes; order Actinomycetales; family Dermatophilaceae; genus JAGOME01. Next base: position 111,530 of record JAGOME010000002.1, read on the forward strand.
GGATCGAGAATGCCAAGCGTGACCGCACCCGGCGTGCCACCGACGACGAGCTTGGCCTTGTTGCGAAAGCCCGACTCAGCGCTGGCGAACGGCGCAGCCCAGGCCCCCGCGTGGATGACCTCGGCCAGGGCCTGGTGCGCCTGCGTGTCCTTGGCGCGCAGCTGGGCCGAGTAGTCCACGGTCATCAGGGAGCACGACCGGCACCGGCCCGCATCGAAGTAATCGCACTGCATCGGGACCAACGGTAGGGGAGAGGTCAGGGGGAACCCGAACCACACGGCGACCCGTTGTCAGGGAGACTGGGGTGAGTCGCCCCGTCAGGAGGTCGCCCGTGCACACCCTGCTCACTGTCACCCTCGCTCTGGCTGGCGTCGTCACGTTCGTCGGGGGCTGGCGCCGATACGTCGCCCGGCGTCGCCATGAGCGGCACGGAGCCCGCGGTCTGCGACGCTGGCCGGCGGTCGCGCTCCTGGTGTCTGGTGGTCTGCTCCTCCTGCTCCCCGATGTCCTTGCGGGTCTGATCGTGCCCCCGCAGGATGCGACCACCGCGGTGACCGCCTTCTGGTTCCTCGTTGGACTCGTCTACCGCGTCATCACGGCGGTCATGTTGGCAGTGGCGCTGTTGGCCTTGTCCTTGTTCAGCGACACCGTTCTCGGACCGATGCAGCGGTGGCGGGCTCGGTGGTCCAGGTCACCGGAGAACATCGCGGCTCGGGCCTTGCGCCGGACCGCCGCGGGCCGCGGATTGCCCCGGGACCAAGCGACGTTGGTGGCCTACGAGTTGGCGCTGTCCGAGCGGATCATGCGCTATCAGCGTGACGCAGAGGCGGCTTATGACCGGCCTGCCTTAGCTGACCTGGGTGATGCCCGGACGGCTCGCGCGGTCACGGCGATGTTCACGGCCGAGTCACTGCGCCCGGACCAGCCGCTCTACGTCCGCCACGACCTCTTGGCCACCGACTACGGCCGAGCCGTGGCCGAGTTGGCCGAGGCCGTCCAGGAGGCCGAGGAGCACGCCGATCGGGCGGTCGCCTCGAGCCTGACTGATATCGAGCGGGGAGCCCTCGATGAGGCGGCCCGCACCCTGGAGTTCATGCAGCGACACGCGACCAGCCCCGCGGAGCGGGCCGCCGCGTACGATCGGGTTATCGCCGCGCTCGACGCGGCCCGCGAGTACCACCTCGACCCGGCCCACCCGCTGGAGTCACCGCGGGTCCACCCCTGGCTGGATGTCCCGGACCGGGCAGACCTCCGTCACGGGCCGGGACCGGCCGGTCGCACGCGCACGCACTGACCCGCTCGCCCGACGCCTCGCTCCGCAACCATCCTCGCTACCCTGGGGTCACGACAGTCACGCGGCCGCTGGGAGGCGCCATGTACATGGGTCTGGGCATCTTCTTGCTGGTCCTGGGCGGGATCTTGCGATTCGGAGTGACCGCCGATGTCTCGGGTGTGAGCTTTTGGATGATTGGGACCGTCTGCATGCTCGGTGGCGTCCTGTCGTTGCTCATCTCGTTCGTCCAGTTGTGGAACCGCGTGCGCGACGCGGGCGCAGCACCGATACCGCAACAGCCGTATCCCACCCGCTGAGCGCGCCGAGGAGCTGACATGTACATCGGGCTGGGCATCTTCCTGCTCGTCATCGGCGGCATTCTGCGGTATGCCGTGTCGGTCGACATCCCGGGCATCAGCGTCCACGGCATCGGCGGCGTGCTGCTCTGGGGCGGCATTCTGTCCCTGTTCCTGAGCGGCATCCAGTCCTGGGCAGGTCGACAGATCACGGCGCGCCGAGCCAATGCCGTGCGGCGCGCCCAACAACCACGGCCGACTGCTCCGCCCCCTGGCTACGTGGACGAGCGCACGTGGGTCCATCCGTCCGATCCGGACGGCTCCAACCGGCGCTGACTTGGCTCAACGCGGATGATGACCTGCTTGGACGTCGGCGTGTTGCAGTCGGGGTCGACCGAAGCCCGCGGCACTAGGACGTTGGCCTCCGGGAAGTACATGGCAGCGCAGCCCCTCGCGGTCGGATAGGCAACCAGGCGGTAGTCGCGCAGGACCCGGTCGGGTTCGCCGGGCCATTCGCTGAACACGTCGACGCTCTGCCCGTCGCTCAGACCGAGGCCGGCGATGTCGTCCTCGTGGGCGAGCAGGACTTGGCGGCCATGGCGGATCCCCCGGTAGCGGTCGTCCAGGCCGTACAGCGTCGTGTTGTGCTGATCGTGGGCGCGCAGGGTCTGGAGCAGCAGCCGCCCGGCAGGGACGTCGATCTGCTCTGGGGCTGTGGTGACGAACTCCGCCTTACCGCTGGGAGTGGTGAAGGTGCGGGAGTCCCGAGGCGGGTCGGGCAGGAGGAAGGACCCTCGCGACCGGATTCTGGCGTTGATGTTCTCGAAACCCGGGATGACCCGGGCGATTGCCTCCCGGATGGTGTCGTAGTCGTCCTGGTAGTCCGTCCAGGGAATGCCGTGGTCGGGCACGAGGCGTCGCCCCAGCTCGGTAATGACCCAAACGTCCGATCGCAGTCGCGGATCGGCCGGATTGAGCCGACCTCGGCTGCTGTTGATCCGCGACACGGTGTCCTCGCAGGTGACGAACTGCAGCCCCTGGCCGGTGACGTCCCGTTCCTCGCGGGTCAGGACCGGCAGGACGAGGGACTCGGCCCCGGTCACGACGTGAGACCGGTTGAGCTTGGTGGCCACCTGGACGGTCAGCTCGGCCCGGCGAATGCCACGCTCGGCGCGTTCTGTATCACTCATGGCACCGACGAGGTTGCCCGCGAAGCTGATGAGGACCTTGACCGCGCCGTCCTCGAGCGCGTTCATGGCGGCGACGGCGTCGAGGCCAGGGGAGTCCGGGGGTTCGAAGCGGTAAACCCTGCGGAGCGCATCGCGCAGGTCCGGGGCCAGGCTCTCGGTGATCCCCATAGTGCGTTCGCCCTGAACGTTGCTATGGCCGCGGATCGGGGAGGGGCCGGCTCCGGGCCGTCCGATGTTGCCGCGCAGCAGGAGCAGGTTGACGATGTCGTTGACGATCTGGACGCCCCGCTTCTGCTGGGTGATGCCCAGCGCCCAGGTCACGATGGTCGCATCCGCGTCGAGGTAGCGCTGAGCCAGCGAGTCGATCTCGGGTGACGTCAGGCCGGTGGCCCGCAGGATCTCCTCCTCGTCCAAAGCCATGACCTGGGCCCGAAAGGCCTCGATCCCCTGGGTGTGGGTGGCCAGGAAGTCGTGGTCGAGCACCGTCCCCGGGGCCGCGTCCTCGGCCTGGAAGACCCGCTTGGCGACAGCCTGGAGCAGGTGCTGGTCTCCGCCTCCGCGAATGTGCAGGAACTGGTCGGAGATGATGGTGCCTCGCCCGAGCTCACCGGACACCTCCTGGGGGTTCTTGAACCGCAGGAGCGAGGCCTCGCGGAGGGTGTTGACGCCGACGATCTGGGCGCCGTTGCGCTTGGCCTGCTGCCACGCGTCGAGCATGCGCGGGTGGTTGGAGCCGGGGTTGTGGCCCATGGCGATGATCAGGTCAGCGGCCGCAAAGTCGTCGTAGTCGACGGTCGACTTCCCGATCCCGATCGCCTTGGTCAGCGCCACCCCCGTGGCCTGGTGGCACAGGTTGTTGCAGTCGGGCAGGTTGTTTGTGCCGTAGGCCCGAGCAAGGAGCTGGATGAGGAAAGCCGGCTCGTTCATGATCCGGCCGGAGGTGTAGAAGACCGCCTGCCCGGGGGACTCCAGCGTCCCGAGCCGGTCGGCGATGAGATCGAGCGCGGCCTCCCAGGTGATCGGCGCGTAGTGGTCGGCGTCCGCGGGCTTGAAGACGGGGCTCGTGAGCCGGCCCTGTTGCCCGAGCCAGTACTCGCTCTTGTCCGTGAGGCTGGTCAGCGAGTGCTCGGCCCAGAAGTCGTTGGTGATCTGCCGCGGGTCCAGGTCGGAGACGACGTTCTTGAATCCCTGTTCGCAGAACTCCAGTCGTTTGGACGTGTCGGGGTTGGCCCACGCGCAGGACGGGCAGTCGAAGCCGTCCTGCTGATTGATGGCTAACGAGAGCTTGGTCGTCCGGGTCACGCCCAAGGTCGCCAGGGCCGGCACCATGCTCTTCTCGACGGCTTCGATACCGACGGCGAACTGGGCCGGCGGCCCGACCGTCAGGTGCTCAGCGGTGGGCTCGGGTTCCCCCGCACGACGTCCCATGTGATGTCCCCCTATTCATCAAGCGATCAGTTGGCGGACCAGGTGCAGCGCAACAGTCGTGGTGAGCCGCCGGACCTGTGCCCGGTCACCGGGGAGGACGACGCGACGCTCGAGAATGCCGCTGTCGCCGACGGCACACAGGTGGACCAGCCCGACGGGCTTGTCCACTGTCCCCCCCGCGGGGCCGGCGATCCCGGTCGTGGACACCGCGAAGGTGGTCCCGAAATGGTCCTTGGCTCCGCGGGCCATGGCGTGCGCCACGGGCGCGCTCACGGCGCCGTGGGTCTCGAGCAGGTCGGCCGGCACCCCGAGGAGGGCGCGTTTGGCACTGTTGGCGTAGGCGACGAGGCCACCCAGAAGGTAGGCCGAGGAGCCGGGGAGGTCCGCCAGTCGGCCCGAGACCAGTCCGGCGGTGCAGGACTCGGCGGTCGAGATCGTCGCCCTGAGGTCGAGCAGCCGGCGAGCGACGAGTTGGTCGATGGTCTCGCCGGTGGGGGAGTAGAGGGCGGGTCCGAAGGTGTCACCGAGAATGCCGCGCAGCCGATCCACTGCCGGCTGGGCATCGGCCGAGGAGCGGGTGACGATCTCCAGCTCACCATCGCGCAGGCAGGTCGAGATCTCCAGGCCGTCGAGGTCGGCGGCATGCGCGCGCAGGGTGGCGGCGAGGTCGGCCTCAAGGACCCCATATAGGCGCATCTCGCTCTCCACCAGGGGGTGGCTGGCTGCGAGGATCTGTTGGACGGCGGGGGTGGACAGGACCGCGGGCCACATGGCCCGCAATTCCGAGGGCGGACCGGGCAGGACGACAACGGGAGCACCCGGCATTCCGTCGGGTGGTGGGACGACCAACCCCGGTGCCGTCCCGGTGGGTTCGAGGACCTGGGCTCCCCCGGGGACGAGAGCCTGTTTGCGGACCCCCGCGGCCAGCGCGGCGGGATCTCCGCGGCGTCCCCGCGCGCGGGCCCATCCCGCGACGATGGCGGTGATCCGTTGTTCGAGCGCGGAGTCGAGAGCGAGGGGGCGTTGTTGCACGTCGGCGACAACCGCCGCAGTGAGGTCGTCCGCCGTCGGCCCGAGTCCCCCTGAGGTGATGACGAGATCGTGGTCGGCGCACAACGGGCGCAGAACGTTCGCGAGGTCCTCGGCGCGGTCACCCACGATGACGATCTGAGAGATGTCGATCCCGTTGTCCTGCAGGCGTTCGGCGAGCCACGGACCGTTGGCGTCGGTCACCCGCCCGGTCAGGACCTCGGTGCCGGTGACGACGACAGCTGCGCGCAGACCCATGGGCGGATCCTAAGAGGACGTCGGTCGGGAGAGCCGGTCGAGGACCTCGCGCAGGACGACCGCCCGCAGTGGGGGAGGGCAGACGTCCAGGAGGGCATTGACCGGGGCCATCCGCTCAGGCAGGGCCAGCTCCCCGGAGTCGCCAGCGAGGCCCCCGGCGGCGAGGAGGCCGTCGAACATCGCGTCGTCCAGGGTGGCCGGGTCCAGCGAGTGGAGCAAGGCAGCAATGTCCGGGTCGACCTGTTGCGGGCCGCCCTGCTGAGCCAGGGTGACGGCTTGGCGCAGGGCGGTCAGGAAGTCAGGGATGCTGGGCGCTGTCGCGGCCGACAGCGTGAGGTGCAGCGTCGGCGGCAGGTCGCCGAAGGACATCTGGGGTTGGACGAACCAGCCGCGTTCCTGCATCTCGTCGGCGATGGTGAAGACATCGCATGAGCCATCAGTCGCCACGGCGAGCAGGGTGCTGTCTGGCTCGGCGACGACCCGCAGACCGGAAATGAGAGCGACGCCGACCGCGCAGTCGAGGGTGGCCTGGCGGGCCTCGCGGGCCAGCGCGGCATACCCAGCCTGTCCGATGCGGTGGACCACAGCCCAGGCGGCCGCGAGAGGACCACCGGATTTCGTCGACTGCATGGTCGCATTGAGCATGGGGTAACCGGGCCAGTCGGCGGTGGCGAACAGGTGCCCTCGACGCAGGGCAGGGTTGCGGTGCAACAGGATCGACACGCCCTTGGGGGTGTAGGCGTACTTGTGCAGATCGACACTCATGCTCGTCACACCATCGAGTGCGAACGTCCAGGGCGGCAGGTCCGGCAGGTGGGGGAGCACCCAGCCCCCAATACACGCGTCGACGTGCAGGCGAATGCCGCGCGCCACAGCGAGCGCGGCGAGGTCGGCGATCGGGTCGAGGACGCCGTGGGCGTAGGAGGGTGCGGAGCCGACGAGCAGGACGGTGGAGTCATCGATGGCGGCGGCCATGGCGTCCGGGTCGGCCCGCAGAGTGTGCGGGTCGACATCAATCAGGATGGGACGGACGCCGAGGTACTTGGCGGCCTTGTGGAATGCCGCGTGCGCCGAGACGGGGAGCACCATGCTCGGCCGATCGATGTGCGGGGCTCCCTCACGAGCGGCCAGGACGGCGAGCAGGATCGACTCGGTGCCGCCGGAGGTGACATTGCCGACGAACCCCTGGGGAGCTCTGAGGAGGTGACCGGCGCGGGCGACCAGGTCGTTCTCCATCTGCGCGAGGGAGGGGAAGGCTGTGGGATCGAGGCCGTTGGAGGTCGCGAACATCGCGAGGGCATCCAGCGCCAGGGCGTCGACGTCGGCCCGACCCGAGTCATAGACGTAGGCGAGCGTGCGGCCACCGTGGGTGGGGAGATCGGCCCCGCGCAGGCTCTCGAGCGCGGCGCGGACGCCATCGTCGGTCATGGGCTCGGGGAGCGGTGAGGGATCAGGCATCGATGGTCTCCTCCAGGCGATAGCGGCGCAGTACGACAAGTGAGAGGGCAACGAGGAGGGCGGGGAGCAGGGTGAAACCGAGCGCCACGGCGAGGTGGGCCGAGTCGGGTTGGGCGGCCGCGGCATTCGTCGAGGAGACGTAGCCGCCCAAGGCCAGGACACCGGCAAACAGCAGCGGGCCGAGGGCGAGGCCGAGGGTCTCCCCGGCAGTCCAGACTCCGGTGAAGGACCCCGACAGGGCGCGGCCGGTGCGCGCCGAGTCCGCCGCGGCCACATCGGGCAGCATCGCGAGGGGGAACATCTGGCACGCGGCATACCCGATGCCGACGACGGCGACCGAGGCCGCGGCGGCACCGACTCCAAGACGGACGGTGCCGAAGGTGGCCAGGGCTCCCAGGCCGAGCAGGAGCGAGCCGAGGCGGTAGCCGGCGGTCTTGCCGCGACGTTCGCCGAAGCGTTGCCACAGGGGAGTGACGAGCAGGGCCGGGCCGACGAAGCAGATGAACAGGATCGTCGAGGCGCCGGGGCTGCCAAGCAGAACTCGCGCAACGTAATCCACGCCGGCGAGCATGGCGCCGATCCCGAGGGCCTGGACCGCGAAGACGGTCAGCAGGATCCGGAAGGGGGCGGACGCGGAGACGGCGCTGAGCTGGGTGCGCAGGGACCCGCCTGCCGTCGTGGTGCCGGACGCGGCGGCGCTCCGGGTGCCCCACCAGGCCCCGATAGTACCGATGGCAATCAGGACGCCCACGAACAGGCCGACGCCGCGGTAGCCCCACGTCGGCCCGAGGGCGTCGCGGATCAAGGGGGACAGTCCGCCGCTGACCAGGATTGTGAGCGCGAGGATGGCGACCCGCCAGGTCATGAGGCGGGTGCGCTCGTCGTAATCGTCGGTGAGCTCGGCCGGCATCGCGACGTAGGGCACCTGGAAGAAGGCGAATGCCGTGGCGCACACCAGGAACGCGATGACGACCCAGGTGGCCGCCAGCCCGGTGGGGGAGGTGGGACCAGCGAACAGCAGCACGAAGGCGACGGCCAGGCTGAGTCCCGCCCGGATGAGGAACGGGCGCCGGCGGCCGGCAGGGTTGGTGGACCGGTCGCTGATCGTGCCGGCGAGGGGGTTGAGGACGACGTCCCACGCCTTAGGAAGGAAGACGATGAGCCCGGCGAGGCCCGCGGCGATCCCGAGCCGGTCGGTCAAGTAGGGCAAGAGCAGCAGGCCGGGCACCGTGCCGAACGCGCCTGTGGCCACGGAGCCGAGACCGTAGCCTCGGCGCACGGCGGGGGAGAGGGCGGGGGCCATGAGCCCCACCGTAGTCAGCCCGCACAGTCCGTCACATCGAAGTGAAACGATTGGGGACGTGAGATACGCAGTCAGGTGGCACGGCGCGATGCCAACGGGTTGCGGGATCACCACGGCGTGGTGTCGCTCGGCAACGTCGTGACGTTCCAGGTCGCGTCGCTCGGCCACATCATGAGGTCGGGATCGTCTCGCTCCAGGGTGCAGGCTGTGCCGAAGAGCTCCGCGCCGCGGCTGCTGGCCGTGACCATTCAGGGTGGTGGAGGTGGTCCCTCGGGGGAGGACTCAGCAGGCTGCCTGAATGGTTACTTTACATAATGTTGATTATCGGCGTTCTACGAGAACTCGTGCCAACAGACGAGATCGTGGTGAGCTCAGCTGCTTGTTCCAGTCCATCTCGGTCCTCTTACTGCTGGCATCACCAGTTAACGCAGCCTCTCCCAGAGGCAGGGTAGAAGGTCAACCGACCGTCCGCATGCTCGACACGTCAACCCACGGTGAGGCCCATCAGGCACCGACATAGGCGGCCAGATGCTGGCCGGTCAGCGTGGAGCAGTCCGCGACGAGCGCGGCGGGAGTGCCCTCAAAGACGATGAGCCCTCCGTCATGTCCGGCCCGCGGGCCGAGGTCGATGATCCAGTCCGCGTGTGCCATCACTGCCTGGTGATGCTCGATGACGATCACCGACTTCCCAGCATCGACGAGGCGGTCCAGTAGGCCGAGCAACTGTGCGACATCAGCGAGATGCAAGCCCGTGGTCGGCTCGTCCAGGACATAGATCTCGCCCTTCTCCCCCATCTGGGCAGCCAGCTTGAGCCGCTGACGTTCCCCGCCGGACAGGGTCGTGAGGGGTTGGCCCAGCCGCAGGTAGCCGATGCCCACATCGACCAGCCGATCCAGGATCTTGGTTGCGGCCGGGATCCGCGCTTCACCCGCAGCGAAGTGTTCGGCTGCCTCCGCCACCGACATCGACAGCACCTGGCTGATGTCCCGGCCCCCCAGGGTGTATTGCAGGACCTCGTCCATGAATCGCCGCCCCTCGCACACCTCGCAGGTCGTCGACACGCCCGCGACGATGCCGAGGTCCAGGTAGACCACGCCGGCGCCGTTGCAGTTGGGGCAGGCGCCCTCGGAGTTGGGGCTGAACAGCGCCGGCTTGACCCCGTTGGCCTTGGCGAACGCCTTGCGGATCGGCTCGAGCAGACCGGTGTAGGTGGCGGGGTTGCTCCGGCGTGAGCCCTTGATGGCCCCCTGATCGACGACGACCACGCCCTCCCGGCCAGCGACCGAGCCGTCGATGAGCGAGCTCTTGCCCGAGCCGGCGACCCCCGTGAGGACGGTGAGCACCCCCAGCGGGATATCGACGTCCACGTCGCGCAGGTTGTTGGTCGAGGCGCCCCGCACCTCCAGGGCGCCGGTGGGCTCGCGGACTGAGTCCTTAAGGCCCGCACGATCGTCCACGTGACGGCCGGTCACCGTGGCGCTGCTGCGCAACCCCTCGACGGTGCCTTGGAAGACGATGTCGCCGCCGCTCTCTCCAGCACCCGGCCCGAGGTCGACCACATGGTCGGCGATCTCGATGACTTCGGGCTTGTGCTCGACAACCAGGACGGTGTTGCCCTTGTCCCGCAGCCGCACAAGGAGGTCGTTCATGCGCTGAATGTCGTGGGGGTGCAGCCCGATCGAGGGCTCGTCGAAGACGTACGTGACGTCGGTCAGGGCCGACCCGAGATGGCGGATCATCTTGGTGCGCTGCGCCTCGCCACCCGAGAGCGTGCCGGAGGGCCGATTGAGCGAGAGGTAGCCCAGACCGATCTCGACGAACGCGTCGAGGTGATGGCGCAAAGCCTCGAGCAGCGGCGCCACCGACGGGTCGTCCAGGCTGCGCACCCATAGCGCGAGGTCGGTGATCTGCATGGCGCACGCGTCGGCGATGCTGACGCCATCGATCTTCGAGGAGCGGGCTCCCTCGCTGAGCCTCGTCCCGGCACACTCCGGGCACGTCGCAAAGGTCACCGCGCGCTCCACAAAGGCCCGAATGTGGGGCTGCATCGCCTCGGGGTCCTTGCCGAGCATCGACTTCTGGATGCGCGGGATCAGGCCCTCATAGGTGACATTGATCCCCTCCACCTTGATCTTGGTGGGCTCCTTGTAGAGCAGGTCGGCCAACTCGCGTTTGGTGTACTTGCCGATCGCCTTGTCCGGGTCGAAGTAGCCGGCTCCGCGGAAGATGCGGCCGTACCAGCCCTCCATGCTGTAACCGGGAATCGTCAGGGCGCCCTCGTTGAGCGACTTGCTCGCGTCATAGAGCGCCGTGAGGTCGAAGTCGGTGACCGACCCTCGACCCTCGCAACGCGGGCACATGCCCCCCGTGATGGAGAACGAGCGCCGTTCCTTGATGCTCTGCCCGCCCTTGTCGATCGTCACCGCCCCCGCGCCCGAAATGGACGCGACGTTGAACGAGTAGGCCTGCGGTGAGCCGATGTGCGGGTCCCCGAGCCGGCTGAACAGGATCCGCAGCATCGCATCGGCGTCGGTCGCCGTGCCGACGGTCGAGCGGATGTTGGCGCCCATCCGCTCCTGGTCGACAATGATCGCCGTCGTCAGCCCCTCGAGGACATCGACGTCCGGGCGCGCCTGCGTCTGCATGAATCCCTGGAGGAACGCGCTGTAGGTCTCGTTGATCAGCCGCTGCGACTCGGCCGCGATCGTCGCGAACACCAGGGAGCTCTTGCCCGAACCTGACACCCCGGTGAACACCGTCAGCCGTCGTTTGGGCAGATCGAGACTGATGTCGCGCAGGTTGTTTTCCCGGGCTCCGCGTACACGGATGAGATCGTGGCTGTCGGCGGTGGCGGCAGTCGTGAGCGACTCGGACGGGCTCATGGGTCTCCTTGACGTCGAGGCCGCACCATCCTCGCATCGCTCAGCGCCCCGCACCCGAGCCGACGCGGCGAAGTCGAGTCACCTCCACCTCGTAGCGACTGGCCGCCCCGTCTGGCCCCCTGAAGAACCGGCGACGCAGCGCCCCGGTGACCTCGACGGTTTGCCCGGCGACGAGCCGCCCGGCGACGCGCCGGGTCGCGGCGGACCAGCAGGCGATGTCGATCGTGTCCACCGTTGCGCGCGACGCCACAGCGCCCGCCCCTGCTGGCCGCTTGACGACCACCCGCAAGGTCGTCACGGCGTCCCCACTGGGCAGCTCACGGCATTCCGGATCGGCGCTGACCCGACCCACCAACCTGACCTCGTTTACCTCATTCATGCCCGCTCCTGACCCCACCCAGACCGCCTTGGCCTGCCACGCATCCTGGGTGGACGAGACCTCGCGGGCTAGGCAGCCCGGGGAATCTGTGGACGGCCGGAGATCGGCGACCGACCTGTGGATGAGGGGGGCCATGGTCCGCTGCATGTCGGCACCGACATCGGCGGGCCGATCCGGCTGACCGGCACCTGGCTCGGGCTGGCGGCCCTCACACCGTGTTTCGGGAGCATCCCCTCGACGCGCCCTACTTCCCGGCGACAGGCCCATGCCCTACCCCAGCCGTCTTGCTGGACACAGGACGGCTCCTGAGCACAAGGTCCGTGATCGGTCCTTCGCCGCGGCCCGCGCGGATGCCAGAGTACGTCCATGAGGTCGCGTGCTGAGAACATCTCGATGGTCATCGTCCTAGTCGCCGTTCTCATCGGCGCCGCCTGGTACTTCCGAGGGACGATCGTCGGTGCCGTTTCCGCCGGCTCCGAGTCCACTGCGAGCCCGGTGAGCGCAAGCCCGTCAGTGTCGACATCTGCGCAGGCATCGGATGCGGCTAGTCCTAGCCCTAGCCCGAGTTCGGGCGCCACGGTCATCGGCCCTGGCAGCACCGTTGCCTTCATGGGCGACTCGTTCGCAGCGGGCAATGGCGCGTCGACCCCAGACCTGCGCTGGACAACGCTGTTGGCTGCGGGCCAGCAGTGGACCGAACAGAACTCGGGCCACCCCCAGACCGGTTATGTCGTCGCCGGCAGCACGGGCAACTGCACACCGACCACGTGCCCGGCATTCCCTGACGTCGCGACGACCCTCGCGGGCTCCGGCGCCACCCTGGTCATTGTCAGTGGCGGGGCCAACGACCTGGCCCAGGACCCCGCGGAGGTGGGCACCAAGGTCCAGGCCACGTTGGCGGCGATCCACACGAGCCTGCCCGAGGCGATCGTCGTCGTGGTGGCCCCGTGGTGGGACCTTCGCCCGGCCGATGACCGACTGACGGCTATCACCACGGCGATCAAGGACGCGACGGCGGCGGGGAACGCCACGTGGATGGACGTCGGCCAACCCATCGCAGGCAAGAGCGCCGACTTCGCCGCCGACGGCTTCTCCCCCAACGACGCTGGGCACGCTGCCCTGGCCGAGGCCGTGAGGCAAGGACTGAGCCAGGCGGGCCTGCTGGCTTCCTGAGGGTCCGCAACCCTGATCCGCGGCGCGCCGTGTCGTCGACCCCTGCCCTATGAACCCGGGCGTATGCCACGCTGTGCGCCATGACGACAACGCCGGTCGAGGATCGCTGGGCCGACACCACGAGATACCAACGCCCCTGGTACTGGTACGACTGGGCGAACTCGGCGTTCGTCACCACGGTGGGCACGGTCCTGTTCGGGCCCTATCTGACCAACGTCGCCACCGAGGCGGCCTGCCCTGGCCTGGCCGAAGACGCCAAATGCACCACGACGCTGTATGTCGTGCCAGCGGCCTCTGGGCTGCCCTCCTGGGTGTGGGTCACGACGCTGGTCGCCACCGTCGTCCTCCTGATCCTCACGGTGCAGCGCTTCCGCGCCGACATTCGCTCCGGCGGCATTCCGGGCTCCTCCGGCAAAGCAATCGCTGGCGCCACGGCGGTCTCGCTGCTCACTTTTGTGCTCGTCGCTCCGCTGGACCCGGGCTCTATCGCCTCGTACACCACGACCTTCGCCACCATCGTCTCTGCGCTGGTCCTGCTCCTTGTGGGCGCCATCGCGGACCGCAGCCCGCGACCGGCCCGGCTGCTCGGTGGGTTCGCCTGGACCGGTGCCGCCTCGGCCTGCCTGCTGTTTTTCGTCGCCGGGTCCAACTGGCGCCTCGGCTCCTTCCTCATGATCATCGCGACGTTGTGCCTGGGCGCCTCCCTCGTCGTCTACGACGCGATCCTCGTGCGCATCGCGCGACCGGACGACCGGGACAAGGTCTCCTCACGCGGCTGGGCCCTGGGCTATCTCGGCGGCGGGCTGCTCCTCGCCGTCAACCTCGTCATCGTCTCCAAGCCCGATCTGATCGGAGTCGACACGGGGATGGCCGTCCGGATCAGCATGCTGTCCGCCGGCCTATGGTGGGCGATCTTCAGCCTTATCCCCGTCCTTGGCCTGTGGAACCTGCGTGGAGTGGGGGCCACCCAGGGCGGGGAGTTGCCTGCGCCCGCCATCGCCGCACGGGGTTTGGTGGATCAGAGCCTGAGCCAACTGCTGCGGACCTTCGCCGACCTCAAGCACTATCCGCAGACGCTGATGTTCCTCGCGGCCTACCTGTTCTTCAACGACGGGATCCAGACGGTCATCAGCTCCTCGAGCATCTACGGGTCCGAACAACTGGGATTCGGTCAAGACCAGCTCATCGCCCTCATCCTCTTGGTCCAGTTCGTCGCCTTCGGAGGCGCGCTCCTCTTCGGTCGCCTTGCCGGGCGGTACGGGGCCTGGCGCACGATCCTGGGCAGCCTGGTGATCTGGGCGTTCATCGTGATTGCGGCGTTCTTCGTGCCCGAGCAGGCCTTCATCCCGTTCATCGTGCTCGGCGTGCTTATCGGGATCGTGCTCGGGGGATCTCAGGCCCTCTCCCGCAGTCTGTTCAGCCAGCTGGTCCCCCGGGCCCGCGAGGCGGAGTTCTTTGCGTTCTATCAGGCCATGGAGCGCGGGACGTCCTGGTTCGGGACGTTCGTCTTCGGCCTGGTTCACCAGCTGACGCACAGCTACCGCCCCGCCATCGTCGCGCTCATCATCTTTTTTGTGCTCGGGTTCGTGCTGCTGCGCAAGGTCGACGTGCGTCAAGGCATCCGCGACGCCGGCAACGAGGTGCCTGCCGTCGTGTGACCAGGACAGCAGTGGGCGCGCTCCGATTGGCCTCAAGGGTGGCACTTCTGACAGAATAGAAACTTCACCACATCGCCGGGTTTACGCGTCACCAATGGTGGCTGGGCGCGGAACATCGCGAGGGGGAAGCGCGTTGATGTGGGTGAAACGCCGGATGCTGCATCGCGCCCGGACTCATTTTCGACGTGTTGGGAGAATCCCATGGCAGAACGCAGCCTGCGCGGCAGCCGACTCGGTGCCTTGAGCATGGAGACCGAGGACAATGTCGTTCCCAGCGAGCGACAGATCACGACGTACCTGTGCCCGAGCGGCCATGTGATCGAGTTGCCGTTCTCTGTCGAGGCCGAGATCCCGCCCACGTGGGAGTGCCGCTGTGGTGCCGTCGCCAAGCTCAAGGACGGCCCCGAGACCGAGGCCAAGCCTGTCAAGCCGGCTCGCACGCACTGGGACATGCTGCTCGAGCGTCGCAGCATCCCCGAGCTCGAGGAGCTCCTGGAGGAGCGGCTGACCCTGCTGCGCGAGTCGCGGGGCATCAAGCCCGGCAAGCGCAAGACCGCTTAAGGCGACCCGCACCCCCACGACGACCGAATGCCGCGGGCCCCCTCACCGGGGGCTCGCGGCATTCGCGTTGGTCAGAAAGTCGGTCGTCACGACCCCGGAGGGTCGACAACCTCGCCCTGAACGATATTGGGCGCGGCGCCCCGATAGCCCGCCCCCGGCGTGTTGACCAGGGTGACGGCAAGCAGTCGGCGCGCCACAACGGCCTCGAGCAATCGCCGGGTGATCGGGCGGGTGATCGGCAGGATGAAGAAGAACCCGACAAGGTCCGTGACGAATCCGGGGGTCAGGAGCAAGGTGCCTCCGACCAGGACCAGGGCGGCGTCCGCGAGCTCGCGGCTCGGTGGGATGCCGGTCTGCAGGGACTCCGCCAGCGCCCGCCACGTCCGGCGGCCTTCGCGGCGGACGAGCCACGCGCCGAGCAAGGACTCGGCCACGAGTAGGGCGACCGTGGGCCACGTCCCAATCAGGCGGCCGACCGCGATGATCGCGGCGATTTCGACGGTGGGCACAACCAGCAGGGCCAGAAAGACCCAGCGGAACACGCGGGGCCGGCGCCGAGCGCCGGACGGACGGGGACTGGGACCTGCACTGCTCATAATTGATGCCAACGCGCGTCGCGACGAATCAGTTTCGTCGCCACCCGCTTGGCCTGGTTGCTGCGGTGGCCGACCCCCCAGACCGTGATTCGGCGCAGCGATTCGCGCACGATGTCCGAGCTCATCTTGCTCTGCCCGACCTCACGCTCGACGAACTCGATCGGGACCTCAACGACGGTGAGCCCCTGGCGGACCGCACGCCAGGTCAGGTCCACCTGGAAGCAGTAGCCCTGTGAGGCGACATCGCCCAGGCCGAGCGTGGTCAGGGCGGTTGTGCGGTAGACCCGGAACCCGGCGGTGGCGTCGTGGACGGGGATGCCCAGCATCAAGCGGGTGTAGGTATTGCCCCCGACGCTGAGAACCTTGCGATGCAGGGGCCAGTTGACGATGGACCCACCGCGGACCCAGCGGGAGCCGATGACGACGTCGGCGTCTCGCGCCGCCTCCAGCAGGTCAGGGAGGTGCTCGGGTTGGTGGGAGCCGTCGGCGTCCATTTCGACGACGGCGTCATATCCGGCCTCGATGGCCAACGCGAACCCATCGAGGTAGGCGCGCCCCAGGCCCTCCTTCGCCGCGCGGTGTACGACGTGTACAGCCGAGTCCGCCGCGGCCAGCTCGTCGGCCAGGGCACCCGTGCCGTCTGGCGAGTTGTCGTCAAGGATGAACACATCGACTTCCGGCGTGCTGGACCGCACGCGGGACACGATCGAGGCGAGGTTGTCGCGTTCGTTATAGGTCGGCATGAGCACGGCGACGCGCTCCAGCACGGGGCGGGCGACCTCACGGTCAGGCAACGGCGTGATCCTTGCTCGTCGGGGCCTTGGTGGTGCTCACATTAATCGGGTCTGTCGGCCGCGATGACCGGCGTGCAGATAGGCCCACCAACAGCAGGAATGCCGCAACAGCTGCCCACTCGGGCCACGGACCCATGCGATCACTGACGGTGAGTTCACTGCGGATGACCGGCGCGACCAGCTCGTGCTCGGCGGTGAATAGGCTCGTCTTTGCCCTGACCGAACCGTCAGGGTTGATCAGCCCGGACACGCCGACGGTGGAGACATGCACGACGGAACGGCCGTGTTCGACGGCCCGCACGCGGCTGATGGCGAACTGCTGCTCGGACTCGGCCGTGTAGCCGAACGTCGCATTGTTGGTCTGGACGACCAGCAGGCTGTCCTCGGCGCCCTTGAGAAGGACGGCATCACGCATGAGGCCGTCGTAGGCGACCTCGAAGCAGATCGTCGGCAGCGCCCAGTAGGAGCCGCCGGGCGCTGGGATGTCGAAGGCTCCGATCTGCGAGCCTGCGACGAAGTTGCCGGCCAGATTGGCCGACTCGTCGAACCACGCGAAGAAGGACCGGTAGGGGATGTACTCGGCGAACGGCACTGGGTGCAGCTTGGTATAGCGCTCGGGGGTCTGCTCTCCGGGTCGGTACAGGAGCGAGACGTTCGAGTTGTGGTCGACGGGCTCGGCGAGCACGGCCCCGACCAGGACGGGGACACCCGCCGCCTCGACCGCCCGGTCGATCTGGGCCTGGGCATCAGGGTTGCGGAACGGGTCGATGTCCGAGGAGTTCTCCGGCCACACCACAAGCGTGGCGTCATCGAGGCCGTCGGAGGCCAACTCCAGGGTGCCGTTGACATGGTTGTCCAACACGGCGCGGCGTTCGGCGTTGAAGTCCAGGCCAGGATGCGGCACGTTGCCCTGGACGAACCCGACCGTCACGGTTCGTCCGTCGGTCGACAGGGGGATGACGGCCGCGAGGGCTCCCACGAGGCCGGCGCCGAGCAGAGCCGCGGTGAGCCTGGGCACCCGGGCGGGTTGAGCCAGGGCCCGCACCGACACCAGGAGCAGAGTCCCGATGACGGCCACGGCGGCGGTCACACCGGGGGCACCACACCAGGCAGCGATCGGGAGCAGAGGACTGTCCGCCTGGCTAAACGCGAGTCGCGCCCAGGGGAAACCACCCCACGGCGTGGTCCCCCGGGCGAGCTCCTGGGCCACCCAGCCCAGGGGAATCAGCGCGAATGCCGCCAGCTGTGCTCCGCGGTCGGCGAGCCGGCGTCCGGCCCAGCCGACCAGGCCGCCCATGAGGGCGACGTAGAGGGCCTGGAGAGTCGCCAGGGCAATCCAGGGCACGGCGCCGACATAGACGCCTGACCAGGACAGGACGGGGATGAAGAAGGCCCACCCTGCGAAGAGCCCAAGGACGAGTCCTCCTCGAAAGCCAGCCCGCAGCGTCGCTGCCCCGATGAGGGCCACACCCACGGGCGCGAGCCACCACAGGTTGTGGTCGGGAAAGGCGAGCCAGAGGGCCAGGCCGCCGAGGACGGCCAGGACGGGGCCGGTGGCCGACTGCAAGGCACGATGCACCCGCTAACGGTAGGTCACCGCAGGGGATGCTCCCGGTCGCCTCAGGCAGCGGGGACGACCACGACCCCGCGGGCCGTCGTCGCGACGATCGGCGGGTCGAGGACGTCCGCGGCGGACTCGCCACGCGCCGGGGCGCCCCGGCCCACAACCCGGACCTCAAAGGCCATCTCTCGGGAGCGGGTACCGACCCGGACGATCCTCGCCTCGATCTCGATGACATCACCGGCCCGGACCGGGGCAACGAATTGCACATCGGAGTACGAAGCAAACAAGCCCTCATCGCCGTCGGTGACGATGCACATTTCCGTCGCCACGTCTCCGAAGGCCGCGAGTGAGTACGCCCCGTCGACGAGATTGCCGGCGTAGTGGGCGTGGCTGTAGGGCACGTATCGGCGATGGATCACGGTCAGGCCGACCTCGGCACGGGTCATTGCGGGGCTCCCTTCGAGCCGGATGGGTGAGGGACGAGCTCGTGGACCAGATAGGAGGCGACCTCACCGGGCGTGGTCCCGCGCCCGAAGATCCGGTCGACACCAAGGGCCCCGGCGGACCCTTCCTCGAACCGCGGACCGCCCACGACAAGCAAGGGCACCTGTCCGGCCGGGAAGGCCTCGCGGAATGCCGCTGACATGGCGGTGGTGTTGTGGATGTGCGCGTCGCGTTGGGTGACCACCTGGCTGACCAGGACGGCATCGGCGCGGCGTTCCCGAGCGGTCTCAACGAGCTCGGGGACCAGGACCTGCGCGCCGAGGTTGTGCACCTCGATCTCGCGGTAGTACTCCAGGCCCTTCTCCCCCGCGAAGCCCTTGATGTTGAGGATCGCGTCGATGCCGACCGTATGCGCATCGGTGCCGATGCACGCCCCGACGACAACCAGTTTGCGGCGCAGGGACTTGCGGATCGCCGCGTTGACCTCCTTGGAGGACAGCAGCGGGAACTCCCGCTCAATGACGGTGACCTCACGCAGATCGATCAGATGGGTGACCGACCCATAGACGACAAAGAACGTGAAATCAGGCCCCATCGCCTTGGCGTGCACGAGCAGCGCCGGCTCCAGTCCCATCTTGGCGGCCAGCTGGAGCGCGGCCCCCTCGGCCCGCTTGTCGTGCGGCACCGGGAGGGTGAAGGACACCTGGACCATGCCGTCGCCGGTCGTGTCGCCGTACGGGCGCACGATCGGACCATGGGTCAGGCTAACCTCTCCCGGCACGGCGGACTCCATCCGCCGTTGCCCCTCGTGACGATGGGTGCGGTCGCGTTCGCGTTGGGCCGTGGTCCGGGTCACCTCGTGGCTCCTTCCTCGAGCAGGGCGACCGCGGGATTGTCGTAGTCGTCGGCCTTGACGACGACGCCATCCAAGCCCTTGCCCTTGGTCGGGGGCCGCTTCATCGCGCCGAAGGTGCCGTCGGCGATGGCAGACAACAACGGCTGGGGGTATGCCGTGTCGCGCCCGGCGGGGTCGGTCGCGATGCGTTCGAGCAGGTCGACGGCCTCGCCGAGCACCTGCCGCGCCCGGGTCTGAATGAGCCCGTCGCGAGGGGGATGGAAGTCCTCGGTGAGGCCGCCCGCGGCATTCAGGACGTAGCGGACGTTCTGCAAGGCCAGGTCCCGGTCGGACAGCCACGGGGTGACCACAGCCTCGGTCATCATCCCGACTAGGAGGATGCCCTGCCCGGTCATGGCGCCGGCGAGGTTGAAGAAGCCGTCGAGGAGGTAGCCGCGGAAGACATCACCGGTCATGTGCTTGGTCGGCGGCATCCACTTCAGGGGGGCGTTCGGGAAGAGCTGTCGGGCGAGGAGCGCGTGCGCCAACTCCAGCCGGAAGCTGTCCGGGATGCTCGGGTCGATCTCGAAGGCGTGGCCGAGTCCCAGCTGCCAGTCCTGCAGGCCGGCCTCCTTGGCGAAGTACTCGTTGAGGAGCTGGCTGACGGTGACGGTGTGGGCGGCCTCGACGGCATCGGCCGTGGTGAGGTAGTTGTCCTCGCCGGTGTTGATGATGATCCCGGCCCGGGCGTGGATCTGCCGGCTGAACCGCTGGTCCACGAACGTACGAATCGGGTTGATGTCGCGAAAGAGAATCCCGTACATCGAGTCGTTGAGCATCATGTCGAGCCGCTCGAGGCCGGCCAGGGTCGCGATCTCGGGCATGCACAGGCCGCTGGCGTAGTTGGTCAGGCGGACGTAGCGGCCCAGTTCCTTGCTCGTCTGGTCCAGCGCGGTCCGCATGAGGCGGAAATTCTCCTGGGTGGCGTAGGTCCCTGCGTAGCCCTCACGGGTGGCGCCCTCCGGCACGAAGTCGAGCAGGCTCTGGCCAGTGGAGCGGATGACGGCGATGACGTCGGCGCCTTCGCGCGCGGCGGCCTGCGCCTGGGGGATGTCCTCGTAGATGTCGCCGGTCGCGACGATGAGGTAGATCCACGGCTTCTGGGCAGGGTCGCCGTGCCGGGCGATGAGCCGGTCGCGGGCGGCGCGTTGCCGGTCGATGGTCCGAATGCCGCCCGCCACGGCCGTGCGGGCGGCCTTGCGGGCCGCGGTGGCTGCCTTGCCCTCGGGAAGGTCGAAGCGCACTCCCCCACTGCTGGCCTGCTGGGCCAGCGTGAGCAGGTCGGGCGCCTCCCCCCGTCGCAGCGCGGCCCAGACCGGCGTGGTGACGCCCTGCTCCAGCCCGACACTGCTGCGGACAGCATCGACGAGATGGTTGACCCAGGGGACGCCCTCGTGGTCGGCGCCGCTGAGACCTGCCAGGCGCAAGGTGGCACGCTCAACAGAGACGGTGGTGTGGGCCCGCGCCAGATCGACCACCGGCTTGCCGGCCCGTCGGGCCAGGGTGCGGGCGCGCCGCACCTGAGTGCGATCAAGGTGCAACAGGGCAGGGCGACGGGTCGACACGGCCCGAATCTAGCAGAATCGCAAGGATCTGCGGCGCTTGAACGTGATCACCGGAATCTTTCCGGTCGAATGTCAGCCTGCACGGACAAGTGTGAGCAATGAGATTTCGCTCGGCGCAAAGACGCGGAAGGGCGGGCCCCAGAATCCGACCCCGCGGCTGGTGTAGAGCCGGGTGCGGTCGCCCTGCAGTGACAGTCCCTGGACGACCGGCTCCCGCAGGCGCACGAGGATGTGGAACGGCCAGATCTGGCCGCCGTGCGTGTGGCCGCTGATCTGCAGGTCCACCCGGTCCCGAGAGTCGCGGATCAGGTGCGGCTGGTGAGCGAGCAGGATGACCGGTAGATCACTCGGGGCCCCTAGCAGCGCCGCATCGAGGTCGGGCCCTCGTCCCTCGGCGGCGCCCGTGGGATCGTCGATCCCAGCAAACACCAGGCGACCGTCATGGACGGCGTGGTCGTTGAGCAGGACGCGCCAGCCGTGAGCGTCCATCTGGGAGAGCCAGGCGTCGACGCCGGAGTAGTACTCGTGGTTGCCGGCAATGTAGTACCGCTGTGTGGCGCGGACGCCGGCAAGAGCCGCCACCTGCTCACCCCGCTGGGCGATGCTCCCGTCGGCCAGATCGCCGGCGTGGACGACGATATCGGGGTCGAGTCCGTTGACGGCGTCGACCACCCCGTCCGCCCAGCCTCGGGAGGTCCACGCGTCGAAGTGGGTGTCGGTCAGGACGGCGATGGTCGTGCCCACGCTCGCGGGCGCCAGGCCATGGATGGGCACGGCTACTCGGCGCACGCGCGGGACTCGCACCGCTTCGCGCCAGCCGGTCACCGCGAGTGTGACGACGAGCAGGAGCAGCGCCACAGCGACGAGCCGTGAACGCAGCGGGTTGGGCACCCCCGCCATGAGGAGCGGCAACCGTAGGACAAGATCGGTGACCAGCGTCATCGAGAACAGGATCCAGCCCAGACCGAGCAGGACGTGGCCGCCACGGCCTTGGGCATCGGTGCCCTGTCCGGAGTTGGCCCGGACCGTCAGGGCCACCAGAGCGATGGCCCCGAGGGCGAGGGTGGCCCGTCCCGCCCAAGCAAGAGCGGATGGCCATTGCGCCTCCCCCGGGAACAGACCCCACGCCCCGACCCCGTAGAGCAGGGTGGCCACCAAGGTGAACACCGCGATCAGCAGGATCTGGGTTCGCTTTGGCAACCCGGCAGCCGGCGTCGTCGGAGCTACTGGATCGCCGTCCACGGTATCGATGAAGGCGTGATCCCCCGTCGGATCGCCGGACACAGGCTCGTTGTCACTCACTCGCACATCAGCCCAACGCATGTGGCATCGCGATTTACTCCAGCGCCACCGTGTCGAGGACCAAGGGTTGGTCCGTGAGGTCAGCAAGCACCCCCACCCCCGGCCCCAACTTTCCCGCCTGAAGCGGGAACGTGCGGGTTCGCAAGGGTTGTCTTCCCCTGCGAACCATCACGTTCCTGGCAGCGACCCACGCGAACCCCCGGCAGCGAGTATCGTTGCAACAGAACAGGTTCTGGCCCGAAGACCCTTGACACAACTGTCCGACATGTGTTCGAATAGGGTATGGATCGGGGGATCACACCAGACAGGCACGCAGCACCAGGGGCCGCGGTCATCGCGGACCTGTTGACGCGGTTGGCGACGGTCGAGATCGCCGCCGATGACGATCGTGGCCTGGTCGACGTCGTCGCCTGGTGTGAGCAACTCAAAGGCGCCGCGGCCGCGGTCCAAGCCCGCGCGACCGTCCAGTTCCTCGACCGGCGTGTCGCCGCGGCCGAAGCCGCCGTGGGTGGGATTGATGAATGCCGTCCGCCGCAGGCCGATCACTCCGGGCGGACTGCCCAGACCGACCGCCCCCGACGTGCTGCCCGCGCCCCACGCGGGGACCGGTCCCGGCGGGTTGCGCGGGCGGACCGGTCAGCCCGGGCCGAGCTCGCGCTCGCGCGGCGATGTTCCCCCGCCGTGATGGACCGCCAGGTCGGGGTCGCCAAAGCCCTGGTCGCGGAGATGCCCGCCACGATGGGGCTCCTCACGACCGGACAGATCAGCGAAGGCCAAGCCTTCGCGATGGTCGCCCGCACCGCCTGCCTCACCCTCGAAGACCGCGCCAGCGTCGACGCCCTCCTCGCGGCGGACCTGCCCGGGTTGAGTGCACGCGCCACCCACGGCGCAGCCGAACGCGCCGCCGCTGAAGCCGACAACGCCGCGGTCGCTCTCCGGCACGCCGCCGCGGTCGCGTCCCGGCGGGTCAGCACCCGACCCGCCCCCGACGGGATGGCGTACCTGACCGTCCTGGGACCTTTGGTGGATGTCATCGGCGCCTACGCTGCCCTGACCGAAGCCGCCAAAGCCCGCGACCCCCGCGACCGACGCAGCACCAGCAACTGGCTCACCGACACCGCCTTGGAACTCCTCTCCGGACGCGCCCCCGGACAGCCCCAACCCATCGAGATCGCCCTCGTCATGACCGACCAGGCCCTCCTACCCGCCGCCTTCACCGGCCAGGCGCCCGGACCAGCCTGCGGCGGGGACCTGGCCCACCTGCCCGGCTACGGTGTCCTACCCGCCGGCGACGTTCGCGCCCGCATCACCGCCCTCCTCGACGACACCGGAACCTCGACCAGCGCCGCCGATCAGCGACAAGCCCGGATATGGCTCCGCAGGCTGTTCACCAGCCCCGACGGACGCGACCTGGTCGCCATGGACTCCAAGCGACGTACCTTCACCGGCAGCCTGCGCCGGTTCCTCGAGTTGCGGGACCCCACCTGCCGGGTCCCCTACTGCGACGCCCCCGCCATCAACCTCGACCACGCCACCGGACACGCCCACGGCGCTAGCACGTCAGCCGCCGAAGGCAACGGCCACTGCGCCCACCACAACCAGATCAAAGAACACCCCGGCTGGCGCTACCGCATCATCAACGACGGCCTCGACCCCGGGCCCGGGCACCAACCCCACGAACTCCAGATCACCACCCCCACCGGACACGAATACCGCACCCGAGCCGCACCCCTCCACGGCTGGGGCACCCACCCCATCGCCCGGACTCAGCCCACCATCACCCCGGGAGGCCAGGCCCCAACGGGCGTGACGGCATTCCCGATCCCCGAGCATGTCGACGTGCCCGCATGACCTCCGGCGTTGGGCGGCCAGTCAGGTGCGCAGCGCGGCGATACGCGTGCAGGCCTCCACGAGAACCTCATCGCGCTTGCAGAACGCGAATCTGACCAGCGAGCGCGCCGCGTCCTTGTCGTCGCAAAAGACCGAAACAGGTACCCCGACAACCCCGGCCCGCGCCGGCAGTTCGTGACAGAACTCGTACGCGTCCACAGCCCCAAGGGGTGAGGCATCAGCAATGACGAAGTAGGTCCCCTGGGGCATGGACACCGTGAGCCCCGCCTCGCGCAGACCCGCCACGAGCAGGTCGCGCTTGTGCTGCAATGAGTTCGCGAGCGCGGCATATACCTCATCGCCCAACCCGAGCCCGTATGCCGTCGCGTACTGGAACGGCCCCGACCCCACATACGTCGTGAACTGCTTGACGGCCCGGACAGTCGCGATCGCCTCTGCGGGACCGGTGATCCAGCCCACCTTCCACCCGGTCGTCGAAAAGGTCTTGCCACCGGAAGAGATCGTCAGGGTGCGCTCGGCCATGTCGGGCAGCGTGGCCATCGGAATGTGCTCCGCGCCATCAAAGGTCAGGTGCTCATAGACCTCATCGGCCACCACCCAGGCATCGTGCTCACGGGCCAGGGACGCGATGAGTTCGATCTCGCTGCGCGAGAACACCTTGCCGGTGGGATTGTGGGGCGTGTTGAGCAACACCATGCGGGTGCGCGGCGAGAATGCTGCCCGCAGCGACTCTTCGTCGACCGCGAAGTCCGGGAAGCGGAGCGCGGACGTGCGCCGGACCCCTCCAGCGAGGGCGATCGATGCGGCATACGAGTCGTAGTAGGGCTCGAAGGTGACCACCTCGTCGCCGGGCTGCACGAGCGCGAGGATGGCCGAGAAGATGGCCTCGGTCGCGCCCACGGTCACCAGGGCCTGCGAGCGAGGGGCAACGCGGAGACCGTAGAACCGTTCCTGGTGCGCGGCAACCGCATCGAGCAACTCAGGCACCCCCGGGCCGGGCGGGTACTGGTTGCGCCCTCCTTGGATGGCAGACACGGCCGCCTGAAGGATCTCCGCAGGCCCGTCGGTATCGGGGAACCCTTGGCCCAGGTTGATCGCCCCGTGTTCGAGCGCCAGCGCAGACATCGTGGCAAAGATCGTGGTCCCGAACGGAGCCAGTGCCGGGTTGCCGGGAGGTCGCCTCATGCCGTGAGCGTATGCCGCGCCCGCACGCGGACTCCCACGCACCGCCTCGGCTTGTCGGGCGGCAGTCGTAGGCTGTGCCATCACCGCGAATGCCGTCCGATGCCTCGCCTGTTCTGTCAGGAGCCCTCGTGCCCCGTCTGGTCACCGCCCACCTTTTTCACTCCGTCAACGGTGTCGTGGAGTCGCCGGACCAATGGCAGTTCGGTGCCTTCGGGCCCGAGGAGGGCGCCATGATGGGCCAGGTCTTGGCCCCGATCACCGAGGTCGTGATTGGGCGGGGCCTGTGGCAGGAATGGTCGGAGTACTGGCCCTCGGCCGAGGCAACCGACCCCTTCGGCGCGTGGATCAACCCGATCCGCAAGCACGTCATCTCCAGCACCCTTGAGGGTGAGCTGGGCTGGAACAGCACACTGGTCGAAGGCGACCCCATCGAGTATGTCCGGGCCCTCAAGGACGGCGAGGGCGGGGAGATCTCCGTCGCCGGCGGCATCGAGACGGTGCGTTCGCTCTTCCTCGGCGGAGTGATTGACCGGCTCATTCTCACGACCCACCCGGTCATCGGTCAGGGCCGGCGGCTGTTCGACGAGACGATCCCGGTCACCCGCTTGGAGCTGCTGAGCGCGCAGCCCACCTCGGTCGGCAACGTCATGTCGACCTACGCGCTGCGCGCCGAGGACTGAGCAGCGTCAGCGCGGGGATAGCCGGACGACGGGGATCTCCCGGTCGGTCTTGGATTCATAACCGGCAAAGTTGGGCGCTGCGGCCGTGATCGCCGACCAGGCGGTCGCGCGGTCCTCGCCGGTCAACCGCTCGGCTCGGACCTCGACCGTGCGGCCGTCCACGGTGATGCGCACCTGATCTGGAGCTGCGGAGAGGTTGAGATACCAGGCCGGGTTCGCGACCGCACCGGCTGCAGAAGCCACGACAAGCCACGTTCCGTCCTCCCCAGGGAACCAGTTGACGGGTGTGGTCCGCTCCTGCCCACTCTTGCGGCCGACGGTCGTCAGGAGCAGCGCTCGGCTGCCACCGATCCGTCCGGTCCGTTTGATGACCTGGGCCATGGCGCGGTTGATCCACACCATCGCCCGGCCGGGTTGACGCGCGCCGTACGTGCCTTTGCTGGTCTGGAACGTCATTGGGGTCGTCCTTGAGGTCGGGGTTGCGGGCCTCGTACCGAGAGCGCGCTCGGTGGTACAAGGCTGGTAGGCCCAGGATGCTTCCCGACACTCCTGGACTGGTGCCGGACCGCAGGATGAGCGCGCGGCATACAGTCCCGCTATGACGGACGAATGGGCGAGGTGGACCGCGCTCCAGAGTGCGGCAGCCGTCCGCGCGGGCAACGTCACCCCGACGCAGGTGGTCACCGCGGCGTTGGCTCGGGCTGAGGCGGCGCAGGCGGCATTCAATGCGTTCACCGTCATCCGCCACGAGGCGGCCCTCGCTGAGGCCAGCGCCCTGAATGCCGGGGGAGTCGGTCTCAGTGGACCGCTTGCCGGAGTGCCCGTCGTCGTCAAGGAGGAGTTCGACATCGCCGGGCATCCGACGACCTTGGGTGGCCGCGGCAACTCGACACCAGCCCGTGCGGACAGCGCGGTGATCCGCCGGATCAGGGCAGCCGGCGCGATCATCATCGGCATCACGACGATGCCGGAGTTCGGACAGTTCACGGTCACCGAGTCGATAGCCCATGGCGTCACCCGCAACCCTTGGGACCCGACCCGATCTCCGGGAGGCTCGTCCGGAGGATCGGCGGCGGCCGTGGCGGCCGGGGTGGCGCCGATCGGATTGGGCGCCGACGGTGGCGGTTCGATCCGGATCCCCGCCTCCTGCTGCAACCTGGTCGGTCTGAAGCTGACCCGGGGGAGGAGCACGTTTGCGCCGCTGGCTGAGCACTGGTTCGGGCTCGTCGTGCCGGGAGGCGTGACCCGCACCGTGGACGACACCGCGCTCCTGCTCGACGTCCTCGCGGGCAACACGCCCGTCGACCGGTGGCGGTGGACGCCCCCACAGGAACCGTATGCCGTCGCCGCACGCCGGGACCCGGGGGTGGTGCGGGTCGCCTGGACCACGCGTCCCGTCACTCCCGGGCTGACGACCGATCCGCAGATCGCCGCCGCCACCGAGCAGGTGGCTCGCGCTCTGCAGTCGCTGGGTCACCGGCCTCGACAGGTCGGCACCCGATGGCCCGTCCCCACGGATGCGTTCCTGCCGCAGTTCTACGCCGGAATGCGGGTCGAGGGCGCCCTCGTCGAGCATCCTGAGGTCCTCGAGCCGCGAACTCGTCAGACCATTGCCCTGTCCCGGTGGGCCACGGACAGGGTGGTCGACTGGGCGCTCCGGCGGGGGGAGCGGGTGGCCGCAGCGGTCGATGAGCGTTTCCTTCGCGACGCGGACCTCCTCCTGCTGCCGACCATGCCGGTGCCGGTGCCGCCGGTCGGGCTCCTGGAGGGGATGAATACCGTGCGCGCGCAAACGGCCACGCTGCCGTACGTGTCCAACATGGCGATCTTCAACGTCTCAGGCCATCCGGCGATCTCGGTCCCCGCCGGGCTTTCGGCAGAGGGCTGGCCCATCGGGGTCCAACTGGTCGCCCGCCGCGGTCGTGAGGACCTCCTCCTGGCCGTGGCCCGGCAGCTTGAGGCGGCATTCCCCTCGTTTCCCTGGTTGACCGCCCCGACCTGACACATTCCGGGGCGCTGCGCACACTTCAGGAGTATGGGGAAACGAGAGGGGCTGGGCGTGACACCCGGCGCTGATGAGGAGCGGTTCGCCGCCTTCTATCGAACGGCATACCTCCCGGTGCTGCGATTCACGGTGCGCCGGGTGTCACGCGAACGAGCTGAGGATCTGGTGTCCGAGGCGTTCATCGTCGCGTGGCGGCGGTTCGATGACGTCCCGGACGAGGAGCATCGCGCGATTGCCTGGACGTTGGCGGTCGTGCGCAACCTCCTGCTCAACGACGGCTTGAAGACGGTCGATTCGCCGCCTGGTGGCCTGGCCCGGAATGGGGCGTCACCGCAGGACCTGGGTCGGTTGCGGCCACCGTGACCTTCAGTGACGGCACGAGCGAGGAACTCACGCTCGAGAGTGTCGGTCGTGAGCGACTCCAATGTCGGCGTGAGCAGTTTGTGGTTTTCCTCGCCACGGCGCGCTGATCCCCGCCAAGATAGGGCGACAGTTGTGTTCCCGGTCCCAGCGGCCGGCTTGGTCGAGACACGGGGGATTCTGTGCGGATTCGAGGCCTTGCACGTCGAACTGGCGCGGGCGTCACGGCGGTCTTGCTCCTCGGACTTGCGTCAGCCTGCGGTGGCCAAGCCCCCGCCGACATGGCAACCAGCTCCGCGCCGCCGACGGCCCCCATCTCGATCTCGCCTTCCCCAACCCCCAAATCTCTCGAAGAACGCATCGCTGCGGCCCGTGGAGCGGTGGTTCGTGTGGAAACGGCACGTTGTGAAGGCCGGGCGGTCGGAACCGGATTCGCCATCGATGACCACCGGATCGTCACGGCAGCGCATGTCATTGATGGCGCAGTCGCCGTCACCGTCCAGGGGGATGGTTTCGTCGCTACGGCAGAGGTGATCGGGGCCAATCGTGATCGTGACGTCGCGGTCCTCTGGGTTGATCACTCGTTTGAGACAACGCTGAGCCTGGGGCAGGGGCGCCCTGGGCTAGGGGCGGAGGTCACCCTGTTGGGCTTCCCGGATGCCGAGACCACTCTGCAGGCCAGCAGAGGGATCGTGAGTGGCACTGACGGCGAGGTGCGTTACGACGACGGTGTGGAGTTATCAGGACTCATCGCTACCGATGCGTCAATCAACGGTGGGAATAGCGGTGGCCCGGCGTTGGCCGCCGACGACACGGTGATGGGCCTGGTGACTGGGAAGCAGGTTTGGCTGGTGGGCGACGTTCCCGCCGAGGGCCGCGGGTTCCTGATCCCCAGCGATCAGCTGATGTCGATGACGCGCCAATGGACCACTCGTGCGCACCTCCTACCTGCGGCCTGCGATGGCTCTCAAACCGGCAGCGTCATTCCCTTCCCGGTCACCGTCGAGACCGCCGATCCTGTCGTCATCGACCTGACCCGGACCCTGGCCCTATTTGGCCAGGCGATTAGCTCCGGTGACTACCGCTCGGCCTGGCAGTTTTACTCGCCAGCGGCACAGGTGAACCTCGGGGATCTGAGCTCGTGGCAGGCAGGCCTGCAAACCTCGACGTGGGCTTCGCTAGATGTGACGTCGGGCGGGGCAGGCAACGACAGCGCGGGGGTTGATGCTCGTATTCGTACCTACCAGGACTCAGCATTCGGACCCCAGGGGCAGTCCTGCACAGACTGGCACTTGGGCTATTCACTCAGCCCGGCCGCAGGCGGGGGAGGGTGGCTGATCGACAAGGCCGTCAACCTCGGTGATTCACCCAAGCCCTGCGATGCTTGACTCGGGCGACTTCGCGTCCGCAGTGCTGGGCCTGACCACGGGGTCGTCCGGGAGGCGCCTGGTGGTCGGGGACGCACCGGCCATCCCGTAGACTTGTGCCACGTCTGACTTCGGTCAGGCGAATTCGCGTGTCCTTTCCCGGGTGACTCGGTAGCACCGACGAATCCGGGGGCGCACCCCGACAGTGACGAATGCCGCGGCATTCGTTCGGATCTGGCGTCAGGGCACCAGGCAGGTGGCCGCACCCCCGCGGATCACCGACGAAACTGTGAATGCACAAGGAGAACACGGCATGGCCGTCGTTACCATGCGCCAGCTGCTCGACAGCGGCGTCCACTTCGGGCACCAGACCCGTCGCTGGAATCCCAAGATGAAGCGCTTCATCCTCACCGAGCGCAATGGCATCTACATCATCGACCTCCAGCAGACGCTGACGTACATCAACAACGCGTACGAGTTCGTCAAGGAGACCGTCGCTCACGGCGGCACCATCCTGTTCGTCGGCACCAAGAAGCAGGCCCAGGAGCCCATCGCCGAGCAGGCGACTCGGGTCGGGATGCCCTACGTCAACCACCGCTGGCTCGGTGGCATGCTCACCAACTTCCAGACGATCTCCAAGCGCCTCTCGCGCCTCAAGGAGCTCGAGGAGATCGACTTCGACGACGTCGCGGGCTCCGGCCGGACCAAGAAGGAACTCCTCATCCTCAACCGCGAGCGGGTCAAGCTCGAGAAGACCCTCGGTGGCATCCGCGACATGGGTCGTGTGCCGTCCGCGGTGTGGATCGTCGACACCAAGAAGGAGCACCTCGCCGTCGACGAGGCGCGCAAGCTCGGGCTCCCCGTCATCGCGATCCTGGACACCAACTGCGACCCCGACGAGGTCGACTACAAGATCCCCGGCAACGACGACGCCATTCGTTCGGTCACTTTGCTGACCCGCGTGGTCGCCGACGCCGTCGCCGAGGGCCTCGTTGCCCGCTCGGGCGCTCGTGGTGCGTCGACCGGGGAAGCCCCTGCTGAGCAGGAGCCGCTGGCCGAGTGGGAGCGCGAGTTGCTCGGCGCCGACGCTGAGGCTGCGATTGAGGCCCCCGCTGAGGAGGCTGCTGAGGCCGCCGAGGTTGCCGTCGAGGCCGCTCCCGCCGAGGAGGCCGTCGCCGAGGAGGCTGCGCCCGTCAACGAGGAGATCCAGGCCGGCGCCGAGGAAATGCCCCGCGCCTGACCACCGCCTCACGCACGCGGGGGTCACAGGTCCGATCGGACCGGTGGCCCCCTCGCGCGTGTCAGACCTGCACGACACCGCACACCGCACAAGAGAGTGAAGACACCAACTCATGGCGAACTACACCACCGCCGACATCAAGGCCCTGCGTGAGAAGACCGC
>JAGOME010000035.1 GCA_017993715.1 Phycicoccus sp.
GGCGCAAAAGGTGCGGCGTCTCATCGCCGACGACTTCGCGGCGGCTTTCGAGACCGCCGACGTGCTGGTGTCGCCGACCGCGCCAACGACGGCCTTCAAGCTCGGCGAGAAGATGTCCGACCCGCTGTCCATGTACATCCAGGACATCGCGACCATCCCGGCGAACCTCGCCGGGGTGCCTGGGCTCTCGCTGCCCAGCGGCCTGGCCGACGAGGACGGGCTCCCCGCGGGGTTCCAGATCCTCGCTCCCGCGACCAAGGACGAGCGGATGTATGCCGTCGCCGCGGCCCTCGAGGCTCGGCTGCACGCCGCCTGGGGGTCCACCCTGCTCGCCAACGCTCCGACCCTCGGCACGACGACCAAGGAGGCCTGACGATGGCGACGACGACGGACGCGGTGCTGTCCTACGACGAGGTGCTCGCGGCATTCGACCCGGTCATGGGCCTGGAGGTGCACGTCGAGCTCGGCACGGCGACCAAGATGTTCTGTGGGTGCGCGACGACGTTCGGCGCCGAGCCCAACACCCAGGTATGCCCCGTGTGCCTCGGCCTGCCGGGATCGCTCCCGGTCGTCAACGCGATCGGGGTCGAGTCGGCCAT
Source organism: Phycicoccus sp. (assembly GCA_017993715.1). Taxonomy (GTDB): domain Bacteria; phylum Actinomycetota; class Actinomycetes; order Actinomycetales; family Dermatophilaceae; genus JAGOME01. The sequence continues at coordinate 600 of JAGOME010000035.1, forward strand.
CCGGATCGGGCTCGCCCTGAACTGTGAGATCGCACCGTGGTGTCGGTTTGCCCGCAAGAACTACTTCTATCCGGACATGCCCAAGAACTTCCAGACCTCGCAGTACGACGAGCCGATCGCCTTCGGGGGCTGGCTGGACGTGGAGCTCGAGGACGGCTCGACGTTCCGGGTCGAGATCGAGCGGGCCCACATGGAGGAGGACACCGGCAAGTCGCTGCACGTCGGCGGCGCGACCGGCCGGATCCATGGCGCGACCCATTCGCTCGTCGACTACAACCGGGCTGGCATTCCGCTCATCGAGATCGTCACCAAGCCGATCGTCGGGGCAGGGGAGCGGGCGCCGGAGATTGCCAAGGCCTACGTGGCGACCCTGCGGGACCTGCTCAAGGCACTCGGGGTGTCCGACGTCAAGATGGAGCAGGGCTCGATGCGCTGCGACGTCAATCTCTCGCTCATGGCCCACGGCGCCGAGGAGTTCGGCACCCGCTCGGAGACCAAGAACGTAAACTCCCTGCGCTCGGTCGAGCGGGCCGTGCGCTACGAGATGTGCCGGCACGCCGCGGTGCTGACGGCGGGCGACTCTATCGTGCAGGAGACCCGGCACTGGCATGAGGACACCGGGATCACCACGGCCGGGCGGGTCAAGTCCGATGCCGAGGACTACCGCTACTTCCCCGAGCCCGACCTCGTGCCGATCGCTCCTGCGGCCTCCTGGGTCGAGGAGCTGCGGGCGACCTTGCCCGAGCCGCCCGCTGCGCGCCGTCGCCGACTCCAGGGGGAGTGGGGCTACTCGGACCTGGAGATGCGCGATGTCATCAACGCCTCTCTGGTGGACCTCATCTCCGACACCGTGGCGTTGGGGGCCACCCCCTCGGGGGCCCGCAAGTGGTGGTCAGGAGAGATCGCCCGGCGCGCGAATGCCGCGGGGGCCGACGTGCCCACGTATGCCGCCTCGCTCTCCGTTGGTCCAGACCAGGTCGTCGAGCTTGAGTCGCTGGTGACCAGTGGCCGCCTCAACGACTCGATGGCGCGTCAGGTCTGGGAGGGCGTCCTGGACGGTGAGGGCACCCCGACCGCTGTCGCCGACGCCCGTGGGCTGGCGCTGTCCCAGGACTCCGGTGAGCTCGAGGCCGCCGTGGCCAAGGTCATCGAGGCCAACCCGGAGGTCGCGGACAAGATCCGCGACGGCAAGCTCCAGGCCGCCGGTGCGCTCATCGGTCAGGTCATGAAGGAGATGCGCGGTCAGGCCGACGCGGCCAAGGCGCGCGAGCTCATTCTTGCTGCGCTGGGCCAGTCCTGACCTTGAGGTTTCGCCTCATCTGGTGAGCCGCCAGGTTCGGGGTGGGTACCGGCGCTGTGCGCCGCGACCTCCCCGAACCGATCGACGAGCGATGGGGCACCGATCAACGCGCCATGCGGTACCGATCAATGAGTGATGCGGCCTCGGGCCCAGCGCAGCCCAAGCCAGGTGGCCAGGACCACGAGCGGGATCGCGGCCGCCATGAGCACGCTCTTGTCGATGCCGGAGGACTTGGCGACCGGGGCCAAAAGGTAGCCCAGGAGCCCCACGGCGTAGTAGCTGATGGCGACCACCGACAGTCCCTCGACGGTGTGCTGGAGGCGCAGTTGGACCTCGGCCCGGGTGTCCATGCTGTGCAGCAGTGCGGCATTCTGGGCCTGCTGAGCGACCTCGACGCGAGTGCGGAGCAAATCACCGGCCCGGCTGGCCCGTTCGAGCATCCGGTCCAGACGGGCCTGGGTCGATGAGGCGGTGCGGATCGCCGGGGCGTATCGGCGCGCCAGGAACTCACGCAGAGTCAACCGGCCGAGGAACCGCTCGCCGCCGATCTCGCTGAGGCGGCTCTCGACGATGGCGGCATACGCCCCGGTCGCGCCGAACCGGAAGTCGTGCGCCATCGCCAGCGCCTCGAGCTCGGCGGTCACGGTCAACAGGTCGTGCAGCACGTCGGCGTCGGGGCGCGCCTCGTCCTGCAGCTCGGCCACGAGCTCGACGAGTTGGGGATCGATCGCGTTGAGTCGGGCTCCGAGCGCGCGCGCTCGGTCAAAGCCCAGCATGGCCAGGCCCCGATACGTCTCCAGGTCCAGCACCCGCTGGACGGTCCGCCCGATCCGTCCGGGGCCCACCTGCGGGCCGGCCAGCAGGACGAACCGCGTCCAGCCCTGCGCATCGGCAGTGAAGTCGGTGGCCAACACACTGGTGCCATCAAGGATACGTTGGGCGACAAGGCGGTCGGCGTGCAGCATGGTCGTGAGCAGGTCGATGACCGCCGCCTCATCTGCGGGCAGCGGCAGGACGTCGACAATGACGGCGGCGGTCCGGCGAGCAGGTCCGCTCGTCACCCAGTCCGGCGGGAAGACACGGTCGGCGTCGATGCCTGCGTCGGCGCTGAGCGCGGCGTCGGGGGTCGAGTACGCGAGGTACGTCGCGACCTCCGTGTGGCTGTCATGGCGCACGGCGAACCCGCGGCCGTGGAGTTCGCCTGACGGCTGGGCCGACAGCTCGGCTGCCAGGGCCAGGTCTGCGCGGTGGTGGGCCTCCTGGCCCCGGTCCCTGGTCGCGGCGTCCTGCGCCACCTTGAGGGCGAGGTAGATGGCCCGGCTCGGCACGCCCATCCGCGGCGCGGGGCGGGCATGCAGCTCGTCGAGCATCGCCGTGCGCCGCGCGTGGTCGAGGTCGGACATGCCCGTACGGTAGTGGCGGCCGGGCGATCGTTGCTCACCGGCCTGGGTGACGGACCGGGTGAGTCATCGCCGAGGGGCGGGGCTGCGGCCTTGGTCCCACTCTCGTCGCAGGAGATCCGCGAGGTCGCAGGACCTCGTGCGACCGCTGGGAGGTTCTGCGACCCGCGTGGGACTAGAGGAAGGCGAGCCCCTCGCCACGATAGGTGGGCACGGTCGCGACCACCCGCCCACCCTCGACGAGGTGCAGTTCGTTGACCCGCTCGCACAGCTCGCCGGCCTTGGCGTGGCGGAACCAGACCCGGTCGCCGACCTGGAGGGCACCGCCGCCGGTCAGCGGCGTCTGGGCCTCGCCCGCGCCTTCAAGGTCGGTCAGCGCCAAACCCGCCGGCCAGACCGGGGTGGGCAACTTCTCGGGGCCGGCCGTGCCGCTGGCGACCCACCCACCGCCGAGAACCGTGGCCAGGTCCGGGGCCGGGCGCCGCACGACCGAGGTGACAAAGAATGCCGCGGGCGTCGCCCGGAATCGCCGGTAACCATCGAACAGGGTCGGGCAGTACAGCCCTGATCCCGCGGCAACCTCGGTCACCGCGTCCTCGGCGGCGGTTTCAGCCACGCTCCCCGTGCCGCCGCCGTTGACGAACTCTAGATCGGCGATAGCCCGCAGGGCCGCGACCGCCTCGGCTCGGCGCTGCGCGAGCTCCCTGCGGGAGCGGGACTGCATCGCCCGCACGAGCAGCTTGTTGGCGGCCGAACCGGCATCGTCACCCACTCCGGCGATCTGGCCCTCGTAGGCCATCATCCCGACGAGCCGGAGTGGTGGACGTCTGGCGATCTCGCGCGCGAACGCCATGGCTTCCTGCGGCGAATGCAGCGGCGACCGGCGTGGGCCGAGGTGCACCCTCCCGTCGAGGAGCCGCAGCGAGGCATCGAGGTCGAGGCAGACGCGGATCGGCGGACCGTCGGGCACGGCGGCATTCTCGATCAGGTCCAGGTGCTCGGGCGCGTCGACCATGAGCGTAATCCGCTGGGCCAGAACTGGATCACTGGCCAACGTCATGAGCGACCGTCGATCCGTCGTCGGGTAGCCGACGACGACGTCCTGGCAGCTCCGGGCAAGGAGCAGCGCCTCCGGCAGAGTCAGCGCGAGGATGCCGGCAAAGCCATCGAGATCGAGCACCGCCGTCGTGATCGCTAGGCAGCGCACGGACTTCGAGGCCACGCGCACGGGCTTGCCGGCCGCGCGCCGGACGAGCGCATCGGCATTGCTGCGCAGCGCGCCGACATCAATGACCGCAAAGGGCGGCTCCAGATCAGCCGTCGCCTCATCGAGGACCGCGAAGTCCACCCTGGACGTCGGCGTGACCTCGTGCAGGGAGAACGCCGGCGCCGACGCGCTATCGGACACGCTCATCCAAAGATCCGCTCGATGTGCACGTTGGCAAAGACGCCCTGCGGGTCGAGCCGGCAGCGCACCTCCTGGAAGGCAGCCCATTCGGGGTACAGCTCGCTCAGGGCCGCGGCATCCAGCGTGTGCCGCTTGCCCCAGTGGGGGCGCGCGCCGTATTCGGCGGCGACGACTCGAACGCTGTCGAAAAAGTCCTCCCAGGGCATCCCCTGGTACATGTGGAACGCCAGGTAGGCCGTGTCCCGGTCAAAGGACGGGCTCAGCATCGACTGGGTATCGGCGGCGGTGAAGCGCACCTCGATGGGGAAGTTCACGTCATACCGCGACGCGATGAGCGTGAGCATCCGTTGCAGGACCTCGGAGCAGGCCTCGCGGGGAAAGGCCCACTCCGTCTCGGTGAAGCGCACCAGGCGGGGGCTGGAGAACACTCGATGCCCCACATTGACCTTGTCCGACGAGCCCGCCAATGCGGTGACGAGGCGATTGAGGCGCGGAATGGACCCGGGGAACCGGCGCCCGGCCCGGCACACGACATCCAGGACGCGGTTCTCGAGGATGACCTCCTCGAGGTAGGCGCGGCGCTCGCTGCCGGCGCGCACCGGCTCCTGGGTCCGGTTCAGCGTCTTGGTCAGGGCGTCTCGTGCATGCGGGAAGACGAAGAACTCAACGTGGTCGTGGCGCTGCACCCGCTCGTCGAGCTCCTCGAGCACCTGCGCCAGTGGCTCACGGGCCCGGCGTTCGTGGAGGTGAAAGGACGGCACCGTCCGCAGGGTGTATGCCGTCACCACACCCAGCGCGCCCACGCTGACCCGCCCGGCCCGCAGGTCGTTGTCGCGCAACTCGATCACCGATCCGTCCGCGGCCACGATTTCCATGGACTCCACGAGGGTGGCGAGATTGCCGAACCGGGCACCCGTGCCATGGGTGGCGGTCGAGATCGCCCCCGCGACGCTTTGGACGTTGATGTCGCCGAGGTTGGGCAGCGCGAGGCCGTGCTCATCGAGCAGGGCATTGAGCTCAACGAGTCGGGTGCCCGCGGCGACGCGGACCAGGCCTCGCTCGCGGTCGACGGCGTGCAGCCCGGTCAACCCGTCGAGGCTGATCAGGGTGCCGGTCGTCGTGACGTTGTCGCCGAAGGCGTGACCGCCGCCGACGACCCGCACGACCTGGCCTCGCTCTGCCGCCGCGATGACGGCCGACGACACCTCCTGGACGGTCCGCGGGTTGGCGCGGTGCGCGGGGGTACAGGTCTGGTCGCCGGTCCAGTTACGCCACATGGGTGCTCCTTGCCCAGGGGTGGGTGCGGCGAGCGGACCGCAGGAGGGGGTCGAGACGACGCGACACGCGGACCGGGTCCGAAGGACCGTCCGCGTGTCGCGTCATCTCGTCAAGGGGAGGAGGGGGTCAGCTGGTCGGAGCGCTGCGGATGAGCTTCTTGTTGACGAACTCGTCCGCACCCATCAGACCCAGCTCCCGCGACGTGCCCGAGCGCTTGACCCCGCCAAAGGGCAGCTCCGGGCTGTCGGCGCCGACGAGGTTGACGTAGACCATGCCGGCGTCGATCTGGTCGGCAACCCGGTTGGCCTGCACAGGGTCGGTGGTGAACAGGTAGGAACCAAGCCCGAATGACGTGGCGTTGGCCAGCTCGACGGCCTCCTCCTCGCTGCCCACCTTGAAGACCATGGCGACCGGGCCGAAGAACTCCTCGCCGTAGGCATCCATGTCGGGGGTGACCCCCGTCAGGACCGTGCCGGGGAAGAAGTTGCGGTCCCGCTTGCCCCCGACCAGGAGGGTGGCCCCCTGCGAGACAGCACGGTCGACCTGCTCCTGGAGCCGGTCGGCCGCCGCCTCGCTGGACAGTGGTCCCAGGACGGTGTCCGCCTCGAAGGGATCGCCGACCTTGGCCGCACCCACGGCGGCCGTGAACTTCTCCAGGAACGCGTCATAGAGGTCGTCGGCGACGAGGAAGCGCTTGGCGGCGTTGCAGGCCTGGCCGGTGTTGTCCAGGCGAGCCATGGCGGCCGCCTCGACCGTGGCATCGAGGTCGTCGGTCGAGAGCAGGATGAAGGGGTCGGAGCCACCGAGCTCGAGGGCGACCTTCTTGAGGTTGCGGCCGGCGATCTCGGCGACGGCGGCGCCCGCGCGCTCGGACCCAGTCACCGACACGCCCTGGACCCGAGGGTCGGCCACGATCGAGGCGGCCTGCTCGTGCGAGGCGTAGATGTTGACGTAGGCCCCAGTCGGGAAGCCGGCGTCGCGGTAGATGTCGGCGATCGCCGCCGCCGACTCGGGGCATTGCAGCGCGTGCTTGAGGATGATCGTGTTGCCCTGGATCAGGTTGGGTGCGGCGAACCGGGCCACCTGGTAGTAGGGGAAGTTCCAGGGCATGATCCCGAGCAGCGGTCCGAGGGGTGCCTTGCGCATGACCGCGGTGCCCTCGCCGAGGATGTTCTCGATGGTCTGGTCAGCGGTGATCTGCTCGGCGTTGTCCGCGTAGAAGTCCATGATGTCGGCCGAGAAGTCGACCTCGCCCAGCGCCGCCTCACGCGGCTTGCCCATTTCGCGCACGATGATGTCGGCGAGGGTCTCGCGCTGGTCGCGGTGCAACTGAGCGGCGCGGCGCAGGTAGGTGGCGCGCTCCAGCACTGGCAGACGCGACCAATCACGGTATGCCGCCGTCGCCGCCGCGACGGCTTCCTCGACCTGCGCGTCGGTGGAGGTCTCGAAGGTTCGTAGGGTCTCGCCCGTGGCGGGGTTGACGACGGCGAACTCGGTCATGGTGCTCCTTGCTTTCACGAATGGGTGTGGCCGCGGGTGCGGTCGCAGGTGTGTGGGACAAGCATGCTCATAGAAGGTAGAGCCGCGACAAGGGGACTCGCTCAGCTGGGGTAGCGGTGAGCTCGACCCCGTCGAGGGTGACCCGGGCCCCATCGATGTCGACCACCACCTCTCCGGTGGTGGTGTTGCGCACCATGTCACTCAGTCCGATGCCTCGGCAACCGGCGACGGCCACCCGGCGGCGGGAGGTCGGGAGCCGGTCATGGCCGCAGTCGCTGGCTGACCTGGAGACGAACGCCACGGCGAGGTCCGCGGGGGCGCCCCCGTGCCCGCCGAACTGAGGTCCATACACCAACGGCTCGGCCACATCGACGGTCGCGTTGGGGTCGCCGGTGATGCCCCAGGCCGGGAACCCCGCCTTGATGACCTGGCGGGGTTTGATCCCGAAGTAGGCCGGCTCCCAGAGGACGATGTCCGCCAGTTTCCCTTGCGACAGAGACCCGATCTCGTGGGCCATCCCGTGGGCGATCGCCGGGTTGATGGTGAGCTTGGCCAGGTAGCGCAGGACGCGCTCATTGTCGTCGTCGGCCGGGTCGACCTCTCCGGTGGCGACGAGCCGCGCCTTCATGACAGCGGCCGTCGCGAAGGTCCGCGACACGGTCTCGCCCACCCGGCCCATTCCTTGCGCGTCGGACGACATGAGCGGGATGACGCCGCGATCATGCAAGACGTCCTCGGCGGCCATCGTCGCGGCCCGGATGCGCTCGGCGGCGAGCAGTCGATCCCAGGGCTGCTCCGGGTTGAGCCCGTGGGCAAGCACGATCATCGCCTGGTGTTCGGCGACGGCGTCGCGGCCGAAGGGCATGGTCGGGTTGGTGGAGGAGCCGATCACATTCGGCACGCCCGCCAGGCTGAGGACGTCGGGGGAGTGGCCCCCACCGCAGCCCTCGACGTGGAAGGCATGGACCGTGCGCGCGTCCAGGACCGCCAAGGTCTCGCGCACGAACATCGACTCGTTGAGTCCGTCGGTGTGCACCGCGACCTGGACGTCGTGGGCCTCGGCGACCGTCAGGGCGGTGTCCAGCGCCCGCGCATGGGCCCCGAGGTCCTCGTGCACCTTGAACCCGCAGACCCCGGCAGAGACCAGCGCCTCGATGTGGGTCTCGGGCCGGGAGGCCGAGCCCCGACCCAGGAAGCCCACGTTGATCGGCCACGCGTCGACGGCATTCCACGCACGGTGCAGGCCGTAACGGTCGGATACCCCGACCCCCCACATGGGGCCGTACTCCTGGGCGAGGATCGTGGTTACCCCTGCCGCGAGGCCGGCCTCCATGATGCGTGGGGACAGCAGGTGGACGTGCGTGTCGATGGCGCCGGGCGTCGCGAGCATCCCCTCGGCGTTGATGACAGCGGTCCCGGTCCCGACGACGACGTCGACGCCGTCGAGGGTGTCCGGGTTGCCCGCACGACCGAAGCCGATGATCCGCCCGTCCCGAATGCCGATGGAGCCCTTGCGAATGCCCAGGATCGGATCGAGGACGACGACATTGGAGATGACCAGGTCGCAGGTCTGGGAGGGTGGGAGCGCTGCCAGGTGAATGCCGTCGCGCGCCGTCTTGCCGAAGCCAATGAGGAACTCATCGCCGCGCCGTTGGGCATCGGACTCCACCCGGACCACCAGCCCGGTGTCCCCGAGCACGATCCGGTCACCGACGGTCGGTCCGTGGTCGGAGGCATAGCGGTCTGGATCGACGACGTTCATGGATGCTCCCCGGGTGGGCTGATCTGATAGTCACAGGCGGCGGCCTTGGCCAGGGCTTGCTCGCGCATCCCGGGGGCGTCCAGCGCGCCGTCGACGAGCCCGGCGAAGCCGATCGCGACCCGGGCGCCGCCAATGGGGACCAGTCCCACAACGACCGGCTCGTGCGGGCCGAAACGAACGCCAGTCCCGGCCGGGACGTCCAGGTGCATGCCGTAGGCCGCGCTCCGGTCGAAGCGCAGGGCGGCGTTGGCCTCGAAAAAGTGCCAGTGCGACGTCACCGTCACGGCCACCTCGGCGGTGTTGCGCACGACGATCTCGACCCGGGCTGGATTGGTCGTGATCGCGACGGGCGCCGTGAGGACGGCCCCGGGGCGATCCTCGGCGGCGAGGCCGTCGCCCCCCGCCTCGTCGACGCGGAAGGGATCGCGCACGACGACCAGTCGTGTGCCGTCGTCGAAGACGGCCTCGACGGTCACGTCGGGGACGACCGCGGCGACCCCGGGCAGGATGTCGCCCGGCCCCAGGACGGAGCGGCCGGCCGCAACGACCTGCGGCATCCGCAGCCCGTCACGGGCGGCCTCGATCACCGTATTGGCCACGAGTGCAACAGATTCGGGCACATTGAGCTGGAGGCCGCGGGCGCGGCGCCGGCCGGCCACGTCGGCGGCCGTCGCAATCAACAGGCGGTCACGTTCGGTCGGAGTCAGCCGCATGTGCCCATCCTTTCGTGCACGACGGCTCCGGAGGCCACCGTGAGGTCGACGGTCGCATCGGCCACCGGCAGGCGCCCGCCGTGCCCGAATGCCGGCGCGCAGATGTCGGTGTCGAGCATGACCACGTCGGCGCGGGCCCCCACGCGCAGCTCGCCGGCCTCAGCATCGTGGTTGACGTAGGCCGACCCTGCCGTGAAGGCATCCAACGCTTCGTCCAGACCGAGCGCGAACTGGGGGAGGAAGGCGGCGCGGTCGCGATGGTCCGGGTCGACCCGATTGACGGCTACCTCGATCTGCTCCAAGGGATTCGCGGTGGTGACGGCCCAGTCGCTGCCCATGGCCAGGCGCGCGCCCGACGCGCGCAGGGCCGCAAACGGATATTGCAGAACGGCGCGCTCAGGTCCGAGGAAGGGGATCGTCAACTCATCCATCTGTGGCTCCGACTGCGCCCAGTAGGCCTGACAGTTCGCGACCACTCCAAGCTCGGCGAACCGGGGGATGTCGGCGGGCTGAAGCACCTGGAGATGGGCGATGTGATGACGCAGGTCGTTGGCCCCATTGCGTTCTCGCGCAACCGAGATAGCGTCCAAAGACATGCGTGCTGCGCGGTCCCCAATCGCGTGGAGGTGCACCTGGAAACCGTGGGCGTCGAGCTGGGCGACGGCCTCGGCAAGCAGGTCGGGATCGACGTAGCTGAGGCCATGGTTGTCGGAATGTCCGCCGCACCCGTCGCAGTAGGGCTCGAGCAGTGCGCCGGTGTGGTTCTCCAGGACCCCGTCAGTCATGATCTTGACCGTCGTCGGGTGAAAGCCAGCCCCGAGGACGTCGGGGGAGGCGGCATTCGACGCACCTTCGCGTTGCGTGAGCAGATCGTCGATCTGGTCCAGGCCGCGGTGGCGGTCCCACCACAGCGCCCCGACGACGCGGGCGGTGAGTTCGCCGCCCACGGCCAGCTCCCGATAGGCCGCGAGCGTGCCGGGTGTCACCCACGCGTCCTGCCACCCGGTGATCCCGAGGCCGTGCAGGTGGCGCTGCGCCTGCAGGATGCTCGCGCGCCACTCTGCCGTGCTCGGTGTCGGGACGATGGTGTCGTTGAACCAATAGGCGGCGCCCTCGTGGAGGGTGCCGCTCGGCTCGCCGCTGATCGAGTCCCGTTCGATCCGCCCGTCGGAGGGATCGGGGGTGCCGGCGTGAATGCCGCCCACCTCCAACGCGCGGGAGTTGACCCAGGCGCCGTGGACGTCACGGTTGAAGAGGAAGACCGGACGGTCCGGCACGACCGCGTCGAGATCTTCCTTGCGTGGAGTGCCACCCGGGAAGTACTCCATGGCCCAGCCGCCGCCGAGGATCCAGGGCTCATCCGGGTGGGCTGCGGCATACGCGGAAATCTGGTCGAGATAGGCCGCGCGGCCCACGGTGTCGTTGAGCCACAGGCGCAACTGGTTGCGCCCCGCGAAGGGTGCATGCACATGGGCATCCTGGAAGCCGGGCAGGACGAGGCGTCCCTGACCGGTGACGACCCGGGTGTGGGCGCCGATCAGGTCGGTCATGTCGTCGTCCCGACCCAGGCGCACGACCCGATCTCCACGGACTGCCAGGGCGCTGGCCCAGGACGTCACACCCCCTCGGCGCCCGCACCGGATGCGGGCGCCGGTGATGACCAGCTCAGCGACCTCAGTGGACACCCGGCAGGACCCCCTCCTCTTCGACCAGCGCTCGTTCGGTGGCCAGGTCCAGCGACCGGCAGAACCACCAGTAGAGCACCCCGGCGACGGGGAGGCCGATGAAGATCGAGTAGTCCACGCCGCCCAGGGCGTTCGCGATGGGACCGGTGAACGGCGTGGTCACCATGAAGGGCACCATGACCAGGATGGTGACGAGGTAGGCCACGTTGCCGCGCCACCCCCAACGACCGTAGATGCCGTCCGGGTTGAAGATCTCCCGGATCGAGTACAGGCCCCGGCGCACGAAGAAGAAGTCGACGAGGTTGATCGCGGTCCACGGGGTGAACAGGTAGGCCAGGAAGATCAGGACGTTGCCGTAGAAGCTGTTGAACCGGTCGACGCCGACGAAGGTGGCGATCGCCCAGACCATGAGGAACATCAGGCCGATGCCCATGGCGCGGGTCCGCAGCGTGGGTTTGATCGGCTTGATCGAGTCTCGGATCGAGATCATCGACATCATCCCGCCGTACTGGTTAATCGCCATGATCGACAGCAGCCCGAGCAGCAGGGAGAACACCGTGATCCAGCCGAAGCCGGGGAAGAGACCCTCGGCGATGTCGTAGAAGGCCTGCACGGGGGTCGCGTCCGGACCGGCGGCGGCATACATGATCGAGCCGAGCGCGAAGACCCAGATCGCGGAGATCGCACTGGGCAGGTAGGTCCACCAGAACGTGGAGCGCACTCCGACGCCAGCAGGCAGGTAACGCGAGTAGTCCGAGACGTAGGGGGCCCAGCCGAGCTGGAAGCCGGCGACGATAACGAAGACCGTCATGAACTGTGCGCCGCGGAACTCCCCGAGGGTCCAGGCGCCCTGCGGGAGACCGTTGGTGGTGACGGCGGCGATGGTGAGGATGGCCATGATGGCGAGCAAGGGCCAGGTGAGCCACTGGTTGATCTTGTGGATCCAGTGGTATCCGTACAGCGCGATCACGGCGGCGATGCTTGCGCTGATGAAATAGCCCACTCCGGTCGGCAGTCCGACCAGGACGTTGAGGGCGTCTCCGGACAGGATCGCGTCGGAGGTGTTGTAGGCGATGTAGTTCACCAGCGCGAAGATCCAGACCGTCACCGCGGCCCCGAGATAGCCGAACTGGGGGCGGGACTGCAGCAGCTGCGGCAGACCGAGCTGGGGACCCTGGGCGGAGTGAAACGCCATGAAGAACGTGCCGAAGAGGGAACCCAGGATGGTCGCGATGAGGGTCCACATGAGGCCGGCACCGATCGAGATGGTCGCGACGCCGGTGGCCATCCCGGTCAGGTTGACGTTGCTGACGAACCAGATCGAGCCCAGGCTCGACACCTTGCCGTGGCGCTCCTCGTTGGGGACCCAGTCGATGGAATGGGACTCCATGCCCGGGGGCTGGATAGCCTCCGGCGGCTGATCGATTGCCGGAGGGGTCGGATCGGTCCCGTGGTTCCCTGCCATCGTGCTCCTCCTTGAGCCTGATCACCGCGCGAACTAACGGTGTTAGTTCGGGGACAGTACTCCTGGTGAGGTGACCTGGCAATGGTCGTGGACCCCCGTGTGGTGAGATATCGAGGAACCTGCCCCCGCAGCCCTGCCGACAGGAGGTGCCACATGCCGAATGCCGTCCGCGCCCCCCTGTCGCGGGAGGTCATCGCTCACGCGGCGCTGGGACTGCTGGACAGCCACGGAGTGGCCGCCCTGACGATGCGGGGCCTGGCGAGTTCCCTTGGCGTCAAGGCGCCTTCGCTCTACAACCATGTCCAGGGACTCGAGGACGTCGTGGACCTGGTCCAGGAGCAGGTCAATCTCGAGATCGACCAATCGGGCTTCGGCCACGACGACCTGCGCGCCGGCCTGGAGGCGGTCGCGCGCTCCTATCGCGCCGCCTACTTGCGCCACCCCCATGTCCTGGCCCACGTGGTCCGCCGCGTCATGAGGGCACCGACGGCGGTCGCCCTCTACGGGAACTTCGCGGATTGCTTTGTGCGACAGGGTGTTCCGCCCGACGACGTGCTCATGTGTACGGCGATGATCGACGGCGTCGTGCTGGGGTCGACCCTGGACACCTTCCATGCTGGCTTCACCGCGCCCGCCGACTACGCCGACAAGCACCCGGCGCTGGCCCAGGCCCTCGCTGCGAGCGATCGCGCGCAGCTCGACGACGAGGCCTTCCAGGTCGCGCTTGATGCCGTGATCACCCAGATCGAGCGCCGGATCTGCGGGGCGCGGGCCTGACTCAGGCCGGCGTACCGCAGGGCGGAACCCCGGTGTATGGGCGGCATTCTCCGTGCGCTAAGTTGGAACCAATCCAGAAAAGCGGAGGGCGAAGATGCCCCGCAACCCTGGGCCATCCCCCTCATCAAGGAGTCCTGGCACCACCATGTCGCTCGTCAACAGCACCATCAAGCCCTTCGAGGCCACGGCCTACGTGAACGGCACCTTCGTCCCCGTCAGCAGCGATGACATCGCCGGCAAGTGGGCGATCTTCTTCTTCTACCCGGCGGACTTCACCTTCGTGTGCCCGACCGAGCTCGGCGACCTCGCCGACCACTATGACGCGCTCAAGACCATGGGTGTCGAGGTCTACTCGGTCTCCACCGACACGCACTTCACGCACAAGGCCTGGCACGACGGCTCCGAGACGATCGGCAAGATCACCTACCCGATGGTCGGTGACCCGACGCACCGGATCAGCAAGAACTTCAAGATCCTGCGCAAGAACGAAGGCCTGGCTGACCGCGGCACCTTCCTCGTCGACCCTGACGGTGTCATCCAGTTCATGGAGATCACCGCCGAGGGCATCGGCCGCAACGCTGCCGAGCTCGTCCGCAAGGTCAAGGCCGCCCAGTACGTCCGTAACCACCCCGGCGAGGTCTGCCCGGCCAAGTGGGAAGAGGGCGAGCAGACCCTCGCTCCCTCGCTGGACCTCGTGGGGAAGATCTGACCCATGCTCGACGCTGCGCTCGCCGGACAGTTGCGGACCTACCTGACCAAGGTCGTCCGTCCCGTCGTCCTCGTCTCCAGTCTGGACGAGTCGGCGACGTCGACCCAGCTCGCCGGGCTGCTCGAGGAGATCGTCGACCTGTCTGACGGGCGCATCTCGCACGAGCGGACGGGGGACGCCGCGCGGCGCCCCTCGTTCCGGATCGTCGGGGGAGATCCCACGATCACGAATGCCGCCGAGGTCGAGTTCGCCGGTCTGCCGCTCGGTCATGAGTTCACCTCACTCGTGCTCGCCCTGCTGCAGGCCGGCGGGCACCCCTCCACTGCGGATCCGGAACTGCTGGAACGTATCCGGGGGCTCACAGGTGAGCGACACTTCGAGACGTTCTTCAGTCAGTCCTGCCAGAACTGCCCCGACGTGGTGCAGGCGCTCAATCTCCTGGCGATCCTCAACCCCCAGATCAGCCACACCTCGATCGACGGGGGGACCTTCCGCGAGGAGGCGGAGGCCCGAGGCGTCCTCGCGGTCCCGATGGTGTTCCTCGACGGGGAGTTGTTCGGCCAGGGTCGGATGACCCTCGAGGAGGTCGTCGGACGCCTCGACGTCGACGCCGAGACCGCCCAGGTTGAGCGGCTCTCAGATTTGGCCGCCTTCGATGTGCTCGTCATCGGTGGTGGTCCCGCCGGCGCTGCTGCGGCGATCTATGCCGCCCGCAAGGGGATCCGCACGGCCCTGGTTGCCGACCGGTTCGGCGGGCAACTGCTGGACACGATGGCCATCGAGAACTTCCCTTCGGTGGCCCACACCGAGGGCCCCCGGATGGCGGCCGACCTGGAGTCGCAGGTGCGGTCTTACGGGGTGGAGGTCATCCTCGGGCGCTCCGTGAGCCACCTCACCCCGGCGACCACCCTGGGCGGTGACCATGAAGTGCTGCTCGACTCGGGCGTGCGCCTGCAGGCCCGCTCGGTTGTCGTCGCAGCCGGGGCGCGCTGGCGCACGATGGGCGTGCCGGGCGAGGAGGTCTACCGCACGCGAGGCGTGACCTTCTGCCCGCACTGCGATGGACCGCTCTTCGCCGGCAAGCGCGTCGCTGTGATCGGCGGAGGCAACTCTGGCGTCGAGGCGGCGATCGACCTCGCCGGGATCGTTGAGCACGTGACCCTCGTGGAGTTCCAGGACGCCCTGCGGGCGGACGACGTGCTGCAGCGGACGCTGGGCTCACTGCCCAACGTCGACGTGCTCACGGCGACGCGGACCGCCGAGGTGATCGGTGACAGCACCAAGGTCACGGCATTGCGCGTGGCGGACCGCGACGGCGCCACCGAGCGCGACCTCGACGTGGCCGGGGTGTTCGTGCAGATCGGGTTGCTGCCCAACACCGAATGGGCCGACGGCACCCTGGATCGCACGGCGAGCGGCGAGATCGTCATCGACGCGCGCGCGGCCACGAACGTGCCGGGGGTCTTTGCCGCAGGAGACTGCACGACCGCGCCCTTCAAGCAGATCGCCGTCGCGGCGGGGTCAGGGGCGACAGCGGCCCTGTCGGCCTTCGATCACCTCATCCGCACGACTCAGGCTGCACTCGCGCAGGCGTGAGACCTGCCCGCGGGGTCCGATGAACTCATCAGACCCCGCGGGTGCGCTCGTCAGCGGCGGCCACCGCCGAGCAGTCCGCCGAGGATGTCGGTGATGATGCTGCCCGCGTCGAGCCCACTGGACGACGCCCCGCCGCCCGAGGCTGCGCCGCCCGAGCTGGAGCCCGTCGATGATGAGGAGCCGGTGGCGCCACCCATGGCCCCGCCGAGCACGTCCTGGAGCATGTCCTGCAGACTGCCCGGGCCGCCGGTCTGGCCAGCGCTCGACCCGCTCGGCTGCGGCAATGAGCCCTCTCCCGGGCTCGGCACCGGGGCCGGCTCACTCGACTGCCCGCCCTTGTTGCCGAAGATCTTGCCGGCCAGATAGCTGAGCACGATAGGCGCGAGGATGGGGATGAGCTTCTTGATGAGGTCCCCGCCAAGGCTGCCGCCGCTGCTCGCGGCCGGCAGGCCGCCGAGCTGGTTGACGACAGCGTCCTGCTGGGCACCGAAGATGTGTCCGGCGATCTGGGAGCCGTCCCCGGTGTCGACGTCGTCGAGGTTGACTCCGCCAGTGAACAGGCTGTCGTCGTGCTGGCCGAGGGCGCTGAGCAGCGAGTCTGCTCCGCCGTCCTGCGCGTTGGCGCCCAGGCCGCCCAGCAGGGCGGGGACAGCTGCGGCGACGGCGCGCTGCACGTCTGCGGGATCGGCCCCCAACTGCTGGGCCAGCTGGTCGATGGGCAGGGAGGCGAGGATCTCGTCGGTGGCGGTCATGGGGGGCCTTCCGGTTGGGACGCAGGCGACAATGCCTGCGGAGCCAATTATGGTCGGGCCCATGGTCGTCGTGTCGCTTCCGGACCGTTCGTGGATCGATGACGTCGGGGCGGTGACCGGCGTCGAGATCGTTCAGTGGGACGGCCAGACCCCGCCACCTCGGCCGGATATCGAGGTGTTCGTCGCGCCGTACCTCCAAGGGGCCCGGCCCGTGCAGCGTGCGGTCGAGCAGGCGCCCGGCTTGCGGCTGGTCCAGCTCCTCACCGCAGGTTTCGACGGCGTCTTCGCCGTCGTGCCGGACCGGATCGCGATCGCCAACGCCGGACCGGTACATGACGACTCGACCGCCGAGCTGGCCCTGACGCTCGCCCTCGCCGCGCTCCGTGGCATTCCTCAGGCAGTCCGCGCCGGGGAGCAGGGGCGGTGGCTCGACCTGTCCGGACGGCCGTCGTTGGCCGACCGGCGCTGCCTGGTCATCGGCTACGGCGGCGTCGGCTCTGGCATCGCCCGGCGCCTGCTCGCGTTCGGGGCCGGCGTGACGGCGGTGGCGAGCCGACCGCGCACGGGTGACGATGTCGTGCCTGCGGTCCAGGGGATCGACGACGTGCCTGGGCTCCTCCCTGACGCCGAGGTCGTCTTCCTTGCCCTGCCCCTCACCGACGAGACGCGGGGCCTGGTCGGCGAGGCGTTCCTCGCTCGCATGCCGCCCGGCGCTCTGCTCGTCAACGTCGCACGCGGTCCGGTCGTGGACACCGCGGCCGTGCTCCGCCACATCGGCCGCCTGCGGTTCGCCCTCGATGTCACCGATCCCGAGCCGCTGCCCCCCGAGCACCCGCTGTGGTCCGCCCCCGAGGTGCTCGTCTCCCCGCACGTGGGCGGCGCGACGACGGCATTCCGGCCCCGGGCCATCACCCTGCTGCGTGACCAGCTCGCTCGGCTGGCCGCCGGGGCTCCAGGCACGCACCTCGTCCGGACGCCCGTGCTGTGAGTTTGCTGCTGGGTGGCTGACAACAGCCGCCCAGCAGGGGCAGGATCGAGTCATGACCGCTGCAGCGCGCGACCGCCTCCTCGTCCTCCTGCGTCACGCCAAGGCCGAGGAGGGGGGATGGGACGCCGATCACGAACGTGAGCTGACCGATGGTGGGCACGCCGACGCGCGGGCGACGGGGGAGTGGCTGCATCTGCACGACATCGGCGTCGACACCGTGCTCTGCTCGACCGCGACCCGCACTCAGCAAACCGCCGAGGGCATCTGGAATGGCGGCTGCGCCGAGACCGACATCCACTATGACCGCCGGATCTACAACGGGTCCGCTGACGCTTTGCTCGACGTTGTCCGTGAGGTCGACGAGGACGCCGACGTCGTCATGGTCGTCGGGCATGCGCCTGGCATCCCCGCCCTCGCCTCCCTCCTGGCTGAGGGCGAGGGCAGCGGACCCGCGCACGACCTGATGTCACAGGGCTACCCCACCTCCGGTATTGCGGTCCTGCACTACGCGGGCCGGTGGGCCGACCTCACCTTCGGGCAGGCACGTCTCGAACGCTTCCACGTGGGTCGCGCGGCTCACTGACCCCCGGGGCCCGCTGGCTCCCGCGGCCCGCTGACCTTGCGGGGCCCGCTGACCTGCGGGGCCCACTGATCCTTGGGGCCCGCTGGCCCCGCGGCCGGCGGAGCCCGGTCGGGCTCGTGGGAGGATGGATCGCATGCCGCAGCTGCGTTCCCGGACCTCGACCCACGGCCGCACGATGGCGGGCGCTCGCGCCCTCTGGCGGGCGACCGGCATGACCGACGACGACTTCGGTAAGCCGATCGTCGCCATTGCCAACAGTTTCACCCAGTTCGTGCCCGGCCACGTCCACCTCAAGGATCTCGGCCAGCTCGTGGCCGGCTCGATCGCCCAGGCCGGCGGCGTCGGCCGAGAGTTCAACACGATTGCCGTCGATGACGGCATCGCCATGGGCCACAGCGGCATGCTCTATTCGCTGCCCAGCCGAGAGCTCATCGCCGACGCCGTCGAGTACATGGTCAATGCCCACTGCGCGGACGCCCTGGTGTGCATCAGCAACTGCGACAAGATCACACCGGGCATGCTCATGGCCGCCCTGCGGCTCAACATCCCGACGGTCTTCGTCTCCGGCGGGCCGATGGAGGCCGGCAAGACCGTCGCGATCGAGGGCATCGTCCACTCCAAGATCGACCTCATCGACGCGATGATCGCCTCGAGCAACGACGCCGTCACCGACGACCAACTCGACAGCATCGAGCGCTCGGCGTGCCCGACCTGTGGCTCCTGCTCCGGCATGTTCACGGCAAACTCGATGAACTGTCTCACCGAGGCCATCGGCCTGTCCCTGCCCGGCAACGGTTCGACCCTGGCGACGCATGCCGCGCGTAAGGACCTCTTCGAGGAGGCCGGTCGGCTCGTGGTCGACATCTCCCGCCGCTATTACGACGGGGACGACGACTCCGTGTTGCCGCGCAACATCGCGACCAAGGCGGCCTTCGAGAATGCCGTGGCGCTCGACGTCGCCATGGGCGGCTCCACCAACACGGTCCTGCACCTGCTCGCCGCCGCCCGCGAGGGCGAGATCGACATGACGATGTCTGACATCGACTCGATCTCGCGGCGGGTGCCGTGCCTGAGCAAGGTCGCCCCCAACAGCCCCCTGTTCCACATGGAGGACGTCCACCGCGCCGGAGGGATCCCCGCGATCCTCGGCGAGCTGGACCGGGCCGGCCTGCTGCAGCGGGAGGTCCACGCGATTCACAGTCCGAGCCTGCAGGAATGGTTGGGGGAGTGGGACATCCGCAGCGGATCGGCAACGCAGACGGCATTCGAGTTGTTCCACGCAGCCCCCGGGGGAGTGCGCACGACGGAGGCGTTCTCGACCCAGAACCGCTGGGGCTCCCTCGACACCGATGCCACTGAGGGGTGCATCCGCGACCGCGAGCACGCCTATACCGCTGACGGCGGTCTGGCCGTGCTGCACGGCAACATCGCCCTCGACGGCTGCGTCGTCAAGACCGCGGGTGTGCCCGAGGCGGTCTGGCAGTTCACGGGGACGGCGCGCGTCTTCGAGAGCCAGGACGACGCCGTGGCCGGCATCCTGGACAAGACCGTGACCGCCGGTGACGTCGTCGTGATCCGCTACGAAGGCCCCAAGGGTGGGCCGGGGATGCAGGAGATGCTCTATCCCACGTCCTTCCTCAAAGGTCGGGGCCTGGGACAGAAGTGCGCCCTGATCACCGATGGGCGGTTCTCTGGCGGGACCAGCGGCCTGTCCATCGGGCACGTCAGCCCTGAGGCCGCCTCGGGAGGTGCCATCGGGCTCATCGAGACCGGCGACACGATCGACATCGATATCCCCGGCCGCTCGATCAACCTGGCGGTCGCCGACGACGTCCTCGCCGAGCGCCGCGCCAAGCAGGAGGCTCGCGAGCGGCCCTGGACTCCCGTGGACCGGGACCGCCCGATCAGTGCCGCCCTGCGGGCGTACGCCTCGATGGCCACCTCGGCCTCCGAGGGTGCGGTGCGCCTCGTCCCCTGAGCTGGGCGAGGACAGGATCCGCTGTGGGTCCCCAACGCGGGACCGGACCAACCCGTCGGGGAGCTCGACCGGATGGTGGGACGAGACCAAGGCCACGTTGACGGGTGGGCCGGGACCAACGAGAGTGCTGTTGTGGCTCTGAAGTGTGTAGTTCCCCCGCGCGCCTGAAACCGGCATCACCTCAGGCGCGCTACCTCCGTCCTTCCGTCACGGGACCGGAGGTTTTTTTGTGGCACCAAGTGATGGTCAGAGACATGGACACACGGCCGACCGTTCCGTGTGAAAGCAGGACTTCAAGGACGTGAACGCAATGACTCAGACCCCCGCGACGCCCACGAGCGCCAAGCCGGGAGCCCCGACTCCATCCGAGATCGCTCAGCAGAGCAAGAGCCGCATTCCGGTGCAGGTGACGGGGGCGCAGAGCCTCGTCCTCTCCCTCGAAGCGGTCGGTGTGGACACCGTGTTCGGCATTCCGGGGGGTGCGATCCTGCCGGCCTACGACCCCCTGTTGGATTCGGTCAAGGTGCGCCACATTCTCGTGCGCCACGAGCAGGGCGCTGGCCATGCCGCCGAGGGCTATGCCGCCGCGACCGGCAAGGTCGGGGTCTGTATGGCCACCTCGGGCCCGGGCGCGACTAACCTCGTCACGCCACTCGCCGACGCGCACATGGACTCGGTCCCGATTGTCGCGATCACCGGCCAGGTCCACTCTGCCTCGATCGGGAGCGACGCCTTTCAAGAGGCCGACATCCGTGGCATCACGATGCCGATCACCAAGCACAACTACCTCGTCACCAACGCCGACGACATCCCGCGGGCCATCGCCGAGGCCTTCCACGTCGCCGCCACCGGGCGACCTGGTCCGGTGCTCGTCGACATCAGCAAGGACGCGCTGCAGGCCAAGACGACCTTCAGTTGGCCGCCGCGGATCGACCTGCCCGGCTATCGCCCCGTCATCCGCCCCCACTCCAAGCAGATCCGGGAGGCCGCCAAGCTCATCGCCTCGGCCCAGCGTCCGGTCCTGTACGTCGGGGGTGGCGTGATCCGCGCCGAGGCTGCGGCCGAGCTGCGCCGGTTCGTCGATCTGACCCAGATCCCCGTCGTCACCACGTTGATGGCCCGCGGGGCGCTGCCCGACAGCCACCCCCTCCACCTGGGGATGCCCGGCATGCACGGCACGGTCGCGGCCGTGACCGCTCTGCAGAAGTCCGATCTGCTCATCGCCATGGGTGCGCGGTTCGATGACCGCGTCACCGGGCAGCTGTCGACGTTCGCGCCCGAGGCCAAGGTGATTCACGCCGACATCGACCCTGCCGAGATCGGCAAGAACCGTCGAGCAGACGTGCCGATCGTCGGTGACGCCAAGGCGGTCCTCGCCGATCTTGCCGACGCCATGGACGCTGAGTTCGACGCCGGCAAGGGCGGGGATTACACCGACTGGCGTGAGCGGGTCATCGGCTGGACCCAGATGTTCCCCGTCGGCTACACCGAGCCCGAGGATGCAACGCTGGCGCCGCAATACGTGCTGGAGCGCCTGGGCGCCATCGCCGGTCCCGAGGCGACCTACGTCGCGGGCGTCGGACAGCACCAGATGTGGGCCGCCCAGTTCGTCCGCTATGAGCGACCCAATGCCTGGCTCAACTCCGGGGGGTTGGGGACGATGGGGTATGCCGTGCCGGCCGCCATGGGGGCCAAGGTCGCCGAGCCAGACCGCGTGGTCTGGGCTGTCGACGGCGACGGCTGCTTCCAGATGACCAACCAGGAGTTGGCGACCTGCGTCATCAACAACATCCCGATCAAGGTCGCGCTGATCAACAACAGCAGCCTGGGGATGGTGCGTCAGTGGCAGACGCTGTTCTACAACGAGCGCTACTCCAACACCGACCTGCACACCTCGCACGCCGGTGAGCGCGTGCCGGACTTCGTCAAGCTCGCCGAGGCCTACGGCTGCGTGGGGCTGCGCTGTGAGCGACCCGAGGACGTCGATAGCACCATCGAGCAGGCCATGGCGATCAATGACCGGCCGGTCGTCATCGACTTCGTCGTCCACCGTGACGCGATGGTGTGGCCGATGGTGCCTGCCGGCGTGAGCAACGACCTCATCCTGCTCGCCAAGGACACCGCGCCGTCGTGGGACCGCGAGGAGTCCGAGGCTCTCGAACAGGACCTCGATGCCGACCACGACGGCATTCCCTCCGGCGCTCACCAGAACGGAAAGGTCTAAGCCATGACCACGCACACCCTGTCCGTGCTTGTCGAAAACCGTCCCGGCGTCCTGGCCCGGATCGCCGCCCTCTTCTCGCGTCGCGGATTCAACATCAGCTCGCTGGCCGTGGGGGAGACCGAGCACCCCGAGATTTCTCGGATGACGGTGGTCGTCGATGTCGAGGACCTCCCGCTGGAGCAGGTGACCAAGCAGCTCAACAAGCTCGTTGAGGTCCTCAAGGTCGTCGAGCTCGAGCCGGGCACCTCCGTGCAGCGGCAGGTCATGCTCATCAAGGTCCGCGCCGATGCGGGGACCCGCAGCCAAGTCCTGGAGATGGTTGGCATGTTCCGCGCCAAGGTGGTTGACGTGGCCACCGAGTCGCTGACCATCGAGGCGACCGGCAACACCGACAAGTTGCGCGCCCTGCTCGATGTTCTGGAGCCCTATGGCGTCAAGGAGCTCGTCCAGTCCGGCATGGTCGCGATCGGGCGTGGTCCGCGTTCGATCACCGACCGCGCCCTGCGGGCCAGCTGAGGTCCGCTCACGCACCGGCGTACCTGCCGGAATGCCGCGCTCACGGCATACCCTCGTTCCCTCACCATCGCACGATCAGACCCTATGAAGGAGTGGCCTCACATGGCCGAGATGTACTACGACGACAACGCCGACCTGTCGATCATCCAGGGGCGCAAGGTCGCCGTCATCGGCTACGGCAGCCAGGGCCACGCCCACGCCCTCAACCTGCGTGACAGCGGTGTCGACGTCCGCGTCGGTCTCGCTGAGGGCAGCAAGTCGCGCCCCAAGGCCGAGGCCGAGGGCCTGCGGGTCCTCACCGTGGCCGCTGCGGTCTCGGAGGCCGACCTGGTCGTCCTCCTCGTGCCGGACCAGGTGGCGCGCACGGTCTACGCCAACGAGGTCGAGCCCAACCTCAACCCCAACACGGCGCTGCTGTTCGGCCACGGGTTCAACATCCGCTACAACTACATCACCCCCCGCGTCGACGCCGACGTCATCATGGTGGCCCCCAAGGGCCCGGGTCACATCGTGCGGCGCGAGTACGTCGATGGTCGCGGCGTTCCCGTGCTCATCGCCGTCGAGCGCGACGCCTCGGGCGGCGCCTTCGCGTTGGCCGCCTCCTATGCCAAGGCCATCGGTGGGCTGCGCGCCGGCGGCATCAAGACGACCTTCACCGAGGAGACCGAGACCGACCTCTTCGGTGAGCAGTCGGTCCTCTGCGGTGGCGCGAGCCAGCTGATCATGTACGGCTTCGAGACCCTCGTCGAGGCCGGCTACCAGCCCGAGGTCGCCTACTTCGAGTGCCTGCACGAACTCAAGCTCATCGTCGACCTCATGGTCGAGGGTGGCATCGCCAAGCAGCGCTGGTCCGTCTCGGACACGGCCGAGTACGGCGACTACGTCTCCGGCCCGCGGGTGCTCGACCCCCACGTCAAGGAGAACATGAAGGCGGTGCTCGCCGACATCCAGAACGGCGCGTTCGCCGAGCGCTTCATCGTCGACCAGGACGCCGGCGCCCCGGAGTTCAAGGCCCTGCGTGCCAAGGGCGCCGAGCACCCCATCGAGGAGACCGGCAAGAAGCTGCGCAGCCTCATGGCGTGGATCGACACCGAGCAGGACACCGACTACGTCGAGGGTTCCGCCGCTCGCTGACCACGGCAACAGTCGATGCCCGGCCCCCGATGGGCCGGGCATCGTCATGTTCCGGGCACCTTAAGGTTGGCTCGTGCAGCGGATCCTCGACGAGTGGCCCGTGTGGGCTGCCTTCGTGCTCTTCTTCCTCGGGGCATTCGTTCGCGGGGCGGCGACCTACGGTGTCGGTCGCGGGCTGCGTCGGGCCGGGGACTCCCGCCAAGGCCTGGCCCGTCAGTTGGACCGGCCGACCATGCGCCGCGCCGAGCAGTGGATCGGGCGATGGGGCGCACCGGTGGTGTCGCTCGGCTTCCTCACGGTCGGGGTGCAGACCGCGATCAATGCGACGGCAGGCCTGCTCAACATGCCACTTCGACGCTACGTGCCAGCGCTCGTGGTCGGGGCGCTGATCTGGGCCACCGTGTACGTGACGGTCGGGATGGCGGTCATCGAAGCGGCGCTGGGCCGGGTTCCATGGTGGTGGGCGGTCGTCGGCCTCGCCGTGCTCGTCGGTATCGTCGCGGTGTCCCGCCGGCTTCGCGCCCCGCAGTGAACCTCGGCGACAATGGTGGGGTGAACGTCGAGGAGCTCCTCGCTGAGTTGCCCACCGGCTGGCTGTATGCAGCCCTGGTGGCATGGTCGCTCGGACGCAGCACGTTCTATTACGTTTCCGGCCGCTTGGCCACCTCGCGGATCTCCGACGAGAGCAAGGCCGCGCAGGTGCGTGAGACGGTGGCTCGCCACGGCGCGCGCTCGGTGCTGTTCGCGTGGCCGGTGCCAGGCTTGTCCGCGGCGACCCAGATCGCCAATGGCGCGGCGCGGGTGCCGTTCGGCCGATTCGCGGCCGTCGTCGTCCCCATCATCCTGGTGTGGTCGGGCCTGCAAACGATCTTCGGTGTCGCCGTCATCGCGGCCCTGGCCTCGGGCGCCGCGCCTTGGCTGCTCGCCGTCCTCGCCATCGTCGTCATCGCGTACGTTCTCCGTCGCCGACAACGAGGTCGCGACGCCGTGGCAGTCGACCGGGAAGAGTCCAGCAAAGATCACATGTTGGCCGACCCAGTCCAGAACGTGGACCCCACGTAGGCTGTTCTCCGGCACGTAGTGATCCGGGACCGTGCCCCGGGACCCCTTTGTTTCACGTCACCTCTTGTGAAGGAAGAACCCGTGACCAAACCTGTCGTGCTCATCGCCGAGGAGCTCTCGCCCGCGACGATCGACGCCCTCGGACCGGACTTCGAGATCCGCAACTGCGACGGCGCCAACCGGGTCGAGTTGCTCCCGGCCCTCGCCGACGTCGACGCCGTTCTCATCCGCTCGGCAACCAAGATGGACGCCGAGGCCATTGCCGCCGGTGGCCGCCTCAAGGTCATCGCGCGCGCCGGGGTCGGCCTGGACAATGTCGATGTCCCCGCCGCCACCCAGGCCGGCGTCATGGTCGTCAACGCGCCGACGTCCAACATCACCTCGGCCGCGGAGCTCGCTGTGGGTCTGCTCCTGGCCAGCGCCCGCCACATCGCGCCCGCCAACGAGGCACTGCGCGGCGGGGCGTGGAAGCGCAGCAAGTACACCGGGGTCGAGCTCTACGAGAAGACCGTCGGCGTGCTCGGCTTCGGCCGGATCGGGCAGCTCGTTGCCGAGCGGCTCAAGGGCTTCGGCGTCGAGCTCATCGCCCACGATCCCTACGCCAACGCCCAGCGGGCCGGCCAGCTCGGGGTGCGCCTGGTCTCCCTCGATGAGCTGCTCGCCGAGTCTGACTTCATCAGCGTGCATCTGCCCAAGACGCCCGAGACGGTGGGCCTGGTCGGCAAGGAAGCGCTGGCCAAGGTCAAGCCGACCGTCCGCATCATCAACGCCGCCCGCGGGGGCATCGTCGACGAGGCCGCCCTGGCCACGGCGATTGCCGAGGGACGGGTGGCCGGCGCCGGTCTCGACGTCTTCGCCAAGGAGCCGTGCACGGACAGCCCGCTCTTCGAGCACGAGAACGTCGTCGTGACCCCACACCTTGGGGCAAGCACGGACGAGGCCCAGGAGAAGGCTGGCATCGCCGTCGCCAAGTCCGTGCGCCTCGCGCTCGCCGGTGACCTCGTGCCGGATGCCGTCAACGTCTCCGGCGGTGCCGTCGATGAGGCTGTCCGACCCGGCATCGATCTGGTCGAGAAACTGGGCCAGATCTTCACGGCGGTGGCCGGGGCTGTCCCGATCCAGCTCGACGTCGACGTCCGTGGCGAGATCACCGAACACGACGTGTCGGTCTGGGAGTTGTCGGCCCTCAAGGGCATCTTCGGCCCGGTGACCGAGACCCCCGTGACCTACGTCAACGCGCCGCTGCTCGCTCGCGAGCGCGGCTGCGAGGTCCGCCTCATCACCAACGCCCTGGCCGAGGACTTCCGCAACGTCACCACGCTGCGCGGCACCCTGGCCGACGGTCGCGTCGTCTCCGTTGCCGGCACCTTGACCGGCCCCAAGATGGTCCAGAAGGTCATCGGGGTCAACGGCTTCGACCTCGAGATCCCGATCAGCCAGCACATGGCCTTCTACACCTACAAGGATCGGCCGGGTGTCATCGGCGCTCTTGGCAAGCTCCTCGGCGATGCCTCGGTCAACATCGCGGGTATGCAGGTGTCGCGCAAGGACCAGACGGGTGAGGCGCTGGTCGCGTTGACCGTCGACAGCGCCATCCCGCAGGAGATCATCGAGGCCATCGAGAAGGAAATCGGCGCCAAGACGGTGCGCGTCGTCGACATCGAGGACTGACCTGCAGGACCGGCTGCCCGCTGGTTCTGCCGTGGGAGCCGGCCGCCCGTGGGAGCCGGCCTCCCGCAGGTGACAGCCTCCCGCATCGCGCCAGCCTCCTGCTGGCGCGAGCCTGCTTGCCGGAGCAAGACGAGATGACGTGACACGCGGACCGGTCCGAAGGACCGTCCGCGTGTCACGTCATCTCGACCCGGTCGTCGCGCCGGAGCACCGGCAATGACGGGCCTTCAGCCCACGGTGACCCTTCAGCCCACGGTGACCCTTCGGCCCACGGTGACCCTTCAGCCCACGGAGGCCCTTCGGCCCCATCGTGACGAAGATCTCCAGGGGCCACCCGTCCAGATGGTGGCAAAGTGATGCCGATTCTTGGACGTCCACGTAAATTTGTGAGCGAACACGCCGGGTGCACTCCCGCTCGGCCGACCTCACCGGCATTCCCGGGCCTTGCGGTGATCCCGCATCGGCCGGCGACCGGTGTCCGACTCGCCGGACCACACGGCTGGAGTCGAGCCGCACCCCGGCTGCTGTGCCCGTTGGCCCAGGCAGCCGCCGCAGAATCGAGACGGACCGATGAACACCGAGACCACCGACGAAACCACTTCCGTGCGCCAGGCGCTGCAGGAGTCCATGGACCTGCGCGACCAGGGCCACAGCGAAGACTGAGTTCCATTCCTCACGCAGGTGATCGCCGACTGGCGGTTGCCTGCGTGATGCTGTGTCGGCGTGCTGTCCGCTGCCTACACCCTGAGACGATCGTTCGAGCCCAAACGGAGAACCCCTAGCGTGACGAGCATGGCCCACGAAGCGTCCCCGACCTCCCTGAACATCGCCGTCATCGGCGGCGACGGCATCGGCCCCGAGGTGGTGGCCGAGGGAATCAAGATCCTCCAGTCCGTCACCGGCGACATCACTGTCTCGACGACGGACTACGACCTCGGCGCCCGCCGCTGGCACGCCACGGGCGAGACCCTGCCCGACTCGGTCGTCGAGGAGCTCAAGGGCCACGACGCGATCCTGCTCGGCGCCATCGGCGACCCGAGCGTGCCCAGCGGTGTGCTGGAGCGCGGCGTGCTGCTTCCGCTGCGCTTCGCGCTCGATCACTACGTCAACCTGCGTCCGGCACGTCTCTACCCGGGGGCCACCAGCCCCCTGGACGTCGCCCAGGTCGCCCCGGGCGGCATCGACTTCGTCGTCGTCCGCGAGGGCACCGAGGGTCCCTACGTCGGCAACGGCGGCGGTCTGCGCGTGGGCACGCCCCACGAGATCGCCACCGAGGTCAGCGTCAACACCCGCTTCGGCGTCGAGCGTGTCGTGCGGGACGCCTTCGCGCGTGCGCAGGCCCGCCCCCACAAGCATCTGACTTTGGTGCACAAGCACAACGTCCTCACCCACGCCGGCCACCTGTGGCGGCGCACCGTCGAGGAGGTGGGCGCTGAGTTCCCCGACGTCGAGACCGCCTACCAGCATGTCGACGCGGCCACGATCTTCCTCACGACGGACCCCGGTCGATTTGACGTCATCGTCACCGACAACCTGTTCGGCGACATCATCACCGACATCGCCGCCGCCATCGCCGGCGGGATCGGCCTGGCTGCCTCGGGCAACATCAACCCGACTCGTGAGAACCCGAGCATGTTCGAGCCCGTCCACGGCTCTGCGCCGGATATCGCCGGTCAGGGCAAGGCGGATCCGACCGCGACAATCCTGTCGGTGAGCATGCTGCTGGCCCACCTCGGCCTAGGGGAGCAGTCAGTTCGCGTCGAGGCGGCGGTGGCTGCCGACCTCGCGGTGCGCGGGTCCGCGCCCCGGTCGACCTCCGCGGTCGGCGACGCCATCGCGGCCCGGCTCTGACCCCGTCCCGAGGGCGGCGGCATTCAGGTCCAGCGGTAGCCTGAGGACACCGCCCGGCACAACTTCTCGACGACGCGAAGGACCTTTCGTCATGGCTCTGACCTTCACCACCACCCCCAACGCTCAGCCCGCGTCGGACGCGCGGCGGGCGGAGATCCTCGCCAACCCGGGGTTCGGCCAGAGCTTCACCGACCACATGCTCCAGGCGACCTGGACCCCCGAGCAGGGGTGGCACGACGGCCGGATCGATGCCTACGGACCGATCACGTTGATGCCGAGTGCGGCCGTGCTGCACTACGCGCAAGAGGTCTTCGAGGGGCTCAAGGCCTATCGGCACGAGGACGGATCCGTGTGGGGCTTCCGGCCGGAGGCGAATGCCGCCCGCCTCCAGCGCTCCTGCCGCCGCCTCGCGCTGCCAGAGATGAGCGAAGAGGACTTCCTCGGCGCGCTCACCGCGCTGGTCGAGGTCGACCAGGCCTGGGTGCCGGTCGCTGACGGCACCGAGAAGAGCCTGTATCTGCGGCCGTTCATGTATGCCTCTGAGGCGTTCCTCGGCGTCCGCCCGGCGCGCACCGTGACGTTCAGCATCATCGCCTCACCCGCGGGCGCGTACTTCTCCGGCGGACTGAAGCCGGTGACCCTGTGGATCTCCGAGCACTACGCCAGGGCCGGTGTCGGTGGCACCGGGTCGGCCAAGTGCGGCGGCAACTACGCGTCGTCGCTGGCCGGCCAGCTCGAGGGCATCGAGCACGGCTGCGACCAGGCCGTCTTCCTGGACTCCGCGACCCAGACCTTCATCGAGGAACTGGGCGGCATGAACCTCTTCTTCGTGACCTCCGACGACCGCCTCGTGACCCCCGAGCTCACCGGCACCATTCTCGAAGGAGTGACCCGCAGCAGCATCCTGGACCTGGCCAAGGAGTTGGGACTGGACCCGCAAGAGAAGCGGATCGAGATCGCGGAGTGGAAGCAGGGCGTGGCTTCCGGCGAGATCCGGGAGATCTTCGCCTGCGGCACCGCCGCCGTCGTCACCCCGGTGGGGGAGTTGCGCTGGGAGGGCGGCTCGGCCGCGTCGACCGCGGGGGAGAGCGGTGGTCCCGTCACCAACGCCATCCGCACCCGGTTGCTGGATATTCAGTACGGCCGCGCGCAGGACACTCACGGCTGGATGCGCCGCCTGGCCTGACATTGGCGCGTGAGTGAAGTTCCCGCGGGGGGCGTGGGTTGTTCACGTGCGCGGGTGTTATTGCCGGCGCGGGAGTGAAGTTCCCGCGGGGCGCGCGGGTTGTTCACGTGCGCGCGTGTTATAGCCGGCGCGGGAGTGAAGTTTCCGCGCTCCTGTGGCTCGTCCAAAAAGGTTCACGTCAGAACCATTGACAGGCCATTGCCCGTGGGTGGATGGTGTGCGCACACCAGCGTCTCGGACACCGTGGTCCGGGAGCGGACCTTTGCGAGAGGTGTTGGATGAGCGCGCAGGACGCCAAACACGACGATGAGGCCCTCCTGGCCGAACTCGGGTACAAGCAGGAGCTCAACCGTTCCTGGTCGGGCTTTAGCAATTTCGCCATCTCGTTCTCGATCATCTCGATCCTCGCGGGCTGCTTCACGACCTTCGGGCAGGCCTGGAACAACGGCGGTCCGGTCGCCATCTCGTGGGGATGGCCGATCATCTCG
Source organism: Phycicoccus sp. (assembly GCA_017993715.1). Taxonomy (GTDB): domain Bacteria; phylum Actinomycetota; class Actinomycetes; order Actinomycetales; family Dermatophilaceae; genus JAGOME01. The sequence goes on from JAGOME010000035.1 coordinate 30,626, forward strand.
GCCTTCATCCTCGTCATCGGACTGTGCATGTCCGAGCTCGTCTCGGCGTACCCGACGTCGGGCGGCATCTACTGGTGGGCCAGTAAGCTCGGCGGCGCCAAGGCCGGCTACTACACCGGCTGGCTCAACCTCATCGGTCTGCTGGCGGTGGACGCCTCGGTCGCCTACGGCTGCGCGACCTTCTTCGACCTGACCTTCAGCACCTTCAGCGAGAGCTGGGCCGCGAGCTACAGTCTGGCGCGGGTCTTCTGGATGTTCCTCGTCATCCTCGTGCTGACCGCCGCGGTCAACATCTGGGGCGGGCACCTGATGTCCACGATGAACAACGTCTCGGTCTGGTGGCACGTCGCCGGGGCCGCCGCCGTCATCCTCATTCTGATCTTCCTGCCCAAGACGCACATGAGCGTGGGCGAGGTCTTCTCCATGCGGGTCAACAATTCCGGTGGCCTGGCCGGCGGCGAGACCAGTGGGTTCGGTTACTGGTTCTACGTTCTCCCGCTTGGGTTCCTCCTCACGCAGTACACGATCACCGGGTATGACGCCTCGGCGCACCTCGCGGAGGAGACTCAGGGCGCCGCAGATGGCGCAGCCAAGGGCATCTGGCAGTCGATCTTCTACTCCGCCATCGGTGGCTGGATCCTCCTGCTCGCGTTCCTCTTTGCCGTCCAGGACCCCGATGGCGTCACGGCCGGAGGCGGCGGTGTGGCCGTCATCTTCAACCAGGCGCTCTCCAGCGGATGGGCCGGGACGGTGCTGCTCATTGCGAGCATTGGCCAGTTCTTCTGCACGAGCGCGTGCATGACCTCAACCTCGCGCATGCTCTTCGCTTTCTCTCGCGACGGTGCGGTCCCGGGCGCCTCGCTGTGGGCGCGCCTGGATGCCAACAAGATCCCGCGGTACGCGGTCATGGTCTCCACGGTCATCGCGGCGATCATCACGATCCCCGCGCTCGTCGAGGTCAACATCGGCAGCGAAGAGGCCCCGATCATCGTCCCGACCGCGTTCTACGCCGTCGTCTCCGTCGCCGTGATCGGCCTCTACCTGGCCTTCGCGATCCCGATCTTCCTGCGGTGGCGCGCCGGCGACTCCTTCAAGCAGGGCCGGTGGAACCTGGGCAACAAGTGGCGCTGGATGGCCCCGCTCGCGGTCGCTGAGATCGCCATCGTCAGCGTGTACTTCGTCCTGCCGTTCACTCCGGCGGGCACACCGGGCAATGCCGACTTCGCGTGGCGGTTCGTCAACTATGCGCCGATCCTGACCGGTGGCACGTTGATCCTGCTGTGGATCGGGTGGCACCTGTCGGCTAAGAAGTGGTTCACCGGGCCCAAGACGACCATCGACCTGCCGGCGGGAGTGTCCTCGGCGGACGAGATCGCCATGGAGCACGAGGGCAAGAGCGCTCACGGCGGCTCCGTCCACGACGTCGACCGCTGACCTGCCACACGTTGCCTCCGACGTCTCCGTCATGAGGGAAACCGGTGCGGGCGAGGAGATCCCTTGGGATCTGCTCGCCCGCATCCCTTCGGTGCGCGACACGGCATTCGAGGTCGTCGCATTGCCTGGTGGCCTGACGAACCGCAACTATCGACTGACCGGGTCAACCCTCGATGTTGTGGTGCGCGTGTCCGATCCGACGACCAGCCTGCTCGCGGTGGACCGACAGGCCGAATACGACAACTCCGTGATCGCCGCGGCGGTCGGTGTCGGTGCACCGGTGGTGGACTACCTCCCGGGCGCCGGGGTGCTCGTCGTCGGGTACGTGCCGTCGCGCACCTACACCGAGGCAGACGTCGCAGCTCATCTCCCCGAGGTCGCGCGGGCGGTCCGCCGCCTGCACGCGGCGACGCCGTTCACCAACCGTTTCGACTTCTTCGCATTGCACGAGCACTACCTGAGGATCATGGAGGAGCACGAGTTCGCCATGCCTCCGGGCTACCTGGCCCTGGAGCCGAATGCGGTGCGCATGCGGGCGGCATTCGGGGCATCCCCGCAGCCCCTCGTCTCCTGCCATAACGATCTCCTGGCGGCGAACTTCCTCGACGACGGTCAGCGCGTCCGGATCATCGACTACGAATACTCCGGTCGTAACGAGGCGTGCTTCGAGCTCGGCAACATCGCCCAGGAATCGCATCTGGGCCCGGACGCCTTGAGCGAGTTGGTCTTTGCCTATCTCGAGCGGGACGATGCCGAGACCCAGGCTTGGATCGCCCGCGCGCAGTTGTGGTCGATCATGACGGCCTTCGGCTGGACCCTGTGGGGCACAATCCAGCACGGCGCCTCGGACCTGGATGAGGACTTCTGGGGGTGGGCGATGGAGAAGTACGACCGAGCCCGGGAAGCCCTGGCCCGGCCGGAGTTCGACAGGCTGCTCGACCAGGTCGGCGGCACGCCGTGAGCGGGCTGCCGCAGCGGGCCCGCGTCGTCGTTGTCGGGGGTGGCGTCATCGGGTGCAGCGTGGCCTATCACTTGGCACACCTGGGCTGGACCGACGTGGTCGTCGTCGAGCAGGGTGCGCTCTCGTGCGGGACGACCTGGCATGCCGCCGGGCTCGTGGGACAGTTGCGGGCCACCGAGGCGAGCACGCGCCTCGTGCAGTACTCCACCCAGCTCTATGCCCGCCTCGAGGCCGAGACCGGGCTGGACACCGGGTATCGCGTCTGTGGTGGCCTCACCGTGGCACGCACCCCCGAGCGGATGGTCCAGTTGCGCCGGACGATCGCGAATGCCGCCGCCTACGACCTGGAGTGCGAACTCCTCACGCCGGAGGGGGCCAAGGAGCGGTATCCGTTGCTGCACACCGACGATCTGCTCGGGGCAATCTGGCTGCCCGGCGATGGACGGGCCAACCCCACCGACCTCACACAGTCGCTGGCCAAGGGGGCGCGTCAGCTCGGAGTGCGGATCCTGGAGCGAGTGCGCGTCACTGATGTGACGATCGCTCCCGGGCCGGGGCGTCCGCGGGCGACCGGGGTCCACACCGACCAGGGCGACATCGAGTGTGAGGTGGTCGTCAACTGCGCAGGTCAATGGGCCCCACTCATCGGTGCCATGGCAGGTGTGCGCGTGCCGCTGCATTCGGCCGAGCACTTCTACGTGGTCACGGACCAGATCCCCGGCGTCCACCGCGACCTGCCGGTGCTGCGCGATCCCGACGGCTACACCTACGTCAAGGAAGAGGTCGGCGGTCTGCTCGTCGGGGGGTTTGAGCCCGAAGCCAAGCCGTGGGTGCGCCCTGAGCAGATCCCCTACCCGTTTGAGTTCCAGCTCCTTCCGGAGGACTGGCCGCACTTCGAGATCCTCATGGAGAGCGCGATCCACCGGCTCCCGGCGCTGGGGGAGACGGGGATCCGCAAGTTCTACAACGGCCCTGAGAGTTTCACGCCGGACAACCAGTTCCTCATCGGTGAGGCTCCCGAGTGCGCCGGCTTCTATGTCGGGGCTGGCTTCAACTCGGTCGGCATCGCCTCGGCAGGGGGCGCTGGGCGTGCCCTCGCGGAATGGATCGTCGAGGGCGAGCCGACGATGGATCTCGTCTCGGCCGACCTGCGCCGATTCGGCCCCGCTCAGGCCGACCCGGCGTGGCTGCGCTCCCGCGTCCGGGAGGTCCTCGGTCTGCACTACGCGGTGCCGTGGCCCAACCGCGAGCTCGTGTCGGGTCGGCCCCAGCTCGTCTCGCCCGTGCACGAGCGCGTGGTTGCCGCCGGCGCCGTGCTCGGCAGCCGCAACGGCTGGGAGCGTCCCAACGTCTTTGCCCCTGCAGGAGTGGAACCGCGACTGGACTACACGTGGGATCGCCCCTCCTGGGTGGATTGGTGCGTGGCCGAACAGCTGGCCTGCCGGTCCTCGGTCGCGCTGTTCGACCAGACCTCGTTCAGCAAGTACGTCGTCTCCGGGCCTAGCGCCCTGGTCGGGCTTCAACGGATCTGCAGCGCTGACGTCGATGTCCGACCCGGCACCAGCGTCTACACCGGATGGCTCAATGAACGAGGTGGCTACGAGGCCGATGTGACCGTGACCCGCCGCGCGGACGACGACTTCCTTGTCCTCAGCAGTGCCGCCACCAGGGAGCGGGATCTGGACTGGCTGGGGCGACATCTCCCAGCCGATGGAGACGCTCACGTTGAGGACGTCACCGAGGGGTATGCCGTGTTCGGTGTCATGGGTCCGCGCTCCCGCGAACTTTTGGCGCGGGTCACGGGGGAGGACTTTGGCAACGCTGCCCATCCGTTCGCGGCAAGCCGGACGGTGACGATCGGCGGCTGGCCGGTGCGTGCCACCCGGATCACGTACGTCGGCGAACTGGGCTGGGAGCTCATGGTGGACGTCGCCGATGCCGGTGCCGTTTGGGACCGGCTCGTTTCCGACGGTGCCGAGGTCGGCTTGGCGCTGGCAGGGTACTACGCCATCGAGGCAATGCGCCTGGAGAAGGGCTACCGGGCCTTCGGGCGGGAGCTGACGCCGGACCTCACGCCGGTCGAGGCCGGACTGCTGTTCGCCTGCAAGACCTCGACGCCGGTGGACTTCATCGGTCGAGACGCCGTGCAGGAGCGACGTGGGCAAGACCCGGTCCGCCGCATCGTGTCCTTCATGGTCCTGGACCCGGACGTGTATCTCTGGGGTGGCGAGCTGCTCCTGCGCGACGGCATTCCGGCCGGCCAGGTCACGAGCGCTGCCTGGGGTGCCACCGCCGGATGTGCCGTCGGACTGGCCCTCGTCGCCGACAGAGAGACGGGTGCCGCACCCTCGGGGTGGGTGGCCACAGGTGACTGGACCGTGGACGTCGCGGGCCAGCGATCCGGCATCGCTGTCCAGGGTCGTCCACCCATCGATCCGCTGGGTGCGCGGCTGGATCGGACATGACACACTCTCGGGCAAAGGTCCACATCCGGACCAATAGGAAGGCGGGTGCTATGGCGACCACCGCGACCTCAGCCTCCTCCGAGCGGCTCTCGGACTCGGTCCTGCGGCCCACTCTCGGCAATGCCTTCGAGGCCACCGTGGAGCAGCTGGCCACGGCCATCCGGCTCGGGGTCTTCGTGCAGGGCCAGCAACTCCCGGCCGAGCGTGAGCTGGCCGAGCGACTCGGGGTGTCCCGCAACACCCTGCGTGAGGCGATCGCGGCCCTGCGCGAGAGCGGCTTCGTCGAGACGACGCGAGGGCGCGGCGGTGGCACCGTCGTGACGTATGCCGCGCCGGAGCCGGGCGCGGGATCCCCGTCGGGAGCAGGCCAGCGCCCCTTCCGGGCCGGCCATGCCCTGCTCGATGCCTTGGACTTCCGCCGCGTCGTCGAACCCGGCGCCGCGGCCCTCGCTGCGGGTCGCCCGCTGGCCAGCGACCAGCGGGCCTGGCTGCAGAGCGCGCTGCGGGAGGTGGATCTCGCGCCGGACAACGCTGCTCACCGGCTGGCCGACTCCCGACTCCATCTGGCCGTCGCCACGCTGTCCGGCTCACCCATGCTCATCGAGGCCGTCACCCGCGCCCAGGCCGCGCTGCACGAGATGCTCAGCCAGATCCCCGTCCTGCGCCCCAACATCGCGCACTCCTCGGCCCAACACCACGAGATCGTGGACGCCATCCTCGGCGGTGACCGCCCCCGAGCCCGCGACGCGATGGAGGAGCACTGTGACGCTACGGCAGCACTGCTGCGGGGACTGATCGGCTAACCAGTGGACACAGCAACACCGTTGGTGGACAACGACGTCAGGAGAGACACATGAGCGAGCAGTCCGGGGCGCCCCGGTTCACGGTCGATGCCTTGACCGCCGCGATCGACAGTGGCGAGATCGACACCGTGATCGTGGCATTCACCGATATGCAGGGACGCCTCCAAGGCAAGCGGCTGCATGCCCGCTTCTTCCTCGACCACGTCTTGGCCCATGGCACCGAGGGCTGCAACTACCTGCTCGCCGTCGACATCGACATGAACACCGTCGGTGGCTACGCAATGAGCTCCTGGGAGCGCGGCTACGGCGACATGTTCTTCGCCATGGACCTGACGACGGTGCGCCGCACACCGGGGTCGCCGCACAGCGCGACAATCCAGGCCGACCTGACCTGGCTGGACGGGTCCGGTGAAGTCGAACAGTCCCCGCGGTCCATCCTCAAGGGGCAGATTGCCGCCGCGTCCGAGATGGGATTTGGGGCCTTCGCCGGCACCGAGCTGGAGTTCATCCTGTTCGAGAACTCCTATGACGACGCCTGGGATCGCCGCTATCAGGGCCTCTCCGGGGCCAACCGCTACAACATCGACTATTCGATCTTCGGCGGCGCCAAGGTCGAGCCGATCCTGCGCGACATCCGCAACGAGATGTATGCCGCGGGGATGAACGTCGAGTCGGCCAAGGGCGAATGTAACCTCGGGCAGCACGAGATCGGCTTCCTTTACGACGAGGTCCTGCGCACGTGCGACAACCACGTGATCTACAAGGAGGGGGCCAAGGAGATCGCGGCCCGACACGGCCAATCGCTGACCTTCATGGCCAAGTACAACGAGCGTGAGGGCAACTCATGCCACATTCACCTGTCGCTGCGCGGCCACGACGGGTCCATCGTCTTCGCTGATCAGGACCGGGACGGCGGGCGCAGCGAGCTGTTCGACCACTTCCTCGCCGGCCTGCTCGCGACCATGCGCGAGCTCAGCTACTTCTACGCGCCCAACATCAACTCCTACAAGCGCTTCCAGCCCGGCTCGTTCGCACCGACCGCCGTGGCCTGGGGCAATGACAACCGCACAGTGTCCCTGCGGGTCGTTGGACACGGCGCCGGGTTACGCGTCGAGAACCGGGTGCCCGGCGGCGACGTCAATCCCTACCTATCCGTCGCGGCCATGCTGGCCGGCGGGCTGCACGGCATTCGGGAGAAGCTGACGCTCCCCGAGCCGTGCGCCGGCAACGCCTACACCGCGGGCTACGACCACGTCCCCACGACGCTGGCCCAGGCTCGCGACCTCCTCGCGGGGTCCAGCGTCGCCCGGGCTGCTTTCGGCGACGTCGTTGTCGATCACTATGTCAACGCCGCGGACGTCGAGCTCGCGGCCTTCAACGCGGCCGTGACGGACTGGGAACGTGTCCGCGGCTTCGAGAGGATGTGAGGAAGTCCCCGTGATCACGACGCACGACGTCATCAATCCCGCCAACGAACAGATCGTGACGACGATCGATCTCGTGGGCGTCGAGCAGACCGATGAGGCGATCGCCCGCGCCGTCGAGGCCGGCCCCGCGTGGCGCGCGATGGCGCCCGCCGATCGCGCCGCGCTCTTGCGACGGTTCGCCGCAACGGTCGATGACCATCTCGAGGAGCTGGCGCAGCTCGAGGTCGCCAACGCCGGCCACACCATCGGTAACGCGCGCTGGGAGGCCGGCAACGTTCGGGACGTCCTGAACTACTACTCCGCTGCGCCAGAACGCCTCTTCGGCAAGCAGATCCCCGTCGCCGGCGGCCTTGACGTCACGTTCAAAGAGCCCCTCGGCGTGGTGTCCGTCATCGTCCCTTGGAACTTCCCGATGCCCATTGCCGGCTGGGGCTTCGCGCCGGCCTTGGCAGCTGGCAACACGGTCGTGCTCAAACCGGCCGAGCTGACGCCCTTGACCGCGATGCGCCTGGGCCAGCTGGCCCTGGCCGCAGGCATCCCCGAGGGTGTCTTCACCGTGCTCGCCGGCAAGGGCTCGGTCGTGGGGGAGCGTTTCGTCACCCACCCTGACGTCCGCAAGGTCTGCTTCACCGGGTCCACCGCTGTGGGACAGGGCATCATGCGCAAGGCGGCCGACCAGCTCAAGCGGGTCACCCTTGAGCTGGGTGGCAAGAGTGCCAACATCGTGTTCGCCGACGCGGACATCGAGCAGGCCGCTGCCGCTGCTCCGATGAGCTTCCTGGACAACACCGGTCAGGACTGTTGTGCCCGCACCCGGATCCTGGTGCAGCGCAGCGTGTTCGACGCTTTCATGGAGCGCTTCGAGCAGGCCGTCAAGGCGGTCACCGTCGGTGACCCGGCCGATGAGTCCATCCAGATGGGTCCCCTCGTGAGCGCCGGTCAGCGGGACACCGTGCGCGGCTACGTCGAGGACGCGCAGGCCGGCGGGCACCGCGCGCCTGACATCGCCTTCCGCGGCACCGCCCCGGATGGCGCCGGATGGTGGTATCCCGCGACCGTGCTGCTTGCCCAGGACACCGCAGATCGGGCCTGGCGCGAGGAGATCTTCGGACCTGTCGTCTCGGTGATGCCGTTCGACGACGAGGCCGACGCGATCGCCAAAGCCAACGACACGGCATACGGGCTGTCCGGGTCCATTTGGACACGCGACGTCGGGCGGGCGATCCGGGTCGCCCGCGGCGTCGAGGCGGGCAACCTCTCCGTCAACTCGCACTCCTCAGTGCGATACTCCACCCCGTTCGGCGGCTTCAAGGCCAGCGGGATCGGCCGCGAGCTAGGCCCTGACGCCCTCGACGCGTTCACCGAAGTCAAGAACGTCTTCATCAACACCTCCGCATAACCACACCGCTGCATCAGAAGGGAATCCACACTCATGGCTGGAAGGCTCGAGGGCAAGGTCGCGGTCGTCACCGGCGGCTGCTCCGGCATCGGCGCGGCGACCGTCCGCCGGTTCGCCGAGGAGGGAGCCAAGGTCGTCATCGGGGACCTGGCCGATGACGCGGGCGCGGCGATGGCCGCCGAGATCGGTGGCACCTACGTGCACTGCAACGTCGCCGACAAGGACGACGTTGATCGGCTGTTCAAGACAGCCGTCGACACCTATGGCAAGCTCGACATCGCATTCAACAACGCCGGCATCAGCCCACCCGAGGACGACTCGATCCTCGACACCGACCTCGAGGCCTGGAACAAGGTCCAACTGGTCAACCTCACCAGCGTCTACCTGTGCTGCAAGGCTGCCCTGCCCTACATGCTGGAGAACAAGTCCGGCTCGATCATCAACACCGCGTCCTTCGTCGCGGTGATGGGAGCCGCCACATCCCAGATCTCCTACTCCGCCTCTAAGGGTGGCGTGCTCTCGATGACCCGCGAGCTCGGCGTGCAGTTCGCGCGCGACGGCATTCGGGTCAACGCCCTGTGCCCGGGACCAGTCAACACCCCGCTGCTCCAGGAGCTGTTTGCCAAGGATCCCGAGCGGGCCGCGCGGCGCCTGGTCCACGTGCCCATGGGCCGTTTCGGTGAGCCGGCGGAGATGGCCAACGCGGTGCTCTTCCTCGCCTCCGACGAGAGCTCGTTCATGACGGCATCGACCTTCCTCGTCGATGGCGGCATCTCGGGCGCCTACGTCACCCCCCTCTGATCTGGTTGTCGGAGAGAGGAATGCCGTGAGCCGTCCGGTTATCGGGGTCTCCTGCTACGTCGAGAACATCGACCGTGACCCCTGGGTGGGACAGCGTAGTGCCGTCCTGCCCTTCGACTACCTGCGTCACGTGGCCGCCGCCGGGGGGATCGCACTGATCCTCCCGCCGCGGCTGGACGCTGACGAGGAGATGGCGGCGGCCGTGGTGGACCGGCTCGACGGCTTGATTCTCGCTGGCGGCGCCGACGTCGAAGCGAGCCGGTATGCCGCCGCGCCGCACCCGACGTCCCAGGCCCCGCGTCCAGACCGGGATGCCTGGGAGCTGGCGTTGGCCGCGCAGTCGTGGCGGCGTGGCCTGCCCACCCTCGGCGTGTGCCGAGGCATGCAGATCATGGCGGTGGGAGCGGGAGCCAGTCTCGTCCAGCACGTGCCCGACACGGTGGGGAGCGAGGAGCACTGCCCGACCCTCGGAGCCTTCGGGGAGCACACGGTGCGGGCCGTTGACGGCACCCGGCTCGGCGGCATTCTTGGCACGGATGATCTCGCTGTGCCGACTTATCACCACCAGGGCATCGACGCGGATTCGGTGGGGCACACGGGCTACACGATCTCCGCCTGGCATCGCGACGGGACCCCCGAGGGTCTGGAGGACCCCGGCCAACCCTTCCGGATCGCGGTCCAGTGGCACCCCGAAGCCGGTGACGATCCGCGGCTCTTTATGGCGTTAGTGGCTGCTGCGACTTCATGAGACCGGAACCGGGCACCGTCGCGCATACCCGACAATGGGATCTGTGCAGGGACTGAAGAAGGTGGCCGTGGCGGCCGGGGTCGCCAGTGCGCTCGGTGCGCTCGCGAGCACCGGCAAGAGGATCAACCAGGCCCTGGGTGCGGGAGCATCGGGGGCGCGCTTGGCGCGCATGCAGGCGTCGCCGCAGTGGCGAGGTGGCGTCTTCCAGAATCGCCGTCGGACTGACCACATCGCGCCGACGGGACAGCGGGACGCGCTCGAGCGCTTCATCCGCGGCTCGCAGGCCCGCAAACCGCCAGTCGACATCCCGGTGCGGACCCCTCAGGCTGCCGGGACCGGCGCCTCGGGACTCCATGTGACCTGGCTGGGGCATGCGTCCGTCCTCGTTGAGCTCGACGGTCGACGCTTCCTCCTCGACCCGGTGTGGAGCGATCGCTGCTCACCGAGTCAGCAGGTCGGTCCTCGGCGACTGCACCCGACCCCGGGACAGCTCGCCGACCTAGCGCCCATCGACGCCGTCGTCATCTCGCACGACCACTACGACCACCTCGACATGGCGTCGATCATGACGTTGGCGCATGAGACCACGGCGACCTTTGTTGTGCCCTTGGGCATCGGGGCGCATCTCGAAGCCTGGGGAGTCGCACCGACGCGGATCGTCGAGCTGGACTGGGAGGAGAGCCATGTCGTCGCTGGGGTGACCTTGACGTGTGTAGAGTCCCAGCACTTCTCCGGACGCGGGCTCAAGCGCGACGGCACTCTCTGGGCATCGTGGGTGCTCGCCGGCTGGGACGAGCGCGTGTTCTTCTCGGGGGACACCGGCTACTTCGATGGGTATGCCGCGCTGGGTCAGGCGCACGGGCCGTTCGACGTCAGCCTGATGGCTGTCGGTGCCTATGACGCGGCCTGGCGGGCCATCCACCTCGATCCCGAGGAGGCCGTGCAGGCGGTGACGGAGCTCGACGGTGGACTCGTCATCCCCATCCACTGGTGCACGTTCACCTTGGCCCCCCACCCGTGGGCCGAGCCCGTCGAACGGCTCCTGACCGCGGCGCAGGCGGCGCAGGTGCGGACATACATCCCGGTCGTCGGTGAGCGCGTCACCCCCGGCAGCGACCTTCCGGAGCAGACGCGCTGGTGGGCCCCGGCCTGAGCGACGTGCCGCGGCTGAGTGACGTCCTGCTCAGACCTCGGCCTGGTCCGGACCTAGGTTCCAGCCTGGTCCGGCTCCTGGTAGAGCACCGTGAAGGACTCGCACACCACCGGCATCTGCCGGCTGAACGTGCGGTCGTGGTCGGCGAACTGGGTGAAGAACTCCTCGTGCACCCGGCGCCAAAACTCCAGGGTGAGGTCACCCTCGCCCTCCGCGGCGGCAAAAGAGGCTGGCACCTCATCGAAGGGCACGATGTCCACCGTGGTCGTGGCGAGTAGGGCGCGCGGGCGGCCGGCGCCGTCGACAACGATCGACAGGTCACCGGCCTCGGGGACGGCTTCATCTGTGGCCTCGTAGTCCCACAAGGCACCTGCGGTTGCGGTCTTGCGGCCCTGCAAGACCAAGGCCAGGAGGTCGTCGGCCATCTGCGCCCCGGACCCGAACGCCCACGTCGGTGGTGGGAGCGCATCGAGGGGCTCGGTGCCGGTGATGACTGGCACCCGGCCCTCCTCGATCGAGCTCCGGGCGCGCTGCCAGAAGGCCAGGACCTCCTCGTCGTGGGCGTCCAGGACAGGATCCCCGCCGGTGGGAGTGGGCGCTGCCGGGTCACTGTGGTCCTGCGGATCCCTGCTCATGGCCCGATCGTAGGCGGCTGTCATCGCCGTTCCCACGATGTGGACGCTGGGTTCTTTCCCGGACGAGCCGATGACACAGTGCGGGAGTGACGTTTGTGAAAGCCGTGACCGCGGCGCTCATTATCGACTAGCGCGACGAGACTTCCTCGTCGCGCAGACCTCCCACACCCGGGGGGTCTTTTGCTTTGTCGGGAACGTCGCCCCTGGCGCCGGGCCCGTCATGAGCAAGGGTTTCGGTCCCACACCCCTGAGACCGAGGCGGCAGCGCTGGATCGAGATGTGTGCACGAGACGTCAGTGACCGGGCCGCGACCCGGGGGACCAGGTCGGCCGGCCTGGCCCCCGGGTGGCAGCCTGAGAGCACCACCCCCGTTCGCTGGACCGACGAAGAGACGCAACGCGCCATGACCGACCTGCACGTCTACGACACCACCCTGCGCGACGGCGCCCAGCAGGAGGGACTCAACCTCTCTGTGGCCGACAAGCTCGCCATCGCGCGCAATCTGGACGAGTTGGGCGTCGGATACATCGAGGGCGGATGGCCTGGAGCCAACCCCAAGGACACGGCATTCTTCGCGGCCGCAGCGACCCAACTGGATCTGCGTCACGCGACGCTCGCGGCATTCGGGGCGACCCGTCGGGCCGGCGGACACGCGCACTCTGATCCATTGGTGCGAGCTCTCCTGGACAGCCAGGCTCAGGTCGTCACGCTCGTCGCGAAATCCCATGCGGGACACGTGGAACGGGCCTTGCGCACCACCCTCGCTGAGAACCTGGAGATGATCCGGGACACCGTGACGTTCTTGCGCGCAGAGGGCCGCCGAGTCTTCCTCGATGCCGAGCATTTCTTCGACGGGTACGCGACGGATCGGGCCTACGCGATCGAGGCCGCGCGCGTCGCCGCCGAAGCCGGCGCCGAAGTGATCGCGTTGTGCGACACCAATGGTGGAATGCTGCCCAACCAGATCTCCGACGTCGTCGGTGACGTCGTCGCAGCGGTCACAGCGGGGACCAGCGCACGCATCGGCATTCACTGTCACAACGACACCGGGTGCGCTGTCGCCAACTCCATGGCCGCCGTCGACGCGGGAGCCACCCACGTGCAGGGCACCGTCAACGGATATGGAGAACGGACCGGGAATGCCGACCTGGTCACCGTTGTGGCCAACCTGCAGCTTAAGCGTGGCCTGCCCCTGTTGGAGCCGCATCGCCTGCAGGAGGCCACCCGCCTTTCGCACGCGATCAGCGAGATCACCAACGTCCCGGCCTATTCGCGCCAGCCCTACACGGGGTCAAGTGCGTTCGCGCACAAGGCAGGTCTGCATGCGAGCGCCATCAAGGTCGACCCCGATCTCTATCAACACATGGACCCCAAGGGCGTCGGCAACGACATGCGCATGCTCGTCTCCGACATGGCCGGACGGGCGAGTATCGAGCTGAAGAGTCGTGAGCTGGGCTTCGATCTCGATGCGTCAAGCGACGAGGACAGCGCGACCGTGGCACGCGTGCTTGCGACCGTCAAGGATCTCGAGGCGCGCGGCCATACGTTCGACGCCGCGGACGCGTCATTCGAGCTGTTGCTGCGCCGTGACCTCAACGATGGGCTGCCGCCGTACTTCGAGGTCGAGAGCTGGCGGGTGCTCTCCGACGCTCGCGGTGACGAGGTCGCGATGTCGGAGGCGACGGTCAAGGTGCGGGCCGCGGGGGAGCGAGCCGTGCGCACGGGCGAGGGCAACGGTCCCGTCAATGCGCTCGATCACGCGCTGCGAGAGGCGCTGTTGCCCGCCTATCCCGAGTTGGCCGACTTTGAGCTGATCGACTACAAGGTGCGCATTCTCGATGCTGCTCACGGCACCGATGCCGTCACGCGCGTGCTGATCGAGACCGCCGATGCGTCGACGTCGTGGACGACCATCGGGGTCGCCGGCAACATACTCCAGGCCAGTTGGGAGGCGCTGGTCGAGTCTGTGACGTACGGGCTCCTGCGCGCTGGCGTCAGCCCCCGCTGAGCCGCTCAAGGACCGGGATCTCCCAGGGACTCGACGTAGGGTCTGGGCCTATGCGCCGTTTTCGTCCCTTTGTCGTCTGTGTGACTGCGGCGGTCCTCGCCCTGGGGGCTTGTTCGTCGAGTTCATCGTCGGAGGATGCGACGCCGGCTCCGTCAACGGCCAGCTCCACCCCTTCGCCCTCATCGTCTCCCACCGTGTCGGCCACCCCCGGCGCGGACGCGCCCGTCATCGTCGCGCTCGGCGACTCGCTCGCCGCTGGCTTCCAGCCGGGGCAAGGTGTCGTGCCCGCGACGTCCTACCCGGCGCGGTTCACCGAGATCGCCTCGGCCCGAGGGTCTGGGCTCTCGATGGTCAACCTCGCGTGCTCTGGGGAGACCGCCCACACGATGATCGAGGGCGGAGACTGCACGTATGCCGCGGGCAACCAGCTCGCCGAGGCCGTCGCGACCTTGACGGAGCGCGGGGAGAGCGTCGCCGCTGTCACGATCGACATCGGCGGCAACGACATGCTGAGGTGTCTGAGTGCGTCTGGCCCGGATGCGGCGTGTGGCACGTCAGCCGTGGCCGACCTGTCTGAGCGGCTTGGCACCATCCTCGGCCAGCTCCGGGTGGCCGCGCCACAGACCCCGATCGCGCTGGTCTCGTACTACGACCCGTTTTCGGTGCTGCCCATGCTGACCGCCGACAACAAGGCGATCATTGCGGACCTGTGGTCTCAGCTGAATGCCGCGCTGGCCAGTCAGGCCCAGCTTCACAACGCGACGCTGGTCGACCTCTCTGGCATCTTCCCCCTCGGCGAGGTGACCTCGAGCGCATCCCCGTCGGCGGACAACCCCGTGTGTTCGCTGACATGGATGTGCAGCCGCGGCGACTTCCACCTCAACGATGCCGGTGCGCTGGCCGTCGGGCAGCAGGTGGCCACGGCATTGCCTGACGTCCGCTGACCCGACGCTTGGGTGAGGCCCGCCAGGTCACGCGCAGGGGGAGGGCGGGCCAGGGTTGTCGGGGAGTGCGGCCGGGACGGCTGGAGAGGAATTGACCCGTGCGGCGGGGCATGGGGTGGGGCACCGTGCTGGGCACCGGGCTCTCCGAAAGCGAGGCCACTGGCAGGTCCGCGGGGGTGAGGCCGAAGGCGGGCCCGGGGTCTGCGGGGGTGAGGCCAATGGCGGGCCCGGGTCTGCGGGGTGAGGCCGATGGCGGGCCCGGGGTCTGCGCGGGTGAGGCCGATGGCGGGCCCGGGGCCTGTGGGCGTGAGGCCAATGTTGCTCGCTGGGCTTGCTCATTGGGGCGGCGCGGAAGCGGGGCAGGACCATCCAGCAGTGATGGTTGGCGGACCGACAGACCTCCGTGACTGGAGCCACGGCACCGGGATGGGTGGCGCGCTGAGAGCGCCCGCGGACTGGGTAGTTGGGTGTGTGGCTGGGCTGTCGGAGGTGGCGCATAGCCTGCCCTCTAGGGGGTCTCTCTAAGATCTCTCTGCGCGCGTATCGGGTGCGAATTGCGTTGCGTCCCAACGAATCATGCTCGAGAATCTCTTCCAATCCTCCTCGAACTAATGTTCTGCATATCTGCTTAAGTGAAGTCGGATTTGGGAGGTTCGTGGGGGTTGAGGAGTTGGCGCAGTGGGTGCGGGTCGGTCAGGACGGCCTGCTCGAGGAGACGGTAGAAGAGCAGGCCGCGTG
>JAGOME010000082.1 GCA_017993715.1 Phycicoccus sp.
CAAGCCCCGCGAGAGGCGCTTGGAGACAAGGACGGCATCGCCCGATTCGGCGATGCGACCGAGCCCCTGGACGAGGCGCTGTGCCTGGCCGTTATTGACGTGGCCGGCCGGCCGTACGTCGTGCACGAGGGAGAGCCTGCGGGACAGGAGTATGTCCTCATCGGGGGCACCTACGTGGGGGCCCTCACCCGACACGTGTGGGAGTCCCTGGCCCTCAACGCTGGGCTCGCGTTGCACGTGCGGGTCCTCGCCGGGCGCGACCCGCACCACATCGTCGAGGCGCAGTTCAAGGCCGTGGCCCGGGCGTTGCGCGCCGCCGTGGCGCGCGATCCACGCGTGGACGGCATTCCCAGCGCCAAGGGTGCGCTCTGAGTGGCGTGACGCCTCGACCCGCCACCGGCTCGGGTGGCCGGGGGCTCGTCCTCGTCCGGGGTTCGGCGGCGGCGTCCGCTCGCTGGCTACGTCGCGGCCTCGTGGCCGTCTCCACCACCGAGCTGGACGGATGGACGGCGGTGACCCTGGCCGAGTCGGCGGCGCGTGCACGGGCGCCATATGACGTCGGTCTCGAGGTGCTCGCGGCCCGACCGATCCCCGCCGGACGCCGGCCCGCACTGGGGTTCTTCGACATCGACGGCAGTGCGGTGATGACCGTCCAGCCACGCGGATGGCGGGCCCGGCAACGCTGGCTGGTGTGGCAACCCGGGCACGGTGTCCGGCGCACCCCAGAGCTCCCCGCCCTCCCGCTGTCGATGGTCATCGCGACCGCTGACGCCTCGGCGCGGACGACCCCGGCCCGCCTGGGGACACTGCTCGCGACCACCGTCGGCCGACCCGTTGACCTCCTGGTGTCGGTGATGGAGCAGCTCGGACTGCCTGGATCCAGCCTGCTCATCCACCCCGCGGGCGGCCCGGTCATCGAGCCCCACCCGCGCACCGTGCGCCGATTCGACGACATCGTTGCCGACCAAGGACGTGATCACCCATGAGTGCCGATGTTGTGGTGCTGGACTACGGCAGTGGCAATGTCCACAGTGGAGTCCGTGCCCTCGAGCACGTCGGGGCGCGGGTCGAGCTGACCGCCGACCCGGGCCGGGCGCTGTCCTGCGACGGCCTGTTCGTGCCCGGGGTTGGCAACTTCCATGCCTGCATGGCCGGCTTGCGGGCGGCTTCAGGGCCTCAGATCATCGGTCGTCGCCTCGCCGGCGGCCGCCCGGTGCTCGGGGTCTGTGTGGGTATGCAAGTGATGTTCGACGGCTCGAGCGAGCCCAGCGCGGCCCCCCTGCCGGGTCTGGGGGAGTGGCCGGGCATGGTGGAGCGGCTGCAGGCGGCGGTCGTGCCGCACATGGGCTGGTCCCAGGTCGAGGTCGGGCCTGGGAGCCGACTCTTCGCGGGGGTCGAGTCGGCCCGGTTCTATTTCGTGCACTCGTATGCCGCCCACGACTGGACTCTCGTCCCCTCCGGACCTCGGTTCGAGGCGGTGGCCCCCATCGTGACCCACGCCAGGCATGGCGAGCGTTTTGTCGCGGCCGTCGAGAATGGCCCCTTGGCCGCGACCCAGTTCCACCCCGAGAAGTCCGGCGATGCCGGGCTGACCCTCCTGGAGAACTGGGTCCGCGGCCTCACCTGACGCCCGCCCGGATCGTGTCCACTCGAACCACCGCTACGCAAGGAACCTGATGACTGCCCTGCCCCACCTCGAACTCCTGCCTGCTGTCGATGTCCGCGGCGGGCGCGCCGTCCAACTCCAACAGGGGATCTCCGGCTCCGGCTGGGAGTTCGGCGACCCGATCGAGGCGGCCCTGGCCTGGCAGGAGCAGGGTGCGCAGTGGATCCACTTGGTCGACCTGGATGCGGCCTTCGGGGAGGGCCACAACCGTGAGCTCCTCGCCGGGATCGTCGAGCGACTCGACATCGCCGTTGAGATGAGCGGGGGGATGCGGGACGAGGAATCCCTCACGACGGCCCTCGCCACCGGATGTCGCCGGGTCAACATCGGCACCGCCGCCCTCGAACACCCTGAGTGGACGGCGCGCGCCATCGCCGAGCACGGAGATCGGGTCGCGATCGGGCTCGACGTCCGCGGCACGACCCTGGCCGCCCGCGGCTGGACCCGCGACGGCGGTGACCTCTGGGAGACCCTGGCCCGCCTGGATGCCGAAGGCTGCGCCCGTTACGTGGTGACCGACGTCAACAAGGACGGCATGCTTGCCGGGCCCAACCTCGAGTTGCTGCGTGAGGTGTGCTCCCGCACTGACCGACCGGTGGTCGCCAGCGGCGGGGTGTCCACGCTGGACGACATCCGCGCGATCCGCTCGCTCGTGGGGGAGGGCGTCGAGGGCGCGATCATCGGATCGGCCCTGTACAAGGGCGCGTTCACCCTGCCTCAGGCGCTCGAGGTGGCGGGTCGCCCGTGATATCCGCCGGGCCCGGTCGGCCGGACCCTCGACTGGGGCCCCGGGACCATGAGCACCACCCGAGCCACACTGCGGCTGGGGAGGCGACCGACTCCGCGCAGGTGCCATGGGCCGGCCGTGACCTCAGTCCCTCAGGGTTCGAGACCGACACGGGTGCGGCGGACGTGCACCTGCGCGCGCTGCTCGCGGCATCGGACACGCCCGACCAGGCGCTGTTTGCCGCCCTGGCCGGAGCCCGGCTGTTGGTCCCTGTCGTCGCCGAGCCGGTCACGGTGGAGGAGCGGCAGGGGCTCGTCCACGACACGAGCGTGGACATGGCCGTCGTGACGCTGACAGCACCCGACGGCCGCCGGGCCCTGCCGCTGTTCACCGGGATCGACTCGCTCGGGGCTTGGGATTCGCAAGCCAGGCCGGTTCCCGTGACGGCCCAGCGTTCCGCCCAGGCCGCGGTGACTGAGCGCTGTGATGTCCTGCTCATTGACCTGGCCGGCCCGGCGCCGCGGGTCATTCGTTCGAGCATGCTGTGGGCCCTCGCGCAGCACGCCGACTGGCTCCCGGCGCACGAGGATCCTCACGTTCTGGCCGCCTTCGATGCGGCGGTGCATGACGAGCCGCGGCTCACGGCATTCGAGCTCGGCGGTGGCCCGGACGGAGAGCTGCGGGTCACCCTCACCCTGGTCCCGGGGCTGGACTCTCCCACGGTCACAGCCATGCTGACCGCCCTCGGCGAACGGATCGCCACCGACGGCGAGGTCCGCGCCCGGATCGACGCTCTCACCTTCGCGCTGCGCTGATGACACCCCGGCCGAGGGCGGGCAGACCCCCACGCTGGCTCATGGGGGAGCGATTTCGGGAGGACGCGGGAGGCTGGTACCGTTGACGATGACCTGCCGCGGGCTCCGCCTGCGGTGTGCAAGTGAAGCCCAGCTTCCACCTGTCGACCTCGGTTGCCAGGTTAAGAACGTCCGGTCGTGAGCGACAGCCGTCTGTGCCGTGTGGTGCCGACAGCCTCGATCCGTTTCCGGCGGTCAATGGGCTCCTCGTGCACCGGCATGAGGAGCCTTTCTCGTGCCGGGGACCTCGACGTTTCCGCACAAAGGAGAAGCACATCAGCGATCCTCGCATCAACGACCGCATCCGGGTTCCCGAGGTGCGGTTGGTGGGCCCGAACGGCGAACAGGTGGGCATCGTGCGCGTCGAGGACGCGCTCCGGCTGGCCGCAGAAGCGGATCTCGACCTGGTCGAGGTGGCGCCGATGGCTAAGCCGCCGGTGGCCAAGCTCATGGACTTTGGCAAGTACAAGTACGAAGCTGCCATGAAGGCCCGTGAAGCCCGCAAGAACCAGGTCAACACGGTCATCAAGGAGATCAAGCTCCGCCCGAAGATCGATCCGCACGACTACGGCACCAAGAAGGGCCACGTCGAGCGGTTCTTGAACGGCGGGGACAAGGTCAAGGTGACGATCATGTTCCGCGGACGCGAGCAGTCCCGTCCCGAGCTCGGGTACCGACTGTTGCAGCGGCTCGCGGAGGACGTGGCCGGCCTGGGTGTGGTGGAGTCCGCGCCCAAGCAGGACGGTCGCAACATGATCATGGTGCTCGCGCCGACCAAGAAGAAGGCGCAGGCCATGGCCGAGCAGCGCCGCCGCCGCGAGAGCACCGATGCCGTTGTTGAGCACGACCTCCATGAGGACGCCGACGTCCTTGAGGACGCTGAGGTCCTTGACAGTCCCGAGACCGTCACCGCTGAGTGACGGACTGCCGCCCCCCGGCGGCGCCCGACGCCTCATCACGTTTTTCAGTTCGATACGAAGGAGATCGGCCCCATGCCGAAGAACAAGACCCACAGTGGCGCCAAGAAGCGCTTCCGCGTCACTGGCTCCGGCAAGATCATGCGCGAGCAGGCCGGTCACGTCCACAAGTTCCACGAGAAGACCCCGCAGAAGGCGCGCGCCCTCTCCAAGGACATCCTGGTCTCACCCGCGGATGCCCCCAAGATCAAGAAGCTGCTCGGGCGCTGAGCGCCGTCCCCCTGTTCTGAACTAAGCAAGGAGAACTCACGTGGCACGCGTGAAGCGGGCGGTCAACGCCCAAAAGAAGCGCCGGGTCGTCCTCGAGCGCGCCAGCGGATACCGCGGGCAGCGCAGCCGGCTTTACCGCAAGGCCAAGGAGCAGGTCCAGCACAGCCTGGGCTATGCCTACCGTGACCGGCGCGCCCGCAAGGGTGACTTCCGTCGCCTCTGGATCCAGCGGATCAACGCCGCAGCCCGCGCCAACGGCATGACCTACAACCGGTTCATCCAGGGCCTGAAGGCCGCGGAGATCGAGGTCGACCGCCGCATGCTCGCCGAGCTCGCGGTCAACGACGAGGCCGCCTTCGCGGCGCTGGTCGAGATCGCCAAGGCCAACGTCCCGGCTCAGGCCGAGGCTGCGTCCGCCTGATCACTGGCGTGCTGACCAACCCCCGAGCCGATCGGGTCCGGTCCGTCGCGAGTCTGTCGAAGCGGTCGGTGCGTGAGCGCACCGGCCGCTTCGTCGTCGAGGGACCCCAGGGTGTGCGTGAGGCGGTCCGGTATGCCGCAGCCCGCGTCGTCGACATCTACCTCACGTCGCAGGCTGCGCAGCGGTACGCCGCCGACATTGTCGAACCAGCGCTGGGGGCCGGGCTCTACGTCCACGAGGCCACGCCGGAGGTCCTGGCGGCCATGGCTGACGCGGAGACCCCGCAGGGGGTGCTTGCGGTGGTCGGACGCTCAGATGCTGCGTTGGACGCGATCCTGAATGCCGGGCCGCGCCTTCTCGTCTTCCTCACCCACGTCCGCGATCCCGGCAATGCCGGCACGGTCATCCGGGCCGCGGACGCCGCCGGTGCCGACGCGGTGCTGGTGTCGGCCGCCTCGGTGGATGTGTTTTCTCCCAAGGTCGTGCGCTCGACCGCCGGATCGCTGTTCCACCTGCCCGTTGTCACCGGGCTCGGTGTCGAGGCGACCCTGGCGGCGTTGCGCGAGCGCGGCATTCGGAGCCTGGCGGCGGACGGTGCCGGGGCCACTGTGTTGCCAGATGCGGATCTGTCCGGCTCGCACGCCTGGGTGATGGGCAACGAGGCGTGGGGTCTGCCGAGCGAAATCCGGGCGCAGTGCGACGATGTCGTGCGGGTGCCGATCTACGGCAAGGCGGAGTCGCTCAATCTGGCTATGGCCGCGACCGTGTGCGTCTACGCGTCGGCGGGAGTCCTCACTTGGTGACCCGCGCCGCTCTTCGGGCCGAAGAGGGTGCCAGAGGCCCGTCACAGCCCTGTGTTCGGGCTGTGAGCCTCTAGACGGCCAGCGAGCATCGTTGACGGCATCGGGTTACCGTGAATCACTGAGACCGAAGTTGCGCTGGGTTGTTTTCGCGCGGGCAGATATGCCGATTTAGAGTGGTGGGCGCTTACGAGAATTGGCTTTTCGAGTTCCGTGACAATGGTCACCTCCTTCGAACGGTCCATGACAACACGAGCAGTGGCGGCTGGGACAGGGACGGCTTCAAACCAGGCGACTCGGGTGGCACCTGCTACTACTCGAATGGGTTCGGCGGCGTGATCGCGACAGGAGTTGTCAAAGGGGAGTACTGGTATCCGTGGACCCACTACTACTTTTGTCCTCAACTCAGTGGCGTCCGGGCATGCACCCCAGCCTGGGTGGGATGACAATGAGCAAATGGCTCGGATCGGTTGTGATGGTCGCGCTGACGGTCTCACCCATGGCGTGCTCAGCCGGCGGTGCTGCGACAACCGCGACGTCCCTGGCCTCGGCGCCACCTGAGATACCGCAGCAGCTCTCTGCTGCGGCATCGTCTGATCCGGCCGCCTGCACCTTGGAGGCCGTCGCCGGGGCGCCGCGGTTGACGGTCGAGCAGGCCCAAGCGCTCATGGGAACCGACATCCGCTACTGCCTGGTGGACGGAAGCCCGCTATCGGCTCGAGAAGATGTGCTGCCGGCGGCAGATTCGCGGGTGCCAGGCTTCATCGACCTGTTGACGTTTTCATCCACGCCTCCAGAGGGGTATCAGGAGTCCGCGAACATGTTTGTTTACCTCGACGTGCAGGGCCAGTGGCGTGAAGCCCCCGTCTACGGGATAGGCCGCAACGACGGCTCGTGAGAGACAGGCTGACACGTGTCAGGTCGAACAACCGGTGGCGCCCTTGTGGCGGCGATACTGATGCTCGGTCCGGTGACCGGATGCAATCGGAATCCTGACGGATTGCCTTCAGCGCTTGTGGCGCAAACGGATCTCAATCGCCACTATCCAGTGATAGAAGGTGCGGTGCCCTTGTCATGGACTCCTTGCCCGGTCTATGAGACACCACGACAGTTGGTCGAACACGTCGTGGCCCAACGTGGCAGCATCCTCCTTGCCACGGTGACTGTTGACGAGTCCAGCCGGTCCGCAGATGGGCAGTCAACATTGGCCCGACTTTCGGACGTCACAACCCTGGCGGGTCCGGGGCCGAGCGCAGACTTCTCCGGGTGGATGTCAGGCCATTCATCTCGGGAACTTCAGATCCCGGCAGATGACCGACGCGACTGGAGCATGTGGGCTCCGGATGGTCGAGTCATCGCCGCGGTCCTCCCGGCCGATCCTGCGGACGCCATGGCTCTGCCACGCCTGCGTTTGGCGCCGGTTGACGGAAACCTGCTCATCACGAGCGAAGCTGGCTGCTGGAAGGACCGGACAACAACGAGATACGAGTACTCCGGCCCGCTCATGGAATTGACGAACTCTCAGACCATCGCCTGGGCGGGTCCCTGGATCGCTGCGACCTCCCTGCCTGACTTCATCGCAGCAGCCAAGGCTGTCGAGGGCGAGTCGGGCTAGGCCAGCGTGATGAGGGTCGGCCTGACAGGCGGACCGTTCACGGTCGGCGATGATCCAGGAGTTCCCGAAGCGGGGCGCTCGTGGGTCTTTCGGAACTTCTGGGCGCCCCGAGCAGCCCCACAGCATCGGCCCGGCATCTCACCTCGTGAAGCAACGCGTTGCTGCTGCGGCGTTGATGACGTCATCCAGGATGGTGGCCAGGCCTCGGCGGCGGTGTCCCGGTCGATGCCGGCCTACCCGCCTGAACACGATCTCCCTTGAGGGACGCCTGGAGATGATCGCCTGTGGAGGCTCGCGTTCGCCGCAGCACGTGCCACGCGGGTTCATAGGGACGCCAACAGCTCACGGTCAAAGTCGTTGGTGGGCCTGAGTTCCTTGGTGCTCGTGATCTGCTGATGTAACCGATCGCGGTCGAGCTCGGGATGAAGCGCGACAACAGCGAGCACCGTGGCCAGCGGATAGGCGTAGCGACTGGGTTGTGCGACGACGTCGTCAACAACGCTGGCCTGGCCGGCGATGTAGTTGGTCACCGGCGCCACGAAGAGCCGGCGCAGGCGGTCAACGACCTTGTCAGCCGTGGCCTCGATCTGATCGGCGGCAGGGAAATCGATGGTCCCGCCGATCTGGTCGCCGAACGCCTTGTCCTTCTCCGACAGCGAGTTGAAGGACAAGCCTGCACTGCTGAGGAGCCGGCTCTTGTAGGGCGGGGCCCACTGCTGCACCTGCTCATGAATGGGTCCGCCGTATGCCTCGGCACCCGCGTAGTAACCGCCCGCCCTGCGGAGCGGCACGAGGACCACATCGCCCGCGTGCTCAGATCCGCTGAAGAGACGAATCTTGTTCATGGCGAACTTGGCATTCTCGATGCCTGCCCCCTGCAGCTTCTGCTTTAGCACCAGCTCGAAATCACGTTGGCTCGTCATGGTCAGAAGCGTCCGGGCTCAGTCATGTCGTCGTACTCCCAATCGAAGTATCGGCGTAGTCGCTTCACGCACTCGCGCCAGTCGGGCCCATCACACGTGGTGACCACGTCCTCGAGCCAGCGCCACAGATCACCGTAGTCGTAGCGATCCATCACAAGCAACGGACGGGTCGCGACGACGCCACGGTGGGCCTGCAGACCCGCGAGGCCAGCGGGAGTGGCCACTCGCAGCGTGAACTGGTCGCTGCCTCTGGTGGAGCGGTGCCCGATGTCGATCCAGATCACCTCGGCGAAGCGGTCCGGATCGTCGGGCTGCCACCCCCGTAGGTGGGGAACGTCAAAGGTGGACAGGCCGTGCAGGATCAACTGCGTACGCCGACTCATCGCGTGCCCACCTGTGCTACCAGCCACTGTCCTGGCCGTCCTCGTCGACGACGCGGATGGCCGTCCGGCCCCGCAACCAGCTCAGGAAATCTGTGAGGTCGGCCTCGATCGACGGCGGGTGAACCGAGATCTCGAGCAGGATCCTTGACTGGTGCTCCGGAAAGACCCGAACGTCATAGTCCCAGTCGGCATCGGGACGTCCGGCCTTGGTGCCGCGCAGCCAGAACGCACCGTCGGGCTGGCGCGAGACGTAGGTCGGTAACGCCGCGAGCCGGCCCTGCAGCTCCTCTGCATGGACGTGACGCCAGGTCGGATCCTCGAACTCGACGTAGAACGCCGCTCCCATGGTCTCCCCTCGCGGTTGGGCCTTGACGGGTCAGGGGGCGCGCCCCTGCGGATGAATCGAGGTCCTCAGAAACCTGCCCGGTCGGACCGCGGCTGCTGGACTCGGCGCCGCCGAGGACGCCCCCGCCGAGCGTAGCGGCTGGCGCTGGGCCACTTCTGGCCTGGCTCGGTCCTGTCGCCTCTCGCCTCCCACGCCCATCCTGGGCTGGGGCACCCAGCCCACACCGCCCACACAGGCCGGCACGGCATTCCCCATCACCGGACACCTACGCGACCAACCCGCCTGACCGGGGCGGCACCTTGGGGCCCCGCACGGTGCTGAGAGAATGACGCCTCATGGCTGAGATGTCCTTCGCCCGGTACGGCGTCGTCCTGCGCCGACCCGGCATGAAGAGCGTTCTCGCCCTCGGCCTGCTCGTGCGGATCCCCGTGTTCTCGGCCAACGTGCTGCTCACGGTCCACGTGGTGACGACCCTGGGTCACTCGTACGCCGCAGCCGGCCTCGTCGCGGCGGCCGCCACCATCGCCATCGCCATCAGCGGACCGTGGCGCGGGCGACTGCTCGACCGGCACGGGCTGCGGCGCGTCGTGCTGCCGTCCACGGTGATCAGCGCCGTTTGCTGGTCGGTGGCCCCCTTCGTCGGGTATGTCCCCCTGCTCGTGCTCGTCGTCGTCGCCGGACTGTTTGTCATCCCCGGCTTTCCCCTGACCCGGCAAGCCATCATCGCCCTGGTCGCCCCCGAGCAGCGTCGCACCGCGATCGCCCTGGATGCGGCGGTCGTCGAGGTGGCCTTCATGATCGGCCCTGCCGTGACCATCTGGGCCGCGACCATCTGGGATACCCGATGGGTGCTGCTTGCGGTGCAGGCGGTGGGGGTCCTCGGCGGCATCCTCCTCACGGTCGTCAATCCGGCCCTGCGCGGTGACGACGAGCCCGACTCCACCGGCATCCGGCGCCGTGACTGGTTCACCGCCCCCTTCCTCGCGGTCTGCCTGGCCGTCCTCGGTGCCACCATTGTCCTGTCCGGCACCGACATCGCCATCGTCGCGGAGGTCAGGTCGACCGGCGAACCCG
>JAGOME010000036.1 GCA_017993715.1 Phycicoccus sp.
GCCTTGAACTGCGCCTCGACGATGTGGTGCGGGTCGCGCCCGGCGAGGACCCGCACGTGCAACTCGAGCCCAGCGTTGAGGGCCGGGGACTCCCACACGTGTCGGGTGAGGGCCCCCACGTAGGTGCCCCCGATGAGGACATACTCCTGTCCCGCAGGCTCTCCCTCGTGCACGACGTACGGCCGGCCGGCCACGTCAACAACGGCCAGGCACAGCGCCTCGTCCAGGGGCACGGTCGCATCGCCGAATCGGGCGATGCCGGCCTTGTCTCCAAGCGCCTCTCGCAGGGCTTGGCCGAGCACAATGGCCACGTCCTCCACGGTGTGGTGGGCATCGACGTCGATGTCGCCCTCCGCACGCACGGTCAGATCGATCAGGGAGTGCTTGGCCAACGACAGGAGCATGTGGTCGTAGAACCGCACGCCGGTGCTCACCTGTCCACGGCCGGTGCCGTCCAGATCGACCGTGACCTCGACGGAGCTTTCGGACGTCGCACGACGCACCGTCGCGGTGCGCCTGGGTGCGGGGTCAGTGACCGTCACGGGGATCCTCCACTTGGTCGGGAATGAGCGGAGCGAGCGCCGAGAGGAATCGGGTCGACTCCTGCGGCGTGCCTGCCGTAACACGAAGATAGTGCGGGATGCCGACATCGCGGATCAGCACGCCCGCGTCGAGCAGCGACTGCCATGTCCGATGACTATCGGCCAAGCGCCCGAACAGGACGAAGTTGGCGTCGCTGGGCACCGGATCCAGGCCCATGCTGGTCAGCTCGAAGACGATCCGGTCCCGCTGCTCCTTGATGATGTCGACCGTGCCGAGCATGAGGTCGGCGTGGCGTAGGGCGGCGAGCGCGACGACCTGGGTCTGGGTGCCCAGGTGGTAGGGCATGCGGACCAAGCGGAGGGCATCGGTGACCGCCGGGTCGGCCGCGAGGTAGCCCAGGCGAGCCCCGGCGAGCGCGAAAGCCTTGCTCATCGTCCGGGTGACGACCAGTCGTGGGCGTCCCTCCAAGAGCGTCAACGCACTCGGGGTCCCCGCTCGGGCGAACTCGGCATAGGCCTCGTCGACCACGATGACGGCATTCGGGGCTGCGGCATACACGGCCTGGACCACGTCTAGGCCGAGCGCGGTGCCCGTCGGGTTGTTGGGCGAACACAGGAAGACCACGTGCGGCTGGTGCTCGCGTACCTGCGCCACGGCGCTGCCCACGTCGAGGTCGAACTGCCCGGCGTCGGGAACCCCGCGCATCCCGTCGACCCAGGTTGTCCCGGTCGTCGTCGTGATGATCGGGTGCATGGAGTACGCGGGCGTGAAGCCCAGTGCCACCCGACCAGGGCCGCCGAAGGCCTGCAGCAGATGCAGGAGCACTTCGTTGGAGCCGTTGCCGGCCCACACCTGCCCCGCAGAAACCGCGGTCCCCGAGCGAGAGAGGTATGCCGCGAGTGCCTCGCGCAGGGCCGTGAACTCCCGGTCGGGATAGCGGTTCAGATCAGCCGCCACCTCGGCCACGGCCGCGGTGATTTCGGCGACAACCGGCTCCGGCACGGCATACGAGTTCTCGTTGGTGTTCAGGGCAACCGGCACGTCCAGCTGGGGAGCGCCATAGGCGGTGCGTCCGCGCAGATCGGGACGCAGGAGGGCCTCGATGACGGGGTCCATGCGGGTCCTTAGCGGTCAGGCGAGGTCGGGAAGGCGGGCGATGACGGCCTCGCCGTGGGCGGGCAGATCCTCAGCGCGGGCGAGGGTGACGACATGCGCGCCCACCTCGCTCAGCGCAGCCTGGTCGTAGTCGACGACGTGGATGCCGCGCAGGAAGGACTGGACGGACAAGCCGCTGCTGTGGCAGGCGCAGCCCCCCGTCGGCAGGACGTGGTTAGAGCCGGCGCAGTAGTCACCCAGGCTGACTGGGGCCCAGGTGCCGACGAAGATCGCCCCCGCATTGCGCACCCGCGCAGCAACGGCGGCGGCCTCGCGCGTGTGGATCTCGAGGTGCTCGGCCGCGTAGGCGTCGACCACGAGTAGCCCTGCAGCGACGTCGTCGACGACGACGATCGCCGACTGGCGTCCCGCCAGTGCGGTCGCGACCCGTTCGGTGTGCTTGGTCGCCGCAACCCGACGGATCAAGGCGTCACGGACGGCCTCGGCCAGGCGTGGCGAGTCAGTGACCAGGACAGCGGCAGCGAGGGTGTCGTGCTCGGCCTGGCTGACCAAGTCGGCGGCCACGTGCTCGGCGTCGGCACTGTCATCGGCGAGGATCGCGATCTCGGTCGGGCCAGCCTCGGCGTCGATCCCGATGAGGCCGCGCAGATAGCGCTTGGCCGCGGCGACATAGACGTTGCCGGGCCCGGTGACCAGGGTGACGGGCTCGCAGTCGTCGACGCCGTCGGTGAAGCCGTGGGCGAAGCCGGCGACCGCCTGCCCACCGCCCATGGCCCACACCTCGTCGACGCCGAGCAGAGCGCAGGCAGCCAGGATGGTCGGGTGTGGCCAGCCCCCGTGATCACGCTGGGGCGGGCTCGCCACGGCGAGGCTGCCGACGCCGGCAAGCTGAGCCGGCACGACATTCATCACCACGCTGCTCGGATACACGGCAAGGCCGCCGGGGACGTAGAGGCCGACGCGGTCCACAGGCACCCAGCGCTCAGTGACCGTGCCCCCGGCGCTCACGACGGTGGTGGTGTCCGTGCGGCGCTGGTCGGCGTGGACCAGACGGGCACGCCGGATGGACTCCTCCAGGGCGGCGCGAACTGCAGGGTCGAGGTGCGTGAGGGCCTCGGCGAGGGCGACGGAGGGGACCCGCAACGAGGAGGGCCGAATGCCGTCGAAACGCTCCGCGGCATCGTAGAGGGCCGCCGCACCGCGGTCACGGACGTCGTCGCAGACAGGGGCGACCGCATGCAATGCGGCCTCGACGTCGAACTCGGCACGCGGCAAAGCAGCGCGCAGGGCGCGGCGGGAAAGATCCCCGCCCCGAAGGTCGAGCGTCGCAATCACGAGGTCGAGTTTAGGTGGGCCCACGACGAGATGCGGCTGGGGTCCGGCCCCTGGTGCCGGCTACTCGTCGTAGAGGAGCCGCTCGGCCACCTGGCGGGCGTGCCTCGTCACGCGTCGATAGCGCTCGCTGAGGTCCTGGCCAGAACCCGGCGGCATGCGCAGGATGCGGGCCAGCCCGTCGGCCTCGCGGACGTCCGAGGGCAGCGACTCGAAACCGCGCGCCCGGAGCAGGAACCCAGCGTTGCGGATGGATGAGGCCAGCCGCCAGGCCGACGCCAAGGTGTCGGCGTCATCAGCCTCGAGCAGGTCCGCCTCGGTTGCGGCCGTAAGAGCGGTCAGTGTGCCGGTCGTGCGCAGGCCGGGGACCTCGTGGGCGTGCTCGAGCTGCAACAGCTGGGCACACCATTCGACGTCGGACAGCCCGCCGTGGCCGAGCTTGAAGTGGGTCTTACGGTCCGCACCGCGCGGGAGCCGTTCGGACTCCATCCGAGCCTTGAGAGTGCGGATCTCGCGAACCTGGCCCGCATCCAGACCCGTCACGGGCCAGCGGATCGGGTCGATAAGCGCGAGATAGTCCTGCGCGAGTTGGCGATCCCCAGCCAGCGGGGTAGCGCGCAGCAGAGCCTGGGCCTCCCACACCAGCGACCACCGCGTGTAGTACGCCCGGAAGGAGTCCAGAGAGCGCACGAGCGGGCCGTTCTTGCCTTCGGGCCGCAGGCCGGCATCGACTTCGAGCGAGGGGTCGGGGCCGCGCAGTCCGAGGACTCTGATGAACTCCTTGACGACGGCTAAGGCCTGCTCCTGGGCGGCAGTCTCCTCGGCACCAGGCACGGGATCGTGGACGAAGACGACATCGGCGTCACTGCCGTAACCGACCTCTCCCCCGCCGAGTCGACCCATGCCGACCACGAGGATGCTGGTGGTCGGCTGGTCCCCGGCGATCCGGCGCTGCACCTGCTCCAGGGTGACCTGCATGAGCGCCCCGACGAGATCGGTCAGGGCTACCCCGACCTGCTCGAGGGTCAGTTGGCCGGACAGGTCCGCGACGGCAATCCGGAACAACTCGGAGCGCCGGATCGTGCGCGCGGCCAGGACGGCCTCCTCGAGATCGTCTTGGCGTCCGGCCGCCGCACGCATCCGACGCTCGACGTCCTCGCGGGCCCGCGGTTGCAGGCCCATGCCGTCTCCGAGGAACTGGACACACTCAGGGGCCTGCTCCAAGAGGTCAGCGGCAAAGCGGCTGCGCCCCAAGGTGTGGGCAAGGCGCTCGGCGGCCGACCCCTCATCCCGCAGCAGGCGCAAGTACCAGGGAGTCGATCCCAGCTCGTCGGACACCTTGCGGAAGGCGAGCAGCCCCGCATCCGGATCGGCCTCGTCGGCGAACCAACCGAGCATGACCGGCAGGAGGTGGCGCTGGATGGCGGCCCGTCGAGACACGCCTTCTGTCAAGGCCTCGAGATGCCGGAAGGCCCCCTTGGGGTCGCGGAAACCCAACGCAGACAACCGTTCTTGGGCGGCCTGAGGAGTCAGGCGCACATCGTCGGACGACAGGCGAGCCACGGCCCCGAGCAGCGGGCGATAGAAGATCCGCTCGTGCAGGCGCCGCACCTCACGGGCGCGGGCCTTCCAGGCAGCCACGACCTCGCCCGCCGGGTCCTTGCGGAAGCCCAGCGAACGCCCCAGGCGCCGCAGATCCGCCGCCGAGGTCGGCATCAGATGAGTGCGGCGCATCCGCTCGAGCTGGATGCGGTGCTCCAGGGTTCGCAGGAAGCGATAGGCGTCGGCGAAGGCCGCGGCATCCTCGCGCGCGACGTAGCCGCCGGAGGTCAGCGCGGCGAGCGCGTCGAGCGTGGTGCCCGAACGCAGCGACTCGTCGGTGCGGCCGTGGACGAGCTGAAGGAGCTGGACACTGAACTCGACATCGCGCAAGCCGCCCTTGCCGAGCTTGATCTGCCGCTCAGCCTCGCCGGCCGGGACGTGGTCCTCGACCCGTCGGCGCATGGCCTGCACGTCGTCGACGAAATGGGGCCGGCTCCCGGCCTGCCACACCATGGGCGCCACCGCGTCCAGGTAGGCCGCGCCGACCTCGCGGTCCCCCGCCACAACCCGTGCCTTGAGCAGGGCCTGGAACTCCCACGTCTTGGCCCACCGCTCGTAGTACGCGCGATGGCTGGCCACGGTCCGCACCAGCGGGCCCTGCTTGCCTTCGGGCCGCAGCGCGGGGTCGACCTGCCACAGGGATCCGGCCGGGGTGGGGACGGAGCAGATCCGCATGAGCAGGCTGGCCAGCTCGGTGCCGACGGCCATGGCATCGGCCTCGTCGACGCCATCGGCCGGCTCGGCCACGAAGATGACGTCGACGTCGCTGATGTAGTTGAGCTCGCGCCCCCCTGTTTTGCCCATGCCGATGACCGTGAACCGGCATTGTTGCGCGCCCTCGCCCACCGACTCGCGGGCGATGACGAGCGCGGCCTCGAGCGCCGCTTCCGCGGCATCGGCCAACGCGGCCGCCGTGTGCGGCAACGTCGCCGTGGGGTCGTCGGCGGTGACGTCGAGGGCGGCAATGCCGAGCAGCTGGCGTCGGTAGCCGATCCGCAGGGCGTCCTGCGCGGGCAGCTCGCCGGGGGCCTGGACCTCCGCCACGAGTGCCTCGATCCGCTCCTGGACCGTCATCGAGGCCGCGTCCCGGACCGCGACCCACTGGTCAGGATGGGCCACCAGGTGATCCGTGAGGGCGGCGGACGACCCGAGCACCTGCAGGAGGCGGGACCGAAACCGCGCGTCCGATCGAATCGCCGCCGCGACCTCTGCGGCATTCGGTCCGGTCGGCGCGGCGAGCACCTCCATGAAACGCACCAGCCCGAGCAGCGCCTGATCGGGGTCGGCAACCAAGGCCAGCGCTCGGGCCAGACCGTCGTCCTCGATCTCGGTGCGTGAGTCGATCAGGGCGGTCAGGGCCGGGTCAGCGAGCATCCGCAACGCCCGGGGTGGGTCGGCGAACCCGAGTCGGGTCAGCCCCCCGGTGACTGACCCGACGGGGCGGCCGGCATTCACAGCCGTGGCAGGTAGCGCTCGAGTTCGAATGCCGTCACGGTGGCTCGGTAGTCGCGCCACTCCTCGCGCTTGTTGCGCAGGAAGAAGTCGAAGGTGTGCTCCCCGAGAACCTCCGCCATGAGATCCGAGCTCTCCATCGCCGCGATGGCCTGACCGAGCGAGGACGGCAACGGCTTGATGCCCATGGCCCGACGTTCGGAATCGGTGAGGCGCCAGACATCGTCCTCGGTCTCGGGGGGCAGTTCGTAGCCTTCCTCGATCCCCTTGAGGCCGGCGCCCAGAATGACGGCGAAGGCCAAGTACGGGTTGCAAGCCGGATCGAGCGTGCGGACCTCGACCCGCGAGCTATTGCCCTTGGTCGGCTTGTACATGGGGACACGCACCATCGCGGAGCGGTTGTTGTGTCCCCAGGTGAGGTAGGCCGGGGCTTCGCCGCCGCCCCAGAGCCGCTTGTAACTGTTGACCCACTGGTTGGTCACTGCGGTCATCTCGGCCCCATGCCGCAGCAACCCGGCGATGAAAGCACGGCCGGTCTTGCTCAGGTGATAGGGCGCGCCGGCCTCGTAGAACGCGTTGCGGTCGCCCTCGAACAGCGAGACGTGGGTGTGCATGCCCGAGCCAGGGTGCTCGGCAAACACCTTGGGCATGAAGGACGCATACAGCCCACGCTCCAGCGCCACCTCCTTGACGACCGCCCGGAAGGTCATGATGTTGTCCGCCATCGACAACGCGTCCGCGTAACGCAGGTCGATCTCGTTCTGGCCAGGCGCCCCCTCGTGGTGGCTGAACTCCACCGAGATCCCCATCGACTCCAGCGTCGTGATCGCGGCCCGTCGGAAATCGTGGGCGGCGCCGTGCGGGACGTGGTCGAAGTAGCCGGCCTGGTCCACCGGGACCGGCCGCTCCCCCGGCTTGGTCCCCTGCTCGAGGAGGAAAAACTCGATCTCGGGATGGGTGTAGAAGGTGAAGCCGAGGTCGGCGGCCCGGGCCAGCGTCCGTTGGAGCACATGCCGAGGGTCGGCCATGCTCGGGGTGCCGTCGGGGAGTGAGATATCGCAGAACATGCGGGCGGTGCCGGGATTCTCACCACGCCAGGGCAAGATCTGGAACGTCGACGGGTCCGGTTTGGCCAGCATGTCGGCCTCGAAGACACGCGCGAACCCCTCGATGACTGAGCCGTCGAAGCCGATGCCCTCGTCGAAGGCTCCTTCGAGCTCCGCAGGGGCGATGGCCACGGACTTAAGAGTCCCGAGCACGTCGGTGAACCACAGCCGGACGAACCGGATGTCGCGCTCCTCGATGGTGCGAAGGACGAACTCCTGCTGACGATCCATGCCCGCATCCTGCCGCATTCTTGTTTCGCACCGACGACGAGCCCCGACCGACCTCTGAGCCCTGGTCGCCAGCGACCAGGGCCCAGAGAGTCTCCTGCGCCGATCGCTCAGCTCGACGGAACAGTGATGTTCAGTTCGACCAGCGTGTCGCGCTTGAAGGAACGCACGATGTCCACCCGCGTCCCACTCCCAGCCACCTTGACCGACCCCTGCGGGTTGTCGGCGCTCCAGTACCGGTCGGGGTCGCTGTCATCGAACGTCCGGATCGCCGTGCTTCGCTTGACGTCCTGGGCGATGCCGTTGTGGTGGAAGACCACGCGCTTGGGCCCGTTGATGCCGAATGTCGCGTCGAAGGCGCCTCGCCGGTTGGACAGGACCGCGCCGTCAGGGAAGACGATCGGTGCCGGCCGGGCGTCGACGGGCAGGGCGAACCCGCCCCCGGGATGGACAGAGGTGTTGTTGTCGTCATACGCGGTGTCGACGTACCAAACCAGAACGCCGGGAGTGTAGGAAAAGCGCTCGACCCATCCCGGCCGAGTGTTCGCCCAGCCGAAGTTGTACGGGCCGGTCTGCAGGGTCGAGTCGTACCCATTGAACTGGCGGTTCTCGATCAAATAGTAGTGCTCGGCCAGCGTGGACAACGTGCCACTCATCCTCGTGAAGCCGTCCGCGACCCAACCGTTCTCGCCACTCTCGACGTCGTCGGAGAAGACGGTCGTACTCGCCCCGGCAACAACGATGTCGTCGAGGAACGCTCCAGCGAAGTGCACGCCGCCGTCAGTCGCGTACCGGAACCGCAGCTGAACCTGCTGGCCCGCGAACGGCGAGAGGTCCCACGTGTACGGCGTCCATTCCTCGTTGACCCCATCGAGGAAAGGCGAGGAGGCCCCGGTCGGGATCAGGGACGTCCACGGACCGCCATCAGCCGATGCCTGAACGAACAGCGCGTCATAGCCGGACTCGATGTTGTACCAGGCGTAGGCCGAGAGCGAGGCCGACGACTGGCTCGTCAGGTCCACGGTCCGGGTCAGCGTGGTGTCGAGATTGTCACCCGCACCGCCCCACCACTCCCACTCACCTGAGTATGGGGTGTTGTATGAGGTGACCACCGTCTTGGGGGCCAAGGGCACAGCCAGGGCCTGCGGCGTGTCGACGCCGTCAAGATCGGCCAGCCCGAGGGTGTAGCGGCCACTGGACGAGGCGACCTCATAGTCCAGCCAGCCGAGGAGGAGCTTTTCGTGTGGGCCCATGTACCCCGGGGTCGTGCCGAGGGAGTCCCCGCCCCGGTTGAGCCAGGACCCGGCGGACATCAGTGTCCAGAAGGCGGTGCTGTTGTCGCCGCCCGCAGTGTCGTAGTAGTCCTGCAGGCCGAGGTCGTGCCCGAACTCGTGGGTGAACACCCCGAGGCCGCCGTTCTCCGGCTCGGTCGTGTAGTCACCGATCCAGACACCCGTGTCGCAGATGGGCGTCCCCCCCGCCTGGTTGCCCTCAGGCCCGGTGATGCCGATCCCGTCGAGGTAGGCGTACCACCGGTGGCTCCAGATCGCGTCCGCACCCTGCGCTCCGCCGCCAGCTTCTTCACCGACCCCCGCGTGGATCGCCTGAAAGTGGTCGATGTACCCGTCGGGCTCGTTGAACACCCCGTCCAGGTCGTAGTCGTATCGGTCGTACTGGTCGAACTGGGCGAGATAGGCCGCGATGTCGGCTGTCGACCGGCCCTGTGCCTTTTGGTCCGTGCACCACGCGGTGGCGGTGTCACGCACCAACGGCCAATACCCCTCTTCGGGGTTGAGCTCGTTGGAGCCGTATCGGGCCTCATTAGAGGGCACCGTGACCCAGGTCGAGACGTCGCCTGTCGCGAGGAACCGGCCGTTGCTCTGCTTGAGGTAAAAGTCCTTGAACGACTCGCCCTGCCCGAACATCAGATCCAGGTAGTGCTCCCGGTTGAAGTCGGCGACCCAGTACGTCGAGTTGTCGTCGGTGGCGTCGCGGTTCCAATTCCGGTCCGGCTTGGGGATGCTGTTGTGCAGCGGCCCGGGCGTACCGCCGGTCGTCGGGTCAGTCTCGTCGCCGAAGTCAGCGAGGATCGTGAAGATTGACTCCACTCGTTCGACGGGGTAGGACACGTAACGGTCGTACCGACCGCGCGAGGGGAACTCGCCGGGACTGCGGCGACCTGCCTCGTCCGCGGCGGGGGGCGGGCCGTCCTCCCCGGGCAGGACGATCACCCGCTCACCGTTTATCGACTCGAGCGATGCCTCCCCCGTGACGAGTTTGGCAACGGCCTCGGACCGCAGGGCGGCCTGCGCCTCCGCGATCGGGTTGGGCAGCGAATCCGAACGGGGTGCGCCGGTGCCATCGACCGGGGGCACCCCGGCCGGGTCAACTGCCGGCGATGCCACCGCCGCGGTCGGGATGAGCGTCACGACCAAGGCCGCGCCGACCAGGCCGGCGACCGACCGCCATCCACGAGTAGCCACGTGTCCTCCCAAGGTGTGGACGGGCCCTCTGTCCCTCGCGCAGGAGGCCCGAGGTCGAGGCAACCATGGATCGGCCACGGGCTGGGCAAGGAGAGGGTAAGGATGTGGTTTATCACCGCGACCGGTGAGTCCACCCCTCTCACCGTAGCCTGGCTGCATGACGAGCACCCCCCAGGCCGGACATTCCTCTGAGCACGTCGCGCCCTACGGAACTGGCGCCCAGGCCGCTCCCCAGCGACGCATCCGCATCCCGCACCTGCAGGCCATGAAGGAGCGCGGCGAGAAATGGGCCATGCTCACGGCCTACGACATGTACACCGCGGAGATCTTTGATGAGGCCGGCATTCCCGTTCTGCTCGTCGGCGACTCGGCCGGCAACAACGTCTACGGGTTCGAGACGACGGTCCCGGTGACCGTCGACCACCTCGTCCCGCTGACCCGCGCGGTCACCAGCGCCGCCAAGCACGCCATGGTCGTGGCCGACCTGCCGTTCGGCTCCTACCAGGCCTCACCTCAGCAGGCCCTGGCCACGGCGACCCGCTTTATGAAGGAGGGTCTGGCCCACGCAGTCAAACTCGAGGGTGGCAAGGCCATGGTGCCCGAGGTCGAGCTGCTCGTGCGCGCCGGCATCCCCGTCATGGGGCACATCGGGTTCACCCCTCAAAGCGAGCATGTCCTGGGTGGCTACCGGGTCCAGGGACGCGGGGCGGCCGGGGAGCAGACGCTGCAGGACGCCCAGGCGTTGGAGGCGGCGGGGTGCTTCGCCGTCGTCATGGAGATGGTCCCGGCGGACCTCGCCGGCCAGATCACCCGGACCGTGTCCATCCCGACGATCGGGATCGGGGCCGGCCCGCAGTGCGACGCTCAGGTCCTGGTCTGGCAGGACATGGCGGGGCTTCGTGGGGGGCGGGCGCCGCGATTCGTCAAGAAGTACGCCAACCTGCGCACCGACCTCAGTCAAGCCGCGCAGGCGTACGCGGCAGACGTCGCGGCCGGGACGTTCCCCGCCGCGGAGCACAGCTTCGAGTCCTGACGCCGGCGGGCGGCATTCAGTCCGAATCTCGCCCTGGGCCCACCCCGCTCAGTCCTCGAGGTCCTTGTCCGACCACACCCCCGGGGCGGCCGACTCGTCCCACTCACGGTCCTCTTCGTCCCAACGGTCGGTGTTCTCACGCGCGTGCTCCAGGGCGTGGCGCGCCTCGGCCTCGGTGGCATAGGGCCCAAGGACGTCGATGTCCTGTCCACGGTCCGCGTCGGTCTGGACGGTGTTGGTCGCGGTGTTGAACCAGTAGGCCATCGGCGTGGCTCCTTGTCGGCGGGTCGGTCCACGCGTCGAACGCGGGACAGGGGTCAGGGCAGGCAGTTGCCTAGACTCCACCGTATGCCGCCTCGCCACGCAAGTGTTGCCCCGGGGCTGGTGTCCCCCCAGCGGTTCGTGCCGGTCAGCATTGAGCGGCCCGAGTACGTCGGCAAGGCCACCGCGAACGAGGGCCACAGTCCGGAAGTCAAGGACGCCGAGACCATCGAGCGGATGCGCGTCGCGGGCCGGATCGCCGCTCAGGCCATGGCAGCCGCGGCCGCGGTCGTTGCGCCCGGTGTCACGACCGACGAGATCGATCGCGTGGGGCACGAGTTCCTCCTCGATCACGGCGCGTACCCCTCGACGTTGGGCTACAAGGGCTTCCCCAAGTCCCTGTGCACCTCGGTCAACGAGGTGATCTGTCACGGCATCCCGGACAGTCGGGAATTGGAGGACGGGGACATTGTCAACATCGACATCACCGCCTTCATCGGCGGGGTCCACGGCGACACGGACGCGACGTACCTGGTGGGTGACGTCGATGACGAGTCTCGCCTGTTAGTCGAGCGCACGCATGAGGCCATGATGCGCGGCATCAAGGCCGCGATCCCCGGCCGACAGATCAACATCATCGGCCGGGTCATCGAGAGCTACGCGCGACGCTTCGGCTACGGGGTGGTGCGCGACTTCACCGGCCACGGCATCGGCACGGACTTCCACTCCGGCCTCATCGTCCCGCACTACGACGCGGCGCCGGGCTACGCGACCGTGATCGAGCCCGGCATGACCTTCACCATCGAGCCGATGCTCAACCTCGGCAGCCCAGCATGGGAGATGTGGGATGACGGCTGGACCGTCGTCACCAAGGATCGACAGCGTTCGGCACAGTTCGAGCACACCATCCTCATCACGACTAGCGGCAACGAAATCCTCACGCTCCCCTGAGGCGACCGATCCACTCACGAAGGAGTCAGCATGGCCACTGAGAGTTTCCCCCTGGGCATCGATGTCGGGGGGTCCGGCATCAAAGGTGCTCCGGTCGACCTCTCGCGGGGCGAGTTCCACGCCGAGCGGCTGCGAATCGACACTCCGCAGCCGGCGACCCCCCAAGCCGTCGCGGCAGTCATCGCCCAGATCGTCGAGCACTTCGACGACGTCCGCTCGGACTCCCCCATCGGGGTGACGATCCCCGGCGTGGTCCAGCAGGGTGTGGTCAAGACCGCGGCCAATATCGACAAGTCGTGGATCAACTGCGAAATCGAGAAGCTCCTCGAGGACGAGTTGCAGCATGACGTCGTCGTCATGAACGACGCCGATGCCGCCGGTGTGGCAGAGATCCGTCATGGAGCCGCCAAGGGCCGCAAGGGCCTGGTCATTCTGGCCACGCTGGGGACGGGCATCGGCACGGCAGTCATCAACAACGGGATCCTCGTACCCAACTCCGAGCTGGGTCACATCGAGGTCAATGGGTACGACGGGGAGACGCGGGCCGCGGCCTCGATCAAGAAGAAGGAGAACCTGTCCTGGGAAGAGTTCGCCGATCGGCTGACGACCTACTTCCGGGCGCTGGAGAACCTGCTCTGGCCCGATCTCATCGTCGTCGGCGGCGGCGTGTCCAAGAAGCCGGAGAAGTTCCTCCCCCTCCTGGACATCCGGACGCCGATCATCCCGGCGACGCTGGCCAACACCGCCGGCATCATCGGGGCAGCCCAACTGGCCGCCGACACCCAGGCGGTGTCAGGCAAGCACCGCTAACCTCCGGCGGCGGAGCGCCTCGGGGATCAGCTCACGGTGATCGGGCCGGCGCCACGCAGGTCCCGGATCGTCGTGGCGCTGGATCCGAGCGTGCCCGCCTGCGACAGATACAGGGCTCGTCCGGTCTCGTTGAGCAGGCCGTCGTGGATGGGCACGGCGGTCGGTGCGGCATGTCGACGCAGGAATGCCGTCATCTCGCGGCTGCGTTGCCACGGCGCGTTGAGCGGGAAGGCCAGGATGTCGACCGGACCCGGCTCGCCATCGAGCGCGTCCCCCGGGTGATAGAGAGACGGCTCACCCGGTGCGGTGATGACGACCCCGACATTGGGGATACGGGGGATCTCGTCGTGGATCAGGGCGTGTGTCTGGCCGACTCCGCGCAACGTCACCGCCCCGAATGCGGTGGCCTGCGGTGGGGTGGCCAGGGTCTCGATGCCGAGGTCAGCGAGGACCTGCCGACTGCCAGGATCGGCGAATACGGTGGCGTCCGGGTGCCGGCGGACGAGCTCACCGATGCGCCCGACATCGAGGTGATCGGGATGTTGGTGGGTGATCACCACGGCGGCGAGGTCACCCAGGGCCAGGAAATCGCCCGAGAAGGCGCCTGGGTCGATGAGGATCCGGACGTTTGCGGCGTCGACGAGAAGACAGGCATGACCGAGGTGGGTGAGCAACACCCCACCACCGTGGCGGCATTCGCCGCATGACGCAACCATGCCCAGAACCCGGCGATTGAGAACAGATCTGCGGATTTGTCCGTGTGACGGCTGCGACAGATGGTATGTGTGCCTTATGGTCGTGCAGTCGGATGACTGGAGTGACTGATGATGCGCAAGGCCTCGCATGCTGGCCCTATCCGGCTGGGTCGATGGTCTGCGCGGCTCTGGGCGGTCCTCCTGGTCACCCCGGTGATCTTTGCCCTGGGCACCCCGGCGGCCCCTGCGGACGAGGTCTACCCGACCCAGGCCCAAGTCGACGCCGCGAAGGCCGACGCGGCTGCGGCCGCGCAGATGGTCACCCAGATCGATGCCGAGTACGCCGCCGCCAGCGACCGCCTGCTCTCCCTGCAGGGCGAGGTCTCCCTGGCCATGGCTCAGGTCGCGGCGGCCGAGAGTGCTCTGCAATCACGCACCGAGGAACTGGCCTCGGCGGAGTCCACGGCCACGCAGGCCACCCAGCGTCAAGAGGAGGCGACAGTCGCCCTGCGCAGGGATGCCGCCGTCATGTACCAGGAGCAACACGGCGGGCTGGATCAATTCTCGGTCTTCCTCAGCAACCAGGCGCCCCAGGACATCGCCGACTACACGACGGCCATGGGTCACGTCGCCGAGCAGCGGCGCTCACACCTAGAGGTCGCCTCCGACTCGGCCAACATCGCCTCGGAGGCCACTCGCCGGGCGGACGTCGCCCGCACCCAACAGCAAGCGGCCCGCGACGCTGCCGAAGCAGCGCGCGCCGACGCGCAAGCCCGGGTCGATGCAGCCCAGGCCGAGACCAACCGCATCCAAGCCGAGCAGGCACGCCGGGTCGCAGTGCTGGCCGACCTCAAGCAGGTCGCCACCCAGGTCGAGCAGGATCGTCAGGATGCGCTCGCGGCCGAGGCGGCCCGGATCGCCGCCGAGCAGGAACGCGCCCGCCAAGCGGCTGCGGCCCAGGCCGCTGCAGCGGCGGCCGCCGCCGCTGCTGCCGCCGCGGCCGGGTCGTCCTCCACCAGCTCAAGCTGGCCGAACCCCCCGAGCACACCCACCGGAGGCGGCGGCGACCCTCGCGCGATCGCCCAGTCGCTGCTGAGCAGTTACGGCTGGGGCATGGACCAGTGGTCCTGCCTGGACCAGCTCTGGATCGGCGAGAGTGGCTGGAACTGGGCCGCGACCAACCCGAGTTCTGGCGCGTACGGCATTCCGCAGTCCCTGCCCGCGTCCAAGATGGCCAGTGCCGGGTCAGACTGGCTGACCAACCCCCGCACTCAGATCATTTGGGGCATGACCTACATCAAGGGTCGCTACGGCAGCCCGTGTGGTGCCTGGTCGTTCTGGCTATCGAAGTCCCCGCACTGGTACTGACCCGGCCCCTCGCTGGTCCCTCACGGCCTCCTTACCCCGGCACCACCTTTCCCGCCTGAAGTGCGTTCGTGTGGGTTCGCAGGGGTTGTTTTCCCTTGCGAACCCACATCTTCCGACATCGGGTTGCCCGAGCGGGCGGATGAGTCGGCCGATACGCCGGGTTCTGTCCCGCCGGCCGGTTACCCGCTCCGGCGGTGACGGTCATCCATCTACGACGGCCGTTGCCGGCCGCCTCCAGCGTCCTACCCGGGTGCTCGGGCGGGCCGCCCTCGAACGCACCCTGTCTGAACTTGCTCCCAGTGGGGTTTACCTAGCCGACCGGGTCACCCCGGCCGCTGGTGGTCTCTTACACCACCGTTTCACCCTTACCGCACCCCGAGAGGCGCGGCGGTCTGTTTTCTGTGGCACTGTCCCGCGGGTCACCCCGGGTGGGTGTTACCCACCACCGTGCCCTGTGGAGCCCGGACGTTCCTCGGCGGTGGTTGCCCACCGACGCGACCGCCTGGCCGACTCATCCGCGCCTCAGTCTATGGGGAACGCCCGCTCCGCCGGCACGGCAAACGCGCGGACAGCCCGGCCAGCCACGCTGGGCTGCGCCGGGAACTGCCGTGAATGCCGTGCCGTCGGCTCGCGACCAGACCGGTCAGATCGTGAAGCGCACCGTCCCCGTCGAGATGTCCGCTTGGGTCAGGCGGGCCCTGACCTGCTCGCCTTCGCCGGCTCGGCCGTCGGCGGCAGCCACCACGGCGGGATCGAGGACCTGGATCTTCAGGCCCCGATCGCCGGCTCCGACGACGACGGCATCGAACTCCTCCCCGATGCGGGCCGACAGCACTGCGGCCTCGGTGGCGTCCAGACACGCCCGGTTGACCGCGTTGGCCAGCTGAT
Organism: Phycicoccus sp.; assembly: GCA_017993715.1. Taxonomy (GTDB): domain Bacteria; phylum Actinomycetota; class Actinomycetes; order Actinomycetales; family Dermatophilaceae; genus JAGOME01. The sequence continues at coordinate 15,869 of JAGOME010000036.1, forward strand.
CCGAGCGGCTGAGCGCTGACGGCAGCTCCGGCAGGGCGGCGCGCGCCCACAGCGGCACAGGCTCTGCATCGGAGATCGCGGCGCAGACGGCCAGGGTGAATCGGTCGCCCAGTCGGCGCAGCGGGGCGGTGACGTGGGCATAGGTGCTAGCTACCGCCGCATGTTCGGACTGGGCCGGTGGGGACCCATCGAAGGCGACGTAGCCGGCCCCGCGGAATAGGCCCGCCGCTTCGTAGATGAGCGCGAGATGCGCAGGGTTGTCGCGGTCCAGGCTGCGCAGGAACTCGCCGTAGCTTTGCTTGCTCGACCACCGAATGCCCAGTGCCCGCGCCTCCCGCCGGAGCCGGTCAATGGCCGCCTGCGGCGCGGCCGGCATCGTGCGCAGGAGCCCGACCCCGGCTCCGAGCATCAACTCGGCGGCGGCCATGCCGGTCATCAGCGAGATCTGAGCGTTCCAGTCCTCACTGGGGACGGGGGGTCGGTAGTGCACTGCGTAGGTCCCGTCGGCGGCAACTGCCACCTCTTGGGAGGGAATGGGCAGGCTCGCCCCTCCGCGCGTCGCCTCGCGCGCGATCCGCAGTAAGCCCACCTCCTTGAGCAGCACCAACCGCTGATCATCGGTCCCGCCGTCGACCAGTCCTTGGACTTGGGCGTAGTCGAACCGGTCGACACTGCGCACCAGTGCGCTGTAGACCTGCACGTCCGTGCCCTCGCCGGTCGCGTCTACGGTCATGTCCCACACATAGGCCGGCCGGGCGACTCCGGGCAACAAACTGGCCGCACCCTCGGACAGCCGCGGCGGATGCAACGGGACGCGCATGTCGGGGCAGTAGACGGTCTGACCGCGACGCCGGGCCTCCAGGTCGATCGCACCACCGGGCTCGATGAAGGACGCCACATGCGCGATCGCGTAGCGCACCCGATAGTTCCGCCCGACCCGCTCGATGTGCAGGGCCTGGTCCAGGTCCATCGAGCCGACCGGATCGAGCGTGCAATAGGGCACGGCGGTCTCGTCGCGCACGGGCAGCGAAAGAGGCTGCGCGGCAACGCGTTCGGCCTCGGCAAGAACCTCGGCCGAGAACTCCAGAGGCACCTCGTGCTCGGCCCTGATCTGGGCGAACCGGTCCAGCAGGGCACGACTGCCGTCGACAGTGATCTGAGGGCGGGGCATGGGCTCACCCTAAGCGTCCTAAGGTGGGGCGGTGCTCATCCTCCTGCCCCCGTCGGAAGGCAAGACCGGACCTCGGCGGGGGCGTCCCGTCGATCTGGCGACCCTGTCGTTTCCTGCCCTGACCCAGACCCGGGAGTCCGTGCTCGCCGCCGTTGCAGCCGTCAGCGCCTCACCTGATGCTCCTGCCGCGCTCGGGGTTTCGCCTGGCTTGCTCGACGAGATCGCCCGGAACCTGGTCCTGCGGACCGCCCCCACGGCGTCGGCCGGCTCGGTGTACACCGGGGTGCTGTATGACGCCCTCGGCTACGGCACGCTCGACACGGCCGCCAAACGCCGCGCCAACCGTTGGCTCCTCGTGGTCTCGGCCCTCTGGGGCGCGGTCCGCCCAGCCGACCGGATCCCGCCGTATCGGCTGTCGATGGGCGTGACCTTGCCGCAGGTCGGGCCGCTGGCCGCCACCTGGCGGCCTCAGCTCAAGGAGGTGCTGCCCCCGCTCGTCGGACGCGGGCTTATCGTCGACGCCCGCTCCAGCACGTATGCCGCGGCGTGGTCGCCCGAAGGCCCCGCAGCCGATCGCTGGGTTCACATCGCCGTCCCTGGGGCGACCCATATGGCCAAACAGACCCGCGGGCTGGTGGCTCGGGCGATCTGTGAACTCGGCCTGGACCCCCGGAGCCCTCAGGCCCTGGCGACCGGACTCGAGGCGGCATTCGATCTCACCTTGGCCCCGCCCGCGAAGCCCGGGCGTCCCTGGACCCTCGCCGTCCGCGCACCGCAGTGACCCGGCCGCGCTGACCCACCGGGTCCGCGTCAGGGATCCAGCGTGTTGGCGGCGACGGTGCCGGCGAGGTCGGTGACGGCCGCTAGATCCGCCCGATCAGGCGCACCGAGCACCTCCACCGGTGGGTGCACACGGGTCCAGTCCAGTGCCCCCGCGATGGTCTCGACCGACCGCACGCCCCCGACGACATCGCTGCTGCCATGCACGACCAGGCCATAGGGTCGGCGCCCGGTCGCGGCCAGGCAGGGGTAGTAGATGGTGTCGAAGAAGTGCTTGAGGGCGCCGGACATGTAGCCGATGTTGACCGGGGTCACGAGCACCAGCCCGTCAGCGGCCAACACGTCGGCCACGCCCGCTGAGAGGGCCGGGGTCACCTGTGCCCGAGCGGCACCCTCGAGATCCGGGTGCCGCACACCGCTGACCACCGCCTCGACCAACTCTGCGAGGGCCGGCGACACCGTGTGATGGACGACGAGGACGGTCTTGGGGCTGGCCATGGTGCTCCTCTAACTCAGGGCCGTCCGCAACGCCTGGTCGACGTCGGAGAGCAGGTCCCCGATGTCCTCGAGCCCCACCGAGATCCGGATCGTGCCATCGGTGATGCCGACGCGGGCGCGATCCTGCGCGCTGAGCCGACGGTGGGTCGTCGTCGCCGGATGGGTGGTCAGGGACTTGCTGTCGCCCAGATTGTTGGAGATGTCGACGAGTTCGAGGGCGTTCATGAGGGCGAAGGCCTCGTCCTTGCCGCCGTCGATATCGAACGTCACGACGGTGCCACCACCAAGCATCTGCCGACGCGCCAACTCGTGCTGCGGGTGGCTGGGGAGCCAGGGATACAGGACGCGGCGCACGCCCGGCGACGCCTCCAGGTGGGTCGCCAGAGTCAGTGCCGAGGCCGCCATCGCGTCAACGCGCAGCGCCATCGTTTCCAGTCCCTTGACCAGGGTCCACGCGTTGAACGGACTCATCGACGGCCCCGTGTGCCGCATGAGGTTCTTGACCGGGCCGGCGATGAACTCCTCCGGGCCGAGTACGGCCCCACCGAGCACTCGACCCTGTCCATCGATGTGCTTGGTCGCCGAGTAGACGACGATGTCGGCGCCATGATCCAGCGGCCGCGAGTACACGGGCGTGCCGAAGACGTTGTCCACCACGACCTGCGCCCCTGCGGCGTGGGCCAGCTCGCTCACCGCGGCGATGTCGACGAGCTCCATCATCGGGTTGCTCGGCGTCTCGAAGAAGACGGCCGTCGTCGGCTCGGACAGCGCTGCGCGCCACTGGTCGAGGTCGGTCCCGTCGACCAGGACGGTCTCGACTCCCCACCGCGGCAGGATCTCATCGACGATGACGAAGCAGGACCCGAACAGGGCTCGCGACGACACGATCCGGTCCCCGTGCCCGCACAGGGCTGCCAAGGCCACAAACACCGCGGCCATTCCGGAGGCGGTGGCGTAGCAGGCCTGGGCACCCTCCAGGCGACGCAGGCGTTCCTCGAACATCGTCACGGTGGGGTTGCCATAGCGGCTGTAGATGTAGTGGTCGACCTCGTCCTTGAATGCCGCCTCGGCCTGCTCGGCACTCTGGTACACGAACCCGGACGTCAGATACAGAGCCTCGGCAGTCTCGTCAAAACCGCTGCGGGACAACCCTGCCCGCACGGCTTGCGTGCGAGGCGCCCAGTCGGCGGGGCCGCCCATCAGCCCTGCCGCCAGGGCAGCCCGGCGACCTTCCAGCCGGCCACGGTACGGTGCCCGTCGGCGTCGTGGGGGCCCTCGAAGCCTTCGAGGATGTTGTAGGCGGGGCCGAGTCCGGCCCCGGTCGCGGCCTGGGCAGCGGCGACCGATCGCACCCCCGAGCGGCACAGGAAATACAGCGGCTCCCCCGGCTCGACACCCGAGTGAGTCAGCTGGTCCACAAACGCACCGTTGGGCGTCCCGTTGGGGTAGCTCACCCACTCCACGAAACCCACCGCGCGCTCGCCGGGCATGACCGGCACCCCGACGTAGGTCCATTCCGCCGCAGTGCGGACATCGATCAGGCGCCCACGCCCCGACTCCACGGCGTCGTACGCCTCCTGGGGGGTGACATCACCGGCATACCCGAGGTGCTCGTTCATGGCACGACAGCGTATGCGGTGTGCTCACCGGTCAGCGCACGCGACCGGTCTGCGGGCGTGACGTCACTGAACGTCCGGTCAACCGGGGTCAGGTCCGGTTGGTGAAGGCGATCGAGACCTCACCGGTCGGCCACGCCTCGATGGCCGACAGCGACCCTGGGGCGGCGGCCAGGCGCCAGGCGGTCTCCATGGGCATACTCAGGACCGAGGCGAGAATGACCATGATCGGCTTGCGGTGGCACACGACGACGCTCGTGCCGCCCAGGGCCACGACCCGCTCGTAGGCCGGCAGGACGCGCCGCTCGAGGTCATCGTGTGACTCGCCCCCCGGCCGCGCATAGGTCCGATCGTCGCGCAGCTGGGCGAACTCACCGGGGTCCTCGCGCAGCAGGTCGTGGACGGCGACGCCGTCCCAATCACCGAAGCTCTGCTCATCGAAGTCGGCGTCCTGCTCGGCGGGAACCCCGAGAGCGTCGGCGACCCACGCACCGGTCTGCCGGGCCCGCGCGAGCGTCGAGGTGATGACGCGAGCCGGGTCGTCGCCGACGAGATGGAGGACGGAACGGGCGGCATTGCGGGCCTGCTCCACCCCGACGGGAGCCAGGTCAGGATCGGGGCCACCACGCCCGTCGAGCCGACCTTGCAGGGTGAAATCGGTGACGCCGTGGCGCACGAGCACGATCCTTGTGGGCGTGCCTCGGCCTCCGGTCGCGCCGACATCCCGGGTCTTCCCCGCGCGCGGGGAACCATCGAGCACGGGGGGCGGCACCTCGTCGACGGTCGGCTCCCCGCCGAAGGTGCGATCGACACTGCGGCCATCCATCGCGATGTTAGACAAGGCATCGGCTGCCTTGTTCTGCTCGCGAGGGATCCACGTCCATCGGATGGAGCCGCCGGCGTCAGTGATGTCGGCAGCGATGTCTCGCGCCTGCAGCGCCAGTCGTCGCATGTCCTCGTGTTTGATCTTCCAGCGCCCGGCCATCTGCTCGATCACGAGCTTGCTGTCCATTCGGACCTCGATCCGGGCGCCCGGATCGATGGCATGGGCGGCCTCGAGTCCGGCGATCAGGCCCGAATACTCGGCGACATTGTTGGAGGCCTTGCCGAGTGGTTCGGCTCGCTCGGCAAGCAATGCACCGGTCTCGGCATCGCGCACAAGCGCGCCATAACCGGCGACTCCCGGGTTGCCCCGGGATCCACCGTCGGCTTCGACGACCAGGCGGCGCTGCGACGCCACGGCGATCAGAGCCCGGACTCGTCCGTGCGGACCAGGATGCGACGGCATTCCTCACACCGGACGACCTCGTCCGGTGCGGCGGCCCGGATCCGCGTCAGGTCGGTCGCGTTGAGCTCGAGCTGGCAGCCGCCACAGCGACGCCGGGAGAGCGGCGCGGCGCCGATCCCCGCGGTCGTGCGGATCTTGTCGTAGAGCGTCACGAGGTCCTCGCCGACTTCGCCGACGATGGTCGAGCGTGGGCCTGCAACGGACGCGGCTTCGGCGTCGAGCTCGGCGAGCCGGGCCGTCAACGTGGCCTCGACGCCAGCGATCCGCTCCCCCAGCTCGGCGCGGCCCCGCTCGAGCTCGGCGACATCGTGGGCGTGCGCCTCGGCGCGCTCCATGACCTCGAGCTCGATGTCCTCCAGGTCGCTCTGGCGGCGGGCCAGCGACTGGAGCTCGTGGGTGATGGCTTGGAGATCCTTGGCTGTGCCCGTCCCGGAGTCCAGGCGGGCCTGGTCCCTGGCGGCGCGGTCGCGGACCTGCTGGACGTCAGCCTCAGCCTTGGCCACCTCGCGCTGGACATCGTCCAGCGCTGTGCGAGAACGGATCAGTTGATCATCGAGCAGCCCGGCCTTGCCCTGCAGGTCGGCCAGCTCGGCGAACTGAGGGACGTTCTTGCGGGCGTGGGCGATCTGCTGGAGGCGCGTGTCGATCGCCTGGAGGTCCAGCAGGCGTAGTTGGCGTGCCGGTTCGGCCTTCACGGCATTCCTCCGTTGTTGTCGGCTCCGACCGTGAAGGTCCACGGGTCGGTGCACTGGTCGCTGATCAAGACCTCCACCCTAGTTGCGTCGTCAGCCTGATCCGGCAGCGCCGCGACGAGCATCCGCGCGAGGTGGGGCAACCAGACCGCCTCACTGGCCCAGTGACCGGCGTCGATGAGATAGGGGATGCCGCCGCGGGCCTCTTCGCGGGCTTCCAAGGCGGGGTGGTGGCGCAGGTCGGCAGTGACATAGACATCGGCGCCACTAGCGCGGGCCGCGTCGAAGGAGTCGTCGCCGGCGCCGGGAAGGACCGCGATGCGGCTGACGGGTGCGACGGGGTCGCCGCTGACCCGCAGGCCGACGGGCGCGTGCGGCAGGGCTGCATACAGGTCGTGGGCGAACTGGCCCAACGTCGTCGGTGCGGTCAGATCGCCGACCCGGCCGAGGGGATGACCTTCCGGGGAGGTCAGCGCCGTGACATCGACCAGCCCGGCCGCGGCGGCCAGAGCGTCGCCGACGCCGCCCGCGGCGACGTCGGCGTTGGTGTGGGCGACGTAGAGGGCGATGTCCCCGACGACGAGCTGGGTGACCGTCGCGCCCTTGGCGTGGGTCGTGGCCACCGAGTGAATGCCGCGCATGAGCAGCGGGTGGTGGGTGACGATGAGGTCGCACTGGCGGTCCAGCGCCTCCTGAACGACGGCCAGGGTCGGGTCCAGCGCGAGGAGCACCCGCCCGACGGGTTGGTCGAGGTCACCGGTGACCAAACCCACCCGGTCCCAGGACTGGGCCGTCGCGGGTGGATAGGCGGTCTCAAGGGCGGCGACAACGTCGCGCAGGGGCACAGTCATGGGGCATCTTCCGTGCGGAGGACCGGGGCTTTCACTCTAGGGGCCCGACCTGGTCCGCGACCGACACGCGCTCGCGGCCTCATCCTCGTCCGCCGTGACCTCGTGGGTGACCTGGGTGGGGTCTGGACCCCACCTCGATCACCCACGAGCTGGGTGCAGGTCGGTTGGCCTTCTCAGGTGCCCGAAATCGCGTAACCAATCGGTTACGCTTATGCGATGCAGGGAGCACGCGCGATCGCCGACCCGGTACGCCGGGAGATTCTTGAGCTGCTGCATGATGCACCGCGACCAGCGGGATCGATTGCCGAGCACTTCGCGATCAGCCGTCCGGCGATTAGCAAGCATCTCCGCATCCTGATCGAGTGCGATGTCGTTGAGGTGACCGTCGTCGGACGGCAGCGCATCTATGCGCTGCGCACCGAACCCTTGGTCGATGTCGCCACCTACCTTGATCGGCTCCTCACACCGGCACTGTCACCTCAGCTCGACGCCCTGACCACTGAGGTCGCGAGAACCCGACGCGAACGACGAACGGCTGAATATGCGCCGACGCCCGAGAACAGAAAGAAGGACACAGCATGACCACTCCCATTCCCACCGGACAGGTTGTCGAAGGTACTGACGGCCTGGACCTCATCGTGACCCGCACCCTGCCAGGCACCGTGCAGGATGCGTGGGCAAGCATCACCGAACCCGAGCGCACCGCACGATGGATGGGTCGATGGGAGGGCACCGGCGCCCCCGGCGAGACGATCAAGGTTCAGATGGGCTTCGAGGAAGATTCACCCTGGGTGGACGTCAAGATCACGCAATGCGATGCGCCCCATCGGCTCAGAGTGCTGACACTGTCCGATCACGGCTCATGGGATCTTTCTTTCGAGCTGACGAGCGTCGGGGATCGGTCGGAGCTCCGATTCGTTCACCACGGCGCGATCCGGACCGAGGTGGGCAACGTCGGTCCCGGCTGGGAGTACTACCTCGACCAACTTGTCGCCGCAACCACCGATGCACCCGCGCCGAGGTGGGAGGACTATTTCCCGGCCCAGCAGGGGTACTTCCAGAAGCAAGTACGGTGACGACCTCGCCCGCGTAAAGGGAAGCTCAACCGGACGTGTCGTCGGTGTGAACGACGACACTTTGGTGGGCCCGGCCGGGCTCGAACCGACGACATCCACGGTGTAAACGTGGCGCTCTACCAACTGAGCTACAGGCCCCTGCACCCGGCGAGCCGGGCAGGCGGCCTCATTGTGCCAGCCGGCCGGCCACCTGTTCACCCTCCCGTCGCGATCAGGGGTCGGGGTAGACGGTGCGCTCCGCCGGCACCTGCAGCGTCGCGATCGTGTCGTCGACGGGATGCCGCTGCGCGACCGGACCCTTGGCGAACTCCTGCAGGATGTTGGCTGTCACCGTGGTCGCGAAATCGCTGACGGCCTGGTCGGCGTGGAAGGCGAAATCGGTGCAGCCCGGGGTCAAGGCGCAGGACCAGCGCATGGCGTTGAGGTTGATGACGACGGCACCGGACGCCGCGGCATACTCCACGGCTTGCGCCGACGTGGGCACGCCGTTGCACGTGTACTCCTGGTTGGCGAGCAGCCTCATCGGGTGCGGCGTCGTCGCCAGAGGGTAGTAGCGATCGGCCTCGATCCCCATGAGATGGGGGAACTGGGTGCCAGCGGTAACGCCCGTCCCGGCATACCCCCACCACGAGGGATCGGTGACGGTGAAGGCGACGCTGGCCGGATAGCACTCATACCGCAGCCCGATGGACTTCTCGGGTGGGTTGGCTCCCGGGTCGAGCTTGAAGAGGGTGGTGGCCTGGCGGGGATCCGCCGCGGCTTGGGGGTCGCTGGCCTGTTTGTAGGCCGTGACGAGCCGATGAGGCCCGGTGCCGGTAGGGCCGTCCTCGAGCCGCACCCGCCAGTACATCGCGTTGGCGGCGGTGATGAGCTCGTTGGTCCCGGCGTCGCGGGCCGCATCCCACCGGTCGCGGCGGTCCGCGGTCCAGTACTCGTCGTGACCGATCGACACCGCTCCGGCGGCGCCGGTCAGCGCCGCGGGGTCGGCCTCTATGTCGACATCGGTGAGGTAGGCCAGTTTGACCCCGGTCGCCTCGGCCGCCAGCACGAAGGGCAGGTCGGCCCACAGGTAGGCGCCTGCACCCGAGTTCTCGTAGGGCCGGTCGTACGACACCGCATAGGAACGATCGCCGAATCCGCCAGGTCCCGCGTAGAGGCTGCGCCCACCCCACAGGTTGTAGGCCTGCCACGTCGTCGTCGGGGAAACGAGGACGACGCGACCCTCCATCGACGTCGAGCGGACGACGTACGGCACCATCCGCACCGCGCCGCTGGGCACTTTGAGCTCGATGAGGTAGAAGCCGGGCGGCCACTGCGTGGTGTCCAGGGTCGTGGACTCGGTCCAGGGCGCAACGACGGTCCGGGTGTCGCCGACGATCTGCGCGGCCGGCTGTACCTGCCCAGGAATGGTGCCGTGCCAGACCTCTCGTGCCCGGCTGCCCGCATAGGCCCCGATCCGGTAGGCCGTCAGGGCTACCTCGGCTTCCGGGGTCGACACGTAGAGCCGAACCGGCGTCCCCGGGGTGCCTGAGGAGGGGTTGGTATATCCCGCGACGTCGGTGTCCGTGCCGGGTAGCTCAAGGGAGAATGCCGTCGCGCCGGGCTTGCCCCGCTCGTCGTCCTCGGGATGCGGGGTGGGAGTCGGGGTCGGGCTCGCCGGGTGCGTCGACGGACTGTCCCTCGACGTGGACGCTGGCGTTGTGCCCGCGGAACAGGCGGCGAGCAGGGCCAGCGCCGCCAGACAAGCAATGGCCAGCGAGCGTGCCCGAGTGAGAGGACGCGTCACAGGGCAGCGAGGGTGTCACGGAAGCCGCGCAGCTCCCGCCCTTGGCCCGGCAGGTTGACCTGGGTCCACCGCACGATGCCCGCGCGGTCGATCAGGAAGGTGCCGCGGATCGCGAAGCCGCCCTGCTCATCAAAGACGCCAAACGACCGGGCCGCCGCCCCATGGGGCCAGAAGTCCGAGAGGAGTGGGAAGAAGTAGCCGTGCTGATCCGCCCACGCGCGTTGGGTATAAACCGGGTCGCACGAGAGGCACACGGTCTGCAGGTCGTCGGTGACGAAGTCGCCCAAGTGGTCACGGATGGTGCCGAGCTCGCCGGTGCAGATGCCCGAGAAGGCGAAGGGAAAGAAGACCACGAGCACGTTGGTGCTCGCGCGCAACTCGGACAGGCGGAGCCGCACGCCGTTTTGGTCCGACAGGGCGAAGTCGGGCGCGGCATCGCCGACGGCCAGCGGGGAGATCATCGCGTCATCCTCGCACCTCGGGTCAGCGCCGGTGCTCGCCGCGGGGCGAGACCAGGCGCGTCGCGCGCCACAAGTCGCCGGCGGCCAGCAGCCCCGAGGAATGCAGGCCGGCTGTCGCGGCAGCCTCGTCGACGTCGCTGGGCTCCAGAGCACCTGGACTCCCCGGGCGCGGCGAGAGGAGCACGACAAACCCGCCGTCTTCGAGAACACCCACGAGGTCCACGAGAGCGTCGATCAGGTCGCCGTCCTCCTCGCGCCACCACAGCAGCACCACTTCGGCGCCACCGGTCCAGTCCTCGTCCTCGATCGGGGACTGGACGAGGTCCTCGACAGCGACCCTGAGGTCCTCGTCGACGTCGTCATCCCAACCGAACTCCTGGACGACCTGACCTTGGTCGAAGCCCAGCCGTTTGAGTATGGGGCCGTAGCCCGCTTCTGCCGATGCCGGCAGCGGCGCCGGATCCGTCACACCGATTCCTCCTCGTCGTGTGAAACCCAGTCCACTCCGGATGGGGTGCCTCCCGCAAGGACCGCGAGCCCTCGGCGCGCCTCGCGCGAACGCAGCGACTGGCTGATGAAGAGGTCGCGAGCACGCTCGGCGTCAAGGTGGTCAATGTGGGGAGAGACTGCGCCCGGGGTCGAGACCAGTCGTAGTGATGCCAGGTTCAGGCGGCGGTCGAGCGGACCGGCGTGCAAGGTCATCGACTGGATCCGGGCATGCGGCACGATGGTGACGGTGCGCCGGAGCCGACCGGCCCGCAGCAACAGCTCGTGGGGGGTCACCGCAAAGCCGGTGCGTCGGTAGCTCAAGGGGTCCAGCGGCCGCGCCCGAGGCGAGATGAGCTGCCACCCGTCGCCTGAGCCGTCGCCGAGGGCGGCCACCGACAGGACTCCCGGATCCAGGCGCGGGTCCAGGAGCGTCACGACCTCGAGCGCGTCGGCGAGGACGCCGACAGGCAGGACCGTGCTCTCCTGCGCGGAGGGATCGTCCCCGGATCGCGAGCCGGCGACATTGAGCCGCACGCGCCACCACCCCAGGGGCCGCCACCAGAGCGGTTGGACCAGCTCGAGGGCCTGGACTCGGTGCAGCGGCACCGTCGTGGTCCGGTGATCGGTGAGCCCGTGGGTGATGCGCACCGCCGCCCCGACATCGTTCAGCGTGAAGTTGCCGTTGCGCAGCAACTCGTTGACACGCCCATAGCCCAGCGCGAAGACCGCCGGAACCAGGCCCGGGAGGGCAGCCAGGGCCACCCCCACGATGAAGTTGACCGAGGTCACGAGCGAGATGAGCGCTCCGATGATGAGGATGACCACCGGGATGACCACGGCGCTGTTGAGCATCGTCGCGGCGAGCAGCCGGCTGTTCGGGACGGCCAGCACCTGCCGGCCCTCCGCTCCCCCGTACCCGAGGAGCTCGCCGGGCAGCGTCCGAAGACCGGCCGCAGAATGCCGTCCGCCGTGGGCGAGGGCGGGGGTCTCGGCGGCCACACCTTCGCCAGCAAGCGCGGGCTGGCCGGGGACTGCCACCAGGGCAGCGGTGGCCTCGTCAGACTGGGCGGCCAGGGTCTGCAGGCGTCGGCGGAGCGCGTGTGCCTCGGGTAGGCGTAGGAAGGCAAGGGTGAGGTGCGCATCCCCTCCGCCCGCGGACTGCACGATGACCTTGGCGAGCCCGAAGAGTTGGGCGAGCAGGGGCCGGCTGACCTCGACCGCCTGGATCCGGTCGATGGGGACCTGACGATGCCCCCGGAACAGCCAGCCGGTCCGCAGCTCCACTTGGGTGGCGGTGATCCGGAAGCGGGTAAAGCGCCAGCTGAGTGCGGCCAACCCGATCGTGGCGCCGACGCCCAGCACGAGCAGACCCAGAGCAAGCAGGGGGTAGGTCATGGCCAGGTCGAGACCCTGCTCGGGTCCGGGACCATACATTCCTCCCCCGTGGCCGGACAGCGAGGGCAGCAGCTGGTCGACGACTTGGCTGGCGGCGAAGCCGAGGACGGCCACGAGCGCGAAGCCCCCCTTGAGCAGCGGGGACAACGGCGACAAGTGGCGCCATTGATCCACTGCCTCTGTCGCCACTGCTTCCGTCGCCGCCTCGGCTGGCGCCGACGCCTCGTGGGCCTCGCTCACAGCCCGGCCCGCAGGCTTTCCCCTCGGTTGGCCAGGCGCTCGCGCAACTCCTCGGCTTCCGCGGTCGTCAGGCCCGGGAGGGATCCACTGGATTCCGGTGAACCGGTATGGAGCTCGACCGTGGCGAGGCCGAACGCCCGCATGAGCGGTCCGGACTGCACGTCCACGAACTGCATCCGCCCGTAGGGGACGGCTACCAGGGACCGGAACCATCTCCCCTTACGGATGATGAGCTCCTCGCTCAGCTCGATCCACGTGATCGCCGAGACCTGGCGTGCGATGAGCCAGGCCGCCCAGAGCGCGCCCAGGATGACAGCCGCCACCGCGATCCACAGCCACGGGGTGAGCAGGATCGCCGCCACCGTGAGGGCGATCACCACCACCCCGACAATCGCGGCCAGGGTGATCCACCTCACGGATCGCAGCGAGGACGACACAGTGCGCCACGGCAGGTCGCCGCCCCGCAACGTCACCGCCGCGAGCCTCGAGTCCAGCGCAAGCGGGGAGGTCACGGGTTCGGGTGCCGCCATCGCGGGGTCACTCATGGTCCTCAGTCTGCCTCAGCCGCGGCCTCGACGGGCGACCTGGGTGATCGTCCACAGCCCCGATCGGGAGGCGGGTGTGTTTGGATGCCCTATGGCCACTACCACCCTTGGTGACAACACCGTTCACACCGTCGGCGACCTACCCCCGGTTGGCTCTGCCGCCCCCGATTTCGTCCTCACCGGACCAGACCTGGCCGATGTCCCCTCGGACTTCAACGGGCACCGCACGGTCCTGAATATCTTCCCCAGCATCGACACGGGCGTCTGCGCGATGAGCGTGCGCCGGTTCAACGAGCTCGCGGCCGCCCTGGACAACACCCGGGTGGTCTGTGTCTCGCAGGATCTGCCGTTCGCCCTCGGCCGCTTTTGCGGCGCCGAGGGGATCGACCAGGTCGTCACGGCATCGGCATTCCGGTCGGACTTCGGCCAGCGCTACGGGCTCACGATGACCGACCATGCGCTGCGAGGTCTGCTGGCCCGCGCCGTCGTGGTCGTCGACTCCGACGGCACGGTCATCTATGAGGAGCTGGTGCCGGCGATCGGCCAGGAGCCGGACTACGACGCCGCCATCGCTTCCCTGGGCTGAGCCCCACTGAAGCAACTGACCGTCTCATGGGCAGAGTGACCACGCGGGTCCCGCGCACACGTGTCGACGTGGCCGCCGGGACCCGCGTGGCCCGTCCGGACACGGTCGCCGTTGAGGAGCCGCTGGAGATGCGGGTCGCTGGATCCGTGGTCGCGACGACCATGCGCACCCCCGGAGACGACTTCGACCTGACCATCGGCCACCTGCTGACCGAAGGCCTGCTGCGTGCGGGCAGCGACGTCGGCGTCCTGATGCACTGCACGGACGTCGGTCCCGACGGGGCACCCACGTTCAACGTCGTTGAGGTCGGCCTGTCGCCCGGAGTCGCGTTGGCCGCTCCCCCGCGGCCCCGCACCGAAACGATGACCAGCGCGTGTGGCGTGTGCGGGTCGGCCTCCATCGACGCCATCCGCACCCACAGCCGGTATGCCGCCCGCCCCGGGCTCCCGCGCCTGGACCCCGAGGTGGTCGCGGCCCTGCCCGATACCTTGCGCCTGAGCCAGGCCACCTTCGAGCGCACCGGCGGACTGCACGCGGCCGGGCTGTTCACGGCCGACGGCAGCCCGCTCGTGGTCCGCGAGGACGTCGGCCGGCACAATGCCGTCGACAAAGCCGTCGGAGCCGTGGCTCGCACGCGGTCGCTGCCGTTCGACGACCTCATCCTCGTCGTCAGCGCCCGAGCCAGCTTCGAAATCGTGCAGAAAGCCACCATGGCGGGCGTGCCCGTCGTCGTCGCCGTCGGCGCCCCGTCCTCACTGGCCGTGGAGCTGGCCCGTGACGCCGGCCTAACCCTGATCGCTTTCGCCCGCGGCTCGACGTTCTCGATCTACGCGGACTCCGGACGCCTGCTCGTGCCCTGACCTCGGTGCGCCGGGGCGGGAGCACCCGGCATACGGACAAGTAGGACGCAACGTGACGTGGCACACGGCGAGGGTGACAGGATGGGCGGAAGGCGCCGACAGGGCGCCGTTACTCGCGCGCAGAGAGGACCCTCCTCGTGGTCGACCGAAACGACGCCAGTCCGATCCTCAACGGCATTCCCACCAATCTCCCTGATATCGACCCGGCGGAGACCGGTGAGTGGATCGAGAGCCTCGACGCGGTCATCGACGGACCGGGGCGCGCGCGGGCGCGCTATCTCATGCTCCGCCTCCTCGAGCGGGCCCGCGAGATGCAGGTCGGCGTCCCGTCCCTGACGACGACCGACTACGTCAACACCATCACGCCCGAGCACGAGCCGTGGTTCCCCGGTGACGAGGAGGTCGAGCGGCGGTTCCGCGCCTACCTGCGCTGGAATGCCGCGATGGTCGTCCAGCGCGCCCAGCGCCCGGGCATCGGGGTCGGTGGTCACATCTCCACCTACGCCTCGGCGGCCACGCTCTACGAAGTCGGCTTCAACCACTTCTTCCGCGGCAAGGACCACCCCGGCGGCGGCGACCAGGTCTTCTTCCAAGGGCACGCCTCCCCGGGCATGTATGCCCGCGCCTTCCTCGAGGGCCGGCTGGACACGGCGCGGATGGATGGCTTCCGACAGGAGAAGTCGCACATCGTCGACGGCCGCACCTACGGCCTGCCGTCCTACCCCCACCCGCGCCTCATGCCGGACTTCTGGGAATTCCCCACGGTCTCCATGGGCCTGGGCCCGATGAACGCGATCTACCAGGCGCAGTTCAACAAGTACCTCCACGGGCGTGGCCTCAAGGACACCTCCGAGCAGCGCGTGTGGGCCTTCCTCGGCGACGGCGAGATGGACGAGGTCGAGTCGCGCGGCGCGCTGCAGTGGGCGGCCAACGAGGAGCTGGACAACCTCACCTTCGTCGTCAACTGCAACCTGCAGCGCCTCGACGGACCGGTGCGCGGCAACGGCAAGATCATCCAGGAGCTCGAGGCGTTCTTCCGAGGCGCCGGCTGGAATGTCATCAAGGTCGTCTGGGGCCGAGGCTGGGACCCCCTGCTCGCCGCCGACGGCGACGGCGCCCTGATCCACCTGATGAACGCCACCTCCGACGGCGACTATCAGACCTTCCGTGCCAACGACGGCAAGTATGTGCGTGACCACTTCTTCGGCCGCGACCCGCGCACCCGCAAGATGGTCGCCAACTGGTCCGATGACGAGATCTGGTGGAAGCTCAAGCGCGGCGGCAACGACTACCGCAAGGTTTACGCCGCGTACCGCGCGGCTGTGGCGCACACCGGACAGCCGACCGTCATCCTCGCCAAGACGATCAAGGGCTACGGCCTCGGGCCGAGTTTCGCCGGCCGCAACGCGACTCACCAGATGAAGAAGCTCACGGTCGGCGATCTCAAGCTCTTCCGGGATTCGCTCAAGCTGCCGATCCCTGACTCGGCCTTCGAGAACGACCCGTACAGCGCGCCCTACTTCCACCCCGGCATGGACGACGAAGTGATCGAGTACGCGCTGGAGCGCCGCGGCAAGCTCGGCGGCTACCTGCCCGAGCGCCGGCACAAGCACGTGCCGATCCACCTGCCCGATGAGTCCGCCTACGCGCAGGTCAAGAAGGGCTCGGGCAAGCAGAACGTCGCGACGACCATGGCGTTCGTCCGGGTCCTCAAGGACCTGATGCGCGACAAGGACTTCGGCAAGCGGATCGTGCCGATCATCCCTGACGAGGCGCGCACCTTCGGGATGGACTCGTTCTTCTCGACGATCAAGATCTGGAACCCACACGGCCAGAACTACACGCCCGTCGATGCCGAGCTCATGCTCGCCTACCGCGAGGCCACCGACGGCCAGATCCTGCACCTGGGGATCAACGAAGCCGGGTCGCTGTCGTCGTTCACGGCGGTCGGCACGTCCTATGCCACGCACGGGCTGCCGATGATCCCGATCTACATCTTCTACTCGATGTTCGGGTTCCAGCGCACTGCTGACTCGATCTGGGCTGCGGCCGACCAGATGACCCGCGGCTTCCTCATCGGCGCGACCGCGGGCCGCACGACCCTGACCGGTGAGGGTCTGCAGCATGCCGATGGCCAGTCACCGCTCCTGGCGGCGACCAACCCCGCGGTGCGGCACTACGACCCGGCCTTTGGCTACGAGATCGCCCACATCATGCAGGACGGCCTGCACCGAATGTTCGGCACCGATGACACGCTCACCGACGACGAGCGCAACGTCATTTACTACCTCACCGTCTACAACGAGCCGATCGCTCAGCCGGCCGAGCCAGCCGACGTCGATCGCGAGGGCATCCTGCGGGGGCTTTACCGCTACGCCACCGCGTCCACGCAGGGCCTGGCCGCCGACGCCCCGAGGGCCCAGCTCCTTGGCTCCGGGGTCGGAATGCCGTGGGTCCTCGAGGCCCAGGAGCTGTTGCGCGCCGATTGGGGCGTGGCCGCAGACGTGTGGTCCGTGACGTCCTGGAACGAGCTGCGGCGCGACGGCTTGGCCAGCGACGAGGCGGCATTCCTCAATCCGGGCACGCCTCCCCCGGTGCCGTGGGTGACCCAGCAGCTCCGGGGTGCCCCTGGCCCCGTCGTCGCCGTCTCGGACTACATGCGCGCGGTCCAGGACCAGATCCGCGAGTGGGTTCCCGGCGCCTACGGATCGCTCGGGGCGGATGGCTTCGGCTTCTCCGATACCCGCCCAGCGGCGCGGCGGTTCTTCAAGATCGACGGCCCGTCCGTCGTGGTCAAGACCCTGCAGATGCTGGCGGCCGACGGCCAGGTCGACCCGGCGGTTGTCGGGCAGGCCATCGAGAAGTACCGCCTTCTCGATGTCACCGCTGGCGCCTCGGGCAACGAGGGCGGCGACTCCTGACAAAGATCCGCTCCGCGACAGACCACGCGCCCGCCGGCCACCCCTGTGAGGGGTGGCCGGCGGGCGTTTGTGTCACCTGCCGGGCGGCCGGCGGCCGATAGGCATCCCGTCGAGATGACGTCACACGCGGGCAACTCTCGAATGCCACCCGCGTGTCGGGTCATCTCGACCGGCGCCTTGGGAGCGGAGACGAGGGAGCACCCTCTCATCCTGAGCCCTAGTCATCCGATGATTCTGAGAATTTCGTGAGGCGAAAGCCGTAATGTTCTTAGGTACGCAACAAAATGGTCACAACCTCTAGCATTCATCCGATGATTCCTCCACCATGGTCCTGCGACCGTCCCGCCCCCGCAGGTCGCTCCCAGTGAAAGGAACACCATGCAGGCACGACTCCCCTGGCGTGGTGCCCTCGCCGCCTCCGCGGTCGTAGGCACCCTCGTCCTCTCCGCATGTGGCAACTCCGGAGGTGTCGGCGGCGCGACGTCCGCCGCCCAGGACAGCGCCTCGGCCGGAGCCCCGGTGACGCTCGTCTTCGAAACCTGGTTCCCGGACCAAGCCACGCTCCAACCCGCCATCGACGCCTTCCAGAAGGCCAACCCCAACATCACCGTCGATCTGCGCATCTTGAAGTCACAGGACTTCCAGAAGCAGCTGCCCCTCCAGCTCCAGGGCGGCGAAGAACTCGACGTCGTGGGCTTCCAGGTCTCGGCGATGACCAAGAACGTCAAGGACCAACTGCGTGAGGTCGACTCGTACGCCGACCAGCTCGATGGCGACTGGGAGGCCTCGGTCAACCCGGCCTTCGTCGACCAGACCAAGCTCATGGCCGGCGACGGCAAGTTGTATGGCCTCCCCCTCGGAGCGGTCTCCAGCCCGTGGCTCTACTACAACAACGAGATCCTGACCAAGGCCGGCATCGATACCCCGCCGGCCACCATCGCCGACCTGGCCGCCGCGGTGGCCAAGATCAAGGCGAGCCAGCCCGAGGTGACCAGTCCGGTCGTCATGACCGGCGATGGCTGGTGGCAGGAGGAGATGTTCTTCGGTTTTGCCGAACAGAAGAGCCCCGGCCTGTCCCAGGCCATCATCAACGGCGACGCGTCCTGGAACTCTCCTGAGGTCGTTGAGGGCCTCAAGGCCTTCAAGGAGCTCGTCGACTCCGGCGCGGTCGACACGTCCGTCTACAGCCTCAGCTACGACGACGCGAACTCCTTGTTCAACACCGGCAAGGCCGCGTTCTACTTCAACGGCTCCTGGGCCGGGTCCGTCATGACCACCTCCTTCCAGGAGGCCAACCAGACCTCCGCGAAGGACTATGGTGCCGTCCCCGCACCGATCTCGTCCCAGGGTGGGTCGCCGTCAGTCCGCAGCTTGGCCGAGGGTGGCTTGGGCATCCCCAAGTCTTCCAAGCACGTGGCCGAGGCAGCCAAGTTCATCTCCTACCTGACCTACGGCGACGGCGTGGACCTGTGGAACAGCACCTTGCAGTACAACCCCGACAGCAAGGTCGGCTGGGCGCCCTCCTCGGATGTCCTGGCGACCCCGGCCGCCCAGGACGGCTTCGCGACCATGTCGGAGATCTCTGCCAAGGCATCCTCGATCCGCGACGACCAGCAGGACTTCCTGGCCAACGTCTCGGGGCCGACCTTCCTGAAGGTGTTGCGCGGAGAGCAGACGCCCGAGGACGCAGCGGCGTACCTCCAACAGGAGTGGACCTCGGGCCGCTACCCCCACAACACGCTGTCGAAGTGACCCTGCCTTGAGTCAGCACCCCCAGCCCGTGGCGGCCGCCCTTGCGCGGCCGCCACAGGCCCGGCGCGCACGGCACGGCCAGGGCAAGATCGCCCTGCTGTTCCTGGTGCCGCTGTTGCTGTTCTACGGCACCTACTTCGGCTACGGGTTCCTGTTCCTCTTCGGGGTCTCGCGCCAGCAGGTGTCGCTGTCCTTCGTCGACGCGATTGATGTGGGCTGGACCAACTACCGCCTCACGCTGACCGATCCGCTGTTCCTGCGCGCCTTGCTCAACACCTTCGCGTTTGCCGGGTTCTCAATCCTGGCCTCCCTGTCGGTCGGCTTCTTCATCGCGATGCTGCTTGCCGTGGGCGTCCGCCTCAAACGGACGCTCTATGTCGTCTTCCTCCTCCCGTCCCTGCTCCCGCTGGCGCTCTTCGCCACCGTCTTCGGCAAGATGCTCGGGACGCAGTACGGGGCCTTCAACGAGGTGCTCTCGGCGATCGGTCTGGAGTCTTTGCGTCAGGACTGGCTGGGCCACGCTCCGACGGCCTATGCGGCCGTCTGTGTCCTGCTCGTCTACCTCGTCGGCCTGCCGATCATGTACTACCACGCCGACGTCGAGGCCATTGATCTCTCGATCGTCGAATCGGCGGTCCTGGATGGCGCGGGACCGTGGCGGATCTTTCGCACGATGCTCTTCCCCCTGCTGCGTTCAACCCATCGCACCGTGATCCTCGCCGTGCTCCTCTCCAGTTTCCGGGCCTTCGACGTCGTCTGGTTCTCCACGAACGGCGGGCCGTCCGGTGCCACCGCCATCACGGGGACATACCTCTATGGCAAGACCGTGGCCTCAGGGCCAGTCGTCGGCTACTCCGCCGCGGTCGCCGTCATCACCTTGATCATCGCTCTGGTCATTTCCGTGGCCCAGATCGTCCTTCAGCGCAGGAGTGACCGGTGAGCGGCACTCCGGCCGACCGCGGCCCTCTCCAGCTCCTCCAGTCCCGGCGCCGGGATCGCTGGCTGATGCAGGCCATCCTCGTGGCCTTGGCGTTGTGGTGGCTCTTTCCCCTCTACACCGCCGTCCGTAACTCGATCGCCTTCGGCGGTTTCGGAAACTACACCACCCTGCTGACGCAGCCCATCTCGGGGATCTGGCTCCCTCGCACTGTCCTGAACAGCGCGGCCATCGCGGCCATTCACGTGGCCGTGGTCGTCGTCTGCTCGGCGCTGTCGGGGTTTGCGTTCTCCCGACTCGTTTGGCGCGGGCGGGACCTGGCCTACACCGGCGTCCTGATCTTCCTCGCGATCCCGGCCACAGCCCTGCTCGTCCCGATTTACTACATCACCGGTCGCCTCGGACTCTTTGATTCGTATGCCGCCGTCGCCTTCCCCGAGGCGACGCTCACGCTGCCCTTTGGGGTCCTGCTCATCAAGAACTTCGCCGACGGGCTACCCGCCTCGATGTTCGAAGCGGCCACCTTAGACCGCGCCTCCGATATCCAGACTTTCTGGCACATCTTCCTGCCCCAGGTGCGCACTCCCCTGACCAACCTGGCCATTCTCAGCGTGATGTGGTCCTTCCAGGACTACCTTTTCCCCTCGCTGGTCTTGCGCAGCCCGCAGAAGGCGACCTCAGCACAGGCCGTCAGCCTCATTCAGGGAGCCTTCGGCGGCACCCCCTTGCAGGCGTCGCAGTACTACGCAGCCCTGGTCCTCTTGGCTCTCCCGGCTATCGTGCTCGTCGCGGTGGGATTGCGATGGATCAGTCGAGGCCTGACCGCTGGCGCAACGAAGGAGTGAGCATATGGCACGCACCGACGACGTGATCGACGCCATCAAGGCGATGATCATGAGCGGCGAGCTCTGTCCAGGTGATCGACTGCCGGTCGAGCCTGATCTCGCCGCACAACTTGACGTCTCGCGCGGCTCCCTGCGCGAGGGCGTGCGTTCGCTCATCGCGATGGGTGTGCTCGAGGCCCGCCAGGGCGCAGGGACCTATGTCACCAGCTTGGACATCAGGCTGCTGTTCGCACCCATGGAGTTCGTCTCTGACCTCAACCATCATGACCCGGTCGAGTTCCTCCAGGTTCGCCGCGTGCTGGAGTGCGAGGCGGCCTCGCTGGCCGCCGCTCGAATCGATGTCCGCGGGCTGCAGGCAGCGAAGGAGTGGCTGGACCAGGCTCGCGCGGTCGCCGAGAGCTCCCAGAGCACCGACCACGAGCGCATCCTCGAGTGCGACCGCGGCTTCCACGAAGTCATCGCCGAGGCCAGTGGCAACCAGGCGCTGGCGGCCCTTCTCGCAGTGTTCGCCGGGCGCACGTGGCGGTTGCGCACGCTGCGCAGTGAGATCGACGCACACGCGGTCGAGATCGCTGTGCGCGAGCATCAGGCCATCCTGGACGCCCTGCGCGACGGAGACTCAGAGCGCGCCCGCGTGCTCATGCACGTGCACCTCCTCGGTGTCGAGGACTTCGCACGACTGCACTCCACTGCCTCCTGACACCAAGCCTCTGATACGGAAGGACACCACCGGGTTGTTGCCCGGGAGATCACGCGCTATGGATGAACAAACGATTGTTCCAGGTCGATTGGACTTCGAGAGCCTCGACCGGACGATGACCGACGCCTTCACGACACCGATCCTGTCTGACTCCTTGGACGCCGTCGGGATCCGGGATCGCGTCATGATCGCCGGGATCACCCCCGTCCAGCCGGGACTGCGGGCGATCGGGCGTGCTCATACCGTGTCCTTCGACCCCGACCCCGCCGATCACCCCGACCCGTACGGGACTGCCATCGACGTCATCGACGGCCTCTTTCCGGGGTCGGTCCTGGTCATCGAGACCGGAGGAGATCCGCGATCTGCGTACTGGGGCGAGCTGTTCACCGCGGCTGCGATCGGGCGAGGAGCCGCCGGCATCGTGACCGATGGCCCGACCCGCGACACCCCGCGGGTGCGCGCCCTGGGACATCCGGTGTTCGGCCAGGGCACCAGGCCGATCGACTTCCGCGCCCGCATGTCCATCACCACGGTGGGCGCGACGGTCCTGTGTGGCGAGGTGGAGGTCACGCCAGGGGACCTCGTCCTGGCCGATGACGACGGGATCGTCGTCGTTCCGCGCAGAGCGGAGAGCCAGGTCCTGAGCCGGGCCGTTGCCCGCATCACCGCCGAACGCTCGGTCCTGGAGGAGTTGCTCGGCGGAGCAACCCTGCGCGAGGTCTGGAATCGATGGGGCGTCCTATGAGCGGCGACGACGACCCTCGGGTCCTGCGTCTCTCCCCTGGCGACCAGGTCGTCATCGCCCGCGGTCCCATCCCGGCCGGCGCCACCTTGGTCCTGCAGGGACGGCAAGTCACGACCACCATGGACATCCCCGTCGGCTTCAAGCTCGCGGCTGATGACCTCGCGGCCGGGACCGTCGTGCACCGCGCCGGTGTCCGCATCGGACGGCTGACGGCTGACGTCGCGCTCGGCCAGCTCGTCCATCTGCACAATCTCGAAAGCCTGTATTTGCGCACTCACGCCCGAGGGGAATCATGAGCCTGGTCACTCGCAGAGCCGCACTCGCCCAGGTCGGCGACCTCGATCTCACCGGCTATCGTCGCGCCGACGGCAGGGCCGGCATACGCAACGTCGCCGTCGTCGCCTACCTCGTCGAATGCGCCCGACACGTCGCCACGAAGATCGCCGAGGGCCTCGGAGACGACGTGCACGTCATTGGTTTCAGCGGCTGCTACCCCAATGACTACGCGGCGCGCATGATGGCTGCGCTGGGCACTCATCCCAACGTGGGCGCCGTACTCCTGGTCAGCCTGGGCTGTGAGGGGTTCGACCGGGAACAGCTCGCCCTGGACATCGAGCGGTCCGGCAGGCCCGTCCACACGTTGGTGATCCAGCAGAGCGGAGGGACGGCACGCACGGTCGCCACAGGACGCGACTGGCTGGGCACGGTGCTGCCTGAGCTGCGTGGCGCGCTCCGAGGGCCCATGGATGTCGCCGAGCTGGTGGTCGGGACGATCTGCGGAGGGTCGGACAGCACGAGCGGCCTCACGGCCAACCCCGCGGTCGGACGCGCCTTCGACTGGCTCGTCGACGTCGGCGCGACGGCAATCTTCGAAGAGACCGGGGAGCTCATTGGGTGCGAAACCGTCATGAGTGAGCGCGCCATCACGCCAGAACTGGGCGAAGAGATCGTGGCAGCCGTGGACAAGGCCGAGCGCTACTACCAGGTGATGGGCCATGGCAGTTTTGCTGCCGGCAACGCCGAAGGGGGCTTGACCACGATCGAGGAAAAGTCCCTGGGTGCCTACACCAAGAGCGGCACGCGGCCCATCTCTGGCGTCCTCAAACCCGCCGTGGCTGCCCCCGGGGCAGGCCTGTACCTCCTTGACGTCATCCCCGACGGCGAGGTGCGGTGGGGCTTCCCGAACATCAATGACAACGCCGAGGCAGCCGAGCTGCTGGCCTGCGGCGCCCACCTCATCCTGTTCACGACCGGCCGCGGGTCGGTCGTCGGCTCCGCCATCGGCCCGATGATCAAGATCTGCGCCAACCCGGTGACCTACCGCAATCTGAGCGACGACATGGACGTCAATGCCGGCCAGATCCTCGAGGGGACTGCCACGTTGGATGGCGTCGGAATGGAGATCGCCCGGCTTACTGTGCAGACCGCCGCGGGTCGCCCATCTGCAAGTGAACGCCTGGGCCACCAGGAGTTCATCCTCACGTACAAGTCCTTCGAGCCGGTCGGTCCGTCGTGCTTGCCCCTGCGGGTCCTCGGCCGATGAGACCCCCCGCGCGCCCCGACAACGCCGCGATCGGGCACGCCTTAGTGGACCGGTGGCGCCGTCGACTCCCGCAAGCGCAGGATCGCCGCCGGATCGCTGACCACACTGTGGCGAGCGGGACCTGCGGACAACCGCACGACGAGGTCGCGCACCGCCTGGATCCCCAGCTCGTACAACGGCAACTGCACGGTGGTCAGGGCCGGCGCCATGAGAGCGGCAACCCCGCTGTCATGGATCGCGACCACCGAGACCTCCTGCGGCACCCGGACCCCCACATCACGCAGCCCGGCGAGGACGCCCAGTCCGGCGTTGACGTTGGCCACGACCAGCCCGGTCGGTGCGGGTCCCGGCCTTGCCCACAGCTCGTGGATGGCTGCCCGGCCGTCCTGCGGCTGATAGCCCAAGGACGTGCACCAAGCACGACGCCGACGCAGTCCTGCTCCGTGCAACGCAGCGACATAGCCCTGCTCGCGTCGCCGAGCTGTGAAGGAGCCTGGAAGCCCACCGATATGGCCGATCCGACGGTGTCCCAGCGTGAGGAGGTGGTCGGTCGCGGTTCGTGCCGCCGCGACGTCATCCAGCACGACGGAGCCCGCATGCCGACTGCGCGCGTTGATGAGGACGACAGGCAGGTTGGTGGTCATCCTGTCGAGCACGCTCTCGGTCGCGGCCTCGTCGGTGGCCTGCAGGATGAACCCGTCCACCCGGCCCTCGCGCACGAGGCGGCGCAAGTAGTCACCGCCCTCACCAACCCGCTCGGCGCGCGCGAGCAAGACCGCGTGCCCCGACTCCTCGGCCGCGACCTCCGCACCGCGCAGCAACTCGGCGAAGTAGGCGTTGGCCAGGCTCGGCACGACCAGGCCGATCGTGCTGCTTTGGCCCAGTCGCAAGCCCCGCGCCGCATGGTTGGGCGCGTAGTCCAGATCGCGCAGTGCCTGCAGGATGCGAGCCCGAGTCTCGGGCCGCACACGCAGGTCGGCCGCTTCATTGAGCACCCGCGACACCACCGACGCCGACACGCCCGCGGCCTGCGCGACGTCTCGCAGCGTGGCCATGCGCCGGAGTCTAAAGCCGATCATGGCCACGGCCCGACCGATCACGATGGCGACGACGCCACGGCCGCGCAGCGCACCTTGCCGCCCGCCAGGCCCGATTCGCCACCCCCCTGCTGATCCCCCCACCCTCACGTGCAACAGCCTGAAGGAGTCCTCACCGTGTACGCAGCCCACTATGGCGGAGCCGGACAGATCGGTTACGTCCAGGTCGACCCCGCTCCCCTGGGTCCCGACGATGTCCGGATTGCGGTGTCCTACACCGGCATTTGCGGGACCGACCTGCACATCCTGCACGGCGATATGGACACCAGGGTCGACATGCCAGCAGCCATCGGGCATGAGATGGCGGGTCGAATCGCCGCCGTGGGCGAGGCGGTCCAGGGGTGGTGCGTGGGTGATGCCGTGAGCGTCATGCCGCTGCAATGGTGCGGGCAGTGCCCGGCGTGCCAGGCCGGGCACGCCCACATCTGCCATCACCTGACCTTTATGGGCATCGACTCTCCCGGCGCCCTGCAGAACGAATGGACGGTGCCGGCCGCCACCCTGATCCGGCTCCCCGCGGGCATGGACCTGCGCACAGCCGCCCTGCTCGAGCCGGTCGCTGTCGCCACGCACGATGTCGCCCGCAGCCGCCTCAGGCCCGACGAGCACGTCCTC
This sequence comes from Phycicoccus sp., assembly GCA_017993715.1. GTDB lineage: Bacteria > Actinomycetota > Actinomycetes > Actinomycetales > Dermatophilaceae > JAGOME01. The sequence continues at coordinate 41,358 of JAGOME010000036.1, forward strand.
ATCGTCGGGGGCGGGCCGATCGGCGCCCTCATCGCCTTCCTCGCCTCCCGCCGTGGGGCTCACGTCCTGGTGTCCGAACCCGACGCGGACCGACGCGCCCTGATCGCGGCCCTGGGGGTCGAGGTCGTGGATCCTCGGGCCGAGGACCTGGCCGCGCGCGTGCTCGAGCGCACCGATGGCGCGGGGGTCGCGGTGGCGTTCGAGGTCTCGGGAGCAGCCGCGGGCCTGGATGCTGCGGTCGCGAACCTGGCAACCCGTGGGCGGCTCGTCCTGGTCGCGATCCACCCCCAGCCGCGGTCCGTCGATGTCTTCCGGTTCTTCTGGCGCGAGCTCGAACTCATCGGGGCTCGGGTCTACGAACGGGCCGACTTCGAGGCGGCCGCCGCCCTCCTCGCCGAGGCGTCCGACGCCCTGTCCCCGCTGATCACGGCGGTCTACCCCCTGGCCGAGGCGGCGGCGGCATTCGAGCGTCTGGCCGCAGGCTCTGGCGTGATGAAGGTGCTCGTCGACTGCCGACCCGCGGAGGTGGCCCGATGATCGACTCCTTCGACCTCTCCGGCAAGGTTGCCCTCGTCACCGGCGCCCGGCGCGGCATCGGGCTGGCCATGGCGCAGGCTCTCGCGAGCGCGGGCGCCGACATCATCGCCGTAAGCGCCTCTATGGAGCCCACCGGATCCGCCGTCGAAGCGGCCGTGCACGCCCACGGGCGGGCAATCCGCACCATCGCCTGCGACTTCGCCGACGCCGCGGCGGTGGCCTCGTTGGGCGCGCAGCTCGCCCGCGAGGACCCCATCGACATCCTCGTCAACAACGCGGGCACGATCTATCGCGAGCCCGCCGTCGACCATGATCTAGATCAGTGGTCGCGCGTCCTCACGGTCAACCTCACGAGCCAGTTCGCCCTGACGCAGGCCCTGGCCCGCCCCATGCTCGATCGCGGTTGGGGCAAGGTCATCTTCACCGCGTCACTGCTCAGTTTCCAGGGCGGCATCAATGTCCCCGGCTACACCGCGTCCAAGAGCGGTGTAGCCGGGTTGACCCGGGCGTTGGCGAACGAGTGGGCCCCCCATGGGGTCACCGTCAACGCGATCGCACCGGGGTACATCGCCACCGACAACACCCAGGCGCTCCAGGACGACCCGGAGCGAGCGGCCAGCATCGTCGGGCGTATCCCGGCGGGGCGATGGGGCCGACCCGATGACCTGGCGGGCGCGACGGTCTTCCTCGCCTCCCCTGCATCGGACTACGTCACCGGAGTCGTGCTGCCGGTCGACGGCGGGTGGCTGGGCCGATGAGCGAGCACCCCGTGGTCGGTCAGGTGAGAGCCCACCGGATCGTCCCCGTCCTGGTCATCCCTGACGCCGCAGATGCACCGGCGCTCGGCCGGATCCTGGCAGCTGGCGGCCTGCCGATCGCCGAGGTCACCTTGCGCACGCCCACGGCATTCGAGGCGATCCGCTCGATGGCCGCCGAGGGCGTCTGCCTCGTCGGCGCCGGCACCGTGACCACGCCGGCCCAGGTCGAGCAGGCCAAGGACGCTGGTGCCGCATTCGTCGTCAGTCCCGGGCTGTCGGCCGCGGTCGTCGCCGAATGCCGCGCGCTGGATCTGCCCGTCATCCCCGGTATCGCGTCGGCGACCGAGCTCCAACACGCGATCGAGCTCGGGCTCTCGCTGGTCAAGCTCTTCCCGGCCCAGATCGTCGGTGGACCTGCGGCCATCCGGGCCTTGTCGGGGCCTTTCCCGCAGATCAGCTTCCTGCCGACCGGCGGCGTCACCGCAGCCAACCTCGGCGATTACCTCACGCTGTCGTCCGTCGCGGCTGTCGGCGGCAGCTGGATGATCGATGCCCAGGCGTTGGCGGCCCGAGACTGGCCGGCCATGCAGCTGGCGGTCGCCGCTGCCGTCGCGGCAGCGGACGCCGTCCGGCCGCGCGCGGGGGTGACGCCATGATGCCCCTGGCGATCCGTCCCGCCAACGACTGCGGGTTTGACGTGGTCTCCCTCGGAGAGGTCATGCTGCGGCTGGACCCCGGCGAGGGACGCATCCGCACCGCCCGCACCTTCCGCGCCTGGGAGGGCGGCGGCGAATACAACGTCGCCCGGGGCCTGCGGCGCGCCTTCGGCATGCGGACGGCCATCGTCACCGGTCTCGTGCGCAACGAGGTCGGCCTCCTCCTCGAGGACCTCATCCTCCAGGGGGGCGTCGACCCCCGCTGGATCGTGTGGCGCGAGGACGACGGGGTCGGTCGGCGCACCCGCAACGGGCTCAACTTCACGGAACGGGGCTTCGGCGTCCGCGGTGCCGTCGGGACCTCCGACCGCGGGCACACCGCGACCGCCAGTCTGCGCCCCGGGGAGGTGGACTGGGATCACGTCTTTGGCACAGTGGGCTGCCGCTGGTTGCACACGGGGGGCATCTTCGCCGCCCTGTCCGAGAATGCCGCCCAGGTGGCCCTCGAGGCGGTGACGGCCGCCGCCCGGCAGGGCGTCGTGGTCTCCTACGACCTGAACTATCGGCCCAGCCTCTGGAAGGGCATCGGGGGTCAAGCCCGCGCCCAAGAGGTCAACGCCTCGCTCGCGCCCTACATCGACGTGATGATCGGCAATGAAGAGGACTTCAGCGCGGCGTTGGGGTTCACCGTGGCCGGCGTGGACGAGTCGCTGACCGACCTGCCGGTCGCAGCCTTCGCCGACATGATCGAGGAGGTCGTCGCGACGTACCCCCGCTTGCGGGTCGTCGCGACCACCCTGCGCACGGTCCACACCGCCTCCGACAACTCGTGGTCGGCCATCGCGTGGTCCCCAGACACCGGCGTGGTCGAGGCGACACCACGGCCACATCTGGAGATTCTTGATCGAGTCGGTGGTGGGGACAGCTTCGCCTCCGGCCTGATCTACGGCCTGCTGCAGTCCATGTCCGTGCAGGAGGCCCTGGAGTACGGCGCAGCTCACGGCGCGTTGGCCATGACCACGCCCGGAGACACGTCGATGGCCTCCCTCGCTGAGGTGGCCGCGCTGGTGAAGGGAGGTGGAGCCAGGGTCCAACGCTGACCTTCCACCCCCTGCCACCCACCCTCACCCTCATGAGAAAGAGCCCCTGATGAGACTGGCCCGCATCGGACCACCAGGCGCGGAACGTCCCGCCGTCCACGCTCCAGACGGGACGTGGCGCGATCTGAGCGCCGTCGTCACTGATATCACCGCCACCGGCCTGGCCGGTGATCTGGTCGCCCGCGCCCGCGAGGCCATGGCCACCGGCTCCCTGCCCCCGCTGACCCCTGGCGCACGGTTCGGCCCGCCCGTCGCGGGCGTCGGCAAGATCGTCTGTGTGGGGCTGAACTATCGGGACCACGCCGAGGAGACCGGCGCCCCCGTGCCCGAGGAGCCCATTCTCTTTCTCAAGGCGGCGGACACGATCGTCGGCCCCGATGACGAGGTGCTCGTGCCGCGGGCCAGCACTCAGACGGACTGGGAGGTCGAGCTCGCCGTCATCATCGGTCGCAAGGCGTCATACCTCGCCGGTCCCGAGGAAGCTGCCGGCGTGATCGCCGGGTACGCGATCAGTCATGACGTCTCCGAACGGCACTTCCAGCTCGAGCGCGGGGGCCAATGGGACAAGGGCAAGAACTGTGCGACCTTCAACCCGCTTGGACCGTGGCTCGTCACGGCCGATGCGGTCGCGCAACCGCAGGCTTTGGGGCTGCGGCTGCGCGTCAACGGCGAGCTCATGCAGGACGGCTCGACGGCGACGATGATCTTCGATGTGTACACGCTCGTTGCGTACATCTCGCAGTTCATGACCCTGCACCCCGGAGACGTCATCAATACCGGCACCCCCGCTGGCGTGGCTTTGGGC
>JAGOME010000037.1 GCA_017993715.1 Phycicoccus sp.
CAGGTTGGGGGCCGCCAGGTGGAGGTTGGCTGCAACCAGTCACAGCAGACGGTGACAGGGAGTGTCGCCTCGCGGGATGACGACGAGCCGGTGCCGGACCCAGAGGCAGCTAAACGGTGACACCGATGACCATCGGCAGCCCAGCGCCAGAGTCGATGTGGCCGCCAACCGTCAAGGCGCGACAGCGCGACCGACAAACCCACCGAAGGGTCACCCGCGTTCATCACCCCAGCTCCTGATTTCCTGGTTGCCGCATAGACATAGCGTGAACGAAAATCTCAAGCGTCAGCATCCGTATCGACAACTCCAGGGTGGCCGGGTCTGGCTGGTCCGCCTCGCACTGATGTGGTGCTGCAACACGAGGATGCGCCCCACATCCATGCCAGACCCTGCTGCGTCAGCAAGCCCTCCCGCCCACCATGCGGGCGTGCGTGGCCCGGTCGTGGGCGGCGAGTAGCTGGCCTGCGCCGCCTCGAGGCCTCGCTAACGCCAGGCATCCATGGACAGCGGTGGGGCCGTCCCCTCACCAGGAGGGAACGGCCCCACGGGACCGGTGATCGGATCGATCAGATGTCGAAGTACATCTCGAACTCGTGGGGGTGCGGGCGGAAACGGATCGGGTCGACCTCGTTCTTGCGCTTCCACTCGATCCAGGCCTCGATGAGGTCCACGGTGAACACGTCGCCCTCGAGGAGGAAGTCGTGGTCGGCCTCGAGGGCGTCGAGCACTTCGGGGAGCGAGCCGGGGACCTGCTCGATGTTCGCGTGCTCCTCGGGGGGCAGCTCGTAGAGGTCCTTGTCCACGGGCTCGGGCGGCTCGATCCGGTTGCGGATGCCATCCAGTCCGGCCATCAGTTGCGCCGCGAAGCACAGGTACGGGTTGCTCGAGGGGTCCGGGATCCGGAACTCGATGCGCTTGGCCTTGGGGGAGTCACCCGCGATCGGGATCCGCACGCAGGCGGAGCGGTTGCGTGCGGAGTAGACCAGGTTGACCGGGGCCTCGTAGCCAGGCACCAGACGGTGGTACGAGTTGACCGTCGGGTTGGTGAACGCCAGCAACGCCGGAGCGTGCTTGAGCAGGCCACCGATGTACCAGCGGGCGAGGTCCGACAGGCCGCCGTAGCCGCGCTCGTCGTAGAACAGCGGCTCGCCGTTCTTCCACAGCGACTGGTGCGTGTGCATGCCAGAGCCGTTGTCACCGAAGATCGGCTTGGGCATGAACGTCGCGGTCTTGCCGTAGTTCCAGACGGTGTTCTTAACGACGTACTTGAACTTCATCATGTCGTCGCCGGACTGCAGCAGCGTGTTGAAGCGGTAGTTGATCTCCTGCTGACCGGCAGTGCCCACCTCGTGGTGGCTGCGCTCGACCAGGAGGCCGACCAGAGCCATGTTCAGGCAGATCTTGTCGCGCACGTCGGCGAAGTGGTCCACCGGCGGGACGGGGAAGTAGCCGCCCTTGAACCGCGTCTTGTAGCCGCGGTTGCCACCCTCCTCGACGCGACCGCTGTTCCAGGCCGCCTCGATGGAGTCGATGTAGTAGTAGCTGGCGTTGGCCTTGGTCTCGAAGCGCACGTCGTCGAAGACGTAAAACTCGGCCTCGGCACCGAAGTAGGCGGTGTCGGCGATACCGGTCGAGGTGAGGTAGGCCTCAGCCTTGGCCGCGATGTTGCGCGGGTCGCGGCTGTAGGCCTCACCGGTGAACGGGTCGACGATCGAGAAGTTCATGATGAGGGTCTTCTCAACCCGGAAGGGGTCGAGGTAGGCCGTCGTGGGGTCCGGGATGAGCTTCATGTCGGACTCGTGAATGGCCTGGAAGCCGCGGATCGAGGATCCGTCGAACATCTGACCGTTCTTGAAGAAGTCCGCGTCGACGGTCGACGCCGGCACGTTGAAGTGCTGCATGACCCCGGGGAGGTCGCAGAAGCGGATGTCGACGAACTTGACGTCCTCGTCCTTGATGAACGTCAGGACGTCATCAGCAGAGCTGAACAAGAGTGCCTCCTGTTGGGGATGGAGCGGGCCTACAGCGCTGGCCCAAGCGTTGGTGTGACGCTAAGACGATGGCATTACCCGGCCATGACCCTAATGTTTCAGCGATGTAACGCGAGGTGGGGGTATCACAGCGTGGGATCAGCCGCCCAGAAGATGGGACCGGTGAGCGGGCGGCATACCCTCGGTTGTCGTGAGTGGTGACCGTCAGTCGTCGAATGCCGTGGGCTCGCCAGGGTTTCCGCCCCCGCCGGCCCGGCTGGGTCGGCGCGCGGTGGCTCTGCTCATCGATTGGGCCCTGTGCCAGGCCATCGCCATCGGGCTGCTCGGTGTCCAGATGACCGCCGGGGGAGCGCAGTCCTTTGTCCCGCTGGGCATTTTCGCGCTGGAGAACGTGCTGCTCGTCGGCACGATTGGAAGCACGGTCGGGCATCGGCTCCTCGGGATGCAGGTGCTCCAGGCGCGCCCAGGCGTTTTCCCCGTGCAGGTTCTCATCCGCACGGCCTTGCTCTGCCTGTTCGTGCCCGCGATCTTCACCGCGGCCGACGGACGCGGATATCACGACGTCATTGCCGGGACGACGATCGTCCGGCTCTAACCGCGTCTCGCGCCCGGTCAGCGTCCGCGCATCGAGCGGCGGTCCATCCGGACCTTGGTCGGGTCGACGCCAGCTGGGATGCCCTGGCGCATGCCGGGCAGCGACTTCAGGCGCTTGTTGACGACCGAGACCTCGGCCTTGGTCAGGACGGGACGCATCCGGGTCAGCTTGCCGGCGATCTTCTTGACCGGGACCTCGTTCTCCTCGTCGCCGGCGACCCACAGATGCACGGGCACCCCGGGGGCGACGCGGGCGACCTTCTTTTCCTCGGCCTTGAGGAGCTTGGTGACTCGGGCCGAAGGGCCCTCTCCGATGAGCACGATCCCGGGGCGACCCAATGCGCGAAAGACCATGGCAGCACCGGTCAGGTCGCTGATCTTGGTGCCGCGCTGAGCGTCGACCGCCACCGGCTCCTGAGTGGCATACCAGCCGCGACGCCCCATGCCCATCAGGGCTGCTCCAGCAGCACCCGCCTGTCCCTCGAGGGCTTTGTACATGGCGCTGTTGCCCCGCCGGTTCATCACGATGACGGCAGCCAAGGCCGCGGCCGGGATGGCCACGAGGATGAAGTACCAGCGCCACATCCCGCCGAGCGCGAACCCGATGCCGATGATGACCGCCGCGACGACGACCGCCGCGAGGAGCATCCACCAGCCGATCTTGGAGTCGATCTGCCGGATGGCCCGGTAGCCCTGGCGGATCTCCGCGATGCGGCCGGGCTTCTTCTCGGGCTTGTCGGGCTGGCTGGACATCGGTGTGCTCCTGGGCATCGTGCGGGGGTCTGCCGCGGGCGTGAGGGACGACGTCCGAGGTCCCGGTCAGTCTAGTGGGGCAGTGCGCGTCGCGGCAGCGCACCAACCCAGCCGGATCAGGCCGTCCGCTCCTGGCGGGCCACGAGCGTGGCGGCCTCCTGGCGGGCCGGGACGTCTGCGTTGGCGCCCAGGTGAGCCAGGTGCTCGGGGATCGGTCGGCCCCAGCGGGTCATGGCCTGAGCCCATAGGCGGCCGGCCCGGTACGACGAGCGCACCAGTGGCCCGGCCATGACGCCCTTGAAACCGATGGAGGTCGCCAGGTCGCTCCAGTGCACGAACTCCTCGGGCTTGACCCACCGGTCGATGGGGTGATGGAGCGGCGAAGGGCGCAGGTACTGGGTGATGGTGAGGATGTCGCAGCCGGCGTCGTGCAGGTCGCGGATCGCCGCCTCGATCTCGTGGTCCTCCTCGCCCATCCCAAGGATGAGGTTGGATTTGGTGACCAGGGCGGCCTCGCGGGCCATGCTGAGCACGCGCAGGGACTTGTCGTAGGTGAAGGCCGGGCGGATGCGCTTGAAGATCCGCGGCACGGTCTCGAGGTTGTGGGCGAAGACCTCGGGGCGGGCGTCAAAGACCTGACCCACCAGGTGCGGCTCGGCCCCGAAGTCGGGGGGCAGGATCTCGACCCCGGTGTTGGGGTTGAGGGTGTGGATCTGCCGGATGGTCTCGGCATACAGCCAGGCGGCACCGTCCGGCTGGTCGTCGCGGGCCACCCCGGTCACGGTGGAGTAGCGCAGACCCATGGACTGGACCGACTCGGCCACGCGCCGCGGCTCGTCCCGGTCCAAGGGCTGCGGGCGGCCCGTCGCGATGTCGCAGAAGTCGCACCGGCGCGTGCAGGTGTCCCCGCCGATGAGGAAGGTCGCTTCCCGGTCCTCCCAACATTCGAAGATGTTGGGGCAGCCAGCCTCCTGGCAGACCGTGTGCAGGCCCTCGGACTTGACCATCGAGTTGATCGCCGCGTACTCCGGGCCCATCTTGGCGGTGGTCCTGATCCACGACGGCTTGCGCTCGATCGGGGTTTGCGCGTTGCGCGCCTCAACGCGCAGGAGACGACGACCTTCGGGTGCGATAGTCACCCCGATAGGGTATGCCGTCGCCGCACCGGGACCGCGACCGAGCCTCGTGCGAACGACCCGCGCAGGCGTCAGTTCAGGACGTCGGTCAGGTGCTTCTCGGCGTACGGAAGGACGTCCTGGACGCTGATCGGCCGGCCGGCTTCGAGGGTCAGGGATGAGACGCCCGCGTCGGCGATGCCGCACGCGACGATGTTGGTCGACCACGACAGGTCGGCATCGCAGTTGAGGGCAAACCCGTGCATGGTCACGCGCCGGCTCACGCGCACCCCGATGGCACCGAGCTTGCGGTCTGGTCCCCGGTCGTCCGCGAGCACCCAGACTCCCGAGCGCCCTTCGACGCGGGTCACCTCGACGTTGAACTCGGCGCAGACCCGGATCATCGCCTCCTCGAGGCGACGCACGTGGGCGACGACATCGATCGGGACCGCCGGCAGGAAGACGATGGGGTAGCCGACGAGCTGTCCTGGGCCGTGCCACGTGATCTTGCCGCCGCGGTCGACATCGATGACCGGCGTCCCGTCGAACGGCCGTTCGTGCGGCTGGGTCAGCTTGCCGGCCGTGTAGACCGGGGCATGCTCGAGCAGGATGGTGGTGTCGGGCAGTTCGCCCGCGAGAACCGCCGCATGGACCGTCCGCTGGTGATCCCACGCCGCCTCGTAGTCCACGACGTCGGGGGCGAACCCCAGGTGCTCAAACCGCATACCCGCCAGCGTAGGCCTCGCTGCGCGGCGGGCGGCATACCCTGGCGCCATGACGCGTGTGGGCATCGTCGGATACGGCATGGCGGGACGGGACATTCACCGAGGGCCGCTCCAGCGGGCTGGCTGTGAGATCGTCGCCGTGGTGACCGCCAACCCGGAGCGGGCCGCCCAAGCCCGCGCCGACCTGCCGGGAGTCGCCGTTCACGCCTCGGTCGCGGAGATGCTAGGCGCGGGGGGCCTGGACCTGGTGGTCATCGCCTCGTCGACCGCCGCACATGTCGACAATGCCTGGGCCGTTGTCGAAGCCAAGATCCCGGTCGTCGTCGACAAGCCGTTGGCGCTCAACGCAGAGGATGCTGTCGATCTGGTTGACCGAGCGCTGCACGAGAACGTCCCCCTCACGGTGTTTCAGAACCGCCGCTACGACCCCGAGTTCACCACCCTGGCCCACGTGGTGCGCAGCGGAGTGCTCGGCGAGGCCTTCCGCTTCGAGCACCGCTGGGAGCGGTGGCGACCGCAGCCAAAGGACCGCTGGCGCGAGCAGCTGACCTCGGACGAGGGAGGCGGGCTGCTCCTGGATCTGCACAGCCACCTGGTCGATGCCGCCGTTCAGCTCTTCGGTGAGGTCGAGTCGGTGATGGCGACGATGGCCTCGCGCAGCACGGTCGCCGATGACGACACGTTCCTCCTGTGCCGCCACACCAGCGGCGTCCTCTCCCACCTGTCCACGACGTCGCTCGCCGGGGCACCCGGGCCTCGGGTGCGGCTCCTGGGGACCCAGGCGGCATTCATCGTCGCCACGATCGCCCCGGAGGCGGCGACCTTCCCCGACCAGGCCGACGCCCCAGGCGCCACCGGTTGGCTCTATCGCGGCGACGAGCGGGAGCCGGTGCCGACGGTGCCGTCGGACCAGGCCGACTTCTACACCGCCGTTCGGGAGGCGTTGGCCAGCCCCGACCCTCAGGCGGCCATGCCCGTCGACCCCTTCGACGCGGTCCATGTCATGGCCGTGCTGGACGCGGCGCGGATCAGTGTGCGCGGCGAGCGGGTCGTCGACGTCATCACGCCGGGGCGGCGCCCTGACTGACTCCGAAGTTGGGTGCGCACCCGTGCCCTGCCCCGGGCGAGGGCACCCACCTCAACGATGGGGGAGCCGGCGCGGCTCGATCCGCTCCTCGCTGATCTCCTCACCGGTCGCGGTGACGCGGTAGGCGCCCTTGCCGTCGCGCTCGCTGACCGCCTCGACGAGCTCGGTGCCGTGATAGACCAGCCCGACCCCGTCGTCGGTGCAGTGGGTCGGGCCGAGAATGCCGTCGCGGACGAACCGGTGGATGGTCGGCCGTCGCTGCTCCTCGCTGTCGTAGTGGACCCCGTTGCCGTAGGGCAGGAAGCCCAGGCCGTTGGTCACGGCGCGCAGGTCGGGTCCGAAAGAGTCGGTGCAGCCACCGTCGAACCAGCAGATCGACCCTGCGGAAACCCCGGCGAGGACGACCCCGGCCGCCCAGGCCGCCCGGAACGCAGGCTCCAGGTCGTGGACCTGCCAGACGGCCAGCAGGTTGGCAACCGAGCCTCCATTGACCCAGACGACGTCCTGGTCGAGCAGGTACGCGGCGGGGTCCGCATGGTTGGGCATGGGGAACAGGTCGAGGGTCGAGACGTCGAACCCGGCAACCCGTCCTGCTTCGATAGCCCTGTAGGAGAACCACTGTGGGTCTCCCGAGGCCGTGCCGAGGAGGCCGATGCGGGGCCGCCGGCCGGTCACTCCGGACAGGGCAACGGCGTGATACACCAACGCATCGAACTCGAGCTGGGTGCGCTCGCCGTAGCGGTATCCGCCCGAGGTGGCCAGGATCGTGGGTTGGTCAGCGGGCACGGCCATCACCTTAACGGGCCTTCACCGGCCCTGTGGATAACTTCGTCGGCGAATGCCGCGGTCGTGTCACTGTGGGGCCATGGCGGGGACAACGGTCCGGGACGCGGAGCGACACGGAGAGGGGGACCGGTGGCCGGTGCGGGCACAGCCGCCCGGCCGCCGGGCCGCGGCGCCGATCGGGGCACCGGTTGTCCCCGGATACCTCCTCTGCGACAAGATCCGCGAGGGTGGGCAGGGCACGGTCTGGGCGGGCAGCCGTGAGGACGGCCTGGATGTCGCGCTCAAGGTCATCGCCGGCGGCGCCCGTCGCCCCGAGGCCCGCCAAGAGGCCGAGGTGCTCGCGGCGCTGGACCTTGAGCATCTGGTCCGGTTGCACGACGTTCTGGAGGTCGGTGCAGACCTCGTGCTTGTCCTGGACCTCATGCGAGGTGGCTCGCTCGCAGATGTCGTGTCGGCCCGCGGCCATCTGACCCCGGGTGAGTGCATCACCGTGCTCACCCCGTTGCTCAGCGCTTTGGGCCGCTTGCACCGGGTCGGCGTCGCGCACGCCGACGTGTCCCCGAGCAACGTCCTCTTCGACCTCCAGGGGCGACCTCACCTGGGCGACTTGGGTGAGGCCGTCATTGCCGGCCGGCGGATCGAGGACGGCGGCGCGACCCTGGGTTTCGTCGCGCCCGAGGTGTTGCTCGGGGAACGCCCGGGACCGGCCGCCGACGTGTATGCCGTGGGCGCGTTGGGACGGTTCTGCTTGACGGGCCGGACACCACCGTCGGCGCTCGCCGGCCCGACAGCTGCGCCGAGCGGAGACGATCCCCAGGCCCGGATCATGCGACTGTGCTTGGCCGCCATGGCGACCGATCCCGACGCGCGACCTGGCGCGGATTCACTGGCGGTCGATCTCTACAGCGTGACCGAAGCCGAGCCGCTGCACCTGGTGTCCAGCGTCGATCCCGGCGCAGACGTCACCCGTCGATTGCGGGAGGTGGCGGGATTGACCAGCGCGCCCGTCGGGCCGTCGAGTCTCTCTGCGCGGCGGCGCGAGGCCGGCTCCGGACCAGAGACCGGAGCGAGGCGGCAAGCCGTGGTTCGCTCGGCCAGCCGAATCGCGCTCGCCTGTGTGCTCGTCAGTGGACTATGGATCCTCGGCACGGCGCTCGGCGACGGGACCAGTGAAGCAACGCCGGCTGCGGCCTCACGACCGTCCCGCACGACATTGATCACCCCATCGGCGACGTCGTCGTCGACCTCGGCGCCATCGGCATCGACAGCCGCGGCCCCGCGATCGGCTGTCGGCGAATCTGACCCCACACCCACCTCGGTCCCTGGGATGGTCCCGGGCAACTCCCGCGCCGAGGCGCTCGCGACGATCGAGGCGCTCGCCGAGGTGCGAGCGCAGCTATGGTCCGATCCCACCTCCGGCGACCTGAGTCTGCTCGATGTGTCGGGGTCGCCCGCCTGGGAGAGCGATACGGCTGATCGGGCGGCGCGCGCGCAGGCCGGGGTCCGGCTCGAGGGACTGGCCTTCGAGGTGATCCAGGCACAACCTGAGGTCGAGGGTCCCGACACGCTCACGGTGCGGGTGACCCTGGGCACCTCGGCCCACACCGAGCACAGCGCGAGCGGGGTGAGATCAGTGAGCGCGTCCGTCGCCGATCCGGTGCTGCTTGAGCTCCAACGGACACCGGAGGGCTGGCGGATCGCGCGGATCGTCGCCGCGACGTGACGTAGGGGGCCGCACACGCCAGCGGCGCCGATGGCAAGAAACCGTCGGCGCCGCTGGAGTTGATTCGGCGTGTGTTCAGACCTCGAAGGCGCCCTCTTCGATCCGCGTCTTCATGGCAGTGAGGAAGCGCGCGGCGTCCGCTCCGTCCACGATCCGGTGGTCGTAGGACAAGGCCAGGTAGACCATGGACCGGATGGCGATCGTCTCGCCACCATCGGTGGCCTTGACCACGACCGGACGCTTGACGACGGCTCCCGTGCCCAGGATGCCGACTTGGGGCTGGTTGATGATCGGGGTGTCGAACAGCGCGCCGCGCGAGCCCGTGTTCGTGATCGTGAACGTCCCACCGCTGAGGTCGTCTGGGGTGATCTTGTTGTTGCGGGTGCGAGCCGCCACGTCAGCGATCCCGCGGGCGAGACCGGCGAGATTGAGGTCCCCGGCATTCTTGACCACCGGGACGATGAGGCCCTTGTCGGTGTCGACGGCGATCCCGATGTTCTCGGTGCCGTGATAGACCACGCTGTCGCCGTCGATGCTCGCGTTGATCGTCGGGAACTCCTTGAGTGCCTCGACCGCAGCGAGCGTGAAGAACGGCAGGAAGCTGAGCTTGGTGCCCTCTCGCACCTCGAACTCGGCCTTGTGCCGGTCGCGCAGGCGGGACACGGCCGTGACGTCGACCTCGACGACGGTCGTGAGCTGGGCCGAGGTCTGCAGCGACTCGACCATCCGGGCCGCGATCATCTTGCGCAGGCGCGTCATCGGCTGAGTCGTGCCCCGCAGGGGCGAGACGGCCGAGGCCTTGGCGGGGGCCGGCGCGGCCGGGGCAGCAGCCGGTGCGGGCGCCGCAGCCGCGGCGGGTGCTGGGGCCTTGGCTGCGTCGATGGCCGCCAGGACATCCTGCTTGCGGATCCGTCCGCCGATCCCGGTGCCCGCGACCGTCGCGAGGTCGATCCCGGCGTCGGCAGCCAGTTTGCGCACCAGCGGCGTCACGTAACTCGCGGCGTCATCGGCGGGTGCGGCCGGAGCTGCGGGAGGGGCGGCGGCTGCCGGCGCCGCAGCCGGGGGAGCAGCCGGAGCGGGAGCGGGGGGCGCGGCGGGAACCGGCGCCGGTGCCGGGGGGGCAGCCGCCGGTGCGGGGGCCGGGGGAGCGGCGGGCGCAGCCGGTGGTGCGGCAGCAGCGGGGGCTGCCGGTGCGACGGGTGCGGCTGCCGCGTCTCCGACGACCGCGAGGTCCGCTCCGACCGGGACTGTCTCGTCCTCGCCCACCAGGATGGCTGTCAACGTGCCCGCAACGGGTGAGGGGATTTCGGTGTCGACCTTGTCGGTCGAGACCTCCAGGAGTGCCTCATCAATGGCCACCGTGTCACCGACCGCCTTGAGCCAGCGGGTGACGGTGCCCTCGGTGACCGACTCGCCCAAGGCCGGCATGGTCACGGTCGTGCCGGCGCCAGCTGGGGCGGCAGGTGCGGCGGCAGGTGCCGGTGCCGGCGCCGCGACCTCGGGGGCCGGAGCGGCCGCGGGCTCGGGTGCGGCGGGAGCGGCCACGGGCTCGGCCGGGGCAGCAGCTGGCTCGGGTGCGGCCGGAGCAGCGCCCTCGCCGATCACGGCGAGGTCGGCGCCCACCGGAACGGTGTCGTCCTCGGCGACCAAGATCTCTTGCAGGGTCCCGGCGACCGGCGACGGGATCTCCGTGTCGACCTTGTCGGTCGAGACCTCCAGGAGGGGTTCATCGATCTCGACGCGGTCACCCACCGACTTCAGCCAGCGGGTCACGGTGCCCTCGGTCACGGACTCGCCCAGCGCCGGCATGGTGACACGTTCAGACATGAGCTCAGATCTCCTTTGAGAGGGTGGCTTCGACCACTCTAGTTGTGAGTCCCGCCAGGTTGGGTGTGGGTCAGGACGGCATCCCAGCCCATGATCAACGGTGCCGGCCCTGCCAGATCGTCGACCCGCGAAGGCCGCAGTGCGATGCCGACGACCGGGCCATCGGTGAGCCGAACGCGCAGCCGATGGTCCGGGCGTCGGGGACGCATCCGCCGCCCAGATTGACCAGGTCCAGCCGGCCGGACCTCACCGACTGCCTGGTCCGCCATCGCCGCTGGTTCTCAGTGTCCGTAGGACTCGACCAGGGCGACCAGCGAGGCCACACCCCATCCGGTGCCGCCCTTAGGTGTCGTGCCCTTGGCGGTGGCGTCGTTGAATGCCGGGCCCGCCATGTCGATGTGGGCCCACGGCACGCCCTCGGGGACGAAGTGCCGCAGGAACAGCCCCGCTGTGAGCATCCCGCCGTTGCGGTCCGACTTGTGTGCGATGTCGGCGGTCGGGGACTCCAGGCCCTTGCGCAGGGCCTCGGGCAGGGGCATGGGCCAGGCGTGCTCTCCGGCCTGGGCCACCGCGTCAACGACACGGCCGCGGAAGGCGTCGGTGTTGCCCATCACGCCCGCGACCTCCGGTCCCAAGGCGACCATCTGGGCGCCGGTCAAGGTGGCGATGTCGACGATGGCATCCGGCCCGGCCTCCGCCGCCAGACAGATCCCGTCGGCGAGCACCATCCGGCCCTCGGCGTCGGTGTCGAGGATCTCGACTGTGGTCTTGTTCCGCATCGTCACGACGTCTGACGGGCGCTGGGCGGTCCCGCTTGGCATGTTCTCGGCCAGGCAGAGGTAGCCGGTCACCGCAACTGGCCCCCCCAGCTCGGCGAGCGCCAGGACGGCTCCGGCCACCGCGGCGGCACCGGCCATGTCGCACTTCATCGTGAGCATGCCCGCCGGCGGCTTGATGCACAGGCCACCGGAGTCGAAGGTAATGCCCTTGCCGACCAGCGCGATGGCTGCCTGAGCGCGGGCCGGGCGGTAGGAGATCGTGACGATGCGCGGCGGCCGCGAACTGCCCTGGCCCACTCCGACGATGCCGCCGAACCCTCCCTTGATCAGGGCCTTGTCATCCAGGACCGACACCGAGACCTTGGCCGGTGACGCCGCCGCCGTGGCCTTGACAATGTCCGCGAACGACTGGGGGAACAGCATGTTGGGAGGGGTGTTGACCAAGTCGCGCGCGAGATCGCGTGCCGCACCGATCACGGCAGCTCGCTCGACGGCAGACTTGACGGCCTTGCCCTGACCGGCGCCGCTGACCACCTGAATCCGTGGGCCAGCCGGGACGGCCGCCGCCTTGGCGCCGACCGGGGCGGGCTTGACGTACGTGTAGCACCCGGCATATGCCCCGTCAGCCACGGCCGTGACTGCGGCGACATCGGGGGTGGGCAGCGCGACCGCGACAGTCTTCTTCTTGGCCAGAGCCCGCAGCGCCGTCCCGGCGGCGGCCCGTATCGTGTTGGGGTCGTTGGTGGACCCGAGCCCGACGATGAGGACCGACGATGCCGCGGTGCCCGGCACGGCATACACGCGGGTCACCTCCCCGGCGTCCCCCGTCGCGTCCGCCGCCTGCAGCGCGCCCGTGAGGTGGTCCGCCGCGCCGTCCGGCAGCCCATGACCGGGCGCCAGCACAGGGCCTCTCGTTGAGGGGACTGCCCCCACGACAAGGGCGTCGACGGCGAGGGAAGCGGACGAACGGGTGGTCACGGCAACGGTGGGCACGAGTGACTCCTCCGAGGAGACGCGGGAGCGGATGGGCGGTGGGGCCACTCTAGGCCCCGGGCTGCCGCGGGTGCCGGAGCCAGGAGGCGGGCGCCACGCGGGACAGGGCGGACCTCAGCGAGTAGGTTGCGGGACCATGACCGACCTGCTCACGTCCCCGCTGCACGACCGCCATGTCGCCCTGGGGGCCAAACTGGCCGACTTCGGCGGCTGGCTGATGCCCATCGAGTATCCCGGTGGAGGCGTGGTTGCCGAACATACGGCCGTTCGCGAGAACGTGGGCATCTTCGATGTGTCCCACCTAGGCAAGGCGCGGGTCAGTGGGGGTGGGGCCCTCGACTTCGTCAATGGCTGCTTCACCAATGACCTGCGCAAGATTGGCCCTGGGCAGGCCCAATACACCCTGTGCTGCGCCGCCGACGGGGGAGTGGTTGACGACCTCATCCAGTACCTGCGTTCCGAGGTCGACGTCTTCCTCATCCCGAATGCCGCCAACACCACGACCGTCGTGGACCTGTTGCGGGCCGCCGCACCGCAGGGTCTGGAGATCGAGAACCTTCACCACCGGTACGGCGTGATTGCCGTTCAGGGGCCAAACAGCGACGAGGTCCTGCAGGCGATCGGCCTGCCGGTTGACCACGACTACATGTCCTTCGTCGAGGTGGACTGGATGGGTCAGCCCCTCATCGTCTGCCGGACTGGCTACACGGGCGAGAAGGGCTATGAGCTCGTCCCCGCCTGGGAGTCCACACCGGCGCTCTGGGATGCGCTGCTCGTGGAAATTGAGCGCTTCGGCGGGCGCGTCTGTGGGCTCGGCGCCCGCGACACGCTGCGCACCGAGATGGGATATCCGTTGCACGGCAACGATCTCGGACCAGACATCACGCCCGTCATGGCGTCGGCCGCGTGGGCTGTCGGCTGGGACAAGCCCGCGTTCTGGGGCAAGGAGTCCCTCGCAGACCAGCGAGCCGCCAAGACCTCACGGCTCATGCGCGGCCTGCTCGCGACCGGACGCGGGATCCCCCGCGCGCACTGCGAGGTCAAGGACGCCACGGGCGCCGTTGTCGGCGAGGTCACGTCAGGGACGTTCTCTCCGACGCTGAAGCAGGGCATCGCGCTGGCCCTGCTGGACCGCAGCGTGGCGATGGGCGACGAGGTAGTCATCGACGTCCGCGGGCGCGACCTCCCCGCGACCGTCACCAGGCCGCCGTTCGTCCAGGTCGGCGTGCGGGAGGCCTGAGCAGTGACAGCCGGATGGACCTGGTCCTACGCCGATTCTTCCGCAGAGGCGATCGCGCCACCGGAGGCGACGACGGCGGCATTCCCCACCCAAGGGGAGGCCGAGGCATGGTTCGCCGAGTCGTGGGAGGACCTGGCTCAGGCCGGGGTCTCGGCGGTCACGCTGCACCAGGACGGCGTGATCGTCTATGGACCGATGAGCCTGGAGCCACCGGCCTGACGACGTCTCCGATCAGCTGGGGTAGGAGCCTCGCGCGACCTGCGGCTTGGGCATCCGGGTGCGGCGCATCTGGAAAGCCCGCATGATCGCGTAGAGCGCCAGCCCGCGCTCGCCCGCAACCGTGTCAGCGCCGAACTTAGCGATCAGCTGCTTCTTGACCTTGCGCCACATCAGGATCGCGTCACCGACGGCGAGAATAATCACGCCATAGACGGCGACGAACACGATGGTCAACGCCCAGCTCTGGCGCACGAAGGACAGGGCCAGGACGAGGATCATCACCGGGAGCATGAACTCGCCGAGATTCCAGCGGGCATCGACGTAATCGCGGATGTACCGCCGGATCGGGCCCTTGTCGCGTGGCGGCAGGTAGCGGTCGTCGCCGGTGACCATGGCCTCGCGCTGCTTGGCGTAGGCCTCGGAGCGCTTGGCGCGGTCACGTTGCTTGGCGGCCTTGCGGTCGGAGACGACCAGCGGCTGCTTGCGAGCGGCCTCTTGGTCGCGGCGCTTGGGCGTCGGACGGTTCTTAGCCCCCTCGCGGGCAGGGTGGTCCGACCCGACCGCCGTGGTCTCGGGACTGGTCTTTGAACGTCCAAACACAACGGACAGCCTACGGGGTCGGCGCGGGGGAGCCGGAATGCCGCCGCGCCACGGGCACCGCGACCGACCCGCCGCTAGGGTCACAGGCATGACCGATGCGCTCGTCACCCCTGACCGGATCGTCGCCCTGCGGGACCGGATCGCGGCTCTCATGCCCGGCATCCGCGCTGACCTCGAGGACCTCACTCGGATCCCGAGTGTCTCGCTGGGGTCGTTCGACCAGGCCCAGGTCGAGGAGTCTGCTCGGGCAACGGCGGCTCTGCTGGCGGCCGAGGGCCTGACCGTCGACATCGTGCGGGAGGGTGGCCGTCCTGCCGTGATTGGGCACATCGACGGGCCTTCGGGCGCGCCGACCGTGCTGCTGTATGCCCACCACGACGTGCAGCCTCCCGGGGAGGACGCGGACTGGGACTCCCCGCCGTTCGAGCCGACCCTGCGCGACGGCCGGCTTTACGGCCGGGGCGCTGCTGACGACAAGGCGGGGATCATGGCCCACATCGCGGCGCTGCGGGCGCACGCGGGGGCGCTCCCGGTCGGGGTTTCTGTCTTTGTCGAGGGCGAGGAGGAGATTGCCTCCGACAGCTTGCCCGCGATCCTCCAGCGTCACGGGGACCGTCTGGCCTGTGACGCGATAGTCCTGGCCGACTCCCAGAACTGGGACATCGGCGTCCCCGCGCTCACCACGACCCTGCGCGGCAATATCCGGGTCGTGGTCACCGTCTCGACGCTGGACCACGCCGTCCACTCCGGGATGTTCGGCGGACCCGTGCCGGACGCGCTGACCTGCCTGGTCCGGATTCTGGCGTCGATGCATGACGATGAGGGCAATGTCGCGGTCGCCGGACTGCTGTCCGGGCAAGCGGCCGATCTGGACTATCCGGAGGAGCGGTTGCGCGCGGAGGCCGGGCTCCTTGCCGGGGTCGAGACGATCGGCTCGGGGTCGCTGCTGTCCCGGATGTGGACCAAGCCGTCGATCACGACCATCGGGATCGATGCCCCGTCGGTCGACCGGTCCTCCAACACCCTCGTGCCGACCGCCCGCGCCAAGGTTTCGATGCGGCTGGCGCCTGCGGAGAACGACCTGCACGCCTTCGAGCTGCTCCGGGATCACCTGCTGGCCCACGCGCCCTGGGGAGCGCAGGTACAGGTCACCCTCGATGACAAGGGTGTGGGCTTCTCCGCCGATGCGCAGGGTCCGGTCTACGACCAGGCGCGGGCGGCATTCACAGATGCCTGGGGCGTCGAACCGGTGGATATCGGGGTCGGCGGCTCAATCCCGTTTGTCGCGGCCTTCGCCGAACGCTTCCCGAATGCCGCCATCCTGGTCACCGGTGTCGAGGACCCCGACACGCGCGCCCACGGTGCGAACGAGTCGCTCCACCTCGGGGAGTTCGAGCGGGTGTGTGTTGCGGAGACGGTCCTGCTCGAGAGGTTGGGTGCCTTGCCGCGAGCGTAGGCAAACGTCAAGGAAATCTTGACAACCGGGGAGATGTCAAGGTTCCCTTGACAGATGACGATCCGCACCTACAGCCGCCGGTTCTCTCTCGCCCTGGTCGTGGCCGGCCTCCTGACGTTCGTGCTCAGCCGCGTGGTCGAGCACGGCTTCGTCCATGGGCTGTTCCAGGGCATGACGGTGTCCTTGATGATCTTGGCCGCCGTCATCTTCGGGTCCAGCCTGGGGGCTCGGGGTGAGCAGCCGGCGGACAAGGGGATGTGGCTGCCTAGCCGTGACCGCTCGTGACCGGCGAGCGATCGGCGACCGCAGACGGCAGGGCGGTCGTCGCTGAGCAGGTGGGCTGGCTCATCCTCGGTGGACCCGACGAGGTGCCGCTGGAGCCGGATCGACCCCATGACCATCTGGCGATCCTGAGTCGGGCCGCCCTGGCCCACACCGTGACCCGAGATCTGCTCCAGCAATCGGTGGCGGCGGCTCGGGGCAGCGGTCATAGCTGGGCCGCGATCGGGGACGAGCTTGGCCTCACGCGCCAGGCGGCGCAGCAACGGTTCGGTGGGGTTACGGCCGTCGATGCCGGCCCGGACCTGCGCTGGCTCGGCCCGGTCACAGCATTTGACGAGATGGGTGAGCTGGCGTTGGCCGGACGTCGGGGGTGGCACACGGTCGGCGTCGGCATGTTGAAGCACCAGGTGATGCGCACCGACACTCAATGGGAACATCGACGGGTGGTGTGGCGACGGCCCGCAACCACGTTCGAAACCGACGGCTGGCACATCGCCGTGCGTGCCTTCCCGTGGCTCTACCTCGTCCGCGATCTCGGGATCCCTGCCGAGGACTGAATCCGCAGGGAGGGATCAGTCCTTGTGCGTCTCGCCGGGCAGGGCCAGCATCTGATCCAGCGCCACGCGGGCGTAGTGCGCGACCTCTGGATCGACCCGGATCGGGTTGACCACCCGCCCCTGCACCAATGACTCCAGAGCCCACACGAGGTGCGGGAGGTCGATGCGGTTCATCGTCGAGCAGTAGCAGACATTCTTCTCCAAGAACGAGATCTGCTGCTCGGGGAACATGGTCCCCAGCCGGCGCACGAGGTTGAGCTCGGTCCCGACGACCCACTTGGTGCCTGGAGGCGCGGCTGCGACGGTCTTGATGATCTTCTCGGTCGAGCCCACCTCGTCGGCGAGCTCGACGACCTCGTGGCGGCATTCGGGATGCACGATCACCTTCACGTCGGGGATCTCACGGCGAGCGGCCTCGACAGCCTCGACCGTGAAGCGGCCGTGAACCGAGCAGTGCCCTCGCCAGAGGATCATCGTCGCGTTGTTCAGTTGCTCCGGGGTGAGCCCACCCATGGGCTTGTGCGGATCCCACACCACGCACCCGTCGAGCTCGCCACCGAGATCGCGGACGTAGGTATTGCGGCCGAGGTGTTGGTCGGGCAGGAACAGGACCTTGCCACCCTCGCCGACCTGATCCAAGGCCCACGTCAGAGCCGTCTTGGCGTTGGACGACGTGCAGATCGTGCCCCCGTGACGACCGGTGAAGGCCTTGATGGCGGCGGAGGAGTTCATGTAGGTGACCGGCACGACCTGGTCCGCCAGGCCGATCTCGGTCAGGTCGTCCCAGCAGTCCTGGACCTGGGCGATGGCGGCCATGTCGGCCATTGAGCACCCGGCCGCCAGGTCGGGCAGGATCACCGTCTGGTCGTCGCTGGTGAGGATGTCGGCCGACTCAGCCATGAAGTGGACGCCACAAAAGACAATCCATTCGGCATCCGGTCGAGCGGCGGCCTCCTTGGCCAGTTTGAACGAGTCGCCCGTGGTGTCGGCGAACTCGATGACCTCGTCGCGTTGGTAGTGGTGGCCAAGGACGAACACCCGATCCCCCAAGGCGGCCTTAGCCGCCCGGGCGCGCTCGACCAGGGCCGGGTCCGAGGGGGAGGGGAGATCGCCGGGACATTCCACGCCACGCTCGGTGTGCAGGTCTGCGCCCGCGCCGAGGACGAGGAGGGGTAAAGGGCTCGTGGTCGCCATGCCCCGATCGTATGCCGCGTGCGGCTCACTGCCATGGCGCCCTACGCTTGAGGTCGTGCGCGTGCTCATCGCTCCTGACTGTTTTACCGGCACGTTGACGGCGGTGCAGGCGGCCGAGGCCATGGCCCAGGGGTGGCGACGGACCGCCCCAGGCGATCATCTCGATCTGCTGCCGCTCAGCGATGGTGGCCCTGGCTTCCTCGACGTTATCCAGGGGGCGCTGGGTGGGGAGATGGTGATGGCCAGCGTGAGCGACCCCCTGGGGCGGCCGGTTCCCGCGGGCGTGCTTGTGGTGCAGGAAGAGGATGGCCGCACCGCCTATCTCGAGGCCGCCAGCGCCTGCGGTCTGCACTTGCTGGCCGCTGACGAGCGCAACCCCGCCGTCACCTCCACCTATGGGGTCGGGGAGCTGATCGAGGCGGCCCTGACGGTCTCGCCGAATCGGATCGTCATCGGGCTCGGCGGGAGCGGCACCAACGACGCCGGGGCGGGGATGCTTGCGGCCCTCGGCGCTGGCCCAGTCGAGGAGCTGGCGCTCGGCGGCCTGGCGCTTGCTGGCGCCCCCGACGACGCGCTCGGCGGACTGCCGGCCGTGCGCGCGCGGTTCGCCGGCGTGGACCTGATCTTCGCCACGGACGTCGATGTCCCGCTCCTTGGTCTGCAGGGCGCGTCCGCGGTCTTCGCCCCTCAAAAGGGTGCTGATCCGGCGATGGCTCAGGCCCTCGAGAGCGCCCTGGGCCGCTTCACTGAGATCGTCGACCGGGGGGTCAGCCTCCCGATCGACCTGCTGACCGGACGTCCTCGGCGCCTGGATCGAGAGCCCGGCGCGGGTGCCGCTGGTGGCTTGGGCTACGCGCTGGCTCTCCTTGGGGGACGGCGGGTCAGTGGCGTCGAGACCGTCCTGGATGCCGTTGACATCCAGGGGCGGTTGGTCGGTGCCGACCTGGTCGTCACCGGCGAAGGCCGCTTCGACTGGCAGAGTCTGCGCGGCAAGGTCGTGGCCGGTGTCAGCGAGCGGGCGGCCGCGCAGGCCGTCCCGGTCGTGGTGCTCGCCGGTCAGGTCCTCGTCGGGCGACGCGAGACCATGGGTCTCGGGATCAGCGGCACGTATGCCGTGGCAAGCACGCCGGCGCAGGTGGCGGGAGCCATGGCCGACCCGGTGGGGACGCTCGCGCAGCGGGCTCAGCGGGTGGCCCGGACCTGGTCGCCGCAGCGCTGACCCCCGCGGCCCCGGAGGCATCGGCCGAGAGGACGTAAACTTGGGCCTACGGGAACATGAGCGGACGGCCCGTGGTTGTCCACCCAGACAGTCGTTCGTCGTTCTACGCCCCAAGAGTTCAAGGAGATCCCAGACCCATGAGCAATCAGCTCGACACCGAGGTCGACACCTCGACCCACGGCGTCCTCCTCACCGATGTGGCTGCGGCCAAGGTCAAGTCCCTGCTGGAGCAGGAAGGCCGCGACGACTTGCGGCTGCGGGTCGGCGTGCAGCCTGGTGGCTGCTCGGGCCTGATCTACCAGCTCTACTTCGACGAGCGCACCCTCGATGGTGACCTCGTGCGGGACTACGACGGTGTCGAGGTCGTGGTTGACCGGATGAGCGCCCCCTATCTCGAGGGTGCCAGCATCGACTTCGCCGACACCATCGAGAAGCAGGGCTTCACCATCGACAACCCCAACGCTGGCAGTTCCTGCGCCTGCGGCGACAGCTTCAGCTGAGCCCGCGCGCACTGCCGCGACGACACGGGGCGGACCCACCGAACTGGTGGGCCCGCCCCGTTCGTTGTCCCCAGGGTGGCCGGTCGCCTCCTTAGGCTTGACGGCCCATCTGGGTGCTGGGGGAGCGGCGCAGCAGGCGCCAGGGCCTCGCAACAATCAGGAAGATGGCCAGCCAGGCCAGGAGGAGCCAGCCCAGCCCAAGGGTGGCCGACACGCCTGACACGGACCCATCGGCGCCCTGGGTCATCGTGAGCTCGATCCAGGGCGCGAGGGCGGGCCGCCCGGTCACCACCTCTCCCGCCGGGGCGGCAGCTTCGGCGCCGTCCCACCAGGCCGTGCCCAAGAAGATGGACCACAGCATGAGGACGGCGAAGGACCCCGAGGCGACCCAGGTCGCCCGCGACCATCGTGGCGTGTCAGAGCGGTCGCCGGCTTGAGCTCGCGCGAGGGCCCGGATGCTGCCTAACCCGTCCAGGGCGGCCGTCGTGCCCTCGGCGGCGGCAGCCTCGGTGAGGTTGGCCCGCAGGTCGCGGCGCATGGCGCGCCGTTCGCCGAAGTAGACGTCAAAGCCCTCCAGCCAGAAGTCGTACCGCAGCACGGCGGCCTCAATGCGCATGGTGTCGATCAGAGACATGGTCTTGTTCCCCTGGGAGTCGTTATGCGTTCATATGGGAAAGGCGGGCCGGGTCGCCCATCAGGATTGAGTCCTGAGGTGTGCACCGGCGGAGCGACGCAGGAGCCGCCAGGGCTGCGCGACCACGAGGAACACCACTGCCGCGGGGATGAGCATCCAGGCTGCCGTCGTGGAGTCCAACGCGCCGCTGGCCGAGAACCCCGCCCCGCCCGGCTGGACGTGGACGGTCGTGTCGGCACCGAGCCAGGGGAAGAGGTCCACCACCACATCCCTGCCGGTGACGCCCGAGGCAAGGACGCCGTTCACCGCGTTGAGCACCGCCCACTGCATCCCGAGGACGACGAAGGCGAAGGTGATCAGCGCCGCGAAGGCCGCACTGTTCCACCGCGGCCGTGCCGGATCCCGGGGCGCGCTTTGATGAGCCAACTGTTTTGGGGAGCCGATGCCGAATAGGGCGCGCGTCATGCCGACGTCCGCCGCGGCCTCGGTCAGGTTGGCACGCAGGTCCTTGACGAGCGCGCGACGTTGCTTGCGGCGGACGCCCCGAAGGTCAAGCCAGAAGTCGTAAGACTGAACGGCGTTCTCTCGGCGGATCAGCTCGGTCAGTGTCATGATGCGGTCCTTTCAGAGGTGGGTCCGGGGGTGGTGGAGACCGGGTGCGACAGCGTCGAGTCGACGGAGGCGACCAGGTCCTTCCAGGACTGGGTCCTGGTCGCAAGGTCGGTCAGGCCGGCTGCCGTGGTCCGGTAGTACTTGCGGGCCGGGCCGGAGTCCGAGGCGACCAGTCGAGAGGTCAGGAATCCCTGGGACTCAAGTCGGGTCAAGGCGGGATATACCGTGCCCTCGGCCAGGTCGGCGAAGCCGGCCTCACGCAGCCGAGTGACGACGGCATACCCATAGGACTCCTGCACGGCTAGCAGGTTGAGGAGCAGCAGGGAGAGGACTCCCTTGAGCATCTGTGCGTCATGCGTGGGCATGCCACTATGTTTCACCCAGTACCTAGCAAAGTCAAGTACTAGAGAAAAGTGAGGACCAGTAGGTTGTCCGAGTGCGCGTCGCTGTCACCGGGTCCATTGCTTCCGACCACCTGATGACCTTTCGGGGTCGGTTCGCCGACTCCTTAGTCGTCGATCAGCTCGACAAGATCTCGGTGTCCTTTCTCGCTGACACCTTGGAGATCCGCCGCGGGGGCGTGGCGCCCAACATCTGCTTCGGGATGGCGGTGCTCGGGATGAGCCCGGTCCTGGTCGGCGCCGCCGGGGAGGACTTCGCCGACTACCGCAGCTGGCTGACCCGGCACGGCGTCGACTGCGACCACGTGCGGATCTCGACGACCAAGCACACGGCACGGTTCGTCTGCACAACCGACGACGACCTCGCGCAGATGGCGACGTTCTATGCCGGAGCCATGGCCGAGGCGCGGATGATCGAGTTGGAGCCGGTCGCCGGCGAGCAGGGCCTGGACCTCGTCCTCATCGGTGCCAACGACCCGGACGCCATGCGCCGCCACACCGATGAATGCCGTGCGCGGGGCTACCGCTTCGTCGCCGACCCCAGCCAACAGTTGGCCTTCGCCGACGGCCCGTTCATCCGCGAGCTGATCGACGGCGCCGACTACCTGTTCACCAACGAGTACGAAGCCCACATCACCGAGAAGAAGACAGGGTGGAGTGCGCAGGAGATCAATGACCGCGTGACGACCCGAGTGATCACTCAGGGCAAGAACGGCGCCCTCGTGCTCAGCCAGGGCGCCGACCCGGTCCATGTGCCGGTTGTCCCCGGGGTGACCCAGACCGATCCCACCGGAGTGGGAGACGCCTTCCGGGCGGGCTTCCTGACAGGGCTGGCGGCCGGTCTCTCTCACGAGCGGTGCGCTCAGATAGGTTCGGTCCTCGCGGCATTCGTGCTGGAGACGGTCGGCACCCAGGAGTATCTGCCGGGGACGGCGGCGTTCGTCCAGCGACTGGCCGCGGCCTACGGTGACGATGCCGCCGCTGACATCGCCCCACACGTCAGGTGCCCGCGGGCCTGAGCGCGTCGCGTCCGGTGCCGTTCCCGCCGATCGAGCCGCCGCCCACCGGTTGGGCGCTGGCGGCCATGCGCCCCCTCCCGGGGGAGGACGTCGTCGCGGTGGGAGCTGACCTTGATCCAGGGACGCTCCTCGAGGCCTACCGTCACGGGCTGTTTCCGATGGGTCTGGGTCGGCACGGCAGCGGACCCCTCGGCTGGTGGTCGCCGGACCCGCGCGGCATTCTGCTGCCCGATCAGCTGAGGATCCGGTCGTCCCTGCGTAAGTCCCTGACCCGCTTCGAGATCACCATCGACACCGCCTTCGACGACGTCGTCGCGGGCTGCGCCGACCCAGGCCGCGAGGGCCGTTGGATCACCGACGCCGTCGCGCGGGCCTATCACGACCTCCACACTCTCGGCTGGGCCCATTCGGTCGAGACCTGGCAGGGCGGCCGGCTCGTCGGGGGTTTGTATGGGGTGTCGATCGGGGGGCTCTTCGCCGGGGAGTCGATGTTCCATCGAGTGCGCGACGCGTCCAAAGTGGCGCTGGTTGGCCTGGCCCGGCTCCTGCTCGCCGACGGTGATCCGCGCCGTCTGGTCGATGTCCAGTGGGCAACTCCCCACCTGGAAAGCCTCGGCGTGATCGCTGTCAGCCGAGAGGACTACCGAGCCCGACTCGCCGAGGCGCTGGGCGCACCTCAGCTCGACGTCGGGTCGGCGACCGACCTGCTGAGGGTGATCACGTAGCGCGTGTGTTGCGCCTCGTCCGCGACGTGCACGCGGTACCCCTTCAAGCGGACCCAGGCGGGGATGTCGGAACGTGCTGCCGGATCGTCCGCCCAGATCTCGATCCTGCTGCCCGGCTCGGCGTCCCGGGCCGCTCGGGCTAGGGCGATGACGGGCCGGGGGCAGCGCCATCCGCGGGCGTCGATATCAGGACTGCTGGCGCCGTTCATAGGTCCGTCGTCCCGAGCTCGGCACGCACCTCGGCCACCGCGTCAGCGATCGTCGGCAGTAAGGCGGTGACCTGGTCGGCCAGACCTGGCGTGGCGCTCGGCAGGGGCAGCGTGATGCGGACGTTGCCGTGGGTCAAGGCCCCCATGGCCGCGAGGACGTGGCTCGGGCGCAGCGTCGAGGACGTGCAGGCGCTGCCAGAACCGACGGCGAAGCCCCGCCGATCGAAGGCCCGCACGAGCGCCTCGCCGTCGGCATACCAGGCGCTGAACGTCACGACGTGGGGAAGGCGATCGATGGGGTCTCCCACGACCTCGACATCGGTGACCTCTGCGGCGGCGCCCCGCACGAGGTCGACCAGGGCTCGGCTGGTCGCGGCGTCCTCGTCCGCGGTGGCCCGCGTTTGCTGCCAGGCTTCTGCGGCCGCGAGGACTGTGGGGACCCAGGGAGTGGCCAGCGACCGGCCCCACTCGACGTCCCGCCCGGGCGCGCTGGCGTCGAAGCGCACGCCCGGGCGGACGGCCAACACGCCCAACGGGGGGCCACCGAAGACCGCGGCCGACCCGACGAACACGTCCCAGGCGTCATCGACGACATCTCGACCCCACGAGGCCGTGCCGTCGAGCAGAAACGGAATGCCGTGGACGCGGCATTCCTCGAATGCCGCGGCGACCGGTTGCCGGGTCCCGACCTCGCCGTTAGCCGCGCCCAGGACCGCCGCTGCAAGGGCTGGCGCGCGCAGCGCCTCGGACCAGGCACCCAGGGTGACGGCCCCGGTCGCCCCCACCTCGACTGGGTGGCGGTCGCCGGCCAGAGCGAGGAGGAGCGATTGGTCGACGGCCGACGTCACTAGGCCGTCACCGAGTCTGCGCCGGGCTCGTCGCAGTCCCGCGACAGCCGTCTCGAGGGCCTGAGCGGGGGAGGGGTGCAGGGAAAGGGACTCGGGGCGGCAACCCACACCGTCGGCGAGGACGGCTCGACCGGTCTGCAGCAGGTGGTTGGCCTGGCGACCTTCGCGATGAAGCCGAGCCGGATCGGCCCAGCCTGCGTCGAGCGCGGCCACGAAGGTGTCCCTCGCCAAGGGGTGCAAGGGTGCGGCTGCGGCGTCCAGAAAGACCCTCTCTGAGGAACGATTCGCCACGCCCGCACGTTATCTGACCCTGCGCGGACGCGAGGCAACCCATGCACTACTGTGAGGCTTGTCCGATGCCCGTCCTATATCGAGGTGCCGCCGGTGCGTCTGCACGACCAGTCCACGCCTCCCTCAGCCCGTCGCCGAGCCGCTCGGCTCACTGCTTTGGGCGGGGCCGCATTGCTCGTCCTGACGGGCTGTGAGCATGGCGATTTCGTCAACGGGTATCTGCCTCAGGGCGTGACCGAGGGGGCCGATCGCGTCACCACGTTGTGGGTGTGGGCGTGGATCGCCCTGCTGACTGTCGGAGCGCTCGTCTGGGGGCTGATCATCTGGTCGATGGTCGCCTACCGGCGTCGCAAGGGCGACAACGAGTTGCCCGTGCAGCTGCGCTACAACGTGCCGATCGAGATCCTCTACACGGTCGTCCCGATCTTCATGATCGCCGTCTTCTTCTTCTGGACCGCCAAGGAGGAGGAGGCCCTCGTCGACACCTCGACGCCGGCCGATGTGCACATCAACGTCGTCGGTAAGCAGTGGAGCTGGGACTTCAACTACCTCGACGACGAGGTCCACGAGGTGGGCCTACAGGCCGTGATGGACGGCCAGCCGGGCGCCGAGGAGACCATCCCCACCCTCTATCTGCCGGTGGGTAAGCGGGTCGAGTTCTATGTGACCTCACGCGATGTCATCCACAGTTTCTGGGTGCCCGCGTTCCTGACCAAGCTCGACATGATCCCCGGCCGCGTCAACACCTTCCAGGTGGTCCCGACGCAGGAAGGGATGTTCAAGGGCAAGTGCGCCGAGTTGTGTGGGGCCTACCACTCCCAGATGCTCTTCAACGTCAAGATCGTCTCCCAAGCCGAATACGACGCGCACATGGCCGAGCTCGAGGCCAAGGGCCAGACCGGGCTGCTACCCAACGGCGTGAGCCGTCAGCAGTTGATGCCGGGCCAGGAGTTGCTCCTCCCCGAGAACGCGAGGGACTGACGATGACCGCCGCAACCGAGACCCACACCGTCTACCGGACGACCGAGGCAACCCGCACCAAGCGCCTGGCGCCCGGCGTCACGGTCGTGAAGTGGATTACGACGACCGACCACAAGGTGATCGGCAACCTGTACTTCATCACGAGTTTCATCTGGTTCCTGCTCGGTGGAGCGATGGCGCTGGTTATCCGCGCTGAGCTCTTCGAGCCGGGTCTGCAGTTGGTGGACAACCCGGATCAGTTCAACCAGCTGTTCACCATGCACGGCACGATCATGCTGCTGCTGTTCGCGACACCGCTGTTCGCCGGCTTCGCCAACGCCCTGATGCCGCTGCAGATCGGCGCACCGGACGTCTCGTTCCCACGCCTGAACATGTTCGCCTACTGGCTCTACCTCTTCGGTGGGCTCATCGCTGCGGCGGGCTTCCTCACGCCCACTGGCGCGGCGGCATTCGGCTGGTTTGCTTACTCCCCGCTCTCGGACTCTTCTTACAGCCCCGGCCTCGGCGGCGACCTGTGGGTCTTCGGCCTGGCCCTGGGTGGGTTCGGGACGATCCTGGGCGCCGTCAACTTCATGACGACCATCCTGACCATGCGCGCACCGGGCATGACGATGTTCCGGATGCCGATTTTCACGTGGACCGTGCTGGTCACCTCGATCCTGGTCCTGCTCATCTTCCCGGCGCTCGCCGCCGCACTGTTTGCCCTGGGCGCTGACCGCAAGTTCGGGGCGCACATCTTTGACCCCGACAACGGGGGGCCGATGCTGTGGCAGCACATTTTCTGGTTCTTCGGACACCCAGAGGTCTACGTCATCGCGCTGCCGTTCTTCGGGATCATCTCCGAGGTGCTCCCGGTGTTCTCGCGCAAGCCGATCTTCGGTTACAAGACCCTGGTCTACGCGACCATTGCCATCGCCGCGCTGTCCGTGAGCGTGTGGGCGCACCACATGTACGCCACCGGGCAGATCCTGTTGCCGTTCTTCGCGATCATGACGATGTTGATCGCGGTCCCCACCGGCGTGAAGTTCTTCAACTGGATCGGCACGATGTGGAACGGGAAGATCTCGTTCGACACGCCCATGATTTGGGCCCTTGGCTTCCTGGTGACCTTCCTCTTCGGTGGTCTCACCGGTGTCATCCTGGCCAGCCCCGCGCTGGACTTCCACCTCTCGGATAGCTACTTCGTGGTTGCGCACTTCCACTACGTCATCTTTGGCACGGTGGTGTTCGCGATGTTCGCCGGCTACTACTTCTGGTGGCCCAAGTTCACCGGGCGGATGCTTGACGAGCGCCTGGGCAAGATCCACTTCTGGATGCTGTTCATCGGTTTCCACACCACCTTCCTCGTCCAGCATCTGCTGGGCATCTGGGGCATGCCGCGGCGCTACGCCGACTACCTGCCCGAGGACGGATTCACCTTCGGCAACCAGATGTCGACGGTGGGTGCGGTCATCCTCGGTCTGTCGATGATCCCGTTCTTCCTCAACGTCTGGAAGACCTGGAAGACCGCGCCGATGGTCGACACGGACGACCCGTGGGGCTACGGCGCGTCGCTCGAGTGGGCGACCTCCTGCCCGCCCCCGCGGCACAACTTCGACTCGATTCCCAAGATCCGATCCGAGCGGCCCGCTTTCGACCTGCACCACCCGGAGGCCCGGCCGGTGGGTTACGGCCCCGCGGGTTTGTCCAAGATCATGGGCCCGGCCGATCTGCGTTCCGAGTCCACCTCGAGCGCGTCCGATAGCAAGGAGAGCTGACCGATGAAGGCCATGGAGCGCATTGGCGCGCTGGTCGGGATCTTCGGATGGGCAATGGCCATCATTTACGGGCTGTGGACCTCCGCGTCCCAACCTGATGGGTGGGAGCCGGTTGGCGTCGTCGGGCTCCTCCTCGGTGGGCTCCTGGGATGGATGCTCGCCTGGTACCTGCACATCACCTACAAGACCCTCCCGCCGCCGCCGGAGGATGACCCCACCGCGTCCATTGACGAGATCCAGGGCGACTACGGCTTCTTCAGCCCCTATAGCTGGTGGCCGTTGTGGCTCGCGGCTGCTGCTGCGCTCATGTTCCTCGGACTGGCCGTGGGATGGTGGGTCTTCTTCATTGGTCTCTTCGTCGGGGTCCCGGCGCTGATCGGGTGGACGTTCGAGTACTGGAAGGGCCCGCACGCCCTCTGAGGCTCGGCGTCCCGCTGACCTGGCGAACGGGTCGCGCACTTCGCGGGTCATCGCTCATTCGTGTTGCGGTTTGGCACCAGTTTTCGGCTCTCCCCGCGTGGCTCGCCCTGGGTTGGGAGGGAGGCTGCGAGGCGGCCCGTAGACTGATCGTCCCTGTCGGGCCCATGCCGAGGCTCGCCAGATCGCAGCGAGGGAGCCAACCGTAATGACCGCCAATTCCGCACGCACCCTGCGAGGGGTCGCCGTGGCGCTGGTGTTTGCGCTCTGCGCTGCGGGCTGCACGAGCGGGTCGAGCGTGCTTCCCCAGGCCTCGACCTCGGCGAGCACCGAGTCCCCGAGCCCAGTGGTCCCGGCGTCGCTGTCGGTGACCCCTGCGGATCAGGCCGTCGATGTGTTGCCCTCCGCACACGTGTCGGTGGCTGCCCTATCCGGCAAGGTCGCCAAGGTAACCGTCACCGACGAGACAGGCGAGGCCCTCGAGGGGGTTGTCGACTCGGCGGGCACGTGGACCTCGACCCGCAATCTGCGGCCGGCGGCGTCCTACACGATCGCCATCGAGGCCGTCGGCCCGTCAGGCGCCGAGACGACGGTGACGCAGTCGTTCGCCACTCTCAAACCCAAGACCATTGCCACCTACGGGATCAACTACAGCGGCGCGACAGTCGGCGTTGGCATGCCGGTCGCGATCCAGTTCGACACGCCAGTGACCACTCCAGAGTTCCGGGCCGAGGTCGAGCGCCTCGTGAGCGTGACCACCGAGCCGGCAACGGAGGGGGCATGGGGCTGGCTGGACAGCCGCCAGCTCATGTGGCGGCCCAAGGACTACTGGGTGCCCGGCACCAAGGTGACGGTCGATGCGCCGCTGCGAGGGGTGCAGACTGGTGACGACAAGTGGATCGGGGCCGATGAGAACGGCGGCTTCACCATCGGGGACTCACGGATTTCTACCGTCGACATGTCGACCCATCAGATGACGGTCACCCTCAATGGCGCGGTTCAGCGGGTTATCCCCGTGAGCACTGGCAAGCCTGGTGGTGAGACCGAGACCCGAGCCGGGACCAAGGTCATCATCGAGCGTCAGAGCGAGATCGTCATGGACTCCGCCACCGTCGGCATTCCCGAGGGCGACCCCGGCTACTACAAGATCCCGACCAACTGGAACCTGCGCGTGACCTGGACCGGGGAGTTCTTGCACTCGGCCCCGTGGTCAGTTGATGCCCAGGGCACCGCCAACGTCTCCCACGGCTGCACCAACATGGCACCGGACCAGGCGGAGTGGATGTTCAACTTCTCCCGGGCCGGCGACGTCGTGAAGTTCATCGGCGGCGACCGTCCCTTCCTGCCAACCGAGGGCATCGGGGTGTGGGAGTACTCCTATCAGGGCTGGCAGGGACAGAGCGCGCTGGCCGGGACTAACACCTGACTCCAGCTCCTCAGGACCTCTGGGGGTTCACCCCCAACCCAGGGCATGCAGGCGCTCGTCGTCGATGCCGAAATGGTGGGCAATCTCGTGCACCACGGTGATAGTCACCTCGTCACGCAGCTCGTCGAGGTCCGTGCACATCCGGGACAGCGGACCGCGAAACAGCAGGATCCGATCCGGTAGTGACCCCGCCCCCCAGCCGGCGTCCCGCTCGGTCAGCGGGACGCCTTCGTAGAGTCCCAGCAGGTCGGGGTCATCGGGGTCGGGCTCGTCCTCGACCAGGAAGACGACATTGTCCAACAGGGCCATGAGACCCGCCGGCACCTCGTCCAGGGCCTCACCGACGAGATCCTCGAATGCCGCGGGGCTGATCATCACCACAGGCCTCAGCCTGCCATCATGGAGGCCATGCTGCGGGTGACCATTCGTGTTCGTCCTGGTGCGGCGCGTCCCGGCGTCGGGGGAGCGTATGGCGCCGAGGATCCGCCGACGCTGCTCGTGTCGGTGGCCGCGCGCCCGGTCGATGGCGCGGCCAATGAGGCCGTGGTCTCAGCAGTGGCCAAGGCCTTTGGGCTCCGTCCCCGCCAGGTGGTCTTGGTGTCCGGGCAGCGATCTCGCACGAAGGTCCTGGATCTGGATATCGACCCGCAGAGTGGCCACGCCCAACTGGCCCAGCTCCTTGCTGTCTCTTAGCGCCCTGCCGACCCAGTTACCCACGCGAGAATGCCGTGTGCCCCAATGGGGAGCACACGGCATTCTCGGTGGTTGTCCTGCTAGTGCTTGGCCGGGCCCTCGACGAGCTGGGCGTCCGAGGACGACTCCAGGGCCTCGTGGCCATGGCCGTCATGATGGGCCGCCTCAAGCTCTGCCGGAGTGACCGGGTTGACATGGTCACCGAAGTAGAAGTGCCAGAGGCGACTGCGCCGTTGCTCGGAGCGTGCAGCCTTGCGCGACACCCCGTGACCGTCGGTGGCCGCCGGCAGTTGGAGGGGCTCGATGGCGTCATGCTGGACCAACACCCAGCGCTCGTCCGCCGACAGCGGCTCGTGACGCTCGAAGTACTGGCCATCTCCGGTGCGGATGATGGTGCCGGTTTCTCGGCCGTGCAGCACCGAGTTGCGATCTCGTCGTTGGAGCGAGAGACAGATGCGCTTTGTGCACCAGAAGGCCAGCGGCGGCAGGATGAACAAGCCGAACTGGAAGAAGTGCGTGATGTCGTTGATCGACATATTCAGCTTGATCGCCATGATGTCGTTGCCCGCCGCAAACATGAAGATCGTGTACGCGGTGATGGCGAAGGCGCCGATCGCGGTCCGGGTCGGGGCGTTGTACGGGCGGTCGAGCAGGTGGTGCTCACGGGTGTCGCCCGTGACCCACCGTTCGACAAACGGGTAGATCGCCATGACGCCATAGACCAGTGGCAGCAGCACGAGCGAGCCCAGGGCCACGTTAAGGCTAAGCGTCCATCGATCGAAGATGACGAACTCGAGCCACTTGGGCGTGATGCGCAGAGCCCCGTCGGCGAAGCCCATGTACCAGTCCGGCTGGGAACCTGCGGTCACGGGGGAGGGGTCGTAGGGGCCGTAAGCCCACACGGCGTTGATGGTGACCAGCGACGAGATCAGGGCGATCACACCGAAGACGATGAAGAAGAAGCCACCGGCCTTGGCGGCATACACCGGCATGACCGGGAAGCCCACGACGTTGTTGTTGGTCCGGCCCGGGCCGGGGAACTGCGTGTGCTTCTGCAGCGCGACCAACACGATGTGGGCGGTGAACAGCCCGATCAGGATGGCCGGGATGAGTAGCACGTGAGCGGAGTACAGCCGCGGAATGATCATCTCGCCGGGGAACGGCCCACCAAAAATGCCCCACGCGATGTAGGAGCCGACAATCGGCGCCGACTGCACGAAGCCCTCCATGGCGCGAATACCCGTGCCCGAGAGCAGGTCGTCGGGCAGTGAGTAGCCGGCGAAGCCTTCGACGATCGCCAGCAGCGCCAGGATCGAGCCGATGACCCAGTTGAGCTCACGCGGCTTGCGGAAGGCGCCGGTGAAGAACACCCGGAACATGTGCACGGTTACAGCGACGACAAACATCAGCGCGGCCCAGTGGTGGATCTGGCGAATCAGCAGGCCACCGCGGACGTCGAAGGAGATGTGCAGCGTAGAGGCGTAGGCCTCGGACATGCCGACGCCGCGCAGCGGCCCGTAGGAGCCGTCGTAGATCGTGTGTCCGGCGCTCGGGATGAACCAGAGCGTGAGGAACGCGCCCGTGATCAGACAGATGATCATCGAGTACATGGCGATCTCGCCCAGCATGAAGGACCAGTGGTCCGGGAAGACCTTCTTGAGCAGGTACGAGACACCCTTGGCTGCGCCGGTGCGGTCGTCGACCCAACCTGCCACCCCGCCAATCTTGCGTGCCCCAGCGCTGTGCGGCGCCTTGACCGGTGTGTCACCGGTGCGCAGGCCGTCGGCGGGGCGAACAGACGTGCTCATCAGGAACGCTCCCAGAAGCTCGGGCCCACGGCTTCGTCGAAGCCTTGGGCGGAGACGAGATAGCCCTCGTCGTCGACGGTGATCTTCAGTTGCGGCAGGGCGCGGTCGGCCGGGCCGAAGATGACCTTGCAGTCATCGGTCACGTCGAAGGTCGACTGGTGACACGGGCAGAGCAGGTGATGGGTCTGCTGCTCGTAGAGGCCGACAGGGCAGCCAACGTGGGTGCAGATCTTGCTGTACGCCACGATGCCCTGGTAGCCCCATTCCTTTTCCTTGTCCGACTTGATGTCGTCGGGGTCCAGACGCATGACCAAGACGGCGGCCTTGGCCTTCTCCTCCAGGACGCCGTGCTCAAGGTCGAGCAGGCCCTCGGGGAGAACGTGGACGACGGAACCGATGGTGATCTCGTCGGCGCGGATCGGTGTGTTCTGGGGGTCACGCATGAGCCGCAGGGGCTGGAAGGTGACCTCCTCGTGGGAGGTGGTGTTGGGGCCGCCGTCCCAGAAGGTCTTGCGGAACGAGTCCGCGGGCGACTCCCAGGGGGCCAGACCACCGATCACCGGGAGGATGACCGGGACGGCGAACAGGCCCAGGGCGCCACCCAGGGTGTACTTGATGAACGGCCGGCGCATGAGCTGGGACTTCTCCCCGCCCTCCACCGTCACGATGTCGACGAACCCGGCGCGCACGGAGTCGTCACTGCGCATCGGATGGCGTTCTTCGACGACCTCCTCGTCGGGCATGAGCGTCTTGGCCCAGTGCACCGCCCCGAAGCCGATCCCGAGCAGAGCCATCGCCGTGAAGACGCCGAGCAGGACGTGCTGGTAGCCCATCTCGCCGATGAACAGGACATACACGCTGGAGTGCAGGTCCGCGGCGAAGTAGGTGATGACGAACCCGACAGTGCCGATGATCGAGAGCAAGAACAGGGTGCCGACCTGACGCTCGGCGCGCTTGGCCGCGTCCTCGCTGAGGTCGGTCGTGCGGGCGATGTGCGCTGGCAGCCCCGGATTGGTGAAGCGCTCCGGAATGCCGCCCGTGCCGGCGACGTGGCCTTGGTCCAGGCGGACCAGGCCGGAGTCCTGGGGGTGATCCTGCTCGGTCATCGGGTCATCGATCCTGTCGACGGGCGGAAGAGAGGACAGTCGCTCATGGGTCACGCAGCCTTGGAGCCGAGCCAGACGGCGCAGCCGATCATGATCCCGAGCCCGAAGACCCAGGCGAAAAGTCCCTCGGAGACGGGGCCGAGGGCGCCGAGCGTCATGCCGCCGGGCTTGGGCGCCTCGTCGATGGTGGTGAGGAAGGCGATGACGTCGCGCTTGTCCTCGGGTGTGAGGGTCATGTCATTGAAGACCGGCATGCTCTGGGGCCCGGTGTCCATGGCCTCGTACATGTGCGTGGGGGTGACACCCATGAGCGAGGGGGCGTACTTACCTCGCGTGAGGGCGCCTCCGGCGCCGGAGGAGTTGTGGCACATGGCGCAGTTGACCCGGAAGATGTCGCCGCCGCGAGCAACGTCACCGAGTGCCGGGTCGACCGCCTCGTCGGACGGGATGGCAGGCCCGGGGGCCAGGCTGGCGATGTAGTCGCCGATGGCCGAGATCTCCTCATCGGAGAACTTGATGACGTCCGAGCGTCCGGCCTGGGCACCAGGCGCCCGCATCGGCATGCGGCCTGTCCCCATCTGGAAGTCGACCGATGCGGCCCCGACCCCCGCGAGCGACGGACCAGCGATGGTGTCACCGTTACCGGTGGCGCGACCCTCGGCATTCAGGCCGTGGCAGGAGGCGCAGTTGGCCTGGAAGAGCT
Organism: Phycicoccus sp.; assembly: GCA_017993715.1. Classification (GTDB taxonomy): domain Bacteria; phylum Actinomycetota; class Actinomycetes; order Actinomycetales; family Dermatophilaceae; genus JAGOME01. The sequence continues at coordinate 33,271 of JAGOME010000037.1, forward strand.
GCTTGCCCAACTCGACCTTGTCGGCCGAGATTGTGGCGGCCTCGGCCGGACGGGGGGCGATGGCGGCATACGCGGAGCCCATCGCAACCAGGGCGAGTAGGAGCAGGATGGCGATCGCGGCCGGGTGTCGGCGGCGGGCTGCCAGTGCGTTCACGAGGTTCTCTTTCGTCCGGATCCAGGGTCAGACGGGGGGCAGCAGGTAGATCGTCGCGAAGAGCGCGATCCACACGACGTCGACGAAGTGCCAGTAGTAGGAGGTGACGATCGCACCGGCCTCCTGGGCCCGCGAGTAGCGACGCGCCGTAAAGGTGCGACCGATGATCAGCAGGAAGGCGATGAGCCCGCCGGTGACGTGCAAGCCGTGGAACCCGGTCGCCAGGTAGAAGATCGAGCCGAACGAGTCGGAGGACAGAGTCACGCCTTCGCTGACCAGCGTGGCGTACTCAAGGACCTGACCGGCGACGAAGATCGATCCGAAGATGTAGGTCAGGACGTACCACTCGCGCATGCCCCAGGACCCGACCTGGAGCAGGGAGCCGGTACGAGCGGCCTGGCCGTGCTCGGCCTTGAGCACTCCGAGCTGGCACCACACCGAGCTCACGACGAGGATCACGGTGTTGACGGTGGCGAACGGGATGTTGAGGATCCCGACGCGCTCGGTCCACAACTCGGGCGAGTGGCCCTTGAGGGTGAAATAGAACGCGAAGAGCGCAGCGAAGAACATCAGCTCGCTCGACAACCACACCATGGTGCCTACGGCCACCATGTTGGGTCGGGTTGCGGGACCCTGTCCCGGGATGCTCGGGACCACGCCCGAAGCCTGCTTGTTCGTCATCGCCGCTGTCGCCACGGCGCCATTATGTCGGTAATCGGTCCGGGGTGGTGGAAGGACCCCCCCTAACGGTCCAGAAGATGGCGAGAATGCCCAACGTTCGAGGTGCACGCCGAGGTTCCCGGCGCCGGGCAGTAGCATCCTGCCCATGGCTTCGAGCACCCACACGCCGCCTGCCCCGACGACCTCCGCGGCTGCCGCGACGACCCAGGTCACGGTGCTGCTCTACAGCGACGACGTGACGACACGCGATGCGGTGCGCGCGGCGGCAGGCCGCCGGCCGGCCCGTGACGTCGAGATCACCCGCTGGCACGAGTGCGCGACCTCGGCGGCCGTCGTCGAGGCTCTCGACGCCGGGGGCTGGGATGTCGTGGTGCTGGACGGGGAAGCCGTGCCGATCGGCGGGCTGGGTCTGTGTCGGCAGCTGAAGAACGAGATCTTCGAGTGCCCCCCGATCCTGGTGCTGACCGGGCGCCCGCAGGACGCCTGGCTCGCGGCGTGGTCCCTGGCCGACGAGGCGGTCCCGCACCCACTGGACCCCGTGGCCGTGTCCGGGGCGATCGCCGACCTCGCTCGCACCGTCGAGCGCTGACCGGAAGGTGCTCACCGACCCGGGCCATCCGACGTGGCCCGATCTGCTCACGACCCTGACCGCCGGCCATGACCTGAGCGCCGATGAGGTGCGCTGGGCCATGGGCGAGGTCATGGCGGGAGAGGCGACTGCAGTTCAGCTGGCGGGCTTCCTGATCGCTCTGCGCGCCAAAGGCGAGTCGATCTCGGAAATTCACGCCTTGGCCGACACGATGCTCGAGCACGGGCATCGCATCGTCGTCCCGGGGCCGACCATCGATGTCGTGGGCACCGGCGGGGACCGCCAGAACACCGTCAACATTTCGACGATGTCAGCCATTGTGGTCGCCGCTGCCGGGGTCCGGCTGGTCAAGCACGGCAACCGGGCCGCGTCGTCGAGCTCCGGATCAGCCGATGTCCTTGAGGCCCTGGGCGTCTCCCTCGACCTCACCCCGGATCAGGTCCAGCAGGTCGCGCTCGACGCGGGGATCACCTTCTGCTTCGCGCGCACGTTCCACCCGTCGATGAGATTCGCGGCAGAGGCCCGCGCCGGACTCGGCGTCGGCACGGCATTCAATCTCCTCGGCCCGTTGACCAACCCGGCCCAACCGGATTTCGCGGCCGTGGGCGTCGCCGACCCTCGCGTGGCGCCCTTGGTGGCTGGAGTTTTCGCGGCGCGGGGCACCGGGGCGATGGTCTTCCGGGGGCGCGATGGCCTGGACGAGCTCACGGTCTCGACCGAGTCGGACGTGTGGTGGGTGCGCGATGGTGCGGTCAGCACGTTTGCCCTGGCCCCCGAGAGTGTCGGCGTCGTGCGTCACTCCATCGAGGCCTTGCGGGGCGGCGACACGGCCTCGAATGCCGCCGTCGTCCGTGCGGTCCTGCGGGGGGAGCCATCGGCGGCCCGGGAAGCGGTCCTGCTCAATGCCGGGGCGGCCCTGGCCACGGCGGCTGGGACGGCTGACGGCTCAGCGTCCGCGGAGGCGGTGACGGCGGCGATCGCCCGTGGCGTGCGCGAGGCGGCGGCAGCCATCGACACGGGTGCGGCGCAGGAGACGTTGACGCGGTGGGTCGAGGCGACGCAACGGGTCGCTTCGGCCTGATGCCCTCCCGGCGCTCGTGGCGGGTGCCGAGTCGGACAGGTGGCCGACCGTTCCGTCAGTCGATCCCGAGGCTGAATGCCGCCTCGAGGTCGTGCTGCGAGTAGGTCCGGAACGCAATGTGCGTGGCCGTCCCGGTCACGCCGGGGACCTTGTTGAGCCGGTCGGCGATCACGTCGGCGAGTTGCTCGTGCTGGCGGACCCGGACCATGGCGATGAGATCGGCGTCGCCCGCGACCGAGTAGACCTCGGTGACTCCAGGCAGATTGGCGATCTCTTGGGCCACCTCGGGGATGCGGTTGACGTCGGCGGAGATGAGGACGATGGCGGTGATCACGTCGGCCACCCTACTGAGCCGCTCGTCTCGGGGCGGGGTGGGTCGGGGCTCAACCGGCGTGGGCGAACCCGGGCGTGTGGGCCGCGGACACGGCGAGGGGCTCGAGGGTGGCACGTGCGGCGGCGGCGCCGCCCACGGGGCAGGTCCACTGGCCGTCGATATCGACGATGCGCACGCCGGGCTGCTCCAGCCAGCGCAGGATCGTGTCGGACTCCTCCGGGGTGGCCGCAGTGGCTGGGGCCAGCGGCTGAGCGACGACCTCGGCGCTGGCCCGCAGGGCCTCGACGTAGGGGATCGGGTCGGCGCCGCGCGGTGATCGAGTCGATCCAGCGAGGCGGCCGTGGCGGACGGTGATGATCTCCCAGCCGCCGGAGGTCGGGCAGCGTCGTGCCGCGACGAGCTCGGGTGTGCGAGCCAACGGGCTGAGCCGTTGGGCTCGAGATGCCCCTCGCACGAGCGCGAGGGCCCGGTCGCGCACGACCTGAGCGTCCTCGAAGCGCTGCTGCAGTGCCAAGTCGCTCATCCGGGCTCGCAAGGCGTCCACACCGGGGCGGCAGTCGCCGGTGAGGAGGTCAACTGCCCGGTCGACGATCGTGGCGTACTCGGCCACACTCTGGGCGCCCGAGCAGGGCGCCCCGCAGCGGCCGAGCTCGGCCAGGGCGCACGGCGAGCGCCGCGACCCGGGACCGAGGCGAGACAGGCACTGCCGTAGTGGCAGGACCTCGTGCACTGCGGCCACCGCCTCCATGGCCGCGGTGCGTGAGGTGAAGGGGCCGACGTAGCGGGCGCCGTCGTCGCTGACCGCGCGGACCACGGAGAGCCGGGGAAAGGGCTCGTTGGTGAGCTTGACCCAGAGCACCCGCTCTGGACGGGTCGAGCGACGGTTGTAGCGGGGCTTGTGGGCGGCGATGAGACGAAGCTCGCGCACCTGGGCCTCCAGGCTGGTCGCGCAGACGACGGGAGTGACGGACTCGGCGATCCGGACCATCTCGGCCATCCGCCGGCGGGACTCGGAGGCGGTGAAGTAGCTGCGCACTCGGGTGCGAATCGACACGGACGTCCCGACGTAGAGGGCGCGTCCTTGGCCGTCCTTGAAGATGTAGACCCCCGGGGCATCGGGTAGGCCGTCGGCCAGGTGCCGTTTGCGTCGGGTCGCGGCTGGAACTCGCGCCGAGTAGTCCTTGAGCTCCTCGAGGGAATGGACTCCGAGGGATCCGACGCGGGCGATCAGGCCGTGCAGCACATCGACCGTGGCACGCGCATCCATCAGCGCGCGGTGGTTGGGGACGGTCGACGAGCCGAACACGCGGGCCAGGGAAGCCAGGCGATGGTTGGGCGCCTCATCGCGGGTCACCAGCTGGCGGGCCAGGTGGACCGTGTCCACGACCGGGAAACCGGGCCAGGTCAGGCCTGCCGCCGCGCTCGCGGCCTTGAGGAATCCGACGTCGAAGCCGGCGTTGTGAGCGACCAGGACGCTGCCGCGGGCAAACTCGAGGAAGTCAGCGACGGCGACGGCGACCCGAGGCGCCGGGGCCACCATGGCGTCGGTGATCCCGGTCAGCACGCTGATGAATGCCGGAATGGGGGTGCCGGGGTTGACGAAGGTCTGGAACTCGCCGAGCACATCACCGCCGCGGACCTTGACCGCGCCGATCTCGGTGATGCCGCACTCGGACGGGCTGCCTCCCGTGGTCTCGAGGTCGACCACGACGAAGGTCACGCCGGACAGGGGTGTCCCGAGGTCCTCGAGAGTGCCCTGCACGATCCGCATGAGAGGGACGTTAGGCCGACCCACCGACAGTCCTCAGGAGGCAGGCCGAGTCGGTCTCGTGGGTGATCTGGGTGGGGCCAGGACCCCACTCAGATCACCCACGAGACCGCTGGCCTGCAGGGGAGGCTGTCAGTGGGTGTTCCTAGCGTGTGGGGTAGGTCGCCAAGGCCGAACAAGCAGAGCGGCCACGGTCGACGGGCAAGAGCCAAGGAAAGAGGTGGTGTGCGATGAGCCAACGGATGGTGCTCCAGTGCGGTCAGTGCCCGATGCGGGGCACGGCCTGCGAGGACTGCGTGGTCACGGCGTTCTTCGCCGGCCCGCAGGTGGAGCGAGATGAGGAGCTCCTGGAGCTGGATCGTGATGAGTGGGCCGCCGTCGGCAACCTGGTCCGCGCCGGGCTGGTGGACCCAGTCACCGCCGGTCAGGCACAGGCGCGGCGGACACCGCTTCGTCTGGTCCGGTCGGTCGGTTAGGTGCCGCCGTCAGGGCGGCGACGACGAGGGCGGCGCTGAGCCAGAACTGGTTGTAGAACGCCTGCTTGTTGACCAGGTTGGCCGCAAGCAGGACGAGTGCGGCGACGGCCAGGGTGTCGACCGGGCCCAACCGGCGGCGGGCGACCAGGAGGCATCCAGCGCCTAGCGCCCCGAGCACGACCAGGCCGGTCACCCAAAAGGGGAGCGCGACGCCAAACACGTTGAGTGCGAACAAATACCACGTGTTGGCGAAGCGGATCGGATGGAACGACACCAGCAGAGTGACGGTGTCGTGCCACAGGCCACCGAAGTCCCCGAGTAGCCACGGTGACATGAGCACCGCCGCAAACCCTCCGGCGGCGACCGTGCGGCGCCAGCCAAAGGGCCGGCACAGGGCCAGCAGCGGCACCAGCACCACCATGTGCTGTTTGCTCGCCAGCGCGAGGGCCAGGGGGACGATGGCCCACCAGGCCTGCCCGCGACGCACGAGGACGGCCCACCACACGAGCAGCGCCGCGAGGACCGGCTCGGTCCACGCCTGGTCGATCTGGGTGATCCCGCCCGGGACGGACACCAGGACCAGGGCGGCCCCTGCCGCGGCCAGGGTGCCGCGTCGAGCCTGGCCAGGGCCCTGAGCCCACCGGGAGCGGGCGAGCGCCCAGAGCCCGGCATAGAGCAGGAGCGACCAGACCAGCAGGGCCCACCGGACATCTCCCGCCAGCCATCGGCCGGGGGCGACCAGGACCGCCATCCAAGGGAAGTACGTGAAGGCGTCCTGGATCCCGGGCGATCCCACCCAGTCCACCGAATAGAAGCTCTTGGCCCGCAGCAGGACGTCGCTGCCCTGCTGCAGCGTCACCCAGACATCGATCTTCGGGGCCGGGTCACCGAGCACGGCGATCACGGTGAGAGCCACGTGGGCGAGCGCCGCCACTCCGAATGCCGCAGCCCCCCACGCGGGAGGGGCGTGGTCACGTGATCGCGAAGCGACCAGAAGCAGGGCCGCACCGACCAGGCCGGCGAGGGTGACGACGGCATACGCGGCCGTGCGCCACCCTCCTGACAGGTAGGTGAAGAGGGGCACCGCCCACAGGATGAGGACCTGCACCAGGAGAATGCCGGCGATGGCTCGAGGCCCCAGCCGGACACGCCTGCCCTGGACGACAGCCACCCCGAGGACGAGGGCCGCGAGAGTGAGGGCGAGCAGGATCGGCACCCGAAAGCGCACAACACTCCACTGCAGCGCGGCGGTTGCCCCGAGCCAGGTCGCGACCGCAATGACCACCGACGTGGGAATCGCGCGTTGCGCCCCCCGCACGTCGGTCTCGCTCATCCGCCGTAGAGCGCGGCGACCTCGTCGGCAAAGTCGTTCATGACGACGTTGCGCTTGAGCTTCAGGCTCGGAGTGAGGTAACCGGCCTCCTCGGTGAAGTCGACGTCGAGGATCTCGAACTTGCGGATCGACTCGGCCTTGGAGACGGCGGTGTTCGCGTCATCGACGGCCCGCTGGATCTCCTCCCGCACAGCGGCGTTGCGGCGGGCCGACTCCACCGTCAGGCCCGCGAGGCCGTGGGCAGCGGCCCAACCCGGCAGCATGTCGGCGTCGAGAGTCACCAAGGCGGCGATGAAGGGTTGGCCGTCGCCGACGACAATGCACTGGGAGATCAGGGGATGAGCCCGCAGCCGATCCTCCAGCACGGCAGGGGCGACGTTCTTGCCGCCCGCCGTCACCAGGATCTCCTTCTTGCGCCCGGTGATCTTCAGGTTGCCGTCGGCGTCCAGGACGCCGATGTCACCGGTGTGGAACCACCCGTCGACGATGGCCTCTGCCGTCGCGGTCAGGTTGTCGTGGTATCCCCGGAAGGTGCCGACGCCGCGCAGCAGGATCTCGCCGTCCTCCTCGATCCGAACGCCCACTCCCGGCAGTGGTGGGCCCACGGTGCCGATGGCCAGGCGGTCCGGCAGGTTGACCGTCGCCGGGGCGGTCGTCTCGGTCAGCCCGTAGCCCTCGAGGATCGTCACCCCGATGCCGCGGTAGAAGTGGCCGAGCCGGGTCCCCAGCGGGGCTCCACCGGATACCGCATACCGGATTTTGCCGCCCATGGCGGCCCGCAGGCGCCCGAAGACGAGGCGATCAAAGAGGGCGTGCTTAGCCTTGAGGGTGAGCGACGGGCCGCCGGCGTCGATGGCCTCCGACCAGGCAATGGCGGTCTCGGCGGCGGTCGCGAAGACCTTGCCCTTGCCGTCGGCCACAGCCTTGGCCTCGGCGGAGTTGTAGATCTTCTCGAAGACGCGGGGCACGGCCAGCACGAAGGTCGGCTGGAAGGCGGCGAAGTCGGCGAGGAGGTGCTTGATGTCAGCCGAGTGCCCCATCACGACGCGACCCTCAAAGCACAGCACCTGGATGAACCGCGCGAACACGTGGGCGAGCGGGAGAAACAGCAGCGTGGAGGCGTCGTCGGCTCGCACGACGCTCGCGATCCGATCCGCGGCATTCTCGGCCAGATCGAGGAAGTTGCCGTGGGTGAGCTCGACACCCTTAGGGCGACCCGTCGTGCCCGAGGTGTAGATGATCGTTGCCAGGCTCGTCCGGTCCTGGCCGCCGTGGGCCAGGGCCAAGGCGTCCTCGCTGACCTCGGAGCCCTCGGTGACCAACGCACTGAGGTCGCCCGCGTCGATCGACCACACCTGGGTCAGGCCCGGCAGTCCGCCTCGGACGCTCTCCACGGCCTCGCGGTGCTTGGCGGCTTCGACGACGACCGCCACGGCGCCAGCGTCGCCGAGGATCCACTCGATCTGATCGGTGGAGGAGGTCTCGTAGATCGGCACGGGGACAGCGCCGGCGGTCCACAAGGCGAAGTCGACCAGAGTCCACTCATACCGGGTCGTGGCGAGAATGCCGACGACGGCGCCCGGCGTGATCCCGGCGGCGACAAAACCCTTGGCGAGGTCGGTGACCTCGTCGGCGAACTCCCGCCAGGACCGTCCGGTCCAGCTGTCCCCCTCACGGACCCGGAAACCCAATCCCTGGGGGTCCTCGGCGGCATTGCGTGCCGGCAGATCGGCCAGCGTGCCCTTGGTCGTCGACGGTGCGAGGACGGCGGTGGCGATCTCGTGCACGCAGGCTCTCCCCTGAAAGTGGTGGTGGATGTCCGACAGGCGAGATAGACCCGCTCGGACGCTTGGATCAGTCTAGGTGTGGCCGGCGGTAGTGTTCGCGCCATGGCCGACAGCACCCAGTCCAGTATCGATATCGCGGCTGACCCCGCCACGGTGCTCGACATCATTGCCGACTTCGCGGCGTACCCGCAGTGGGCTGAGCAGATCAGCCAGGCCGACGTGTTGACCGAGGACGGCGATGGCTGGGCCGACCAGGTCGAGTTCACGATCGATGCCGGCGCCATCAAGGACACCTACGTCCTGGTGTACGACTGGGACCAGATCGCCGAGGACGGCACCGGGGTTGTGTCCTGGTCCCTCGTGCGAGCCAGCGTGCTCAAGCAGCTCAGCGGGTCCTATACCCTCACGGGGTCCGGATCGGGCACGCGCGTCGACTACACCCTCACCGTCGATCTGAAGATCCCGATCATCGGGATGCTCAAGCGCAAGGCGGAGAAGGTCATCATCGACACCGCGCTCAAGGAGCTGAAGAAGCGCTCCGAGAGCATGGGCGCCTAACCCGCTGTCGGGATTGACGACCATCGCTGCCACTGCCCCACCACCTCCGCAGGCCACCGGCCCGCGGGTTGTTCTGGTCACCGGCAAAGGCGGGGTCGGCAAGTCGACGACCGCCGCGGCCTTGGCCGTGGATTCCGCCCGGAGCGGCCAGCGCACCCTGCTGATGTCGACCGACGCGGCGCACAGCGTCGGCGACGTTCTGGCCACACCCGTCGTGACCTCCGCGCACTTCGCTGACACGGTCGTCGTCGACGGTCTGCTGGAGGCCCAAGCCGTCGGCGCCCGCACCGAAGTCGGCGCGGACTGGGGAGTAATCCAGGGCTGGCTTTTGACCATCCTTGCGGGGCTGGACGTCGATCCGGTCGTTGCCGACGAGCTGACCGCTCTTCCGGGCGCCGAGGACATCGCCGCCCTGCTGGCCCTCGCGGCGCACGTCGAGCAGGGCCACTACGACGTCATCGTCGTCGACTGCGCCCCCACGGCCGAGACACTGCGCCTCCTGGCATTGCCGGAGTTGCTCGCCTGGCACCTGGAGCGGTTGTTGCCGGCGCAGCGGCGCCTGCTCACGGTGCTGCGGCCAGCCGCGGTCCAGGCGGCCGGCGTGGCTCCCCCCTCGGCAGAGGTCCTAGCGGTCATCCAGGAGTGGCGCACGCGAATGACCTCCGTCCGGGACATCCTCACCTCACCTCAGACCAGCGTGCGCATCGTCCTCACCCCCGAACGCATGGTGCTCGCCGAGGCGCGCCGACTGCACACCTCCTTGGCCCTGCACGGGTATGCCGTCGACGGGATCGTCGTCAACCGGATCTTCCCGAATGACGGTGACGCCTGGCGCGCCGCCTGGAGCCAGGCTCAGCACGACGGCATGCAGCACGTGCTCGCGTCCTTCCCGGATCTGCCCGTGACGGCGGTCCCGTATGCCGCCGCCGAGCCCATCGGCATGGCCGCCCTTGCGAGCCTGTGGGCCGATCGGACCCTGGTCGCCGGCGCCCACCATGACCTGCTGGAGCCGGTCCCGCACCACAATCTGCGGGTGCATGCCGACGGGGACGATTTCGTCCTGCGCCTGGCCGTGCCCCACACCCGATCGCCCGACGTCGGTGTCGTGCGCCGTGACGACGATCTCGTGGTCTCAGTGGGCATGGACCGGCGAGTGCTGGCGCTGCCATCCGTGCTGCGTCGGTGCACGGTCCAGACGGCGTCCGTCGGGCATGGCGAGCTCAAAGTCAGATTCGTCCGCAATGCGCAGGAGTGGCCCCGTGGCTGACATGGATCCCGAACCCGCTGAGCAGTCGCCACCCTCGGCGGCTCGGTCTGACGCGTCGCCTCCCAGCCTGGATGCGGCCGTGGGCTCGGTCGCCCAGGAAGCCGCGCTGTTCCTGCGCGCCCTACGGGAGCACGGGGACCCCACCGGCCGGGCCAGCGACGAGCCACCGCCCGACGACACGCCAGGTGCCGCGCCCACACCTGCGGCGGGCGCCCAGGATGGCGAGCAGCCTGCCGTTCACCCGCCGGGCTCTACCTGCACCTGGTGCCCACTGTGCCGCACGGTCGATCTGGTCCGCACCATGAGTCCGGAGACTCTCGAACGCCTCGCCGACCTTGCCGCAGTCGCGGCAACGGCCGTCGCTGAGTTGGCGGTCCAGGCTCGCCATGGCCAATCCGATGACCGGACCCCGCCCCGACCACCCCAACCG